>JASLMV010000009.1 GCA_030746435.1 Gammaproteobacteria bacterium | reverse complement strand
GACGTGCGCCTACTACCCAGGCGCATGTGTGGTCGGGGTGAGAGGATTGACTCGGGCATCCATGCCCTCGGTCCTGCGGACCTCGCTCACTTCGTTCGCTCGCCGCCAAATCGCTCCAGGCGATTTGGTCAAACCTTGATTCGGTTCCAACTCCCTCCCGAATTTTCAGCAAAGAAATTCGCCTCCACCCTTACGGGCGAAGGAGCCGACATTTCTTTTCTGAAAATGGTCGGGGTGAGAGGATTCGAACCTCCGGCCCCTGCCTCCCGAAGGCAGTGCTCTACCAGGCTGAGCTACACCCCGACATTGGCTGGATCATCCACCGGACGGGACGCCGGCGGGGGCGTAAGGATAGCGGTAGCGGGGTAGTCTGTCGAGCCGCTAAGTCCTTGAAAACCATCGCCATCAGCAGTTCCCGGCCCTGCCCGCAATTTGCGGCGCCTGAACTACGGGCATTGGTTAGAATCTAAGGGTGGTGGATGAACTGAGGTACGGAGACCTGCAATGACAAAAAAGCTTCTTATAGTCCTGTTTACAGTATTTCTTATCCCGGCCGGGTGGGCTGCGGACAACGCCGACTACGCACAGGCCATCAAAAACTTTCGAGACTAGCCCGCTGCCAAACCATTTTTTGCAAACTCGGTTGCCTACGCCGTTTTTCCGACGATTGGTAAGGGCGGTATCGGCATCGGCGTCGACCAAGGGCGCCACGGCCAGTGCGGGTACCAGCGATACAGAGACCGAAACTTCCATAGCCGAGTGGTTCAAGGGCATGGCGGTGTTTACGATCGCGAAAGGCGGCCTCATGTACCAGGCCACGCTTGGCGGGCAGGCATTCGACTACGAGCCTTTATAAAGACAGGCTGTTAATAGCGGCGCTGGGCAGAGAAGTGCGCGAGGCCTATTAACGATTCCTTGAACCTGGAATCTGGCAGGGCATCCAGGGCATCTATCGCTTCACTCGCTGCTTTTTCTGCCCGGCGAACCGTATAGGCCAGTGCGCCCGTTTCATGGATGGTTTTGGCGATACGGTCGATGTCTTCGAGCCCGCCGTTAATGATCGCTTTGCGGATTACAACCTGATCGTCTGCCGATGCGTTCCGCAGTGCATGTATCAGCGGCAGGGTCGGTTTGCCCTCAGCCAGGTCATCGCCGATATTCTTGCCGAGGTCGTCACTGTTGGCGCTGTAGTCGAGAGCATCATCGATCAGTTGAAACGCGCAACCGAGGTTGCGGCCGTACTCCGTGAGCGCGTTCTCGATCGCCCGGGTCTGGCTCGCGAGTATCGCGCCGATCAGCATGCCGGCCTCGAACAGCTTTGCGGTCTTGCGGTAGATCACTTCCATGTACTGCTGTTCGGTCGTTTCCGGCTCGTTGCAGTTCATGAGCTGCAGCACTTCGCCTTCAGCAATCGTGTTGGTCGCATCGGCGAGCACGTCCATGATCCGCATGTGGCCGACCTGCACCATGAGCTGGAAGGAGCGCGAGTAAAGGAAATCGCCGACCAGTACGCTGGCTTCGTTGCCGAATACGCTGTTGGCCGTTTCCTGGCCCCGTCTGCGATCCGATGCATCCACGACGTCGTCGTGCAGCAGCGTTGCCGTATGGATGAACTCTATAATGACCGCAGCCGAGATATGTTTGTCGCCCTCGTATCCGCACGCGCGGGCAGCCAGCAACACGAGCAGGGGGCGGAGCCGTTTGCCGCCGCTGTTGACGATGTACCGTGCGACGCTGTTAACGAGTGCGACGTCACTTTGCAGGCAGTCGATAATCTGCTGATTGACTTCGGGCCAGTCCCCCCCGAGCTGGGAGCGGACCGTTTCAAGATCAAACCCGGTGGGTTGCGGCTTTACCAGTTCCATACTCGTAATGAATAATGCCTGTGATGTGCCGCACTGTAAAACCATTCCGCATGACTCTGTACGCATTTTCCCTTATTGGCTGGGTTTCGGTAAGCCATGGTTTCGGCGCTGAGGCGCACCGCATCGTGGGAAATGTTGCAGATCGTTACACCTGTACAGGCACCCGTAAATCACTCGATGAGTTGATACCCGGAGAGCCATTATCCGAGGCGGGACTTTGGGCTGACCGGATACGCGGCGACGAAACCTGGGATCGTGCGCGTCCCTGGCACTATATGAATGTACCGGATGACACCGCAATCGCTGATCGTACGATCAGTACCGACGGTGATGTGCTGCTGGCCATCGAACATTTCCGAACGGAGTTGGCAAACCCGGAATTATCGGTAGAACAACACAGGATTGCACTCCGTTTTCTGGTGCATTTTGTTGCCGATATTCATCAGCCGTTGCACGTGGGCCGAAAGAGTGATCTGGGTGGAAATGCGATCAAGATTCGTGCCGGGCGCGAGGAAACGAACCTGCATACCTATTGGGATAGCTACGCGCTTGAGCAAGTTGTGGAGAGCGCGCCTGTCTATGCGGCGAGTCTCGCGGGGCGCGGCTACCCGGATCCGGGCGCAGCAGAACCGGCGACCTGGGCGACCGAGTCGAAGGCTTACCGGGATGAGGTCTACGCCTACCCGCGTAATGAAGGGAGCGGTGCAGCAGAACCAGATGCCGCCTACCAGGCCAGGGCCGTTGAAATCATTGACTTGCGGCTGTATCAGGCGGGTGTCCGGCTGGCCCGGCTGCTGAACGGGATATTCTGCCCCGAGGAGGGACAGGACAGCCCCCGATAAGCCTCCCTAAGCAATTGATTTGGGCAATTGATTTGGCGCGTCTGAGTCTTTAGAATTCCCGCTCTTTTTCGGGCCACTGGGCCTGCTGATTCAGGGCCAAAGCCCACTGCGGAGAGACTCATGTACGCCGTGTTCAAGACGGGCGGTAAACAATACCGCGCGGCCAAGGGCGACAAGCTGAAGATCGAAAAGCTGGATGCTGCCGAAGGTGACAGTGTCGAGTTTAGCGATGTGTTGCTCGTGGGTGAGGGCGACAGCGTAAAGGTCGGCACTCCGCTGGTGTCCGGCAGCAAGGTTAAGGCCAAGGTGCTTGCCCAGGCTAAGGACAAGAAGATCGATGTAATCAAGTTCCGCCGCCGCCAGAACTACAGGCGCACTTACGGTCACCGCCAGGAATTCAGCCTGGTCGAAATTACCGGCATCACCGGCGGTGCCGCAAAGAAAAAAGCAGCTGCCAAGAAGCCTGCCGCTAAAGCAGCTAAAGACGATAAGGCAGAGAAAGAAGCAGAGAAGGAATAACCAGCCATGGCACATAAAAAGGCAGCAGGTAGTACCCGTAACGGACGCGATTCCGAATCCAAACGACTTGGCGTCAAGAAGTTTGGCGGCGAGGATGTCGTGGCCGGCAATATTCTGATTCGTCAGCGCGGTACCAAGTACCATGCGGGCGTAAACGTGGGCATAGGCCGCGATCACACGTTGTTTGCCAAGGCAGACGGCGCGGTGAAATTTGAGCGCAAAGGCCCGCGTAAACGGATGTTCGTCAGCGTCGTTGCTAACGAGGCTTGAGCGGACCTGAAGAAAAAGAACCAGCCAGAAGAAAAAAAGTGAAGCCGGGCATTGCCCGGCTTTTTTTGGCTGACGGCGGGCTTTCAGGCGGCAGTAATACGCCTGAAAGGCCATGCGCCGGAAGTTACTTCGGGAAAGCGTTGCTTTCCGAAGCCTGTAATTACCAGCAGAGGGTTAACGGCGGGCTTTCAGGTGGCAGGTCAGCCAAGCCGCCGTATCTCCGCCTCAAGCACCCGTTTCGTTGCCGCATGCAGGCCCAGCGGATAATTGGCCGGCAGGTCGCTTTTCATCTTGTTGGCGAAGGTATCGGCTTCTTCTGAAAGCCGCAGAATAAATTCCAGGTTACCCACGTGATCCGGTGCCGGTGCGTACCCGATACTCAGCACATCGAAGGGCAGGCCCGTGCCGTACTCGGCCAATAAGCCTGCGATCGACTGCAGCGGTTCGCGCATATGTCGCTGGGCCATGCCATTCAAAGCCTCACTCCCGGTGCGATAATACAGATTCAGCAGCATCAGCATAATCCAGTAGTGCAGATCGCTGAGCCACGCGAGTGCGCGAGCTTCGGGTGATTTGATTTGATTGGCATGGCCAAAAAAAGCCGTTGGATTGGGCGTGACCGGAAAAGAGGGATAGTCCGGGTGGTCCTCGGCGAGATCCCAGGGGTTTGATCCTCCTGCCAGCGCCGGATGTTCTCCGGTGAACACGCTGCGAAAAAAACCGAAGTGCTGCTTCTCGCCTTCGTTCATGATGTACTTGAGATTCTCTAACCATTCGTCGGCACCGTCGAGCTGCACCGTGCCATCGGCGATCGCGGACTCAAGCTGGTCAACGAAAACCCCGTACAGGCCGGGCACGTGGTTCATGCCCGTATTGCTGCCGAGTTCCGCGGTTAGCTGATCACAGAATAACTGGTCGGCGGGCCGGCTTTTTTTGGTGAACGGTATGCTGTTCTGGCCGGCTTCGACGTAGGTATAGCGTGCCAGCGTCAGTTTCGTGAGGCGCTCCAGGCTGAATTCAAAGGGGTAGATATCGGGTTCTGTGGGAAAATCCTGGCGGTCGAGGTTGGGGGCGCTGCCAAGCGCAACAAGGAGTTTGTTAGCCGCTGCCAGATGCTGCATTTCCTGGACGGCGACGCCCATAAAGCTGTCGCCGGTTGGTTCTGCGGAACCGACCAGCTCCTGGTATTGGGGCTTCAGGGTGAACGCACCAAAGATGTACTGAATCATCAGCGCGTGTTCGATCTCGCTGGCCTCTTTTAAAAGGCGAATCAATTCCAGGTAGGGATCGTAGAAATCGCGTGCAATTACCCCATAATTCGGTTTCGCACCGCCCGTAGATGTTCTGCCGCAGCCGCGGCGCTGCACCAGGTCTTCCTCCGAGTCATCCGTCCCGGCTTCTGCAACCCGACTCAGCGTCGGCGAGAGCAGGTATGCAGACGGCAGTGCAACACCTTTAAGCCAGAGTGAACGCAGGAATAATCGTCGTTTCATGTAAGCCTCAAACCAAAACCGGCTGCATCACTATGCCAGATGCCAGCGCAGGACTAATGTTAAAAGTTATTCAGGGGTGCTGGCAATCTAACACGGAGCCTGTCCGTGGAATAGGCGCAGTATCGGTCCGATGGTAAGTAGTAATGCGTAGGTTCCACGCCTTACCAGGATTTGATCTGGTCGGCTGGCCTGCTTCCCAGTATCTTTCTTGTCATAAAGACCGTAACCGCCAGAGAAACGAGGCCCGCACCGACGATCAACGCTATTGTCATGCCCGAGAGTTCCGCGTAGTAAATCGGCCCGACAAACCAGACCCAGAGCGCGAACACCAGGTTGCACAGGCCGTGCACGACCAGTGGCGGCCACAGGGACCGGGTCAGCCAGCGCAGGTAGGTCCAGGCGCCCAGGATGACGAAGGTGCCGAAGGCGTTCTGTACGAGTTCCGGGGTCCAGCGGTGTGCCACCAGGTTTATAAAAGTAACAATAAATATTGTCGGCCACACGTTTAGTACCGTGTGCATCCGGGTCTGCATGATGCCGCGGAAGGTGACTTCGGCAAGTATGGCGGCGAATACCGACATTACAAACGCGTAAGCCATCTGAAACAACGGGCTGACATCGGCACTGTAGACTTCGATGGCGCGGACCTTGTCCGTGAATATTCCTTGGGTAGAGGTCACGCAGACTCCGAACACGGTCAACGCAACACCCACTGCGTACATCTGGGTACGCGAAATACCTGTCGGGTGCGAGAGGTCTATATGCCAGCGCTTTTCGGCCCAAATCGTCGATACCACCAACAGGACGATAACCGGAACGGGGAACCATACGACATCCGGTGACCAGCGGGCGTTGAAACTCACGCAGACCATGGATATTCCCATGACGACTGCGAAGAACACCAGTGAGACTACTACGGAACCGACCAGGGTCCGGAGAGTTTGCGCGTTCATCGATCCCCCTTGATGTATTCGATAGCTACATCTTAGTTGCGATATCTACGCCGTGGATTTTACCTGACTCGATAATTCGCGTATTGGAGCCGGAATTTGGTCACTGTCCCCAATTGTGACAATTGTGGTTAAGCAACCGACCTTATGGCATCCGTGGGTGCCTGGGGCCTGACGGTGTCTTTGATCGCGACCCTGTGGTTCAGCCGGTATTGTGGCTGGAAGTCGGGCATAACCACGTGCTGCGTTGATCGGTTGTCCCAGATCGCGAGGGTGCCGGTCTCGGGCCAGTGCAGTCGAACCTGGAATTCCGGTTTCTTCAGGTGACGGATAAGAAAGTCCAGCAGGGTTTTGCTTTCGTCGTCCGTAACACCGTTAATCCGTGTCGTGACCATTTCGTTCACGTATATGGATTTACGGCCGGACTCGGGGTGTACACAGATAACCGGATGCTCAACCGGCGGGTAATGCTCGGCGATCTTCACGCGGTTTGTGTGGTCTGGGTACCCCCAGGAGTTCAACCCAAACTTGTCGGCCAGGTCGTGCACGGCGGTCAGGCCATCGAGCATGGTCTTCATAGGTTCCGACAACGCGGCATAGGCTGCCTCGGTGTTGATCCAGATGGTGTCGCCACCGGCCGGGGGCATTTTCACCCCGTACAGCAGGGAACACTTCGACGGAATTTCCTTGAAGGTGTCGTCGGCGTGCATGTTCACGTCGCCGCCAATGCCGGCCTGCTGCGTGTATTCCTGTTTCTTGACCTCGGGCTGTTCTTCCAGCCGGGGAATCGTGCCGCCCATCTGCACTGTGCCGAAAACTTTTGCGATCTGCACGTGTTGAGACGGCGTCAGGTCGAGGCCATGAATAAACAGCACATGGAAGTGCACCATCGCCTGCCGGATTTCCTCGGCAGCTTCTTCGCTGAGCGGCTGGGTCAGGTCCAGGCCTTCAATCTCGGCGCCTAATGCGCCGGCAACCAGCTTCGCGGTGAAGGTTTTGAACTCGGGATCCTGGCGAACCGCTGAAATCTCGTAGGTCATGATGGGTGCTCCGAAGCCTTGTATATCACGTCAGCGGGGTATTCTGGCGCAGGCAAAAAATTAAATCAAATGACTTATTCTGAGTTTGCGGCAATCCATGCCGCAACATGAGGATCCGAATGCTACGGGGGTTTCAGTGTCAGCTATCGAAAACGATATTGAGGGATCTAGGGTCGGCCAGCAGGTCCCGGCCGTAGGCGTGGATGCTTATGGCCCGGCTCGGTGTATCGTTGCCGACCCGGTGCAGGTCGTCGATGCCGGGGCGCACAGTGGCAAGATCGCCGGGCTTGAGCAGCAGTTTCATCTTGCTGCGCAAACCAATTGCTTCTTGGTCATTCTGATACCTGTCGAAGTTTTCGCAGAACGGCGAACCTTCGTAAACGCCGATCGCGCCCCAGGCCGTGTGGCCGTGTATGGGCGTTACCTGGCCCGGCATCCAGACCACCGCGATGATACTGAGCGCACCTTCCGGGTCCGCATACAGTAAATGACGGCGGTAGTGTTTCGGATCGCCTTCCTTGTGGCAGGTATCGAGCAGGGCCGGCTCACAAACGTAGCCCCGCAACGCCGACTTGGCGGCGGCCGCAGCGCCGAAACCCGGGCACCGATCGACCGCTGACTGCATGGTCTCGGTCAGTTCGGCCAGCAGGGGCGTGGTGCCGGGCTGCAGGCCATAGGCCTGACTTTCTGCGAAAACGGGCGCGGCCAGGTTGCCGGGGAAAGGGGTGACATTGCTATCGGTAGGTCTCTGCATGGCATCGAATCCATCGGTATAGGGGGCTCTCGATAAGCAATAATTCTACGGCCTGAAGCCTAAAAAATGTTCGCGAAGTTGCCCTCCATAATGGCTAATAATAGAAAAATATTCCATTTATATAAGAATAAGCGCAAAATACTACTGTGGATAATAAAGACCGAAGAATACTCGAACTGCTGCAGCAGAATGCGATGCTGACCGCGGCCGAGCTCGCCGAGGAGGTGGGGCTGACCACCACGCCCTGCTGGCGGCGCATCCAGAAACTCGAAGAGCAGGGCTACATAAAAGAACGTGTAGCGTTACTGGACCACGAGAAAATGAATGTCGGCACAACCGTTTTTGTCGCTGTGCGGACCAGCCGTCATTCGGGCGACTGGCTCGAGCGTTTTATGGCCGCAATTGAAAACACGCCGGAAATACTGGAGGCGCACCGACTGAGCGGCGATACCGATTACCTGCTGCGCATCGTCGTGCCCAGCATTGCCGAGTACGACCGCGTGTATCAGTACCTGATCAAGGAGCTGGAATTCCTGGACGTGAGTTCCAGCTTTTCAATGGACGAACTTAAGTCGACTACGTCGGTTCCCGTGAAACATGCATGAACGCATCTATAAAATAGCGCGATGAAATTTGTCGATGAAGTGACAGTGCGCGTACAGGCCGGTAACGGTGGTGACGGCTGTTCGAGCTTCCGGCGCGAGAAATACATCCCGCGCGGGGGACCCGACGGCGGTGACGGTGGCGACGGCGGTAATGTGTACCTGGTTGCGAAAGCAGGTATAAACACGCTCGCCGACTTCCGCGTGGCCCGGCGTTTCAAGGCCGGAAACGGGCAGCCGGGCATGGGCAAAAACCGCACCGGCCGCAGCGGTGAGGACCTCTATATAGAAGTACCGCAGGGCACCCGGGTAACGGAGTCCGAGACCAACGAGGTGCTCGGTGAAGTCGTGGAGCACGACGAGGCGCTGCTGGTCGCCGCGGCCGGGCATGGCGGCAAGGGTAATGCCCGGTTCAAGAGCAGCGTGAACCAGGCCCCACGCAAGTTCACACCGGGCACACCGGGTGAGAAGCGGGTGCTGCAGCTCGAACTCACGGTACTCGCCGACGTGGGCCTGCTGGGATTCCCGAACGCGGGCAAGTCCACCTTGATAAGAGCGGTATCGGCCGCGCAGCCCAAGGTTGCGGATTACCCGTTTACCACGCTCTACCCTAACCTGGGCGTCGTGGCCGTGGAGGCGCACCGCAGTTTTGTCATGGCCGATATTCCCGGCCTGATCGAAGGTGCGGCCGAGGGGGCGGGGCTCGGAACACGGTTCCTGAAGCACCTGAACCGTACCAGTTTGCTGTTGCACATAGTCGACCTGGCGCCACCGCCTGGTACCGAAGACCCGGTCACTGCGGCGCATGCCATAGTCAGCGAGCTGGAACGTTTCAGCCCCGAGCTGGCCGCCAGGGAGCGCTGGCTTATCCTGAACAAAATTGACCTGCTGGGCGAGGGCGATGGTGACAGTGCCGGGATCGGTGACGAGGTCGTTACGGCACTCGGCTGGGAAGGGCCCGTTTACAGGATCAGTGCGCTGAACAAAGAAGGTACGCGCGAACTGGTGGGCGACATTATGACGCGGCTCGAAGAGCGGCAGGATAAAGATTCAACCAGTGACAGCGGGAGCGCAGCCGATGCAATTTAGGTTTCGGGTCACGCAAACAAAAACGCAGTGGGCTCGGCCACTGCGTCTTAATGCAATTGAAACCTGTGCGTTCTTTGCAATCAGGAACCCAGAGCCCGGATGCGTGCGTTCAGTCGGCTCTTGGTTCGGGCAGCCTTATTCTTATGTACGAGACCTTTGCTAACCATGGTATCGATCTGCGGTATGGCCGCCTTACATAAAGTGGCAGCTTCATCCTTATTGCCGTCGTCGGCGGCCTTGTGGGCGCTTTTAATCGCGGTCCGCATTCTCGAGCGCAGTGCCACGTTATGCTGGCGACGTTTTTCAGCCTGGCGGGCTCGTTTTGCAGATTGTTTGCTGTTTGCCACTAAGTCTTCCTCTCGATACGGATCCCGGGGAATATGGCCCGAGAGGCGCGCATTCTGGTCATTTGGCACCCTGATGTCAATAGAAACAGGCACCTGGCAGCGCTGCCTTCAGCACCCTGTGCCCGCCTTTAGCGAGGGGCCCGCATGAGCCAGGACGAGCCGGAACAAGCAGAATCGTCCAGGGCCTCCGGCCTGCTGAGGTCGACGGCCGTCGTTAGCGCGATGACCGTGCTGTCGCGGATACTCGGCCTCGCCCGGGACATGGTCTTCTCCCGGTTCTTCGGCGCCGATGCGGCCATGGACGCGTTTTTCGTGGCCTTCAAGATTCCGAATATTTTCCGCCGCTTTTTTGCCGAGGGTGCGTTTTCGCAATCCTTTGTGCCGGTATTTGCGGAGTACGACGAGACCCGTGAGCACGATGAGGTCCGCAAACTCGCAGGCAGAGTGGGGGGCACTCTCGGGCTCATCCTGTTCCTGTTTACGCTGCTGGGCGTTATTGGTGCGCCGGTGCTGATCTCGATCGCAGGCGCCGGCTGGTTACTGAACCCGGATGCCGAATCCGCCGAAAAATATGAACTCGCGGTCGACATGCTGCGATTTACCTTTCCCTATCTGTTGTTCGTGTCGCTAACCGCGCTGGCCGGTGCGATCCTGAATACTTATAAAAGGTTTGCGATGGCCGCGTTTGTACCGGTCATCCTGAACGTTGTACTGATCGTGTTTGCCGCATTTCTTGCGCCGAACTACCCAAGGCCGGGGCTCGTGCTGGCCGTCGGTGTGTTCGTGGCGGGCATCGTGCAACTCCTGTGTATGCTGCCGGCGCTGGCGCGGGTAAAAATGCTGGTACGGCCAAGGTGGGGCTGGAACCACCCGGGTGTGAAGCGCATCGCCAACTTGATGATGCCGGCGATTTTTGGTTCGTCCGTTGCGCAGATCAACATACTCTTCGATACACTGCTCGCATCTTTTCTGGTTACCGGCAGCATCAGCTGGTTGTACTATTCCGACCGGTTGATGGAGTTTCCGCTGGGCGTTTTCGGAATCGCACTGGCCACCGTCATCCTGCCGAACCTGTCCCGGGAGTATGCGGCACAGACCATGGAAGGTTTCTCGGCCATGCTCGACTGGGCGTTACGGCTTGTCATCCTGATTGCTGCACCGGCAGCCGTCGGGCTGTTCGTGTTGTCGGGCCCGGCACTGACGACAATTTTTTACGGTGGCCGGTTTACCGGTGATGACGTATCCATGGCGACGATCAGCCTGATGGCTTATTCCTTCGGTTTGCTCGGCTTCACACTCGTAAAAGTTCTGGCGCCCGGTTACTTCGCACGCCAGAACACGAAAACGCCGGTACGCATCGGGATCATCGCGCTCGTGACCAACATGGTCCTGAACCTTGTGATCGTGGTGCCCTGGTATTTGTCAGGTGCGAGTGGCGCACACGCCGGACTGGCGCTGGCAACTTCCATGAGTGCGTTCCTGAACGCGGCACTACTGTATAGAGGGCTGCGCAAAGAAGGCGTGCTCATACTCAGCCACGGCTGGGGCCGTTTCATGCTGAGGGTGGCCCTCGCGTGCGCGGTGATGGCCATGCTGCTGAATTATTTTATGCCGGAGCAGGCGCTGTGGCTGGAGGCTGATATCTGGCGACGTTGTATATGGCTGGTCGGGGCGGTCGCCGGTGGTGTGGTTGCCTACATTGCCACGCTGTTTGCGACCGGCGTGCGTCCCGTGGAACTCAGCCTGAAGCCGCCGGTGGCGACGCCGCCGGCGGACTCCGGGCCGGGCGCATAGGGACTATGATCGGGTCTGATATGTACATATATAAAGACAACCGCGTCGCAGGCGGGCGGTCATGCTCCTGATCCGCCGTCCCGCTGCACCCGTGCCGGGGCTGGCAGACGGATGCGTTGCTACGATTGGCGCATTCGACGGCCTGCATGTCGGGCACCAGCGTATCCTCGATCGCGTGCTCGAGGTCGCGCACGAACGCAAACTGCCGTCGCTGATTTTTTCCTTCGAACCGACGCCGAAGGAATACTTTGCACCGCAGTCACCGCCGGCACGGCTGATGCGCTTCCGCGAGAGGTACCAGGCCTTGGAAGAAATCGGGATCGATTTTTTCTATTGTCCCCATTTCGAGCCCGCGCTCGAGGCACTGGAGCCGGATATTTTCGTAGACAGCCTGCTTGTAGGCCTGCTCCATGTCCGGCACCTCGTCGTCGGCGACGATTTCGTATTTGCGCGCAAACGGTCCGGTACGATAGACGACCTGAGCCGCAAGGGTGCGGAGTGCGGTTTCGGTGTCGAGCAGGTGGGTAGCGTTATCCAGCAGGACGAGCGGGTCTCGAGTTCGGCAGTGCGCCGGGCTTTGTATGCGGGTGACCTCGAGAAGGCGCGCCGGCTGTTGGGCCGCTGGTATTACATGTCCGGCAAAGTTGTACTGGGTCAGAAGCTGGGCCGGACGCTCGGCATGCCGACAGCAAATGTGAAGCTGAACCGCAAGTTGAGCCCGGTCCACGGCATCTATGCAGTCAGGGTGCGGGGCCTGAATGACGATCGGCTGGATGGTGTTGCGAGTGTGGGCACGCGGCCGACGATCGATGGCGTTGAGCCGTTACTCGAAGTCCACATATTTGATTTCGACCGGGATATTTACGGAGCGAATATACAGGTAGAATTCGTCGCCAAACTGCGTGACGAGGTTCGCTTTCCCGACCTGGAAACGCTCCGTGAGCAAATGTTTAAAGATGCCGAGCAGGCGCGCGAGGTTCTCGCGGCTGCCTGAGCCGCATTCGTTCGGCTGTAGAAGATGGATATATAAGTGACGGATTACAAGGACACACTGAACCTGCCGGATACGGCCTTCCCGATGCGCGCCAACCTCGCGCAGCGTGAGCCCGAGATGCTCAAGAAATGGGCACAGGAAGACATCTACGGCCGGATTCGGGAGGCATCAGCCGGGCGGGAGAGGTTCCTGCTTGTCGACGGCCCGCCGTATGCGAACGGTGCGATCCACCTCGGCCATGCGGTTAATAAGGTCCTGAAGGACATTGTCGTCAAGTCGCGCACGCTGGCGGGCTTCGATGCACCGTTCATTCCCGGCTGGGATTGTCACGGCCTGCCCATCGAGCTGCAGGTCGAAAAGAAAAAGGGCAAGGTGGGGACCAAACTTGATGCACGCGAATTTCGACAGGCCTGCCGCGAATACGCGCTGCGCCAGGTCGATAGCCAGCGTGAGGACTTCAAACGGCTCGGCGTATTCGCCGATTGGGATAACCCTTACCTGACGCTCGACCATGTCTTCGAAGCCGAGCAGGTTCGAGGTTTCGCACAGATCGTCGCTAACGGCCACCTGCAGCGCGGCTTTAAGCCCGTGCACTGGTGTCTTGATTGCGGCTCGGCCCTGGCCGAGGCCGAAGTCGAATACCAGGACAAGACATCAGTTGCCATCGACGTGCGCTTCCCGGTGGTCAACCGCATCGAGCTATTCGAAATGGTGGGCGACCGTTTCAAGGCGCTGCAGAAGGAATCGAGGCTTGAGGCTTCGATCCCGATCTGGACAACGACCGCATGGACTCTGCCGGCTAACCAGGCCGTTGCGCTCGGCCCGGATATTGCCTACGTGCTGGTCGAACTGACTATCGACGGCAATGAAGAGCTCCTGGTACTGGCGGAGCCGATCGCCGAAGAAGCCATAACCCGTTACGGTGCGACCAGTTCGCAAGTGCTCGCGGAGTTTCCCGGCGAAGCACTGAACGGCCTGGAACTCAAACACCCGTTCATGGACCGTACAGTGCCGGTCATCAATACCGACTTCGTGACCGTCGAGACCGGTACAGGCGCCGTGCATATCGCTCCGGGGCACGGCCACGACGATTTTGCCGCAGGCCTTGCCAATGATCTGCCGCTGGATAACCCGGTGGGCGGTAATGGCGTGTACCTGGAATCGATGGAACATTTCGGGGGCATGCACATTAATAAAGCGGGTCCCGAGATCATTTCGCTGATCGACAAGAACGGCTACCTGCTGCACCAGAGTCCGTTCGGCCACAGTTATCCCCATTGCTGGCGCCACAAAACGCCGCTGATTTTTCTCGCCACGCCCCAGTGGTTCGTTAGCCTAGACCAGGGCGGGCTGCGCGGGCAGGCGATGGCGGCGATTCGCGGTGTCGAGTGGATCCCCGGCTGGGGGCGGCAGCGTATCGAAGCGATGGTCGATGCGCGTCCTGACTGGTGTATCTCGCGGCAGCGTACCTGGGGCGTGCCGCTACCGCTGTTTGTAAACAAAGAAAGCGGTGAGCTGCACCCGGATACAGCCGACCTGCTTGAAGCGGCTGCACAACGGATCGAAAAGGACGGCATAGACGGCTGGTTCGAAATGGAACCGGAAGAGTTGCTGGGTGACGCTGCAAAAGACTACGACAAGGTCGTCGATACGATGGATGTGTGGATGGATTCGGGCATGGTGCACCATTGCCTGACGAAAACGCATCCGGCTATCGGCGGTGAAGCGAACTTGTACCTCGAAGGCTCGGATCAGCATCGTGGCTGGTTCCAGAGCTCACTGTTGACTTCGATAGCGATGCACGGACGCGCGCCGTACCGTCAGTGCATGACACACGGCTTCACCGTGGATGAAAAAGGCCACAAGATGTCGAAGTCACTGGGCAATACCATCGCGCCGCAGAAAGTCATGAACAGTCTCGGCGCCGATATTTTGCGTCTCTGGGTTGCTGCGACCGATTACAGCGGCGAGATGAGCGCCTCGGACGAGATCCTGAAACGGATGGCCGACTCCTACCGGCGCATGCGCAATACGGCGCGTTTCCTGTTGGGTAATCTGCACGGCTTCGACCCCGCAAAAGACCTGGTACCGGTCGATGAGCTGGTTGACCTGGACCGCTGGGCGATACAGCGCGCGGCGAGTTTACAGGAGTCGATCTTTAAGGCTTACGACAGTTACGCCTTCCATCGTGTCTACCAGGAGTTGCACAATTTCTGTGTTGTCGATATGGGCGGGTTCTTCCTCGATATCCTGAAAGACCGTCTGTACACGACCGGCGCTGACAGCCATCCGCGCCGGTCTGCACAAACCGCCATGTATCATATCGTCGAGGCGATGGTCCGCTGGTTTGCACCGATACTCACGTTTACGGCCGAAGAAATCTGGCAGGCGCTGCCGGGCGAGCGTGCCGGCTCAGTTTTTCTGACAACCTTCGCAGACGTACCCGGGGGTGACAAAAAGGCCGTTGACTGGGATGCGCTCATCCGGGTGCGCGAGACCGTGGCCAAGGAACTGGAGTCGCTGCGCGATGCAGGCGATATCGGCTCGCCGCTCGAGGCCGTTGTGACGGTTTACGCAAACGGGGTGTTGCGTGAGTCCCTCGAGGCCCTGGGCGATGAGCTGCGCTTCGTGTTCATTACTTCGGAAGCAGACGTGAGGCCGCTCGGCGAAGCGCCAAAAGACAGTAACAAAGACAGCGGCTACCGTGTAACGGCCGGCCCGAGTGAGCACGCCAAGTGCATACGCTGCTGGCACCGGCGCGAAGACGTGGGCAGTGTTGACGGCCATCCGGAAATCTGTGGCCGCTGTGTTTCGAATGTCGACGGCGAAGGCGAAACACGCGCATTCGCGTAAGCCGTTATGAGCGATTCCGGTAATCCATCGAGTAACTGCGCAGGTCTTGCCTCGCTGCGCTGGCTGATCGTGTCGTTTGTGATCGTGGTTGCCGACAGGTTCACCAAGTACCTGGTTGTCGATAACCTGGCGGAGTTTGAACGGATCAGTCTGCTGCCGGTATTCGACCTGGTGCGCTATCACAACACCGGTGCTGCATTCAGTCTGCTGGCCGATGCAGGTGGTTGGCAGCACTGGTTATTTACCGGTATCGCCATCGTTGTTAGCGCCGGTATCGTCTGGTACCAGTGGAATCTGCCGCAGAAGGGTTGCCACACGCTGGCAACCGGCCTGGCGTTAGTGCTTGGCGGTGCTGTGGGCAACCTGATCGACCGGCTGATGCAGGGCTACGTTGTCGATTTCCTGTTGCTGTACTACCGCGACTGGCACTGGCCGGCATTTAATGTTGCTGACAGTTCGATAACAGTGGGTGTCACGCTCATTATTATCGACAGCGTATTTTTCGAACGCGAACGATCAAAGACTGCCGCACCGGAATAAGCTAAGTCTTCCAGCATTGCCGGGTTGTATCTATACCGCTCGCCGAGCGAGACCAGCGTCGACCGGTTTCATCGATACCGAAGGACCAGCATTTACTGTCGTCGTATTGTTTGCCGTCGGGTGCAGCCGTCGCTATCGCCTCGAATCCTGCCGCTGTGACGACGATGTGTATGCGGTAGTCGCTGCCGGGCGTGGTCTCCGCAATGCTGAGTGCATGCACGTCTGCGTAGTGCTGGTTCTGCAGGCGGAACTGTTCCTGCCGGGCGGCGACATGGAGCAGGGTACCCATCGCGTCGATACGTCGCGCTGCGCGTATATAGTCCCGCCAGCTTGGCAAAGCGATTCCCGTAACGATCGCGACGATACTGATAACGATCAGCAGCTCGACCAGGCTGAAGCCCGCATGATCAGATGCCACCACGGCCCTCGCCATGTACGGTCCAGTAACTCCTTACCGGGAGGCTCTCGATGCCGGTGCAGGGGCCCGGGCATATTTCCCGGCATATATAGAAACCCTGGACATGGGTCTGGCGGAGCAGCTCGACATGAACCATTGCCCGGATCTCAAAGTGCAGCCGCTCGACCGGTGAGACACTCATTGCCGGGCAATAGTTGTCGAGTACGGTGTGTGCCAGGGATACTTCGACCGTGTCGTCGGCATCAGGACCGGCAAGCCGCAGCGCTAACGGCAGTCCGGTCGTGAGGTTCGCGGGGTTTTCGAAAGCGTAGCGCAGCCCGGCGGCGATGCCGCGCTCGCCGAGTTCGAAAGCCCTGTCCGCGACCAGTAGCGAATCTGTAAGCCGCGCTTCTGCCGTGGCGGTGCGCAATGCATTCGCTGCGAACAGGCTCAGTATCGTGAGCAGCATCAACACGATCGGCAACGCGGAGCCGGTTGGTCTGCAGATCATTCTTGCCATCTCAGGCAGGGGGCCGGTTGCGCAGATAAACCGTACGCATAAAGCTTGCACGGCGGTAACTGTCATCAGGCCGCAGCGGGTTACGCGCATCGGTGTCGATGCTGTACCACGGACCGTTATCGTGGTGGCCCGGCTCGGAGCGTTCGGAGCGGATCAGTAACCAGATGCTGACGGCAAGCACGGGAGCGCCATCGCGGTCATCGCCGTTTACAAAGCTGTCGATTTGCAGGTCGCCGTCCCTGTCGATACCGAGTAAGACCTGGAAATCCTCGACACCTGGCATGATTTCCTGGTTCTGCATGAGCCCGTTGTTCGTTAGCGTAAAACGTCGCAACGCGGGCAGTCCGGATTCGGACGACGCGGCGTCGAGGTGCCACGCGGAAATCTGCAACTCGAAAGTATTTGCGCCGCTTATATCGGGCGGCGCACCGGCACGAAAAATGTTACCGGTCGTCTCGCTCGTATGCAGGCGGATTCGATCCGGGTCATCGGCAGTCTCAGCGCTGGCATGCCGCACGATCAGTGTATCGGTACCCGGCACGAAACGGTCGGCCGGTGGACAGGGCAACAGGGCCCCGTTATCGGTCGCATCGACGGGATCGGCAAGTTGCAGCGCCCACGCGCTGATGTTCCGGCCGGCACAATGGACCCGGATACCGCTTGGGATATTGATCAACCCTGCGTCGCTGTGCAGCCCCCAGAAGCCTGCCAGCCGTAAATCGTCCTCGAGCGCCGTCAACGCGAATGCACCACGCTCCTGCAGTGAGGCCATGAGCTGGGCGCTGGTATACGCGGCCCTGACCGAGTTGAACAGGCTGAGTGCCCCGGCAATTATGATGCTCCCGAGCAGTAGCGCAACCATGAGCTCTACCAGCGTGAAACCGGCAGCCGCTTTCATCGCCTGTCCGCGCCGGCCGGCAGCGGTATATAAGCGGCACGCTGCAGCACTTCGTTGCCGGCGCCCAGCCACCTGACCCGGAGTTGCAAAACATCAGTGCCGTTCCTTTGGACGACCTGTAGATGCCCCTGGCCGTCGGGGAGTTTCCGGGCAAGCTTCGTTGACCAGGATTGGAAGAACCAGGCGAACAGTTCTTCGGGTTCGCATGCATTGCCTGTACAGGAAATGTTTGTGGCCGTCGGTTGGTGGCCAGAAATTTCTTTTGGCAGCCCCTGGATAATTTCTGCAAGGTTTCGAATGGCGGCTGCCGCCTGTTGCTGTTGCCCGGCTACATTTAGTGTAGAGATACTTTGGGTAAGCATACGCAGATTTGCATACATGCCCAGTGACAGGATAACGAGTGCAACCAGCATTTCTACAAGCGTGGTACCCGCCATCTTGTGTATTAAGCGGATCATTGCTTTGCAGGGCATGTTAATGGGTTGCCGCCCGTATCCTGCCGGGTAACTCGCGGCTTGCCGGTGTAGCTAAGCACGACCGCACGCGCACTGCCACCGCCCCGGTGGTCGCAAAAGGTAAGGGTCCCATTGGTCGCGCGCCGACCGAAGGGGCGCATGCTGAATGCACGCCGGTTTGCGGAGATTTGCAGTCCATGGAGTGAACCGTGGGTGACCAACAGCCGCTCACCAGGATTGATTTTCGGGGGGGTGTCTCCGTTCGTGTTGGCAAAAAGCAACCAACCATTGTGCCAGGCTGAGCTTGAACTGCATTGCAGACCGTTTGCACTCTTACAGAGCACGACATCGGTCCCAAGTGCACGTGACTTTTGGCGTGCCAGGTGAAGAGTATGAACTAAGTTATTGACCTGACTGGTCATGCGAGCTTCAGCAAAGAGTGTAGAAAATCCCGACACGGACAGCGATATAAGTACTCCGAGGACGGCCAGTGCCAATAAAAGTTCTGCAAGAGTCGTCCCAAGTTGTTGTTTCATGTTGCCAGCAAATTTCACTGTCTCACTCTGCATGCGGACAAAAAAATCTGCGACAAAAATTTCTAATACAAGTGACTTGAAACAAAAGTTGCGCTGGGCATTTACACTCGTTGCGGCGTGTGGCTAAAATGGCCGCGCAGTTATCTCGGGGGGGATGATGACAGTGGAGTTCAAACAGCAGGTCGAACAAACGCTGCGCGCTAGCGGCGTAAAACCGACGAAGCAGCGTATGGAAATAGGAATGTTGTTGCTGGCCAGTCCGCAACACCTTTCAGCTGATCAGATTCTTGGAAAGCTGCGAACAGCCGGTAGCCGGGTTTCAAAGGCAACGGTCTATAACACGCTTAACCTGTTTGCACGCCATGGCCTGGCGCGCGAACTTTCGGTCGATTCAACACGCCAGTTTTTCGATTCGACCATTCACCCGCATCATCATTTTTATAATGTCGATACCGGTGAACTGACCGACATCGGTCTGGACGAACTTGAGTTCGACAAGATCCCGGACCTGCCGCCCGGTACCGAGGCGCACGATGTGGAAGTCATCGTTCGCGTCCGTAACAAGCGCTGACCGTATAAACCTTGGTCGAGCGGCATGCCGTAATCTGGCAGCCGGGGCTGATTGCCCGTCCTCATAACTCCCCCTATACTTCGCCCCGTGCCGGCTAGCGCGATGTACAGCACCGGCCAGATTTCTGTCGATGCCGGAATAGCTCAGGTGGTAGAGCAACGCATTCGTAATGCGTAGGTTGGTGGTTCGAGTCCACTTTCCGGCACCAAAGTTATTGAGAAGTACGGCTATGGCTCGGGCGGAGCCCGGGCCAGGGCCGACTTCGAAAAACTTTAGGGACTTGGCAGCCAAATTTGGCCATTCCTGATCCGCTAGATCGCACTGCTACTGGTCTTTCCGGACCACCCGGAAAAATTTTAAGGACTTGGCAGCTACTCCTGGCTATTCCTGATCCGCCAAAATGCACTTCTCCCGATGTTTCTGAAGCACCCCGAATCATTTTCCAGCGACACCCGCCTAACCCCTTGATTTTCTGTAAATTGATACTTTTTCTCATCTGTTTAGATGATTCTAAGTGCTTGTTGCAATGCTAAATTGCTCGCAGGCAAACGGTGCTGCGTCTTTTGGGGTTCTGTCGCAGCAACGAGGAACGACTGAGAAAGGTATAGCTCCTTAACCGAATGCAATGAGTGCAGTCAGGCCCCAAGCCTGAATACAGAGAGAAATTCTTCCTATATTGAATTTCCTCCTTCGCCCGCTTACCCGCGGGCATTTTTTTGCCTGATGGATGGGGCTCGCCGCCTGATTGACCTTTAGCCGGGCCTCTTTCAGACTCAGATAAGATTTCAGCAGGCGGGTTCGTAAACGGAGGAAATCGTCATGCGCCAGAAAATGCGCCAGAACATGTGCAAGCACAACAACAAACATACAACGGTTGCCGCCGCCCTGGCTGCATTGCTGCTCGGCCTTTCGGGAACACCGGTCTACGCGGGCGCTCACGAAGGCACCGCGGGCACCCTGAGCAAAGAAGACCGGGCCATGCTCAGTATGTTCATGGAAGACTTTGTTGCCGAAATGGATGCGAAGTACTTCGGGCGTGTTGAGCAGATGAACGGTGGCATCGAATTTGAGGACCGGTTCATCGAAGGCAAATACGGCGATTACAAACTGAGGGTTGCCCGGGGTGAGGTCATGGAGAAGGCCGGGCGCATGAACTCGATCGGTAAGATAAATACAAGGGGTGAAGGTGTGCTGACCTGGGGTAAGTTCTATTCCCTCGACATGCACCCGAAAACTCCGCTGGTCGGCATGCTGCACGCAACGATTGTTTTGCAGATGTTCGAAGACGGCTCGGTAGCCACCGGTGGCTGGCTCGGCGTTATGCCGGGCACCAAGGTCGAAGAAGATCTGGCATTGCTGAAAAAACTGACCGATGATTATTTCGCAAAACGTGACAAGGACCCGGTGCTCTACCGGCAACTCATCTGCAAGGGTACGCACGACACGATTGCGGAGTTCAGGCGCAAGCCGGCCTGTTCGGGGGTGAGTTTTTACGGCCCGCCGGTGTACCGGGGTGACCCGGAGGCATCTATCAAGTTCATAGCAGGCCTGTTTGACGATTTCGTGGGTGCGTACATGGACATCACCGATAAACGGTCCACCGAAGCTTTCACCGAGGCCGATATCGAAGCGCAGGACATCATGCGCAGGAACTGGCTGATCGACCAGTTATTCTCCGATCCCTATGCCAGCCAGATTGTGCCGTTCGAAGTCTGGAGTTTCGCGAACGTCCCGCCGGTCATTAAATTCTGATGGGGCAAACCCGTTGACCAGGGCCCGGCACCACGCGTTGCTGCTGGCGGCTTCGCTGGTGGTACTGGCCGTCGGTGCCTGGCGGGCACCGTACCCTGAAGTCTGGGAGCGCATCAGCGTCGTGTCGGCCTGGCTGTGCCTGGGCTTGCTGGCCTGGGCTCTGCTGATCGGTCCCCTGCAGTGTATTCAGGGCGTGAAACCGCCGTTCAATATTTACCTGCGGCGGGATGTAGGCATCTGGGCTGCGCTGCACGGGCTGCTGCATTTTTATGCCGGCAACGTGGTCGCTATGAATTCCGTTTACGTGGCAGCCTTCGTGCAGACGCCCACGCCGGAACTGGGTATAGCCATTCGTGACCTGCTGTTTTCTTACGGTGCGACCGTGGGGATGGTCATTGCCATCCTGTTCCTGCTACTGCTCGCGATCTCCTCCGACCGCGCGCTGCGCTGGCTGGGCCCCAAAAAATGGAAATGGTTGCAGCGGTCGGCGCACGTGTCTTTGTGGCTGACGGTAACGCACGGTATCGCTTACCAGTTGCTTGAGATGCGCATCTGGCCGCTCGTGGCCACCGTCCTGGTCAGCGTGTGGATCATTGTGGTGCAGGTGCGCGGGCGCCGGGCGAAAGCCCTGCTGAAGGACTGCTAGTTCTTGCGCTGGATCTGGCACTTTGCCTTGTCGGCAACGCAGTCGGCCAGCAGCTCTTTTTGTTCGTCAGTAATACCCGGTTCCGCATCGCTCCTACCGTAGGAAATCAGCGCGCGTACTTCGGCCGCATTCGCTGTGAAGGGCAGTTCCCGGTCCGGGAAGACGGCTTGTATGACTTCTTCGGGCAGCCAGATCTGGGCATAGGGCAGGGAGTCTTCTTCATCGCCCCCGAGTGGTATCTCGGTGGATACCGAGCCACCGATATTGCCGCCAAATCCACCAACGCCGATGTTCAGGCTCGAGCCACTGCAGGCGGCAAGCCCCAGGGCAAGTATAAGAAGTGTGTATTTCATGGCTAAACCCCTGCACTCCTGGCGAAGATTCATTCTAACCGGCCGTTGAACCGCTAACCCGCTTCCCGCGCCAGAAAATGATGGCGATGAAGCCTATATAGGAAGTCAGCATAAACCAGAATTCTGAATACTCGAGTGTATCGACGCCGTAACGCGCAATGTTCTCGAAGCCGATAAACGCAACCGTGTAAACAATTGCGCCAACCATAGCGCCGACCTGCCAGCCGATGCTGCGGCCGTGGCCCCGCACGCACCAGATATACCAGATGATCAGGAAGCTCAGCGTGTAGATGTTGAGCAGCAGTGACCAGAACTCCGCGTACTGAAAATAATGGTTAACCCAGAAGGCGCCGGCGCCGACGAAGTTGGCGAGCACGTAGCGCCATTCCTCCAGCGGCTGTCGCAACACCTTTTCCCAGAACAGCACGAGGAAAATATAGGCAAGCCAGGTTCCGAAAACGAGTTCATAGAACTGAACCGCTCCTTCCCACGCCGGATCGATAATCATTCAGGCAGCCTGTAGCTAACGTTGCCGCTATCTTAGTTGATCGGAGGTCGGGCTGTGTAGGTGCTATTTTTTCCAGCCGCGCCGTCGGGTGCCGGTGTCGTAGGGGTTGTGCCGGCCCTCAGATTTTTTTTTGGCGGCTTTGCCGATCTGAATGGTCTTCATTTTGCGCGTGTCGCTTTCCGGGTCCATTTCCCAGCTATAGCTCTGGTAGGGGTCGTCTTCCGGCGAGGAAAGGGCTTCAAGCTGGATGGTGTCCAGCGTGGCATCCAGAAACGGGTTCGGTTCCTCTCCTCGTCAGCGCGGGGCAGGGGTTCCTCCTCGATCCTGCGTTTCTTGGGCGCAGGGCGGTCCGCCTCGGGAGTGATATCCCAGGTTGGCGTCTCGTCTTCTTTCTTCTTGCCCAGCAGTGACTTGAGGATTTTCATTTTTCCGTGTCCGGAAAGCGTCCGAAAAATGTAGCGCGCCGCGGGCGTTCCAGGTGTGTTTTAGCTCACATATCACGCAGTTGATCCATGTGTAAGCCATTGATTTCTAGTCCTTTTAGGTATTTTTTCGATGAGTGGTGCCAAATGCCGGATGAACGGCAGCCGGAGCGGGTGCATTTCAGGGACTGTTGCTGCATGGTGTCCAACGAACCGTCAGGCGACATGCGCCCGGTTCAGACGCCCAAGGAGAGGGACAAAAATGAAGGTACTCGTGGTTTATGCGCACCCGGAGCCGGATTCCTACAACGGGGTACTGCTGGCGGCAACCCGCGAAACGCTCGCCGCCGAGGGTCACGAATTGGTAGTCAGTGATCTGTACGCCCAGGGCTTTAACGCGGTTGCAGGCGAGCATGATGTGACCGGCCGCGCTGACACGGACCGGTTCAGCCTGGGCGTGGAGCAGATGCATGCGGCGCAGACCAACGGCTTCGCCGCCGATGTGCGAACGGAACTCGACAAGCTGATGGCGGCCGATGCACTGATACTGCAGTTCCCGATGTGGTGGTTTTCGATGCCCGCGATCATGAAGGGATGGATAGACCGTGTCTTTGCCTGCGGTGTTGCATACGAGCATGGGCGTACCTGGGAGAAGGGTGTCTTCGTCGGCCGGCGGGCGATGATTGCCATGACGGTGAGCGCACCGACCGAAGCTTTTCTGCCCGACGGCAAAAACGGCGACATGGAACGTGTGCTCTGGCCGGTGCATGCGGGTGTGCTCGCGTTGTGCGGCTACTCGGTACTGCCCCCTTTTGTCGCGCACGGCATACCTTTTTGCGGTGAAGAGGCCATGGCCGCCCAGCTGGAAATTTACCGTGACCGCCTGCGCAGCCTCGAATCGACCGAACCGTTATTTTTTCATATGGGTGACGACCTCGACGAGTACCGGTTGCGGCCGGATGTCGAACCGCGGACGCCCGGTCAGCACCGGGGGCCGCGTTACCACATGCCTGAACCGCGCTGAATAAGGGATTCACGCAGCGGATAGTGTCGCGTGAGCGGCTTTTCAGTCTCGTGCCGAGGTTAGAATCGGTATTAGAGGAACGATAAGAATATGCGTTCAGGAAAATGCGTTTAATAGTCGGAATCTCGGGCGCCAGTGGGGTCGTTTACGGCATCCGTATGCTGGAAGTGCTGAAAGAGCAACCGGATGTGGAAACACATCTGGTGATCAGCAACGGCGGCAAACTCAATATCGCGATCGAGACGGACTGGGACGTGAATGACGTTGAGGCACTGGCGGATGAGGTTCACAGCGATCAGAACCTCGCCGCTACCATCGCCAGCGGCTCATTCGAGACGGGAGGCATGGTCATCGCACCCTGCTCGATGAAAACGCTGTCGGGCGTCGTAAATTCCTATGCAGCCACGCTGATCGTCCGGGCCGCCGACGTGGCGCTCAAGGAAAACCGGCCGCTGGTGCTGATGCCGCGGGAGACCCCGCTGCACCATGGCCATACTCGTCTGCTGCACGAGGCGACCGCCATGGGCATAACGATTGCGCCGCCGATGCCGGCCTTCTACAACAAACCACAGTCTGTCGACGACATCATCAACCACAACGTCGGGCGGGTGCTGGACTTGTTCGGCCTGGACAGCAACATCGTAAAACGCTGGGCCGGGGCTAATCTAAACCGCCGTTCAAGTGACTGAGTCTGCCAAGGAAACCGCGCGCCGGTTTTTAGATGAGGTCTCCACGCTGACGCTCGCCACGACACAGGGGGAGGAACCCTGGGCGGCGACGGTGTTCTTCGCGGCCGATAAACATTTCAACCTGTATTTTGTTTCAGATCACCGCACACAACACGGCCGCGATACGGAGGCCAACCCGACGGTTGCGGCGACCATAAATCCCGACTGCGACAACTGGCACGAAGTGCGCGGGCTGCAGATTCGAGGACAGGTCAGTGTTGTCGAGGGCGTCGAGCGGGCGAAGGCACTTGCTATTTACTTTAAAAAGTTTCCGCAGATCGACGCGCTGTACGTGAAACCAAAAGGCGAGCACGAGGAAACCATCGCGGCACGCCTGAAGGCCGCAAACTTCTACAAAATTACCCCGGAAATGATCCGAGTGATCGATAATGCGCAGGGGTTTGGGTACCGGGAAGAGTTTGCACCCTGAGCGACGGTAGCTTCGCGGCTAAAGCCGCTCCCACAAGTAAAACCAGGCGGCGTCACTTTCCTTCTAATGTGGGAGCGGCTTTAGCCGCGAACCCGCATAGGGTGGATGTTAACGACAAGGGTCAGTAAAGGCTTAAGAGTAGCTTTGCTGGACAGGATGTCCGAATGTCGCGCGACAGGCAGGAGCCTAAGTGTCGCGGAGGCCATGGATGGCCAAAAGCGACGAGCACAGGGATGGAATTTGCGTGCATTCGGGCACGCTATCAATATGTCGCGTAGCGACTCGGACTGGCCGAAGGCCAGATTGAGAGCGACGAGCCGCGATCGCCGAGCTACATACCTTCCCCGCTTGCATAAGGCGGGAACGGACCGAGATGCAGGCCGCTGTCCACAATCAGCGTCTCGCCCGTCACGACCGATGCGCCGAGCAGGAACCACACCAGTACCTCGGCAATGTCTTCCGCCGTTGCGACTTTCTTCAGCGGTAACGCAGCGGCCGTGGCTTCCAGCATCTTCTCGTAATCTTCGTCGCCGAGACCGCCCTTGAGCCAGCGTGTCTGGATCATGCCGGGCACGACCGTGTTGATACGGATCTCCGGACCGAGCACATGGGCCAGCGACTTGGTCATCAGGTTCAGGGCAGCCTTCGATGCGGCGTAGGGAATGGACGATGCAATACCCGTGACGCCGCCGATCGACGAGTCATTGACGATCGAGCCACCATTCTTGCGCATGTGCGGTTCGACAGCCCGGATCATCTGGTAAGCGCCGACAACATTTACCGCGTAGATATCGAGAAAATCCTGCTTGTTTACGCCGTCCATGTTGGGAAACGGATTGAACTTGGTCCGGGCGGCGTTGTTGATAAGGTAGTCGACCCGGCCCCATTCGTCGACCGCCGCCTGGACCATTGCACGGCATTGATCGTCCTCGGACACATCCGCCTGGAACGCAATTGCCTCAACGCCCCTGGAGCGACAGGTCTCCGCGGTTGCCTCCGCCTCGTCCTTGCTACGGGTGTAGTTGATCACCACGTTGATGTTCTTTTCAGCCAGCATGATGGCCGCAGCCGCGCCGACACCGGTGGCAGAACCGGTGACTATCGCAACCTTGCGTTCGCTGTCGCTCATGAGGAATCCTTCTGGTCGTTATTCCGGCGGGGCGGGAATGTTAGCAGACAGGCCGCTGGCCGCAAGCTGGCCACCGGTTCCTCGGCTGACATGCTATTGTGTGCGCCGCCGGGCGAAGCCAGGCATAAGAATTCAAATACCCAGCACCGGAGTCAAGCCCAATGCCCTATAAGGATATGCGCGAGTTCCTGGACGCACTCGAAAAGGACGGTCAGCTCAAACACATCGACACGCCGATCAAGGTGAAACACGGTGATAACGAACTGCAGGCCCTGATGCGCCTGTTGTGCCAGGACGATGGCCCTGCACTGATCCTGAACAACCTTGAAGGTTACAACACTCCGGATGTGCCGCTGATTTTTAACCCCTTCGGCACGCGCGAGCGCACCGCAATGATGATCGACTGCGAGGACCCGCTCGAGAGCAAGAAAAAGCACGCGGCAATACTCGCGGATCCTTCGAGCTGGCATGATCCGGTCGTGGTGGATAAAGACAAAGCGCCGTGCAAAGAAGTCATCATCAGGAAAGAGGACATTTCCCTCGACAAGGACCTGCCACACGTCTGGTTCGGCAAGGAAGCGGCTTCTTATATAACCGGTGCCGTGGGCATCACGCACGACCCCGAGACCGGCGCACGCAACGTGGGCTGCTACCGCATGACCCAGCTCTGGAACGCTGTGCACCCGATGGGTGAGGAATACCCGCAGGAGCAGCAGCAGAAACACCTGTCCGTATTCGCGTTCTGGAACCCGCCGATGAGCCACATCGGTCTGCACCTCGCCAAGGCGACGGCCATGGGCAAGCCACTCGAAGTTGCGTTTGCGTGCCAGTGCGATCCCGCGATTCATATCGCCGGCGGCACAGGCTTGCCGTTCGGACAGGATGAGTTTCAGTTTGCGGGCGGTTTAAAAGGTGCACCGGTCGAACTTGTGCAGTGCGAGACCGTCGACCTGCAGGTGCCGGCAACGGCCGAGTACATCATCGAGGGTGTGTTTATTCCGGAATCGGAAACCACGATTGGTAACCATTCCAACCCGGTCGGTTACTACGACTCCATCCAGGTATTCCCGCGTATCGAGGTGACCTGCATTACCCACCGCAAGGACCCGCTCTGGTACGCGACGATGGAGATGATTCCGCCGTTTGACCACAACTACCAGGCATTGCTCCCGGTCGAATGCGAGGTGCTCAGTGACCTGCAGCGCAAGATCCCGGAAGTGCAGGATGTTGTCGTCACGCCGAACATGACCTATATCGTGCAGTTAAATGTCGACGGCGCGCGTAAACCGCACGCGGAGTTCGGTAAGTACATCCTGCATGCTGTCTGGGGCTCGGCAGGCCGCTGGGGAAGGTGCGCGAAGATTCTGATCGTCGTCGGGCCGGACGTGGATCCGTACGACATGGATTCCATCGAGTGGGCCATCGCGACACGGGTGCAGCCGGCCGAGGACACTATTATTAATGAGTCAGGCCAGGCTTTCGTGCTCGATCCTTCAGCGACCAAAGGGCATCACGGTTTCCCGGTTACCGGTTCACAAATTGGCATCGATGCCACGATGAAGGTGCCGGAACGTTTCGACAGTTACCAGGAAGTCAGCATACCCACGCCGGAAGAAGTTGCTGCCGTTGCCGATAAGCTGAAAGGCAAGCTCTGAGCTTCTGACCCTATGAAAGTCTGCATCTACGGCTGTGGTGCGATCGGCAGCCTGATTGCAGCGTGGCTCGCGCGCGGCGGTGCAGACGTCAGCGTAGTTGCCCGTGGTCAGCACCTTGAGGCCATTCAATCCGATGGGCTCTCGCTGGCCTCGCCGGATGGCGAAGATACGATCAACGTATCTGTAGCGGCCGGCGGGAATCCCAACGACTTCGGCGAACAGGACGTGGTGTTCCTCACGCTCAAGTCGCACATGCTGGCCGACATTGCGGATAGCATCGCGCCGTTGCTGGGTGCGGAGACCATGGTGGTTACCGCCTGTAACGGCATCCCGTGGTGGTACTTTTACGGCACGCACGACTTTGGCTCGCCGGAACTCGCCAGCGTCGATCCCGGCAGGCGGCTCTGGAATGCGATCGGGCCGGAGCGCGCGATCGGTTGTGTCGTGTACCCGGCCGCATCGGTTGTATCACCGGGGGTCGTCCGGCACGTGTTCGGCGACCGGTTTACGATCGGCGAACCGGACGGGCATGAGAGCGATCGCATCAACGCGCTCGCCGCCACGATGCGTGCCGGGGATTTCGAGATCGAGGTCGCGCTGGGTAACAAGCTGCGCACCGATATCTGGATCAAACTGGTGGCCAACGCTGCTTACAACCCGGTGAGCCTGATGACCGGCAAAGCGCTGGATGCAATGATCGACGATCCCGCGACAAAGGGCCTGTTAACCAGCATCATGAACGAAGCGATCGCCGTTGCGAAGGCGTTGAATATCGACGTACCGGTCACGCCTGAATTCCTGCACGTTGCTACGCGTAACCTGGGCGCGCACAAAACCTCCATGCTGCAGGACTTCGAAGCGGGCAGAAGCCTCGAACTGGAACCGATTGCCGGTGCGGTCATCGAACTGGCCCGCCTGCAGGGTGTCGCGACACCGAGCCTTGATATGATTTACAGCCTCGCAGCTAACAAAACAAGAGATGGCGGGAAAGGCGATAATTAGAAGAACCACTGAGTCAGCAGAATATTTAACTGATGAGCGCTGTCATATTCTGGAACTGTCCAACACGGCCGATGATCCGGCGGCGTCCGTAGCACGCGCGAGAGTAGAGCCGGGTGTCACGACAAAAAAACACCGGGTGGCGGGCACGGTGGAGCGCTACGTGATACTCGAAGGCGCAGGCCGGGTTAGCATCGAGGGGCTGGCGGACCAGGCCGTGGGGCCCGGCGACGTGGTCGTCATACCGGCGGGTATCACGCAGTCGGTCACCAACACGGGCGAAAATGATTTGCTGTTCCTGTGTATATGCACGCCGCGCTTCGAGTGGGACAATTACAAGTCACTTGAGTAAACAATGACAAGAATTGCTCTGAGTACAGGATTGTTGCTGGCGGCCGGGGCATTAGCTTCGGGCTGCACCGCTGTGGCACCCAATAGCGATACCCTGGTTATTACCCGCACCAACCCCGACACGATGGTCGACACGAAACTGTTCGGCTACACGCAGATCGTGACCGTGGAGAACGGCCGCATGGTGTACCTGGCCGGCCAGGGTCCGACCAAGCTCAATGAGAAAAGCCCCGGACCCGATGACCTGCGTGGTCAGGCGCGCAACGCGGTCGACAATATATTGCTGGCGCTGGAGTCGCTCGATGCGGGTCCGGAGAATATCGTTTATCTGCGCATTAATGTCGTCGATTACAATCCGCGCATGCTGGTCGACATCGCGCCGGAACTCGCCAGGTTGAAAGGTGAGAACGAGAAACCGCCGGCGAGTGTGTTCGTCGGGGTGTCGTCACTGGTGCTGCCGACCACCCGCATCGAAATTGAAACCGTGGCGGCCATACCCTGATGGTGCAGACACTCGTACAAAAGATCATTGCGCGGGCATCGTCGCGTGAGAGTGTGCGTCCTGGTGAAATAGTGACCTGCAAGGTCGATCTCGCGCTGCTCCTCGACTCGGGTGGGCCACGGCGAATCTGGCCACGGCTCAAGGAGCTCGGCGTCGGTGTCTGGGACCCCGATAAGATCGTATTGATGACCGATCATTTTGTGCCCGCCGTCGATGCCCAGTCGGCGGCTATCCTGAAACTCACACGTGAGTTCGCCGCAGAATTCGGCATCAAAAACTTCTTTGATATGCAAGGCATCGGCCATGTCGTGCTGGCCGAGCAGGGCCTGTTGCAGCCGGGCATGTTCGCCTGCGGGGGTGATTCGCATTCCACGAATGGCGGCGCCTTCGGGTGCTACATGGCCGGTTTCGGTGCGATAGAGATGACAGGCGTGGTCGTGACCGGTGAAATCTGGTTACAGGTGCCGGAAACTATCCGCGTAAACTGGGACGGCGACTTCCACAAGGGTATCGTTGCGAAAGACATATCGCTGCAGTTATGCCGCGAACTCGGCATGGACAACGCGTTCCGCGCGGTCGAGTTCGGTGGCAGCACGATTGCCGATATGCCAATGACCGAGCGCGTTGTGCTGACCAACATGGCAGCGGAACTCGGCGCCGAAACAGGGCTGATCGAACCGGACGAAGTCACGCTCGATGCCATTCGCGCGGCAGGTGTCGAACCCGTTACGGATGCGCTCGACTGGCACAGCGATCCCGATGCCGACTACCTGGCTGCCCACAACTTCGACGCCGGCAGCCTGGTGCCGCAGGTCGCGGCACCGCACAAACCGTCCAACAGCGGTCCGGCCGACGATTACGCCGCTGTGAGGATAGACCAGGCCTACATCGGCGCCTGCGTGGGCGCGAAACTCAGCGACCTGCACATGGTGGCCGAAGTTTTGAAAGACCGCACGGTTGCAAAAGGCACTCGGCTGCTGGTCGCGCCATCATCCAAACGCACGATGGCGGAAGCTGCCGCCGACGGCACGCTTGCAACTATTGTTGAGGCCGGCGGCAACCTGTTGGCTACCGGTTGCGGCGCCTGTGCCGCGATGGGTGCCGGCATACTCGCCGAGGACGAGGTCTGTATCTCGTCCACGAACCGGAATTTCCAGGGGCGCATGGGCGCCAACTCGTCCAGCGTTTACCTGGCTTCGCCTTATACCGTTGCGGCATCCGCGGTTGCAGGCCGTATCGCCGACCCGCGGGAGTTACTGGTCTGATGGCGGCGGTTGCCGGCAATGCGTGGCTATTCGGTGATGAGATCAACACCGATACGATGGCGCCGGGGCTTTATTTCAAGGAACCGATTGAAGTCATGGCAACGCATTGCCTTGAGGCGGTGAACCCGGATTTTGCGCCCAACGTAAAGTCCGGCGATATAGTGGTGGCCGGAAAGAACTTCGGCATGGGGTCTGCGCGTGAGCAGGCACCGATGGCGTTCGTACACCTCGGGGTCGGGGCGATACTGGCGAAATCTTATAGCCGCATTTTTTACCGCAACGCGATTAACTTCGGCCTGCCGGTGCTTATATTCCCGCAGGTAGACGAAATTGGCGTCGGCGACGAGCTCATCGTGGACCCGGTTGCAGGCCGGGTCGAAAATAAGAGCTCAGGCGTGCAATATGAAGTCGAGGCGATCCCGGCACACCTGATGGAAATGATCTCGGCGGGCGGCCTGATGCCTTGGCTGAAACAAACGCGCGGTAAGGGACCAGGAAAAGGATAATCGTAATGAGTTCGGCAAAAGAGTTGCGGGAACGGCTCGCAGGCAAAGAGGCAGTCATCGCGCCAGGGGTATACGATGCTTTGACCGCGCTCATGGTCGAGCAGGCGGGTTTTCACTGCGCCTACGTGAGCGGCGCCAGCGTTTCTTTCACCCGTATCGGCCGGCCTGACCTCGGCCTTACCACGCTGACCGAAGTGGCTGACACCGTTGCCAACATGCGTGAGCGGACCGATATTCCGCTGCTTGTCGATGCCGACACCGGTTTCGGTAATGCACTTAATGTGCGCCGCTCGGTAAAGCTGCTGGAACGCATGGGCGCGACCGGTATACAACTCGAGGATCAGACTGCGCCGAAGCGCTGCGGCCACCTCGAAGGCAAGAGCATGGTGAGTATCGCGGAGATGACCGGCAAGCTCAAAGCCGCGCTGGATGCGCGTGCGGACGACGACACCCTGATTGTTGCTCGCACCGATGCGATAGCGATAGACGGGCTCGATACCGCGATTGAGCGCAGCCAGGCTTACATCGATGCCGGCGCTGACGTGATCTTTGTCGAATCTCCGCGCGACCGCGAAGAGATGGCCCGGCTCGGCAGTGAGATAGGCTCCCAGGTGCCGTTGCTCGCAAACATGGTCGAGGGCGGCAAGACACCGCTCACGCCGGCCGACGAACTTGCCGAACTCGGCTTCAGCCTCGTGATCTATCCGGGTGCAATGGTCCGGGTCATCACGTTTGCCGCCGCCAAATACCTGCAGGAACTTAAAGCGGAAGGGTCAACCCTGGGGCTGCTGGATCGCATGAACCAGTTCGATCAGATCATGGACCTGGTCGGCCTGCAGGAGTCGATCGCCGAAGGGCAACGGTACGCACCCGATATCCAGGATGCGCGGGACAAGTCCTGACGAATAACCTTGAAGAACAAAACCGCTGACAAGCGCACCACGCTGTTCAAAACACTCCTGACCAGCCCGGAGCTGGAGTTCCTTTGCGAGGCGCACAATGGGATCAGCGCGCGTATAGCCGAGGAGGCCGGCTTCAGGGCGCTGTGGGCCGGCGGCCTGTGCATGTCAGCGCAGTATGGCGTGCGCGACAGCAACGAGGCGAGCTGGACCCAGATGCTCGAAATGCTCGAGTTCATGGCCGATGCCGTAAGTATCCCCATCCTCATGGACGGCGACACCGGTTACGGCAACTTCAACAATGTTCGCCGCCTGGTCGGCAAGCTGGAACAGCGTTCGGTCGCGGCACTGTGTATCGAAGACAAGCTGTACCCCAAATCCAACAGCTTCATAGACGGTAACAAGCAGGAACTTGCCGATGTAGATGAGTTCTGCAGCCGCATCAAGGCAGGCAAGGACGCGCAGCAGGACGACGATTTCTGCATCGTTACGAGGACCGAAGCTTTTATCGCCGGCTGGGGCCTGGACGAAGCGTTGCGGCGGGCGGAGGCATATCATGCGGCCGGTGCCGACGCGATACTGATCCACAGCGCGCAGAACCACCCGGGTGAAATTCTTGCTTTCAAGAAGGAATGGGGCGACAGGCTGCCGGTCGTTATCGTGCCGACGACATATTATGCGACCCCGACGGAGGTGTTTCGCGATGCCGGGGTTTCCCTGGTCATCTGGGCGAATCACTTGCTGCGTGCAGGCATCGTATCCATGCGCGAGTGTGCGCAGACTATAGCCCGCGACCAAAACCTGCAGTCGGTTGAAGATCGTATCGCGCCGGTGCAGGAGATTTTCCGCCTGCAGGGAGTGTCCGAGCTGCAAGCTGCCGAGGAACATTACCTGCCGCAACGGGAAATGCTTGCGCGGGTGATAGTGCTCGCTGCCTCGCGTGGCGATGGGCTCGGTACACTGACGGACGAGCGGCCCAAAACGATGGTCGAGGTGCAGGGCAAGCCCTTGCTGGGACATATCGTGTCTGCCTACAACTCGGCGGGTATAAAAGAGATTGCAGTCGTCCGCGGCTACAAGGCCGAAGCAGTCGATTTGCCGGGCTTAAGCTACGTAGAGAATCCGGACTATGCAGATACCGGCGAGCTTTACTCGCTGCAATGCGCACTCAGGGCGGATGCTGACAACGACCATGACCTGTTTATCAGTTTCGGTGACGTTATTTTCAGGCGTTACATACTCGACCTGCTCGCGGACCACGATGAGGCGTTCGTTATTGTGGTCGACACGGACTGGAAGGAATCAGTCAACCGCGGGCGGCCTGCGGACTACGTAAGCTGCAGCGAACCTCACTCGCGACGGGACTTTAACAGCCGCGTACTCCTGACCGCGGCGGGGGAAGACCTCGAGGAAGCAGAGATTCACGGTGAATGGATGGGGGTCATGCGCATACGCGCAGATGCTGTACCAATGTTGCGAAACACGGTTGACGAACTCCTGACCCGGGAGCGGCAAGCCATGGTGCACCACCTGCTTGCGGCTTTGACTGCCGCAGGGGAACCGGTTCGCGTGGTTTATACAACGGGGCACTGGCTGGATGTGGACAGCCTCGACGATGTAATTTCCGCAGGTAGTTTTGCATGATCGAAGCAAGCGAATTTCTGGAAGCGGCGCATGAACGGGGTTTTGCCTTGTTCACGGGCGTGCCGTGTTCCTACCTGAAGCCGCTCATTAATTACGTCATTGATTCGCCCGAGCTCCGCTACATCGGTGCGGCGAACGAGGGCGATGCAGTTGCAATTGCCGCAGGTGCGCAACTCGGCGGTACGCGCAGCGTAGCCATGTTCCAGAATTCCGGTCTCGGCAACGCGGTCAACCCTCTGACTTCGTTACTTCACACTTTTAAGTTGCCGGTGTTGTTGATTCCCACCCTGCGGGGTGAGCCGGGTGGCCCGGCTGATGAACCCCAGCATGAACTGATGGGTGCGATTACCACGGACATGCTCGACCTGATGCAGATACAGTGGGAGTATTTTCCCGTCGAGGCAGAACAGATTCCCGCGGCACTCGACCGCGCGATGAGCTACATGACGACGCACTCACTCCCTTATGCATTAGTGATGCGCAAGGGAAGTGTTGCGGCAAAGGCGCTCAAGACACCACAAACGGCCCGCCCGCCGCAGGGATTCACAGGTGATCCGGCCCCGGCTGTCACGACCCGGCGGGATGTTCTGGAAGCCATACAGTCGGTGACCGCACCCGACACGGGCACGGTGCTGGTAGCGAGCACGGGCTACACGGGGCGCGAACTGTATTCCGTCGATGACCGCCGCAACCAGATTTACATGGTCGGATCGATGGGTTGTGCCGTGAGCCTGGGCCTCGGCATCGCGTTGGCACGACCGGAGCGCAGGGTGGTTGTGCTCGATGGCGATGGCGCGGCGCTGATGCGCCTCGGCGCGCAAAGCACTGTGGGTTACGTGCATCCTCCCAACCTCTGCCACGTGCTGCTTGATAATGCCGTGCACGAGTCCACCGGTGGGCAGGCAACCGTTGCGCGCTCGGTAAATTTCGGCGCGATCGCCGCGGCGAGCGGTTACAGCTCAGTAAGCAGTACAGGCGAGCCGGATGACGTTGCCGCACTTGTCCGGGGTTTCGACGGACCCGCTTTCGTGCATGTGCCGGTCATCCCGGGAATCAGCGATGAGTTACCGCGACCGGCTATTACGCCGGCTGAAGTTACAACCCGGTTGCACGACTACCTGAACGATTCTGTTAAGGGTGTTGCGGCTAATGGCTGACGAAACCAGGAGCGTCTTGCTGAACCCGGGACCGGTGACACTGAGTGAGCGGGTCAGGCAGGTGCTTGGCCGGGATGACTGGTGTCACCGCGAACCGGAATTTGCGGAGCTCACCCGCGAAATTAACAGTCGGCTTGTTAGCGTTTACCGGGAGACGGCAACTGACTTCGAGTCGGTTATCCTGACCGGCTCGGGCACCAGCGCGGTCGAGGCGATGGTGGCGAGTTTTGCGCCCCGGGATGCGGCGACCCTGGTCGTCGCGAACGGTGTGTACGGCGAACGCATAGCCGGGATGCTCGAAGTGCAAGGCAAGCCGGTTTATATATGCGAGGCGGGTTGGGATCAGCCCATCAATATGCCGGCGGTTGCTGCAGAGCTTGATCAGCATGCGGATATCAGTCATGTCATTGCCGTCCATCATGAGACAACCACCGGTCGGTTGAATGATTTAGGGCCGCTTGGTGAACTCTGTAAGGAAAGGAAGCTAACGCTGTTGCTGGATTGTGTGAGCAGTTTCGGTGCCGAGGCAATCGACGTGGAGGGCTGGAACGTCGCAGCGATAGCGGCAACCGCGGGCAAGTGCCTGCATGGGGTGCCCGGTATTTCCTTCGTGCTGGCCCGCAAGTCGCTTTGGGCGTCGGGTCTCGTGGAAGCGGGCAGCGTTTACCTGGATTTATCTGCCTATCACCGGGGCCAGCACGGCAGTGGCTATTCCCCGTTCACGCAGTCGGTGCAGGCGGCGTTCGCCTTACGCGAGGCGCTCGAGGAACTTGAGGATGAAGGTGGGTGGGAGCAACGCCGCAGTATGTATCGTCGCCGGGCGGGTGAAATTGCGACGACCCTGCAAAGTCTGGGTTTAACAACCCTCCTGAAGCCGGAAGAGTATTCCTGCGCGCTCTGGTCGTGGTTGCTGCCCGATGGGTGCAGTTACGAATCGGTCCACGACCGGCTCAAGGGGCACGGTTTCGTTATTTACGCGGGACAGGGCGAACAGAAAACACGGATTTTTCGGGTTGCGCACATGGGCGATATCACGAATGCTGATCTGGACCGGCTTAAACAGGCATTTGGGGACTGTTTCGATGGTGGCTGAGTGAAAACGGCGGTCATACTTGCTGCCGGCATGGGCACGCGGCTGGGCGACGCGCATCCGGATACGCCGAAGGGGTTTATAGAGCTCAATGGGCGGCCCATCATCGAGGACTCGGTGTTGCGGCTGGAGCAGGCCGGTATGCGCGACATCATCATCGTGACAGGTTTTGGTGCTGAGCAATACGAACAACTGGCGGTGCGCAATGACGGGCTGATCAAAACGGTTCACAACCCCCGGTACAAGGAGTCTGGCAGCCTGTACTCACTGTATTGCGCGCGCGATCTTGTCGATGAGGGCTTTCTGTTGCTTGAGTCAGACCTTATTTACGAATCCCGCGCGCTCGATGTGCTCATCGGGCACGAGAGTTCCGATGCGGTACTGCTGTCCGGTCCGACAGGGGCGGGGGACGAAGTTTTTGTCGAAGCGCCGACAGGTTTGCTCGTCAACATGTCCAAAGATCGCGCGAAACTCGGTACGGTCGACGGCGAACTGGTAGGAATATCCAAAATCTCCAGGGGGCTGTTTGCGCTAATGAAGCACATGGCAGCCGAGGCATTTGAATCGTCATTACAACTCGACTACGAAACCGATGGTCTGGTCTCTGCTGCGGCAAGCTGGGAGGTCGCATGCCCAGTGGTTTCTGACCTGATCTGGGCCGAAATCGATAATCCGGATCACTTGAAACGTGCCCGCGAGCAGGTGGCGCCACGCTTACGGCTCGGGTAACGCATTTCCCGGCTGCAGGGGATTGCGATTGCCACATCCGGGCAATAATGGAAAACTACGGTACCGTAATAAAGCATTTGTCCGGGCCATTGAAGTGAGATTAACTGTTTTACAAGCGGGTATTGTTGCCGTTGCCTTTTACGGCTTCGCGTTACCTGCTTATGCTTATCTCGACCCGGGCACGGGTAGCATGGTTGTATCTGCTATCGTTGGTTTGGTTGCGACGGTTGGGCTCGCGCTAAAGACTTACTGGTACAAGCTCAGGAATTTCTTCAAGCATGCTGAAGGAGAAGAACCGGACCCGGAAGATACCGAGTCCGAATCGCAATAGTTACGTGTGCTAAGAACGGGTTGCGGCCGAACATGCGGGACGGGTGTGTTGTGATTAACAACCGCCGGCGTTATACCGTTGAAGGTATATATTCAATAAAAACAATAAGTTAAATCCATTCTGCAACACGGTCGCACGAGCAAATTTGTCCGGCAGCTCGCTATTTGGGTCAAAGGTTATCGAGTGATGCAGGCGCTGAAAAACTGGCGTGATTACCGGGCGTTCAAAGCACTCCCGCGCGAACGTAAGCGGATCGTGTTCTATAGCGAAAGTGTGCAGGACTGGCATCACTTCGAACCTGTTATCGATTATTTATCCGATGTATTGGGTGAGTCGATCTGTTACCTCGGGTCCGACCCCGACGATCCTGGCGTCAATCGGGATGATGACCAGGTCAGTGGTTTCTGCATAGGCAGCGGACTCACCAGGACAATTTGTTTCCAGTGGCTGCAGGCAGGTGTCATGGTTATGACCATGGTGGACTTCAACAAGCTGCAGCTCAAACGTTCGGTCTATCCCGTAAGCTATGTCTATATGTTTCATACATTGGTAAGTGTGCACCGGGCAGACCACGAAGATTCCTATGACAGCTACGATGCGATCCTCTGTGCGGGGCCGCACCATATGCGTGAAATTCGTAAACGGGAAGAATTGTTAGGTCTTCCGGAGAAGCAGCTCTTTGCACACGGCTATCATCGCCTCGAGGAATTGAGTGCATCCCGCCGCCCGCCACCGGCATGGGCAAGCGATGAAGATATTCGTGTCCTGCTTGCGCCGTCCTGGGGCGAACAAACGATCCTTAACCTGTGCGGACCCGAGTTGATCCGGGTGCTGCTCACGGCAGGCTTCCACCTGACCGTAAGGCCTCATTACCAGACTCGTAATGCAACCCCCGGGGTACTCAAGTCTATAGTCGATAAATTCGGAGACCATCCGCGGTTTATCCTGGTTGAAGACATGGCCGAGGCCGATTCACTGCTTGACTCGCATATCATGATCACAGACTGGTCGGGTGCAGGTATCGAATACGGGCTCGGGCTGGAGAAACCTGTTTTATTTATAGACGTACCTCCCAAAGCGCGTAACGAGTGGTGGCAGGAACTGGGCCTGGAGCCCTTTGAGTCCTATGTGCGCGACAAGATCGGGGCTGTTGTGTCGCCCGGTGAGCTTGCAGATGTTCCTGCGCGTATACATGAGCTGCTTGAAAAACCTGAGGGTTTGACCCGGAACATCGAGTCTCTGCAGGACGAATGGGTCTTTAACCCGGGCAACAGCGCGGCCGAGGGCGCGCGGGCGATAGCCGAACTTGCCGCACAGAGCGACGCGCAAGCGGGGGCAACAGGCGATGGGTGAACCCGAACCTGCGGTAAACACAGGACGAGGTACGCTGATCCGCTGGATTGGCTGGTTCGGCCTGGCAAATGCGTTGCTCTATGCGCTCGTGGGCGTTCGCTACCTGTCGGCATTCGGCTGGCCGGATGGCCCTGTTGCACTGACATACGTTTGCCTGGCCTTTGTCGGCCAGTTCGTATTGCTCGGATATCTGCCCATGATGTTCCTCCTCGCGCCGGTTGCGTTACTGGTGCCGCGTCCGGCATTTGTAACGACCCTGGGCGCGGTGCTGGCGGCGTTTGGTGTGAGTCTTGTCGTACTGGATGCAAATATTTTTGCACAGTACAGCTTTCACCTTAGCGCATTAATAACACAAATCCTGGATGCCACAACGTGGGTATTAACCGGCATCATTTTTGTCACGTTAACGGGGTTCCAGTTGCTACTGGCGCGGATTATCCTGAAGCGTGTTCAGGCCCGGCGCAGTCTTTTTGGTATTCCTCTGGCAGGTATGCTCATCCTGGTATGGTGCGGAGGGCAGGGTATACATATCTGGTCAGATGCAACTGCCTTCAGCCCGGTAACCGGGTTTACGCGTTACCTGCCTTTCTATTTCCCCATGAAGGCGAAGCGGCGGCTGGCGGCGCTGGGGTGGGTAGATCCGGCCGAAGTCGAACAGCGGCGGCTGCTGCGCCGCGCGGTTGCACCGGACCGGGGACAACTCCGTTACCCTCTGAACCCGTTGAGTTGTTCCGCTGACCCCCACCGGACGCCGAACATCCTGATGCTTGTCGTCGATGCGCTCCGTCCGGACAAAATTTCTCCGGAACATATGCCGAACATGCATCGTTTTGCACGGGAGGGGCAGGAATTCAGAAACCACTACAGCGGGGGGAACTCCTCGCGCATGGGTTTCTTTTCCATGTTCTACGGGATTCCGAGCACGTACTGGCAGTCGTTTTACGACAATCAACTGCCGCCGGTGCTGATGGATACTATCGTTGACTATGGCTACGAGATATCGGCGATAAGTTCGATCGGTTTCAGCAGTCCAGCGCAGATAGACAGAACTGTTTTTGCCGATTTCGACGTGCAATCACTGCAGGTGCCGCCGTCCTTTGGGCGCAATGACGGGGGCGACAAGAATGTTGAAATCACGGCAATGTGGCTGGAGTGGTTTAAGGGGAGGAAAGACCCGGAGAAACCCTATTTCAGTTTCATGTTCTACGATCCCGATAATTTCGTGCCGGACATCAGCCCTGAAGTCCTTGCCCGGGGTGAGCTGGCCCGGCGTTACGAGCAGTATATGCAGGGCATCTCGGCGGTCGACCGCGAACTTGATATCGTGTTGCAGGCGGTTGACCAGGATGCAACCCGGCGCGAAACAATAGTCATTATTGCCAGTGATCACGGGTTCGAGTTCGACGAACTGGGTGTCGGTAACATCGGCCACGCGAGTAACTACGGGCCTTACCAGTTAAAGTCCGTGTTATTGATGGACTGGCCGGGCCGGGCGCCGAACCTGCACAGTCACCGAAGTGCCCACCAGGACCTGCCGGCTACATTGCTGCGTAACGTGTTCGACTGCAGCAACCCGGCTGACGATTACAGCAGCGGCATCGATCTGTTCAGCGGGCAGTCGTGGGACTGGATCATGGCGGGCAGTTACAGTTCACACGCGATAGTCGAGCCGGACAAACTGGTCATTACCTATCCGGGCGGGTTCATCGAGTTGCTTAATGCGGAATACCGTCCCGATCCTGAACTCGAGCTCGACCCATTGCTTATGCAGGACGTTATGCTGGAAATGCGTCGCTTTTATCGATGAACCGGCGTATATACAGAGCCAGCTATGTTGCAGCAGCAGTTGTAACTATTTTGATCTGCGCGTTGCCCCCGATTGCGGATGCCAGTGAGCTGGCAGTTACCGCGGGGCATTCGGAAATCTCTTTTAACGAGCACTCAGGAACGCCGGAGCGTTGGGTTATTTGTGAATCCGACTGTAGTGATAGCAACGCACGGCGCACAACCTTGTTTGCAAAGGGCGATGGCTACCTGCGCATTACGACCCCGTCGGGATCCGGAGGGGTATTCGACGCTGCAGTCGAGGAGGGTGATGATGCTGTCACCGTAAAGTTTGCAACGGGGGCCGAAAGTTACACCTACCACATATCGCGTGACAGTCCGTTCGTCACGCTGGAAATATCTGCCGGGGCAATAGTGCAGTTTGCAACAGGTGCTTCGTTTGTGCCGTATCAGTTACCCGGTTTCGGACAACTATACAGCCGCGTAAAAGCAGTGCAGGTCAGCGAGCAGGGGCAGGAAGTATTTGGCGACGAAGTGGCGGTTCAGGCTAACGGAAGTAACTGGACCGGTGTGCGCAGCCGATACTGGGCCCTGCTTGCGCAGCCGCAGAATTCCCCGCTGCCGGCAAGCCCGGGGCTGCAGGAACCGGACCGGCCGGTTATGATTTTCGACAGTCTCCCGGAAAGCGAATCAACGCACATAGTTTTTTATGCGGGCCCTGTTGATCGTGATCTGCTCGCAGCAAATCCGCCGCTGGATGAACTGCTGTTTGGTGCGCTCGCTGATTTCTTTCGGTTGCTGTGTTTCGGGATGCTTTTCCTGCTCGACCTGATTTATGGCCTGGCAGGCAATTACGGCATCTCGATCATCCTGTTGTCGCTAGCGGTGAAGATATTGATATCGCCGCTGACCATGATTGCGGACCGGTGGCAGCAGGAGGTAAACCGTACCCAGACGCGGCTCAGGCCCGGGCTTGATGAAATAAAGTGCCACCACAAGGGTGAGGAAGCGCACAAACTGACACTCGAATTGTACAAGCGCCACGACGTCAGTCCCTGGTACACCCTGAAAAGTGCCGCCGGTTTCCTGATCCAGATTCCGGTCTTTATTGCTGCATTCGACATGCTGGCCGAGAATTTCGCGTTGAGCGGGGCTGCATTTCTCTGGATCGACGACCTGTCCCGTCCGGATGCCTTGTTGCAGCTGCCGTTCACCATCCCGTTTTTCGGTGACACGCTGAACCTGCTGCCCTTCCTGATGACCGCGCTCAGTGTGCTGGCGGCATCGCTGCAGTCTGATGTGTCGTTGTCCCCCGGCTTGTTGCACGAGCAGCGCAGACGCCTGTACCTGATGTCCGCGGCATTCTTACTGCTTTTTTATACTTTCCCGGCGGGCATGGTACTTTACTGGACAGCATCCAATTTTTTTCATTTGCTCAAGATGCAATTGCCGGACCGGATAAAACGGGCGGCTTAAAACAAAAGAGCTGCGGTGAGACAGATTTCGGACAAATTGCTGTGTCGAACCCCGCTGGCAACGGCGTTGATGCTGGTGCTGGTCGGCGCATGCTCGGGTCCGTCCGGGGTCCCCGAAGAGCTCCGCCCCGACGTCGACTGGGAGGCAGTGGTTGCGGCCACGGACCCGAACCAGCGCATGTCGTGGCGTGAAGATGTGCAACCCGTCCTTGAGCGACGCTGCGTAGTCTGCCACGGTTGTTACGACGCGCCCTGCCAGTTGAAGCTTTCTTCCTACGAAGGTCTTATTCGCGGTGCGAACCCCGAGAAGGTATACGACGGTACACGCATCAGGGCCGTCGAGCCGACTCGTTTGTATATAGATGCGACGACGCTCGAAGAGTGGCACGAAAAAGGTTTCCACAGCGTGATCGGCGAAAACCATGGGAATGGCGATACCGACCCGGCCGATCGGCTGCGCGAATCTGTTCTTTACCAGATGCTCAGGCTGAAGCAGCTGAACCCGCAGCCAAGGACGGGGTTGTTGCCGGATGCGATGACGCTGTCACTCGATCGCGAACAGAGTTGCACCACGGAAGATGGCATGGCTCGCTTCCGTCGGGACAAGCCGTTGTGGGGCATGCCCTATGCAATGCCGAACCTTAGCGACGCGGAATACCAGACGCTGGTCGAATGGCTGGCCGAGGGGGCAGAGGGCCCGACAGCCCTCGAAAATTCGCCCGGGGCAGACCGGCAGATAGTTGCCTGGGAAACCTTCCTGAACGGTGCGGATAACCGCACGCGGCTGATGGGTCGCTATATATATGAGCACCTCTTTCTCGGTCACCTGCACTTTGACGGAACTTCGGATCGTGAGTTCTATCGCCTTATTCGCTCATATACACCGCCCGGTGAGCCGATTCGTGAGATTGCGACGGCACGACCCTTCGATGATCCGGGGGTCAAAAAGTTTTGGTACCGGTTGCGCCGCTATGAATCGACCATCGTCGCGAAATCGCACGTTGTCTATACCTTGTCGGACGCCAAACTGGAACGTTACCACGAACTTTTCCTGGAGCCTGATTACAAAGTGGGGGCTCTGCCGGGTTACGAGTATCCTGATACCGCGAATCCCTTTAAGAACTTTGCTGACATTCCGCCAATCTCACGTTATGAATTTTTACTGGACGATGCACGGTTCTTTATACAGGGCTTTATCCATGGCCCGGTCTGCCGCGGGCAGGTTGCGCTGAACGCTATCGAAGACCGGTTCTGGGTTGTCTTTACTAACCCTCGCGATGTCTCTCCGGAAGACCATGAGTACATTCTGAACCGCACCGCTGATTATCTGCAGATTCCGAGTTCGAACGATACGCTAAGACTGCTTGAGGTATACACACGGTACTGGGATAAGCAAAAGGCATACCTGGCAGCGAAAACCAGTTACATCGCGGAGCGCATCGATACATTCCGCGAGGATCCGTTGCAGATTATCTGGGATGGTGATGGCACGAACCCGAACGCCGCGCTGACCATTTTCAGGCATTTCGACAGCGCATCCGTGGAATACGGGTTGCTGGGCGAGTACCCGGAAACGGCCTGGATAATCAACTACCCGTTGCTTGAGCGTATACATTATCTGCTGGTGGCGGCCTTCGACGTATACGGCAATGCAGGGCACCAACTCAATTCGCGCCTGTTTATGGATTTCCTGCGCATGGAGGGCGAAGACAATTTCCTGACGCTCCTGCCTGCAACGGAGCGAAAAACAATCCGCGACCGTTGGTACGCAGGGCTGCGTGCCGGGCGCGAGGACTTCTTTGAAGAGGATATCGGGTGGCTGAATATCGATTCCCCGGTCGAGTTTCAGACTGACGACTATCAACGGGAGCTTTACCGGCTCCTGGAAGCACGGCTGGGACCGATGGCCGGGCCGGTCGATTATCTCAACCGTTGCAGCGACCCCGCGTGTACCTCCGCGGGGCAAACGGAGCAGGAGCGGCGCACCGATACGGTGTTGCGGCAGTTAACGGAAATCCGCGGCGAGCAGTTAACAGTGTTTCCGGAAGTGGTGTTCATACGTGTACTGCTCGAAGGTAAAGATGACCTTGCCTATACCCTGATTCGTAACAAGAGCTACCACAGTCTGTATTCCATATTTGAAGAGGGTGACGCTGAAGACCGGGACATGAAATCCGACACACTGACCCTGATGCGCGGGCTTTCCGGTAATTACCCTAATTTCTTTTTTGTTGTACCCGAGGCGCGGCTGGAAGAGTTCGTTGCGAATGCCGCCAGTATCAGCAACATAAATGAGTACCACGCCTTCGTTGGTCGATTTGGCGTGCGGCGGACCAACCCCGAATTCTGGACATATGCGGACTGGTTTCACAGTCGGTACGCGAAGGAGAAACCTCTGGAAGCGGGCATCTTCGATCTGAACCGGTATGCGAACCGCTAAGGAAAAAATGGTACCAGCAGTACAGGAGCCAGGTACGTAACCGGCGGGGCGCATGTTTTTCTTTTGGTTTGCCAAATCTGCTGGCTTTGTAACGCCTGTGCAGCGCATCAGTTGACTTTGGAATTTCAATAATTTGCACGTGTTTCTTAAGACTTGTATTCCTCTGTGGCCGTGCGACAATTACGCATTCCGGCGGTTACGGGAAGACCGCCGAACGAGCAACGCGCAGGAGCCACGCCTATCGTGGATCACACGTCAACCCTGACCGGTTTGCAGCGGACCCTTAACGGCGCCCGCACAGCTAACGGTGTGGATGTGATATACACCAAGCTTGCCGTCGACCTCCAGAACCTGACCGACGAAAACTCCGTAAGCGTGGTCGAAGGTTGTCTCGATGTCATGCGCGAAAGTACCGGCTGCGATTCGGTTTGTGTTGCAATCTTTGATGAAGCCGGGGAGCAGATTGAACGGGTTTTTTCGGCACAGGCGGATTTCACGCGTTGCAACCCGGAACAGCTGACAGGTGAGTTGCTGGCGGACTGGCCGTGGCTATCCGACCGGCTGGAACACCTGCGTCTCATCGAGATGCTGGATACGGCAAACCCGTCTGAAGAAGCAGCCGAAGATGCCGCGAACCTGGATAAGCTGCGGGTAGCCTCGGTGTTACTCATAGGCCTGGGTGTTAACGGACGTATAGCGGGTTTCCTGGGCCTCATGCATGGCCAACCGACCGCTCAATGGGAAGCCGACCACAAACTGTTACTTAAATTGCTTGGCTCCAGCCTGGCTTCCGGCATGGAGCGCATGGAAATCCAGCGTAATTTTGTCGAGCGCAATGAAGTCAGCGAACTCCTGGTAGCGACTGCGCATGACGGTATGTGGGATTTCGATGCCAGGAAAAATGAAATTAACTTTACTCCCCAGTGGAAAGCCATGATGGGGTATAGCGATGATGAGCTCGCGAGGGCCAGGCCGGACTGGCGCAGGTTGGTTCATGAAGATGACCTTGCGCGGGTACAGACCGGCTTGCGTGAACACCTGGCCGGCCATTCCGAAGTATTCGAGAGCGTACACCGGATGCAGCGGCGCGATGGTGAATGGCGCTGGATGGACTGCCGGGTAAAGGCCCTGACCGATGAAGATGGACGCCTGCGGCGGCTGATCGGCGTCGAGTGCGATATTACCGAGCGGAAAATTTATGAAGAAGCGTTATTCCGTGAAAAGGAAAGCGCGCAGATTACGCTGCAGTCTATCGGCGATGGCGTCGTGACTACCGACGCGGATGGTTTCATCGAATACCTGAATCCCGTCGCGCAGGAACTGACGGGCTGGAAAGTTGAGGATGCGATCACGCGACCACTGGACGAGATTTTCCGCGGCTTCCACGAGGAGACCTGCGAACCGCTGGAAAACCCGCTGCTGATGGCGATGAAACGCAACCGTGCGCTTAAATCGGTACGGCCAACGCTCCTGATTCGCCGCGACGGCAACGAGCTTTATATAGAAAGTACCGCATCTCCCATCCGGAACGACAAGGGCGATGTGTCCGGCGGCGTGCTCGTGTTCCACGACGTCAGTGAGTCGCGTGAATTGAACCGCCGGCTCAGTTATCACGCGAGCCATGACATGCTGACAGGCCTCGTAAACCGGCGTGAATTTGAAAGCCGGGTCGACCGGGCGCTGAAAAGTACACACGCGGGTGAGACCTCGTACGCGCTGCTCTACCTGGACCTGGACCGCTTCAAGATCATCAACGATACCTGCGGGCACGAAGCGGGTGATACGCTGCTAAGCCAGCTCAGTGCATTGCTGAAAGCGAAGATGCGCTGGCGCGACTGCCTGTCAAGGTTAGGCGGCGACGAATTCGGCATGCTGCTGGAGAGTTGTACGCTCGATGAGGCCATGCGCTCCGCCGAGAGCCTGGCTGCCGCTATAGACGAGTTCAAGTTTGACTGGGAAGACCGGAGCTTCAAGCTGACGGCCAGTATCGGCGTGGTGCCGATTACAGCCGAGAACGAAGATGTCGCATCGATTATCAACGCGGCAGATTCGGCCTGCCAGGCGGCCAAGGAGGCCGGCCGCAACCGGGTCCATAGTTTCGAGGAAAATGATATCGACCTGATGCGCCGGCGCCGCGAAATTCAGTGGGCTGCACGCATTAATAATGCGCTCGAAGAAAACCGTTTCGATCTGTTTCGCCAGACCATCCTGCCCCTGCAGGACACAGAGCAGGGTGAGCATTACGAGTTGCTGCTGCGGATGCGCGACGAGAGTGGCTCGCTCGTATCGCCGGACCTGTTTATAACCGCGGCCGAGCGTTACGGGATCATGCCCAATGTCGACCGCTGGGTCGTTGAAAATGCGCTGCGCTGGCTGGTATCGGAGGCCGACGAGCGTGCCCGGCTGGCCATGTGTTCGATCAACCTGTCCGGACAAAGCCTTGCAGACGATAAATTCCTGCCCTTCGTTATTGAGCAGTTCCACCGCAGCGGCATCGATGCGTCGCTGGTTTGTTTCGAGATAACCGAGACCTCGGCAATCGCCAGTTATGCCCAGGCCAACCGCTTTATCAATGCACTCAAAGAACTGGGCTGTAAGTTTGCACTGGACGATTTTGGCACCGGCCTGTCGTCATTTGGTTATCTTAAGCACTTCCCGGTGGATTTCCTGAAGATCGACGGCAGTTTTGTCAAGGAAATCCTGCATGACCCCATCGACCGGGAGATGGTGCGGTCTATTAACGAGATCGGTCACCTTACGAATAAGCAAACGATTGCTGAGTTTGCCGAGAACAAGGAGATCATCACGATGCTGCGCGGAATGGGCGTAGATTATGCGCAGGGTTACGGGGTTGCCGAGCCCAAACGTATCCAGCGCGCAGTGAATGCCTAAGTTCCGGTTCCGCGCCTACAGTAGTTCGAAACGCATCGACAGGTCGATGGCACGTACATCCTTGGTCAGCGCACCGACCGAAATGTAATCAATACCCGATTCAGCGGTCGCCTGCACGCTGTCCAGGCTGATCCCGCCGGATGCTTCGAGCTTGATGTTGACGTTGAGTTGATCGCGGAGAGCAACCGCCTCGGACAACATTACCGGATTGAAGTTGTCCAGCAAGAGCTGGTTGGCGCCCGCCTCGATCGCCTCCCTTGCTTCTTCGAGGTTCTCAACTTCGATAACTATAGGCACACCGGCATTCTGTTCCAGTGCGGCCTTGACTGTTTTGGAAATACTTCCGCAGGCAAGGATGTGGTTTTCCTTGATCAGGATTACATCGTAGAGACCCTTCCGGTGGTTCATGCCCCCGCCGGTTTTTACCGCATACTTTTGTGCCAGCCGCAGGCCCGGCAGCGTTTTACGCGTGTCGAGAATTGTCGCGCCCGTATGTTCTATCGCAATCGTAAAAGCTCGCGCCGCAGTTGCCGCGGCCGACAGAGTCTGGAGGAAGTTAAGTGCGGTGCGCTCGCCGGTTAGCAAAGGGCGAGCCGGTCCTTTGAGTTCACAGATTACCGAGTCGGCTTTGACAAGGTCGCCGTCGGCTGAGTTCCAGCTAATCCGGATGTCTTTCGAGAGCTGGCTGAACACTTCGTCGAACCATGGGCTACCGCACAGTACGGCGTCGTCACGGACCCGCACAATTGCCCTTGCATGCCTGTCGTCAGGGACCAGTCCTGCGGTAAGGTCGCCGCTACCCAGGTCTTCGACGAGCGCATACTCCACATCCTGAACGATGCGGCTGGCCAGTTCGGGGTTAATCTCGCTCACGACTGCAACAGAACCAAAGCAAAGAGACCCAGGCAGTGCCGGGCCTCTCTACCCGTAACCGGCCGGCTCCTAGATGAAGTAGCCGTGGTGTGCTCCCACCATACTCATCAGCATCGGGATAGAGAGCATAGTGTTCGTACGCGACGCCATAAGCGCAACCGTTTTAGCGCCGGCAATCTGGTCGGCGGTTGCTTCAACAATGCCGAGTACTTTCTTCTGGTTCGGCCAGATCAGTATCCAGACATTGAACAGCATTACACTGCCCGCCCATGTGCCGATACCAATGGTCATGCCGTACATTGCGCCGCTGCTGGTGGCGGATGCATTAGCACCGAGGGTAAAAGCATTGATCAGGTCGCTGTTCACCATGAGGTAGAAAGCGCCGCTTAGCCACGTCACGAGCGCGGCCCAGCGGAACCAGAGCAACGCACGCGGTGCCACGTACTTCGTGATGCCGCCGCCGCCCGGGCCGCCCTCGTCGCCGGCGGCTTCGGCCAGGGCCTGTACCTGGACAAAGTTAAAGTAGTACAGCAGCCCGATCCATGTAACGCCGGCCGCTACATGTAACCATATGGTTATTGAATTGCTGAGCGAGCCTTCGCCCGGTATGGAAAGATCGGTTATTGCCGCGATTATCGTGGCCAGCACCAGGCCGGAAATAATCGTGCCCCACGCACTCTTTAATGGATTCATGCTCGGCATCCCCCAGAGGTTGTCGTCAGTAGAGCTATGTGGCCCGGGTAAGGCATAATACCGGCCCGTGCCACCCCATATGGCAGGAAGAATAGGCGAGCGCTACGTATAATTCAATTGTTCAGTGCAAAGGTTGGGCCTCTCTGGCATGGCATTGGGTGGAGCAGGACTTACAAGGTGAACGGTTTCGACTATGTCCCGACTGACGCGACCGATGTCGCCCTGCCTCAGTATCTGTACATTAGATGAGCAGAACATTTGTATGGGGCGCTTGCGAACACTCGATGAAATTCGTAACTGGGCCCTGCTGAGTCCGGAAAAACAGTGGAATATGGTCGCAGAGCTCGAAGTGCGTCAGAAGGGCCGAAGTAACAGTGAAATATAAATGGAATGACCGAAAGGATTAAGGTAGCAAGTGGATATTAAGGTAAGAATCGAACAACAGCTCAACGAATTCCCGGTGTTGCTGTACATGAAAGGCACCCCTGATTTTCCCCAGTGCGGGTTCTCCGCACAGGTGGTCGGAACCCTCAAGCAATGTCGGAAAAGCTTTGCTTACGTGAATATTCTCGAAGATGAGGAATTACGCCAGGGGCTGAAAGAATATTCCGACTGGCCGACATTCCCGCAGTTATATATTGGCGGTGAGTTGCTCGGTGGGTGCGACATCATTGTCGAGATGTTTGAGAGCGGTGAGCTGCAGAATGCCCTTGATGGCACAGAGGAAGGCTAGGCCCTTACTCTTTGTCGGCTTCCGGCACAATATTTCGCCCGTCAAAAATTGGCTTGAAACTGTTTACGATCAGGCAAAACAGATCGGCGGTACGTTCCGCGTCGTAACTGGCTGAGTGAGCTGAGTCGTTGTCCCAGGGGATGCCGGCCGCTTCGGCCATGCGTGCAAGCACGGTCTGCCCGTAGGCGATGCCGCCGAGCGTAGCCGTGTCGAACACGCTGAAAGGATGGAAGGGGCTGCGCTTGATTGCTGTCCTTGCAATGGCCTCATTCAGGAAGCCCAGGTCAAAGTGGGCGTTGTGTGCGACCAGAATTGCCCGCTTACAACCCGTCTGGCGCAGTTTTTGCCGGACTTCCCTGAATATGCGCTGGAGGGCTTCTTTTTCATCAACTGCCGGGCGCAGCGGGTGGTCCGGGTCTATGCCGGTAACCTCAAGTGATGCCGGTTCTATGTTGGCGCCCTCGAACGGGGTTACGTGGTAGCGGAAACATTCTTCAGGTTGCAGCAGCCCCTGGTCATCCAGGTCAACGGTCATCGCGGCGATTTCCAGCAATGCGTCAGTCCTGCAGTTGAAACCGCCGGTCTCCAGGTCGATGACGACTGGCAGGAATCCGCGGAAACGTTTGCTTATCGGCGAGCTGTTATTCGTCATCTTGTTCAGCCTTTCGCAGCGGCTGCAAGCTGCTCATGGCTGTCGAGCACAAGGTTGATGGCGTAGCGTGCACCGAAACCGGTTACTTCGCCGGGTACCTGGGCGAGGCCACCTTTGCGGCTTGCGGAACTCAGGTCGATATGTACCCAGGCCGTGTGGTCGGGTATGAAGCGGTTAAGGAACCGGGCCGCCTGTATATGGTCGCCGCCGCCGGCAGGGGCGCATTGCATGACGTCGGCCACTTCGCTGCGCAGTTCCTCATCAAAATCATGGTCCATCGGAAAGGGCCAGATGCGCTCGCCGCAACGGCGCCCGGTATCGATGAGCAGTTCGTTCAGGGTCGGCCGGTTCGTCAGTGCACCGCTGTAGCGCTCGGTCAATGCGGCGATACAACTTCCGGTCAGTGTGGCGAAGTCTACGATAGCCGTGGGTTGTTCCCGCGCGGCCAGCGCAAGTGTATCGGCAAGCGCCATACGGCCTTCCGCATCCGTGTGGATCACTTCAATGCTAACCCCGTTGCTCGCGGTAACGATATCGCGCGGTTTGTATGCGTTGGCACTTACCCGATTCTCCGTGATCGCCAGCCAGCAATCGACTGCAAATGGAGCTTCAAGATCGGTCAGGGCGGCCAGCGTCGCCACTGCTACTGCACTGCCGGCCATATCCTGGTGCATGTCGAGCATACCCTTGAATGGTTTCAGGTTGTTGCCGCCCGTGTCGAAGATGATGCCCTTGCCGACCAGTGCAATTTTTGGCCGGACCGCGGATTTTTTTGGCCGGTAACGAATATGCACAATTCCGGCATCCCGCATCGCATTGCCCTGGCTTACCGCGAGAAATGCACCCGCGCCGGCTTTCTTTAGTTTTGCCTCGGACAGGAAACTGAGCTTCCAGCCCTTGTCCTTCGCCAGCGAGCGCAATAACGCAAGGTACATTTTGGCATCGAGAAAATTGGGCGGCTGGCTGGTCAACCAGCGCACGAGGTTGGTTGCATTTGCTTCGGCAAGTATCCGCGGGACGTCGATACCGGTCTCGTCTTTCAGGATACGTACCGAGTTCAGCCGTTTCCGGCTCGTCGGCTCACTTTTGTATACAGGCATGTTGAAGCGATGAGCTGCCAGTGCCAGAAGCAGCGATTCAAGGATGGCGGCCTCGGTGACCGCATCGAAACCCGCGACCAGTACAGCGACCGATGCCGGGTTGTCGCCGCATACATCGGCGGCCAGCCGACCGCTAAAACTCAGCCGTTCGAATGCGCTGACTGCCTTTTTTCCGCTACCGGTCCCGGGCAGTTTGCCGAGCGTGATGCCGGTGCCGGCAGCATTTGCGAGTCTCGAACGGATGAGCGTGTTTGCAGCCAGGCTTTTTCCGGCAATTTTCCGCAATTTCGTACCGTCGGGCAGTTGCCTCCAGATGGATACAGGAGGCTTTTCCGGCACGACGATCAACAAATGCTCGGTTTTCCCGAGCAGCTTACTTACGGGAGTACGGGAGGGCTTGAGTACGCGTAGTTCGGGCTGGGTTGGTAACCGGACAGTATTGGCTGCAGACATTGAGCTGGCTTGACCTAAAAATGCTAAACCCGGATCATACCCCGGCTTTATGCTTTCCACCTTATACTAAAGGGTCGAAAAGACCCATGGTACAGGTGTTGGAACCTTCCTCCGGTGAGCATCCGAGTGAACAAAAATACCGGCGAACAGAGCTCCCTAATATAAAGTGACTAAATTCAATCGCTACGAAGACGATGACCCACAGGAAACGCAGGAGTGGGTCGAGTCGATTGATTCAGTGCTGCGCACCTCGGGTCCGGAGCGTGCACACTATTTGCTGGAACACATGATCGACCATGCGCGCCGCTCCGGCGCCTATCTGCCTTACAGCCAGAATACCGCTTACCTCAATACCATTTCCCTGTCCCAGCAACCCGAGTACCCGGGCGACCGGGCGATGGAGCGACGTATCGAGGCCTACATACGCTGGAACGCGATGGCCATGGTCGTGCACGCGAACAAGGTCAGTTCGGAATACGGCGGCCATATTGCTAGTTACGCATCTTCGGCTACGCTCTATGAAGTCGGTTTCAACCATTTCTGGCGCGCGGGCGATGCCGATCAGCGCGGCGACCTTCTTTACCTCCAGGGCCATTCGTCGCCGGGCATCTATGCGCGCGCTTACCTCGAAGGGCGCTTGAGCGAGGATCAGCTCAACCATTTCCGCCGGGAAGTCGGCGGCAAGGGGCTGTCTTCTTATCCGCACCCGTGGCTTATGCCCGACTTCTGGCAATTCCCGACCGTATCGATGGGCCTTGGGCCGATGATGGCAATCTACCAGGCGCGGTTTATGCGTTACCTGGAGCACCGCGGTATTGTCGAGCCGTCTGACCGCAAGATCTGGGCATTTCTTGGCGATGGCGAAATGGATGAGCCCGAATCGATGGGCGCCCTGACCATGCCCGTGCGCGAACGGCTGGACAACCTGATCTTTGTGATTAACTGCAACCTGCAGCGGCTCGACGGGCCGGTGCGAGGTAATGGCAAGATCATCCAGGAACTCGAATCCGCCTTTGCCGGTGCGGGCTGGAATGTCATCAAGGTGTTGTGGGGTTCGCGCTGGGATCCGTTGCTCGAGCGCGACACGGACGGGCTGCTTCGCCAGGTCATGGAGGAGTGCGTTGACGGCGAGTACCAGAACTTCAAGGCGATGGGCGGCGCCTATGTGCGCGAGCATTTCTTCGGCAAGTACGATGAACTCAAGGAGATGGTCTCGCACATGTCGGATGAGGAAATCTGGCGGCTGAACCGCGGCGGGCTCGATGCGATCAAGGTGTATGCCGCCTACGACAAGGCGGTCCGTCACGAAGGCCGCCCGACTGTCATCCTGGCCAAGACCATCAAGGGTTACGGCATGGGCGAAGCCGGACAGGGCAAGATGACGGCCCACCAGACCAAGAAACTCGGTCCCGACGACCTGAGGGAGTTCCGCGACCGCTTCAGCATCCCGGTGTCGGACAATGAGATCGATGACGTTCCGTATTACAAACCGGATGAGGACAGCGAGGAAATCCGTTATTTGCACGAGCGGCGTAAGGCACTGTCCGGTTATCTGCCGGCGCGTTACACGGAGGCGCCGCGGCTCAAGGTTCCGGAACTAAGTGAATTCAGCCAGCAACTGGAAGGTACGGACGACCGCGAAATATCGACGACGATGGCCTTCGTCCGGATTCTGACCAGGCTGGTAAAGGACAAAACGATCGGTAAACACATCGTGCCGATCGTTCCCGACGAGGCCCGCACCTTCGGCATGGAAGGCATGTTCCGCCAGATAGCAATTTACTCATCGGGCGGACAACTCTACACACCGCAGGACTCGGGGCAGCTCATGTACTACCGGGAGGACAAGAAAGGGCAGATCCTGCAGGAGGGCATCAACGAGGGCGGTGCATTCTGCTCATGGATTGCGGCCGCAACTTCCTATGCCAACCACGGTGTGCAGATGATTCCTTTTTATATTTACTATTCGATGTTCGGTTTCCAGCGTATTGGCGATTTCGCCTGGGCAGCCGGCGACATGCAGGCCCGGGGGTTCCTGATAGGTGGCACCGCCGGACGCACGACGCTGGCAGGTGAGGGGTTGCAACATCAGGACGGACACAGCCTGTTACTGTCGTCCACCATTCCCAACTGCGTTTCCTATGATCCTGCCTATGCTTATGAACTTGCGGTGGTAATTCAGCACGGCATGCGGCGGATGTACGAAGACCAGGAGAGTGTGTTCTATTACATTACCTGCATGAACGAGAATTACGTGCATCCCACGATGCCTGCCGGCGCTGAAGAGAACATCGTGCGTGGTATGCACAAGTTACGTGATGCACAGCCTGGCTCGGGGAAAAAACAGGTCACGTTGTTTGGCTCGGGGGCTATCCTGCGGGAAGTTGAAGCCGCTGCCACATACCTGGAAGAAAATCACGGTGTAGGCGCCGAAGTCTGGAGCGTTACCAGCTACAGCGAACTGCGCCGCGACGGGCTTGACAGTGATCGCTGGAGTATTCGCCATCCCGCTGAACCGCGGCGCCAGGCCTTCGTGACCGAGGCGCTGCGTAACAGCCATGGGCCATTTATTGCTGCGTCCGATTACATGCGTATCGTGGCGGACCAGATCCGTGAGTGGGTGCCGGGCCGTTACACCGTGCTGGGCACCGACGGCTTTGGCCGGAGCGATTCCCGGCGCGCATTGCGCGATTACTTCGAAGTGAACAGTGACAACATCGTAATCGCAGCGCTCAAATCGCTTAGCGACGATGGTGTAATTGACGCGAAGGTCGTTGCGAAGGAGATCGACAAGCTGGGCCTTGACCCGGACAAGCCAAACCCTGTGACCCGTTAAGCGTGGTGAGACAAAACTAAATGACAAAACGGCAGGAAGTACTGGTTCCCGACATCGGTGATTTCACGGATGTGGAAATCGTCGAAGTGATGGTCGCGGTGGGTGATGTTCTCGTAGCCGAAGATTCGATGATCACGCTGGAAACCGACAAGGCGGCGATGGATGTGCCCGCGCCCGTCGGCGGCAAGATTATCGAGATGTCCGTGACCACGGGTGACCGCGTGTCCGAAGGCAGCCTGATCCTGGTGCTCGAAGCCGAAGAAGCCGCCGAGGCGGAGCCGGAAGTGCCGGCCGAAGAACCGGAACCGGTGGAAAGCCCGCCGAAGAAGAGTAGCGCGCCCGCAAAACCTGCGCCGGCTCTGGAACCGGTTGCAGCAGCCGCTTCGTTGCCGCCGATAGACGAAACCAGGTTCGCGAAAGCGCATGCCAGCCCTTCGGTGCGCAAGTTCGCGCGCGAACTGGGTGTAGACCTCGGGCGCGTGCAGGGCAGTGGCACCAAGCGGAGAATCACCAAGGCCGATATCAAGGCCTTCGTAAAATCGGTAATGACCGGGCAGGGTGCAGGCGCAGGCCTGCCCGAATTACCTGCGGTCGATTTCAGTAAATTCGGTGAGGTCGAAGAGAAACCGCTCGGCCGTATTCAAAAGATATCCGGGCTGCGGCTACATGCAAGCTGGGTCAATATCCCGCACGTAACACAGCATGACGAAGCCGATATTACCGACATGGAGGCGCAGCGGCAGAAGCTGAATAAGCGGGCGCAGGAGCAGGGCATCAAGCTGACGCCGCTTGCATTCATCATCCGCGCGTGTGTGCAGGCCTTGCAGGAATTCCCGGTATTCAAGACATCGATGGGTGCGGATGGCGCAAGCCTGATCTGGAAAAACTACATGCACATTGGTTTCGCGGCCGATACGCCGAACGGGCTGGTTGTTCCCGTTATCCGCGACGCCGACGAGAAGGATTTGTTCGCACTCGCCGCGGAACTCGCCGATCTGAGCAGTCGTGCCCGCGAAGGCAAGCTGCAACTGGAAGAGATGCAGGGCGGAACCTTCACGGTTTCCAGTCTGGGCGGCATAGGTGGCACCGCGTTTACACCGATTATCAATCCGCCGGAGGTGGCGATTTTGGGCGTGGCCCGTTCGAGGCACATGCCGGCCTGGAATGGCAAGAAGTTTCAGGCGCGCCTGGTATTGCCCCTGTCGCTTTCTTATGATCACCGTGTTATCGACGGGGCAACCGGCGTTCGCTTTACCACGTATCTCGGCGAGCGGCTTGCCGATGCCGAAGGTTTGATTGGCAGGCGCCGCGATGACTAGTTTGATCGAGGTTAAAGTTCCTGACATTGGTGATTTCAGTGATGTGGATGTCATCGAAGTTCACGTCGCGGCGGGCGACGAAATTGCACCCGAAGATTCCCTGATTACGCTGGAAACCGAAAAAGCGGCAATGGATGTACCGTCGCCGGCCGCCGGCCGCGTCGAGGAGATGTTCATCAGCGTGGGTGATAAGGTCTCGGAGGGGAGCGTAATACTCAGGCTGGCAGCGGCCGAGGCTCCGGCCGAAACCGAGGAAAAGCCAGCGACCGATACGCCTGTTGAGCCTGAAGAGCAGCAACCGGCAGCAGCGGCGCTGGCGATCCCGGCCGGTAGTTACACGGGAGACGTCGACGCAGAAACCGGCTTACTTGTCCTTGGCGCCGGGCCCGGCGGCTACACGGCCGCGTTTCGTGCTGCCGACCTCGGCTTGAAAGTAACGCTGGTCGAGCGGTGGCCCGCACTTGGCGGTGTCTGCCTGAATGTCGGCTGTATCCCGTCGAAAGCTTTGCTGCACGCGGCGAGGGTGATCGAAGAAGCCGAGGAAATGAGTGAGTTCGGTGTTCGGTTCGGCAAACCGGAAATAGATTCCGACAAATTACGCGACTGGAAGCAAAGCGTGGTTGACCGGTTGACCGGTGGTCTAAGCGGCCTGGCCAAACAGCGCAAGGTAAAGGTGGTACAGGGCATCGGAACTTTCCTTTCGCCGCATCATCTGCGGGTGGAGGGTGAATCCGCTAGCCAGGTAATCGCTTTCGAGCAATGCATAATCGCCGCCGGTTCGGAACCGGCCATGCTTCCGGGCTTGCCGGACGACCCACGGGTCATCGATTCGAGTGGCGCGCTGGAGCTCAAGGATCTCCCGGAGCGGATGCTGGTTGTCGGCGGAGGGATTATCGGCCTGGAGATGGCGACCGTCTATGACGCGCTGGGCGTGAAGGTTACGGTGGTCGAACTGACCAAGACCCTGGTGCCGGGTTGCGATCCGGATCTCGTAAGGCCTTTGGAGAAACGCATCAAGGGACGCTACGAAGCCATTCTCAAGGGCGTCAGCGTGAGCTCGGTAGAAGCTAAAAAAGACGGTCTGCACGTCAGCTTCGAAGGCAATGGTGCGCCTGAGCCGCAGGTATTCGGGACAGTGCTGGTTGCGGTTGGCCGCGCCGCTAACGGCAACCGGATCGGCGTGGAACTCGCGGGTGTTGAAGTCGACGAGCGCGGCATTATCGCGGTCGACAATCAGCAGCGCACCAACGTAGCTCATATTTTTGCGATCGGTGACATAGTCGGAGAACCGATGCTGGCCCACAAAGCGACTCATGAAGGCAAGGTCGCGGCCGAAGTTGCTGCCGGCCAGAAATCATTTTTCGATGCCCGGGTGATACCCGGCGTCGCCTACACCGATCCCGAGATTGCGTGGGTCGGGGTCACCGAGACCGAAGCCAAAGCGGAAGGCCTTGACTACGGCACCGGTAAGTTTCCGTGGGCTGCCAGCGGACGCTCACTTTCGATTGGGCGCGATGAAGGCGTTACCAAGATTATTTTCGACAAGGCGGGCGGAAAGATTATTGGCGCGGGCATAGTTGGCCCCAACGCCGGCGAACTGATAGCCGAGGCAGGCCTGGCAATCGAAATGGGCTGCGATGCTGCCGACATAGGCCTTACGGTGCATGCTCATCCGACTCTGTCCGAGACGTTCGCGATGGCGGCTGAAGCCTTTGAGGGCACGCTTACCGACTTGTATATCCCGAAAAAACAATAGAACAGGGTAGCCGGTGAAAACAGCAGAAGAACATCGTTGTTTTGCAGGCAGGCTGGCATATGTAAGTCACGAGTCCGCCCAATTGGGTTGCGCCATGCGGTTTTCCATATACCTGCCGGACGCGGCAGCTTCACGTAAGCTGCCGGTCATGTGGTGGCTGTCCGGCCTGACCTGTACCGAGGATAACTTTACGGTTAAGGCGGGTGCATATCGCGCGGCCTCAGAGAATGAAATCATTATTGTTGTGCCTGACACGAGTCCGCGGGGAGAAGATATTCCGGATGATGAGGCCTATGACCTGGGACAGGGGGCAGGGTTTTATCTCGATGCAACCGAGAGTCCGTGGTCTGACAACTTCCGGATGTACAGCTATATCACCGACGAGCTCCAGGCACTGGTGATCAAATCGTTTCCTGTCGATCCGGGTCGGCAGGCCATCAGCGGCCACTCGATGGGCGGCCACGGTGCATTGACCATCGCGCTAAGGAATGCGTCACGCTACAGATCTGTTTCCGCATTCGCGCCAATAGTTGCACCCATGCAATGCCCCTGGGGCGACAAGGCCTTTCGCGCGTACCTGGGCGATAACCCGTCGAACTGGAAAGAATACGATGCGACCGAGCTCATGCTTGACGCCGGTGATCGCAATGAGTCACCCGAGATACTGGTAGACGTGGGCCTTGCCGACCCGTTCCTGGATGAACAGCTCAAGCCGGACTTGTTTGCCGCGGCTTGTAACGTGGCAGGGCAACCTTTGCGACTGCGCAAGCACGAAGGCCATGACCACAGTTATTTTTTAATCGCCTCCTTCATCGAGGAGCACATCCGCTTTCACGCCGCACAGCTGGGAACCTGACCCGCAACCTATGTGACAACTAAGCCGGCTTTGCTGGACAGGATGTCCGAATGTCGCGGAGCGCAGGGACGCGCGAGAGCGACGAGCCGCGAACCAGCTGGACTTTCCCTGACGGCGATCAGATTGTCGTCTTGGCTTTGTATTCGCACAGGTCGTTGATCGTGCATTCGTGACATAGCGGCTTACGTGCTTTGCACACGTAGCGCCCGTGCAGGATCAGCCAGTGGTGGGCGCCCTGCTTGTATTCTTCGGGCGTGAACTTCAGCAGTTTCTTTTCGACTTCCAGCGGCGTTTTGCCAGGCGCGATGCGGGTACGGTTGCCCACCCTGAATATGTGAGTGTCAACGGCAATCGTCGGTTGTCCGAAAGCCGTATTGAGGATGACATTTGCCGTCTTACGGCCGACTCCGGGCAATGCTTCCAGGTCTTTCCTGTTATCCGGCACCTTGCTGTCGTGTTGCTCCACGAGTATCCGGCAGGTCTTCAGTATATTTTTGGCCTTGGTGTTATAGAGGCCGATTGTTTTGATATGGCGCTTCAGACCGGCTTCACCAAGTTTAAGTATCGCTTCCGGCGTGTTCGCAACCGGGTAAAGCTTCTTGGTTGCCTTGTTGACGCTGACGTCGGTGGCCTGTGCGGACAGAATTACCGAGATCAGCAATTCAAAAGGTGTCCGGTAGCGCAGTTCCGTGTCCGGCTTGGGGTTGTGCTCGGCGAGGCGCTTAAAGATTGCAGCGCGTTTGGCTACATTCATGAAACCGGGTTATTAATGAGAACGGTAACAACGATGTTGAGCATGATATCCGTCATCTGGCCCTCGTTTAGTAATATCTAGCGTACCCTCATTCCGGCGGTTGCGCCATCATCCGGGCTCAGCAGAAATATGTCTTTATCGTTATCGCCGGCTGCAAGGATCATGCCTTCCGAAGTGCCGAACTTCATTTTCCGTGGCTTGAGATTCGCAACGACCACAACAAAGCGGCCGACGAGATCATCGGGGGCATAGGCGCTCTTGATGCCGGCAAGGACTGAGCGTTCACCGTCGCCGTCGTCGAGCGTTACCCGCAGCAGCTTATCCGCACCCTCGACTGTTTCTGCGCTCATTACTTTTGCGACGCGCATGTCGATTTTTAGAAAATCGTCGATGCTGATATAGCCGTCATCATTCTGGTCACCACCTTCCGGGGCTTTCGATGTTTCAATCATCTTTTCCACGCTAGCGGGATCAACCCGTGTCATCAGAGGTTCAAATTTATTTATCTGTGTGCCGAGCAATGCATCACTCCGGCTGTGCCAGTCGCTGACGTCTGCATTCAGGAATACCGCGGCTTTCTCCGCCATGGCAGGCAAAACCGGGGTGAGGTAAATCATCAGTATCCGGAACAGGTTCAGGCCCTGTGTGCAAACGGCCTGCACCTCCGCAGCGGTTGCGTCGTCTTTTGCGAGTACCCAGGGCTTGCGTTCGTCGATGTACTGATTGGCCTGGTCAGCGAGTTGCATGATCAGGCGCATCGCGCGCGAGTACTCGCGCCGTTCGTAATGGGTGGCGATTTTTTCTCCGCTGTCGACGAACCTTGTATATAACTCCGGGCGCTCCAGTTTGGCATCGAGCTTGCCTTCGTAGCCGCGTACAATAAAGCCGGCACAACGGCTGGCGATATTCACAAGTTTGCCGACCAGGTCAGAATTGGACTTGGCGATAAAATCATCCAGGTTGAGGTCTATGTCCTCGATGCCGGGGCTGAGCTTGCCGGCGTAGTAGTAACGCAGACACTCGGGGTCGAGGTGATCGAGCCAGTTGGCAGCCGACACGAAAGTGCCGCGCGACTTTGACATCTTCTGGCCGTTCACCGTCAGGAAACCGTGCGCGAACACCTTCGTCGGTTTACGGTAACCCGCACCCTCGAGTACGGCCGGCCAAAACAGCGTGTGGAAATAAACGATGTCCTTGCCGATGAAGTGGTACAACTCGGCCGTACTGTCTGCCGCAAAATACTCATCGAAATCCAGATCGTCACGGCGTTCGCACAGGTTCAGGAAGCTGGCCAGATAGCCGACGGGCGCATCCAGCCAGACATAGAAATACTTGTCCTCGGTGCCGGGAATCCGGAAACCGAAATAGGGAGCGTCGCGCGAAATATCCCAGTCCTGCAGGCCGGCATCGAACCATTCATCGAGCTTTTTACTAATCGCGTCGTCCAGTGTGCCGCTGTGCGTCCATTCCTGCAGGATGTCGGTGAACTGCCCCAGCCTGAAGAACAGGTGTTCGGAATCACGTTCCACAGGGGTGGTATCCGACAATATGGACTTCCGGTCTTTCAGTTCGCTGGTTGAATAGGTTGCGCCGCAGGACTCGCAGTTATCGCCGTACTGGTCTTCGGCGCCGCATACAGGGCAGGTCCCACGCAGGAAACGGTCGGGCAGGAACATCCCCGCCTCTTCATCGAAGGCCTGTTTTATGGTCCGCGTTTCTACCAGGTCGTTCTCGACCAGCTTTGCGTAGATGTCCTCTACCAGTTCGCGGTTCTCGTCGGAGTGGGTGGAATGGTAGTTATCGAAGCCGATATGGAATGCGGCGAAATCACGCTGATGTTCCTCGCGGTAGCGCTCCACGATCTTTTCCGGCTCAATGCCTTCATCCCGGGCACGCAGCATGACCGGGGTGCCGTGTGCATCGCTTGCACATACATAAGTGCATTTATTGCCGACAGAGCGCTGGAAGCGGACCCAGATGTCCGTCTGCAGGTACTCCACGAGATGCCCGATATGAATCGGCCCGTTCGCGTACGGTAACGCACTGGTTACTAACAGTTTTCTCTGGTTTTCGGGCATGCATTCATCCGGCAGGGCCAGCCCGCCGCGCTGCGGGGCTGCGCCGCAAGGGTAGCAGGAAAGGGCGTGAAGTGAAGCCTTTTGAGTCCCTGCGGTCCGGGCTTTAAGGGGAGGGTTATTCGGTGAGTAGCCGGTGTTCGTGGAATTTGTCTTTATCGTTCGCGAATTCGTAAGCGCTCCGGCCGGTGATAGCGCCCTTGTCGAACAGGTCGGACAGGGCTTTGTCCATTGTGGTCATTCCTGATTTGCGACCGGCCTGCATGGCGGTCTCAAGCTGGTCGAGCTTGCCCTGCCGGATCATGTTCGCCGTGGCTGGCGTGTTGACCAGGATCTCAAGTGCGGCGACCAGCCCGTCCTCGCCCTTACGGGGGATGAGCTGCTGCGATATTACGCCGCGCAGTGATGTCGAAAGCATTGTCCGCACGTGCGGTTGCTTGTCGGTAGGAAACACATTCACGATACGATCGATGGTCGCGCCCGCGCCATTGGTATGCAGGGTGCCCATCACCAGGATGCCCATTTCCGCAGCGGTTACGGCAATGCTAACAGTTTCGAGGTCACGCATTTCGCCAACCAGGATCACGTCCGGGTCTTCGCGCAGGGCCGAGTGCAGGGCGCCGGAAAAGGATTTGCAATGGTGACCGAGCTCACGCTGACTGATCAGGCAGCGGTTCCGTTCGTGTACGAATTCAATAGGGTCTTCAATCGTCACGATGTGGCCCTTCATCCTGCTGTTGATCTCGGCGATCATTGCAGCGAGCGTCGTGGACTTGCCCGACCCCGTTTTGCCGGTGACCAGGATCATGCCCTGGGTCTCCTTGCAGAGGGTTTTCAGTACGGCAGGTAGCGCGAGCTCCTCAAGGGACTTGGCCTGGCTCGGGATAGCTCGAAACACGCCGCCCATGCCGCCGAGGTGTCTCATGATATTCACGCGAAAACGCGCAAGGCCGTCGATCATGTACGCGAAGTCTACGGAATCCTGTTCTTCAAACTGGTTGCGGCCCTGCTCACTCATAATTTCGCCGAGGACTTCCTCGGCCCGTTCCTGGGACAGCTGTTCTTCTTCCACCGTATCGAGATGGCCGTACAGACGCATACGCGGCGGCTGGCCGGCGATGAAGTGCAGGTCAGAGCCGTTTTTTTCAATCAGCGTACGAAGATAGTGATCTATTTGACTCATTAAAACAGTCCGTATCAGTTGATCTGAGGTATATCCGCCTTCTTCAGCACCGTGGTGTCGGTGACAAACTTCTGGAACAGGGTCTTGTCAGACGCGTACCGGAATGCGTCATCCGGGTCAACTTCCTTGCGGTTAACCGCATCGAGAAGCGCCTGGTCCATCAGTTGCATACCATACTCGCCGCCCATCTGAAGCTGGCTGGGTATCTGGTGTGTCTGGTCCGTAAGGATCAGGTTGGCAATGGCCCGGGTCATGACCATGATTTCGAGGCAGGCCCGGCGGTCTTTGCCTTCAGGTGTTTTAATCAGGTTCTGCGTCATCACCGCCTTCAGGCTCTGGCCGAGGAAGCTCTTCGTCTGTTCCCTCATATCGCTCGGGAGGGCGTCGATAATACGGTCGATAGTTTTAACGGCACCGATCGTGTGCAGCGTACCGAATACCAGGTGACCGGTTTCTGCCGCCGTCATCGCCATTGAAATCGTTTCCGCGTCACGCATCTCACCTACCAGGATCACGTCCGGGTCCTCGCGCAATGCGGCACGTATGCCGTCTGCAAAACTCGGCAGATGGGTGCCCAGTTCACGCTGGATGATTTGCGATTTCTTACTCTCGTGGACGAACTCGATCGGGTCTTCGAGGCTGATGATGTTGAGGTGTCTCGAGCGGTTCAGGTAATCGACCATCGCTGCGAGCGTTGTGGACTTGCCCGTTCCCGTTGAGCCGGTAACCAGTACCATGCCCTGGTGGTTGTCGCAGGTGTTGCGGACTACATCGGGCAGGCTCAGGCTTTCAAGCGTAGGCACCTCTGTCGGTATGAACCGGAAGGTTGCGCCAATACCTGTCGCTTTGCGGAACAGGTTCACCCGGTAGCGGCCGCCGTCTTCGGAGACGTAGGAAAAATCGATATCGTCCCCGGTCTCGAAACGCTTCTTCTGGTTCTTCGTCAAAATCTCATCAACATAGGTTTCGAGTTCCTGCGCGCCCAGATCACGAAACTTGATAGGCATCAGGTCGCCATGCATGCGCAACATCGGGGGTACCCCGACGGCCAGGTGTATGTCCGAGCAGTTTTGCGCCAGGCCGAGTTTAAGGAATGAGTCTATGCGTGCCATATCGGTAGCCTGTCGTCAGCACGCCTTGATGATTGCCTTGCGCATGTCGTCCATGGTCTCGTAGCGTTTTGCCTTGTCGATTTCCATGGCTTTATGAACAACGTTCGCGAGCTTCGTCGGTATATTAGGATTCAGTTCGTCGCAACGGGGGCACTTGCCCTGCACATGCTGATACATAACGGCCATATGGTCGCCCTTGGTGTAGGGTGGCGAGCCGGTCAGCATTTCGTAGAAGATGACCCCCAGGCTGTATATATCGGAACGGTAGTCGACTTTCTTGCCGAGTATCTGTTCGGGGGCCATATATTTGGGAGACCCGATCACGTAACCGGTCTTGGTTAACTGCGTATCGCCGCCGCCCTGAGCCGCTGCTACACCGAAGTCCACGATCTTGAGCAACCCCTCGTCGTCGATCAGGAGATTTGCCGGCTTAAGGTCGCGGTGGATGACGCCAACCTGGTGGGCCACCTCCATACCGGTTGCCACGTCCTGGGCCCAACCCGCTGCCTTGTCGATTGGCAGGGCGATGTTACCGGCCACCTCTGCGCCCAGCGTATGGGACGGGAAATACTCCATCGAGATGGCATAGCTGCCGGACAGGTGAAGAAAGTCATATATGCGAATAACGTTCTTGTGCGTGATCTTGCGCGAGAAGCGCAGCTCGTGCACAAAGCGCTTTAGCATTTTGTCGTCAGTTGCGAAGTTGGCATTCAGGAACTTGAGGATCAGCCGCTCTTCGACAACGGTATCTTCCACGAGGATTACGGTACCGAAGGCGCCTTTACCTATTTTCTCTATATAGCTGTAGCGGTTCTCGATAAGGTCGCCGGTTTTCAGTGCACTCAGATCGATCTGCTCGGATGTGGCGGGGGCCATTTGGCGTGCCATCTTCTTCATGTCCGACTCGTCAATCAACATGGTGTGTGCCGGCTCGGCCATCCGTTCGGCCTTTTCCTTGGCCTCTATTGCTGATTCGGAGTAACGGTTCTCGATCTTCTCCAGCGCATCACGTGCGGCGGTTACGATATTTTCATTGCTGACAGAAAGTAGCGGTTGAATCTGGGTGCGAATCTGTTCGACATTCGAGTCGTTGACCAGCTGCGATAGTGCGGTGACGGCGGCGACGATAATGTCAGGCTCGGGGCGCTGAAAGATTCCTAACAGTTTTGGAACAACCTGCGAATCACCCAGCTTGCCGAGGGCCCGTACGACGCTCGGGATAGCTTTCGGGTTGCTGTCCAGCATCTCGATCAGGCGTGGGACGGCTTCATTGCTGCCGATCTCGGCGAGCGCATCTACGGCCCGTTCACTGACCCACCAGTCCTCGTCGCGGGTCGCTTCGATCAGGTGTTTAACTGCAGCTTCGTCTTTAGTCTGATTCAGGATCTCAATCGCCGAGCGACGGATATTTTCGTCGTCATCACCGATCAGCTCCATTACAGCCTGCAGAACTTTCGGTCCACCAATATTAGCCAGCGCATCGCACGCCCTCGAGCGTACCCACCAGTCGCCGTCGCCGATCGCAACCAGCAGGTACTTGATGGATGCGGGTTCCGCAATCTCGTTGAGCACTTCCACCGCCGACCTGCGGGTGTACTCGGATTCGTCCTGGAGGACGCCTACGAGGTGCTTGACGGTATCGGGGTGGCGCAGCTTTATGACGAGTTCAACGGCCTTGCTCTGGACATCGAGGTCGGGATCCATGAGGAGGGAACAGATAAGCTCGATGTTGTGGTTGGCCTGCATTTCGCCGAGCGCTTCGAGTGCGGCGCCGCGCACCTGCCGGTTGCCATCGCTGAGCAGACCCTCGAGCGCGTGCACGACTTCGGGCAGGGTAAATTGCGAGAGGATGCCCACGAGATGGACGCGGGCGGAATGGTCGTGGCCCCCTAGGCGGGAAATCAGGTCCGGTACCAGCTCTTCGGTAGCTTTTTCGCCGACCATTTTAAACACCGCTGACTTTTCACGCGGCTCGAGTTGGTAAGCGGTTTTCAGTAACAGGTGTATGCTCAGGCGATCCAGGTGCGAGCGCATGGTATCGAGCACGGCGTGCTTGGCGATGTCGTCAATCGTCAGGATTTGGGTCAACTTGTCGGCCGTATAATCCTGCGATGACGATAACGCCCAGGCTACGCCGGCAACGCATCGTTCGTTAACATGCCTCAGTCCCTGCGCGATAGCTTTAAAGGTTTGGTCGTTAATCTGTGCGGTTAGTGCATCGACTATACCGATGGTCTGGTGACGATCGGCTCCCGCAAGTGCATCGATCAGGATCGGTATTGCACCCGGGCCGCTGTTCTTCAGATTTTGCAATGCCTTCTGCGCAACAGGCGTATTTGCGCCCGGTTCCGCCAGTAATTGCGTAACGCATCGTTCTGCTTTTAGTGCACTAAGAAACTTCATGCGTGTTCTTTCTGCCCGGTCGTAACAACGGTTGCCGTTCCCGTAAAGGAACATTCCTTTCGCTATTGCAAAAGACTATTCAAGCCGGCTTTCCATACTCATGAGCGTCATCCAGAAACAAGCCGGCGGTATTTATTTCAGTCACTGCCCAGCCCATTTCGGGATTCGCGCACGGCCCCGGAGAGCCCTCCTTATTGAGGTACAATGTCGCGCTTTGAGCGCCCTGCTTACTGTTAAATGCGTCACGAAAAATGCCTGCGACTTTACAGAATGACCTTAAGGAACTGCTGAACCAGGTCGAAATCCCGTGGTCGGGGGAAAGCCTGGAAGCTGCAGGGGCGATCGTGGAACCCAATGGTGATAAGGGTTTCAGGATATCTATCCGGCTGGGTTACCCGGCCAAAGCGTCCGCTCAGCGCCTGCAGGACCGGATTCGGGTGGTTCTCAATGCCCGGGCAGACGCCTCGGAAATTACCCTCGAAATCGACAGTGAAGTTCACTCACATGCAGTCCAGGGGGCGCTGGCCCCGCTGCCCGGTGTGAGCAATATACTCGTGGTTTCATCGGCCAAGGGCGGTGTCGGCAAGTCGACCGTTGCGGCTAACCTTGCGCTGGCGCTCGCGTATGAAGGTGCACGGGTGGGTATGCTCGATGCCGATATCTACGGTCCGAGCCAGTCCATTATGCTGGGCGTTGCCGGCGAGCAACCGGTTAGCCGTGACGGCAAGTCATTCGACCCGCTCGAAGCGCATGGACTGCAGGTTATTTCCATTGGTTGCCTTGTCGATACCGAGCAACCGATGGTCTGGCGGGGGCCGATGGTGACTCAGGCACTCAATCAGCTTCTGTTTCAGACCAACTGGAAGGAACTCGACTACCTGGTTGTGGACATGCCGCCGGGAACTGGTGATATTCAACTCACCCTGGGTCAGAAGGTGCCGGTCAGCGGTGCAATTATTGTTACTACTCCGCAGGATATTGCACTGGCGGATGCCCTGCGCGGGCTCCGCATGTTCGAAAAGCTAAAAATTCCGGTCCTGGGGATGGTCGAAAACATGGGCAGTTTTGTTTGTCCCGGGTGCGGTGAAGCGACCCCCCTGTTCGGGGATGGCGGCGCGGCGGAAGTTGCTGCAAAGAATGATTTGCCTTTGCTGGGCCGCCTGCCACTCGATGTGCGGATCCGGCAGGAAACAGACAGCGGTACGCCAACGGTAATCGTTGAGCCCGATTCGCCGCTTGGCCTTGTGTTTCGGAATATGGCATTAAATGCGGTGGCACAATTAGCGAAGCGGCCCCGCGAATATAAGGGCGCATTCGCCGGGATCAGGATCGAAGAGGCCTGAGACGAAGATAACAGCAATGCATATACAACCGGGGGAAGGCGGATGACAATAAAGTCGGATCTGTGGATTCGTCGTATGGCAGCCGAGCATGGAATGATCGAACCGTTTGAACCGAACCAGGTACGCACAAACGGCGCGGGTCGGATTGTGTCTTACGGTACATCGAGCTATGGATACGATGTGCGCTGTGCCGCCGATTTCAAGGTATTCACCAATATTAACTCGGCGGTTGTGGACCCGAAGGCATTCGATGCAAACAGTTTTGTGGATCTTTCGACCGACATCTGCATAATTCCGCCCAATTCTTTTGCCCTGGCCCGGACGGTTGAGTATTTTCGGATTCCACGCAATGTCCTGACTATTTGTCTGGGGAAATCTACATACGCACGTTGCGGTATCATCGTCAACGTAACTCCACTGGAACCCGAATGGGAGGGGCACGTGACACTTGAGTTTTCAAATACGACACCGCTGCCCGCGAAGATATACGCGAACGAAGGCGTTGCACAGATGTTGTTTTTCGAATCCGACGAAGAATGCGAGAGTTCGTATGCGGATCGGGGCGGCAAGTACCAGGGGCAGACCGGGGTCACGTTGCCCAAGACCTGATCCCTAAGGCGCCCCAATGCTTGCCAGTTCGCTGGCAATCAACGCAACCGATGATTCACCGTTTTTGATCTGCTCGATCCTTACGGGCAGGTAATCCTCGTCAACCGCATACCAGACATGAGTGCTACGCGATGATCCCTGGCGCCGGCGCATGAGTTTAACAGTGCTGAATGTTCCCGCGGGAACTTCAATTTCCTCTTCGCCCAGCGTAATCAGGTCGTAACGCCTTATTTTATTGCGATCCACAATATCAAAGGCAGCGGGTACCGTTCCCGACCGCAGCCGCTGCATAACAAAAATATCTGCCGACAGGCGATCGAACAATTGTGGCTGCAAAGCTATGCTTGCCGTGTCGCCTTTGTAGGTGCTTTGTGCGATGCCTTCATCCCAGTCAAACAGGATATCGCTCTCGTCCCCTCTGTAATGGAGTGGCCGGATTCCCTGGCCGGTTAGTGCGAAGCGAGACGATTCGCTGCCCTTGCCCGAGCTCATAGCCTTCGCAAGGCCCCGCGCCCTTTTTTCAATCGTGAAAATATATTCATTTGGCACATCGGCTGCTCTCAGCTCAAGAGTTACTTTGGCGCCGAGGAGTCTGTTGCGCGTATCGAAGGTCACCTGGAAACCGGGCAAGTAGTTCCCGGCATCGGGTGCGTCACCGTATGTTATGCTCGGGATCGCAATTATCAGCAAAGCGATATTTGCCAGTATCGATTGATGTAGTCGCGTCATGCCGATTGCTGCGGCTCATCTTCGATTAACGGCGTGTCAATTTGGCTGCCGTCCATGACTACTTTCCCGTCCCTTAGTTGCAGCCGGCCCGCAGCAATCCAGCTTATAACTTTCGAGTAAATGCGGTATTCACCGTTCTGGATGCGTTCGCACAACTGATCTTCGGTATCGTCCGGGCCGATCCGGATCCTGTACTGCAGGATAGCCGGGCCGGCATCGAGCTCCGGTATGACGTAGTGCACGGTCGTGCCGTGCCAATCTTCGCCTGCTTCCAGTGCACGCCTGTAAGTGTCCAGTCCCGGATAGGCCGGTAACAGCGAAGGGTGAATGTTCAGCATCCGGCCTGCGTATGCGTTAACGACCGGTGTGGCCAGTATCCGCATGTAGCCGGCTAAAACGACCAGGTCGGGTTCGAGGCGGGCCAGGGTGTTTTCGAGTTCGGCATCATATTCCTTGCGGTTGGGAAACAATGCGTAATCGACAACGATCGTTGCCAGTCCGGCCTTGCGTGCGCGTTCAAGCCCGAAGGCATCCGGGTTATCGCTGACGATACCGACAATATCGATATCGAGTTCGTTGCTTTCGACTTGGTTGATGATTGCCTGCAGGTTGGTGCCGCTGCCGGACAGGAGGACCGCGACACGCAGTTTGGTGCCGGAAATCATGTGCCGATGTTTACCTTCCCGCTGCCGGCAGTGATTGTGCCGATTACCATAGCTGTTTCACCGCTCGCTTTAAGTTCTGCTACCGCGGCGTCGGCACGCTCGGCCGGAACAATCGCCATCATGCCGATGCCGCAGTTAAAGGTGCGCAACATTTCAGAATAGGCGACGTTTCCCTGTTCCTGCAGCCAGTCAAAAATTGCCGGGCGTTCCCATGTGCCTGTCTCCACGGTCGCATCCACATCCGTACCGAGTACGCGTGCTAGGTTTTCCGGAATGCCGCCGCCGGTAATATGTGCGAGGCCATGTACGGGCACCGCCTTGATTAAACCGAGCAGCGCTTTTACGTATATGCGGGTCGGTGTCAGCAGCACATCGCCGAGTGTCGAGCCTTCCCATTCGCTGCCGGTGTCCGTACCGGTGTCTGCGAGAATCTTCCGGATCAGCGAATAGCCGTTGGAGTGCGGCCCGGACGAAGTAATTCCGACAATCGAATCGCCCGGCACTATATGGCTGCCATCTACGATCCCGGATTTTTCCACGACGCCGACACAAAAGCCCGCCAGGTCATAATCGTCGCCGGCATACATGCCGGGTAACTCGGCGGTCTCGCCGCCTATCAGTGCGGCCCCGGCCAGCCGACAACCTTCCGCGATGCCGCTGATTACATCCGCCGCGACGTCTTCGTCGAGGTGGCCGCAGCCGTAGTAATCGAGGAAAAACAGGGGCTCGGCACCCTGCACGATTACATCGTTAACGCACATCGCAACGAGGTCGATGCCCACGGTATCGTGCTTGCCCAGGTCAATCGCAAGCCTGAGTTTGGTACCCACCCCGTCTGTGCCCGAGACCAGTACCGGCTCGTTGTAGGCTGATTTGTCCAGCTCAAACAGCCCGCCGAATCCGCCGATGCCGCCTATTACACCCGCCCGGTGGGTCGCCTTGACGAGTGGTTTTATGCGCTCGATCAGGCGATTTCCGGCATCGATATCGACACCGGCATCACGGTACGTGGCTGATTTTGCTTGATTCATGCTTCGCCTTTCCGGTTGAGGCGGGCTCTTGCGGCAAGGGCCTGATTCTCTCCGGCATCGCCGGTTGCAACGGTATAATAAATTAAATGAACCTGCGCGGAGTAAAGAATAAGAATTCCTCTGTCACCGGCGCATCCAGGCTGCCGGTATTTTTGTGTCTGGTGGTGCTCGCCGCGACTGGCAGCCATATACCCGAAGCACAGGCAGCGCGCGTTAACGATCTGTACGGCGCTGTAGGCAATCTGCCCGGGGCCGGTGCCCGGTTAAATATTGCCTTTGATGAAGCCCTGGGCCAGGTACTCGTCAAGGTAACCGGGCTTCCCGAACTGGCGAGCCCGGGCGCGCGCAACAGCTTGTTCAGCGATTCGGCCAGCATCGTGCAGCGCTACAGCATGCTGTCCGATACCGAAGTGCGGGTCGAGTTCGATTCGAAGGCAATCCGCACCGCCCTCGACCGTGCCGGTCAGCCGGTGTGGGGCAGCGATCGGCCGCTGGTAGCCCTTTGGCTGGCGGTCGACACGGGTGGCGGCCAGCGGGTGATTCTTGCGGAAGGGTCACGGACGCCGGTCACCGCGGATCCGGACGCCCTCGAACGGGTGCGTATCGACCTCGAGACGATCGCCGCACAACGTGGCCTGCCCGTTGTTTTACCGCTGGTGGATGCGCAGGACCTGCGGCAGGTTTCCTTCTCGGACCTCTGGGGCGATTTCCGGCAGCCGGTTGTAGCCGCATCCCAACGCTACGGCGCCGAGGCGGTTCTTATCGGCAGGACCCGGAGCCTCGACCCCGTGCAACAGGGTGTGCGCTGGACCCTGGTAGCGGGCGATGAACAGTCGAGTTGGCAGGGTGACCTGGCCAGCGGTCCCGCGCACGCCGCCGAGTTTTTTGCGCAACGGTTTGCCACCTATGCAGATTCGGCGGGCGCGTTGCGCGTTTTGATTACAGATGTCGACAGCCTCGATACATACGGCCGGCTGTGGAGTTATTTTCGCTCGCTCAATATCGTCGAAAGCGCGACCATTGCGCGCATCACTGACGATCGCGTCGAATTCGAACTGGTGGTGCGCGGCGATGCAAGCCGTTTGAGCCGCACACTCAATGCCAGCCGGCAGCTCCGGGCAGTTAGTAACAGCGCCGCGGAGAAATACCTCAGTGTCGCAAGTCGCAGACCTGATCTCGTCTATGCCTGGGCCCGGTAACGGCCTGACCAGTTTATGCAAATCCTGCGGCTGTCTAATTTACCGAACCTGATCTGCGTAATCCGTATCCTGCTGATTGTGCCCATCGTCCACTTCCTGGTGGGGGGGGACTTCGAAGAAGCCCTGGTGCTGATCGTAATCGCCGGAGTGTCAGACGGCCTCGATGGCTTCCTCGCGCGGCGCTATGGCTGGACGTCACGGATAGGGGCGTTACTGGACCCGGGGGCCGACAAGTTACTGTTCGTTTCCGTTTTCGGGGCGCTTACCTGGACCGGATTGATACCGGTGTGGCTATTTGCCGTCGTTGTAGGGAGGGATGTCGTTATCGTCGGAGGTTCGCTCGCTTACGAACTCGTCGTCGGGCCACTCGAACCGATCCCGTCCAATGTCGGCAAGCTCAACACGGTCATTGCGCTTTTTTATCTTTTTTTTGTCGTTTCCTGGGAGACCTACGGCTGGCCACCACAGATCAGTATTACGGTTGCCGGCGCCGGTGTGTTCGTGGTGAGCCTGGTCAGCGGGCTCGATTACGTGCTGACCTGGTACCGGAGGGCCGCAGTTGTGCGGGGAACTGAACAATGATGCAACACGCGCGCGACCACATGCGGCAACTTGCCCTCGATCTGAAGCTGGCCGATTTTGCAGTATTTGAATCTTTCCACGCCGGGCCTAATGCGCAGATACTCGAAGTTGTGCGCAGGGCTTCGACTGACCCGGATCCGCAGCTTGTGTGGATCTGGGGAAGCGAGGGCAGCGGGCGTTCGCATCTGTTACAGGCAGCCGTCGCGGCTGCCGGCGAGGCAGGCCGCGCCTGTGCCTGGCTGCCGCTGGCGGAAAGCGGCCAGGTCCGGCCGGCATTGCTGGAAGGCATGGGTACACTCGATCTCCTGTGTGTGGACGACGTAGACTGCGTCGCCGGTTTCACGGAATGGGAGCGATCCTTGTTTCGCCTGATCGAAGAGTTGCGTGAGCACGGCGGCAGCCTGCTGGTAAGCGCATCGGTTCCACCCGGTGATGCCGGGTTCATGCTGCCTGACCTTGCGTCGCGGCTCGCGGCGGGCCCGACATGGAAGCTGCAAGCTATGGACGATGCCGACAGACTTGCGGCCATGCAGTTACGTGCAAACTGGCGAGGACTCGATTTACCCGACGATACCGGCCGCTATCTCATGCGCCGGGTCGACCGCGGCAGTAAGGCATTATTCGATTTGCTTGACCGGCTTGATGGCGCAGCGTTGACCGCACAACGAAGACTTACCATTCCCTTTGTAAAGACAGTGATTGAAGCTGACTGAGGACGGTCTGATGCTGAAGCGGCAGATGATCAAGTGGGGCATCCGCACAATCGGTAGCCTGTTGCTGATACTGCTGGCCATGGTTACTTATGCCCGGTTTCCCTCGGGCGCCATCGGCGCGGAACTCGAACTTGATCCGGCAACAGAGTATGCCGTCATATTGCTGCACGGCGTGGGCGGCGAGGAAGAACCAGCACTCCTGAAAATCGCCGAGCGCTTTCGTGAGGGGCTGAGCGAATCGGCCGCGACCGAAGTGGTCTACCACGTCTGGGCCCCATGGTCCGACAACCGGCTGCGCGCTGGTGTGCACGGCAGGGCACTCGCCAGGCAGTTGGGGCAGGAACTGACGGAATTAACCAACCTGCGCCACATTCGCCTGATCGTGCACAGTGCCGGCGCAAGGTTTCCGGATCCCCTCTGCGAGACCTACAAATCACTCGTGACCAAACCCGCTCGAATCGAAGCGACCTTTATCGATGGCATGGGGATTCGTGGTTTGCTGGATTACACCTACGGATACCGTAATTTCGGCAAGTGTGTAGATTTTGCAAGCGCTTATTACACGCACGATGCCTTAACCCCGGCTACAAACGAACCGCTGGACCACGCCCATAATACCGACGTGAGCGATGCACCCGGCCGGGAGGAATCGGGGCTGGATGCCCACCGCTGGCCGCTGGGGTATTTTCTCGACCGGATAGACGAGCAGGAAATGCAGCCGGGCCTGCGTTCGCATGCAGAGCTGCCAAGAGGGGAGGTCGTCAGGGCCGGCACTGATATGGAATAAAATTATCCGGTGTTGTGCCGGCCGGGCCTGCGCAAAGAGCAGCGTGGTGAGCCCCGCCATTGTAGCGAGGTGCTAATCCAGAATTTCGAGCACGCTTTCCGGTGGGCGGCCGATGCGTGCGCCTTTGTCAGTAACGACGATAGGTCGTTGGATAACCCGGGGGTTGCCCGCCAGCCAGTTTGCCAGCTGAGCTTCGTCGAGCCCTTCGAGTTCGGCTTGCGCCGCCTGGTACTCGTCCTCGCCCGTGCGCATAAGCTCGTGTACGCTGATCCCGAGTTGAGCGCATATATTAACCAGGGTGTCAGCATCCGGTGGTGTGTTCAGGTATTCGATAATCTCTGGTTCGACGCCGCGTTCCTCAAGGAGCGCCAGAGTCTGGCGTGACTTGGAACAACGGGGGTTATGATAAATTTTTACAGGCATGGCAAGAGTTCTTTATTTTTGTTTACGGGCTACTGATTTTAGCCCGTGCATCCGGCTGGCAGAAAGCCGATTTTGCTAACTAATGTGATGTCTACGATCGCAAAGCGTTTCCTGGTTACCGGCCGCGTGCAGGGCGTATTTTTTCGTGCCAGCACCCGTGACGAGGCGGTACGGCTCGGTTTGCGCGGCTCTGCCACGAACCTTCCGGATGGCCGGGTCGAAGTGCTGGCAGCCGGCGAAGCAGCTGCGGTGAACGCGCTCGGGAAATGGCTGGAGACAGGCCCGCGGTTGGCCGAAGTGCTGGAGGTTGAGTCAGCGCCCACAGACGAATCCGAGTTACCCGCGGATTTTCGGTGTGCCTGATTCTATTGTCGAAACCAGCGGTTGCTGAGCCGGCCGAGTACCCGTTGCGAGTACCAGCTCTTGCCGATGCTGCCGTTGTAGCGGGCGAGCGCAGGCGACAATTCGCCTTTCTCCATGTCGAGATAGTAGCGCAATATGGTACAGCCCATCCGCAGATTGGTCTGAATATCGAACAGGTTCGCCTCGGGTTGGTTCAGTTCGTCGAGCCAGAATGGCATGACCTGCATCAGGCCGCGTGCGCCGGCCACAGAAATAGCGAAGCGGTCAAATGCACTTTCTATATCGATGACGGCCAGCACCAGCTCGGGCGGCAGGTCTGCACGCTGTGCTTCCTGGTGTACATGCTGAAGAATCTGCACCCGTTCCTGCGGATCGGGTACGCGCTTGTTCAGGCGGAGGGCCATGTCGGTTAGCCAGACCGTCGCGGTGAATCGGTCATCGAAACTGCCGGTGTCCTCGATAGCGACCTGCAGGCGTTCCCGGAGTGCCGGATCGACTTCCGCTGCAGACACGGTCGCCGGGAAGCAAACGATATACAAAAGAGTCGCAGCGCAAATATGCGCCACGAAATCCGGACTGTTAGCCGCCGCCGATCTGCGTTGCAATAAAGTCCACAATGCCATCCAGCTCCAACTCCCTGGAGTCGTCCGAACACCTTTGGCGAAACTCGACGATTCCATTCTTGAGTCCCCGGTCGCCAACTACAACCTGGCAGGGGATACCCAGCAGGTCTGCATCGGCAAATTTAACGCCCGGGCGGGCATCGCGGTCATCGAACAGCACCTCGATACCTGCCTGCACCAATTTCTCATAGAGTGATTCCGCAGAACTGCGAACTTCCGCAGATTTTTTGGTATTCAGGGCGACCAGGACAACCTGGAACGGCGCCAGTTCAGGGGGCCAGAGGATGCCTTTTTCGTCATGGTTCTGCTCGACGGCCGCAGCAACGATGCGTGATACGCCAATTCCATAGCACCCCATCAGCATGGGTTGCTCGCGGCCGTCCTTGTCGAGTACGCAGGCGTTCATGCTTCTGCTGTAGGTATCGCCCAACTGGAAGATATGCCCGACCTCTATACCGCGGGCAATCGATATGACCCCGCCTGCGGGACTGTGGTCGCCAGCCACCACGTTGCGCAGATCTGCTTGCTCGGGTTCGGGAAGGTCCCGGCCCCAGTTCGCGCCTGTGAGGTGGTAGCCGTTTTCGTTGGCGCCGCAAACGAAGTTGGCAGCTGCTGCGGCACTGTGATCGGCGATGACACGTATTTTTGTGCCGACCGGGCCAACGAAACCGGGCTCTGCGCCGAGCGCCGATTCGATTTGTTCGGCACCTGCCAGCGTTAAAGGTTGCCGTACGCCAGCGAGTTTTTCGGTCTTGACAGTATTCAGTGAGTGATCGCCGCGCAGTACGAGCGCAATCAGTTCGTCCTTATCGCCTTCCACGAGCAAGGTTTTGACGGCCTGGCTTGGCACTATTGCCAGCCGTTCGCAGACCTGGTCGATGCTGCGGCTGTCCGGTGTCGCAACTTTCTGCATGTCCTGCGTCGGATCTGCGCGCTCCTCGTCCGGAATGCCGGCCGGCGCGAGTTCGACATTCATAGCGAAGTCTTCACCGTCGACATACGCGATGGCGTCTTCGCCTGAATCGGCCAGCACATGGAATTCACACGACCGGGAGCCCCCGATGGCGCCGCTGTCCGCGTCGACCAATTTACAGGGCAGACCCAGACGGTCGAAGATCGCCCGGTAGGCTTCCGCCATCAGTGTATAGGTCTCATCGAGCGAGTCCTGGTCGAGGTGAAAGGAATAGGCGTCTTTCATGACGAACTCACGTGCTCGCATCAGCCCGAAACGTGGCCGCAGTTCGTCACGGAACTTGGTCTGAATCTGGTAATAGTTAACCGGTAGTTGCTTGTAGCTTTTTAGTTCCTGCCGCGCGATATCGGTAATAACTTCTTCGTGGGTAGGCCCGAAGCAGAATTCGCGATTCTTGCGGTCATGCATGCGCAACAACAGTGGCCCGTATTTGTCCCAGCGGCCGGTTTCCTGCCACAGTTCTGCCGGTTGCACGGCCGGCATCAGGAGCTCGACCGCGCCGGTACGATCCATTTCCTCGCGTACAATCTGTTCTACCTTGCGCAGCGCACGCAGGCCTATCGGCATCCAGGTAAACAGGCCCGATGCCAGCTGCCTAATCAGGCCGGCGCGCAGCATCAATTGATGACTGGCGATCTCGGCGTCGGCCGGGACTTCCTTGAAGGTGGTCAGGGGCAGGTTGGACAATCGCATAGTCGGGAAGGGCCTTTCGTTCCGGCGCCATTCTAGCGGCAATATGCCGGCAAGTCGCTCCCCGCACTGCCGTTTGCCGCCCTGTACAGGCGCCTGCGTGAATTCGGGCTGTCGAAATGGCACTATTTGAATACCGATAACCGGGTACTGACGGACGATCCCGTGGAAGATCACGACGACAACCACACACACAAAAAGCTTTCGCACATGCGCCGGCGGAGCATTTACCTGCTGCCCAATCTCTTGACCACGGCGGCGCTGTTTGCCGGTTTCTATTCGATTGTCGCGGCGATAGACGGGAATTTCGTAAAAGCCTGTATCGCTCTTTATATAGCCGCTGCTTTCGACGGACTCGACGGTCGCCTGGCCCGGTTGACCGGCACGGAAAGCGATTTCGGTAAGGAATACGACAGCCTTTCGGACATGGTGGCCTTCGGACTGGCGCCGGCTATAGTCGTGTACCAGTGGGGGCTTGAGCGCCTCGCCGAGTATGGCTGGGTGTGGGGCAAGCTGGGCTGGCTCGCCGCGTTTTTCTATGCCGTCGCGGCGGCTATGCGGCTGGCGCGCTTCAATACCTTCCACGGCAAAGTCGACAAGCATTTTTTCGAAGGACTGCCGAGCCCGCCGGCCGCCGGATTGCTGACCGGCATGGTCTGGCTGGGCACCGACCTGGGCTGGTCGGGCGGTGCCGGACTCGTGACAGCTTTCATTATCACCGCGGCGGCAGGCGCGCTGATGGTGTCGCGTTTTAACTACAGCAGTTTCAAGGAAATCAGCATGCGCGGGCGCATATCCTTCACCAGCCTGCTGGCGTTGCCACTGATCTTCATCATGATTGCGGTTAACCCGCCGCTGGTTCTGTTCCTGATTGCCGTGACCTACGCCTGTTCCGGCCCGGCTTTCTGGTTGTGGCGCCGGCAACAAAGGCTGGCACGCCGTGGCGTACCCAACGACAAACAAGAGGAACTCTGAAGAGTGAATCCCGATCAGGCGTCAGTCCGGCAGCAGGCGGTGTTGCAGGAACTGGGGGTGGATGTCTGGGTGCGGCGTCACCCTGAAGGCGAAGACGTTTCCGCTGAGGTTGCGGTGCGGGCCTCGCACGTTCCCACGGATATAGATGCGGGCGACTGGTCAGCACTGAACCAGACTATCAGGGCGTGTACCGCATGCGAGTTACACAGGTCCAGGACCCAGGCGGTTTGCGGTGTAGGCAATGAGAATGCCGACTGGCTGGTTATCGGCGAAGCGCCGGGCGCCGACGAGGACCGTCAGGGCGAGCCCTTCGTCGGCCGCGCCGGTCAACTCCTGAACGAGATGCTGCGTGCGGCAGGCCGGCCGCGTGAACACGTGTATATCGCCAACATCCTGAAATGCCGCCCGCCGGACAACCGCGACCCCAAACCGGAGGAGGTCGAATGTTGTATGCCTTTTTTGCAAAGGCAGATCGCCCTGTTGCAGCCGAAGCTGATCCTGGTAGTCGGGCGCATCGCCGCACAGAATTTGTTACAGACGGATACGCCCATCGGAAAAATGCGCGGCCGGATATATAGCTACGGGGATACCGACATACCGGTTGTCGTTACCTATCACCCCGCCTATTTGTTGCGCAGCCCCGGCCAAAAACGAAAAGCCTGGGAGGACCTGCAACTGGCAATGGGGGTAACGGGGGAGCAGGGATGAGTGCGCAGCCGGGTCCGAGTGCACCGATTATCCGTACGATGCGCCCGGCCGATCTGGATGTCATCACCGAAATCGAAGAGCAGACTTATGATTTTCCCTGGAGCAGGGGCATCTTCAGCGATTGCCTGATGGCGGGTTATCTGTGCATAGTCCTCGATGACAATTCCGACGTGATTGGCTACGCCATTATTTCGATTGCCGCGGCGGAAGGCCATATTCTCAACCTGTGTGTAGACTCCCCCATGCAACGCCAGGGCCTCGGCCGGCAGATGCTGGACTACCTGCTTGACCAGTGTTCACTAATGGGTGTCGAGCGCCTGTTCCTCGAAGTGCGTCCCTCTAACGCAGCGGCGATCGCGCTGTATGAAAATGCCGGATTTGGCCCACTCGGTGTGCGCAAGGAGTACTACAAGGCTGTTTCCGGCCGTGAAGACGCTCTTGTGCTCGTGTACGATTTCCCGACCTGAAAACCCTCAGCCGGCAGCCGCTCCCCTGACCTGGGGTCAGGTTGAGTCGCTACGCGACGTATTAATAGCGTGCCCGAATACACGCACTACCGTCCCTGGGCTCGTCGCTCGTTTCCGGCCTACGGCCTGTCCGTGTCGCTGCGCGACGTATTAATCGCGTGTCCGAATACACACAGATTCCATCCCTGCGCTCCGCGACACTTAGGCTCCTGCCTGTCGCGCGGCATTCGGACATCCTGTCCAGCACGGGGTGTACAAGCCAGAACATGAGCATTGTGAATCGATTCTTGCCTTGCCTCGCACTCGCCTGAGGCTTTTTTTGAAAAGAATCTAAGGACGGAAGGCGCGAATTCGGCGGCGCAATTCCGCCAGCAAGCGCGGGTCGTCGGTTTTGCCGGTAATCTCGTATCTCAGCTGCAGATATAAATTCGTGATTGAATGAATATCGCTGCCCAGATCGGGGCGGGCGGCGACCGCGGCCGATGCGTAATCTGTCGGGCCTTCACTGTGCAGCGGAACCCGGAAAGAGCGCGCCAGCCGGCGGCAGTACAAACGGTACAGGCGCAGCACTGCATCAACGTGCTCCGGTTGCCGGCGGGTTAGCATCCAGCTCAGTGCGGCGAGGAATAAACCGCAGGAAATCAGGGTCGCAATCATGAGGTCGCGCATCGATGGTTTACTGATACCGAGGCGCGCGAGCAATGCCATTTGCGTATCCGGCCCGAAACTCAGGACCCAGCGATCCCATGCGGCATTGACTGCATCCATGTTCAGCGCAAGCTGGCCGAACAAAGCGCTCCGGCGCAACAGCGTGACCGGACTGCGGCCCGCATCGGGAATCGCGAAGTCCAGGCCACCTTCGATACGCGCCGGCGATACTGCGGCCGTGGGATCGTAGCGCCGCCAGTCTCCGTCGATCCAGACTTCGGTCCAGGCGTGTGCATCCGATTGCCGCACTACCCAGTAGTCGCCGACCGGATTTCTTTCGGCACCCAGGTAACCGGTTACCACACGTGAAGGGATTCCGGCAGCACGCGCGAGTGTAGCGAACGCTGACGCATAGTGTTCGCAAAAACCCTCGCGTGTTTCGAACAAAAACTCATCCACAGGGCTGTCGTCAAGCCGTGGCGGCGTGAGCGTGTAATAGAACTCCTGCTCACGGAACATGTTGAGCACAGACCGGAGGTAAGTTACGTCGTCGCGTGAACTGCCGCGCAGTTGCCGGGCCAGCATGCGGGTGCGCGGGTTAACGTTCGCCGGCAAATGCCGCATAGCCTGCAGGTAGCGTTGTGAATCGTTACCGGGGATCGTGCCATTGACGACTGAGCGCGCCCGGTAGGCAAATCGTTCGCCGACGGGTTTGCGGGAAATCAGCTGCCAGTCGGGGCCGTAAGATGCATCCTTTTGGTCCCAGGACAAAGGGGTTTCCAGTGCAAGCAACCAGCGTCGGCCGTGTGGTTCCATCGTGATTTCGTAACTGTAGGACGAACCGTCTTTACGCAGCACACTGGTATCTTCGGGCCCCGGCCCGGGTATCCGACCGGACCAGCTCCGGCCGTTGAAGTAACCGAAGACGGGTCCGCGCCAGTAGCGCTCGGCCGGTTCGGGAACCGTGCCGTCGAAACGTACGCGGAATGCAATCGCGTCGGAGCGACCCAGTTCCGTGATATCTCCCGGGCTTACGCTGTCGCCCAGCCCGGTCTGTGCCGTACCGGAATCGACCGGCATCGCCCAGAATGGTCCGGGGACCCGCGGGAATAACACGAACAACATCGCCATGAGCGGCAGGGCCTGTACGACGAGTTTCAGCGTGGTTTTGCCCGCGACCATTACGGGCATGCGGGTCTGGAAGCGGCCGACCTGCATAAGCGCACACACGGAGAGCGTTATACCGACGAGCAAGTAAGCGGGCGACCAGATGGTTTGTTCGCGCAGGAAGGTCGCAAACATCAGCACGAAGCAGATGATGGCGACGAGCGCACGATCGCGACGGCTGCGGGTTTCCATTAACTTGAATGCAAGCATGACCAGGAGCAGTGCGCTGCCGGCTTCAACGCCGCTGACGCGATGGTAGCTCCACATGATGCCGCTGTAGCCGAGAAACACGGCCGTCACACGCAGCGCCGTGCGAGGCATGGGCCAACCACGTTCGGCGGCGGCCAGCCGCCATACGGCAATCGCAATAACCAGCACGGCTACCCACGGTGCTACGTACTGAAAGTGCGGCAGGGCAACCACCAGTACCGCGCTGATCAGCCAGGCCATGCGCCAGAATTCCTGTCGCAAATGCATCAGCCAGGTTCCTCCGCTACATCAGCATCGACATGGCCGAACAGGGCAAGCCGGTTCAGGCATTCATTCAGGTGAGTTTCACCGGACCCGGGCGCAACCGTGCAGTCGGGCAGCTTTAGTCCGAAGGTGCGATCGTTCGCATTTGCATCGAGGGCGAGGCGCGTCAGTATTGAGAGGCGTTGTTCAGCATCGCCCTGTTCCAGGGCGTCCCAGTCCAGCCAGCATTCGGAGCATGAGCCGTCCCGGAACTCACGCACCAGCAGTTCTCCATAGCGCGCCAGCGCTTTCCAGTCGATGCGGCGGGGAGAATCGCTCGCGCGGTACTCGCGCACACCTGAAAGTTCATCGCCGCCATCAACGATACTGTGGCCGCTCACGTCATCGGTACCGGTAACCGGCGGGGCATCGGCCTGGTCGGACGGTGCTGGCCAGACGATCGCGCTGCTGTCCATGTGTATCCAGCTCCAGGCGCGGAACAGGCCCAGTGGAAAGTCGGACGTAATCGCCACGCGCGGCATGGGCAGCCGTCCCCGTCGCGCTGCTTTGAGCGACAGGCCGATCGTTGTGCACCGGGCCTCATGCAGGTCGGCAAACTGGCCATCGAGCCGGTCCCAGCCGGTGCGTAGTTGCCAACGGGTCTGCTTGCCGGGATTGTCGAGTTGCAGCCGAAACGACACGTGTTGACCCGCAAAATCTGATTCCGAATCCAGAAAGTTAACCCGCAGTCCGCTCAAGTTACGCTGGCAGTGGTGCATGCAGACGATACCTATGCCGGTGAGCAGGAAGGTCAGCGCAAAGCCCATGTTGTTACTGTAGTTCATCGACCCCAACAGCAGCACCAGCACCACGGTTGCGTAAACGAAACCGATGCGGGTAGGCAGGATATAGATGCGCCGGGCGTGCAGTTCTGTCCCGTGCTTATCGCTACCCTGGCGTTTGAGTGCCCATTCCCGGCTGCGGGTGGCGAGGCTTGCCGACCACGTCTGCCACGGCCAGCGCCGCGCGGTCATGGGATCGTGACCGCATCCAGCGTCAGTTTGCCGGCATCCTGACGCGTGCCCTGGAGGTCAGCCCGCAGCCGCATACGGTGCGCGGTTACGGCACTGAATACAGCCTGCACGTCTTCCGGGTGTACACCGGAATGGCCGTCGATAAAGGCCCAGGCACGGCTTGCGGCAACGAGGTCCCGGGAGCCGCGCGGGGACAGCCCGAGCTCGAACTCGGGCGCCGAGCGCGTGTGTTTAACCAATGCCTGCACGTAATCGAGCAGCGCATCCGAAACCCGGGTCGCCGCCGCTGCGCGCTGCATCTGTTTCAGGCCGTCGTTGTCCACCAGCGGGCGGAGGTCGCCGAGCATTACCCGCCGGTCGTTGCCCCTGAGTATTGCTCGTTCGAAATCTTCAGACGGATAACCCAGGCCGATACGCATCAGAAAGCGATCGAGTTGCGATTCGGGCAGCGGGTAGGTGCCGATCTGGTGTACCGGGTTCTGGGTGGCGATGACAAAAAACGGGTCGTTGAGCGGACGGGTTTCGCCGTCGATGGTTACCTGCCGTTCTTCCATGGCTTCGAGCAGCGCACTTTGTGATTTGGGTGTTGCCCGGTTGACTTCGTCTGCCAGTATCAGTTGCGCAAACAGCGGCCCCTCATGGAACTGGAAGTCAGACTCTTTCTGCCGAAACACGCTTACGCCGATGATGTCGGCCGGCATCAGGTCGCTCGTAAACTGGATGCGGCTGAAGCTCAGGTCAAGCACGGTGGCCAGTGAGCGGGCGAGCAACGTCTTGCCAACGCCGGGCACATCCTCGATCAGCAGGTGCCCACCGGCGAGCAGGCAGGTGAGGCACAGCCGTATCTCGTTATCCTTGCCCAGGATGATGCGGCCGACTTCGGCCGCGAGTTGATCGGCCAGCGAGCGGGCCTGCGAGTATTCCACGTTCATGACCCGTCACATGGTGGGCCATTTGCGGTGCTTATTCTGTGAACCTAATCAAGCTCGGCCAACCTGGCGATTTGTTCGTCGAGCCGGGACAGGTCCCGCTGCAGATCCGCCTGGCGCCCGCGCTCCTTGGCGACCACGGCTTCCGGAGCTTTTGCTACGAAGCTTTCGTTGGCCAGCTTCGCCGTAATTTTTTCGGCCTCGGCTGCGGCCTTGTCGCGGCGTTTCTCGAGCCTCGTGCGCTCGGCGGCGACATCGATCAGGCCGGCCATAGGTACCAGGATTTTCATGCCGCCGAGCAGGGCGGTCGCCGAGGCGGGGGACTCGGTGTCTTTGTCGATTATCTGTATATCGCTGATGCGGGCAAGTTGTTTCAGGTAGCGGAAGTGTTCCGCGAGCAGCATTGAATCGTGTTTCGATACATCCTGCAGCACGACGGGCAGCGGTTTACCCGGAGCGATATCCATCTCGCCACGGATTTGCCGTATCCCGAGGATAAAGCCCGTGATCCATTCCAGTTCCTCGTTGGCCTGCGGGTCGCGCTTGAAGTCGCGGGCTTCGGGGTAAGGCTGCAGCATGATCGTGTCGCCCTTGACGTTTGCAACCGGCGCAGTCCGTTGCCAGACCTCTTCTGTGATGAACGGGATAATCGGATGCAGTGCCCGCAGCAACGTTTCCAGTACTTCGATCAGCGTGTATTGAGCGGCCGCTTTTGCGTCTTCCGAGGTGTCATCGCTTTGCAGGAGCGGTTTCGTGAGTTCCAGGTACCAGTCGCAGTACTTGTTCCATGTGAATTCATATAAATCGGCCGCGGCCATGTCCAACCTGTAGTTTTCGATGTGCGAGCGCACGGCATCGATCGTGTCAGCGAGTTGTGAACGTATCCAGCGGTCGGGCAGGCTGAGGTCTTCCTCTTTGGGTGCAGAGACGGTGTCACCGGCATTCATCAGCACATACCGTGCCGCGTTCCATATCTTGTTGCAGAAGTTACGGTAGCCCTCGATCCGGCCCAGATCGAAGCGTATGTCGCGCCCGGTGCTGGCCAGTGCTGCGAAGGTAAAACGCAGGGCATCGGTACCGAACTCCGGAATGCCGTCGGGGAACTGTTTGCGGGTGGCCTTTTCGATCTTCGGCGCGAGCTGGGGCTGCATCAGCCCTGTCGTGCGCTTCTCGATCAGGGTATCGACGTCCACGCCGTCAATCAGGTCCAGCGGGTCCAGCACGTTCCCCTTGGACTTCGACATTTTCTGTCCGTCCTGGTCGCGTATCAGGCCGTGGATGTAGACTTCTGCGAAGGGCACATCGCCCGTAAATTTCATGCCCATCATGATCATGCGGGCGACCCAGAAGAAAATGATATCGAAACCGGTGACGAGCACGCTGCCGGGGTAAAAGGCTTTGAGTTCCGGCGTCTGTTCCGGCCAGCCCAGCGTTGAGAAAGGCCAGAGTGCCGACGAGAACCAGGTGTCGAGCACGTCTTCGTCCCGGGTCAGGGCAATGTCATCGCCCAGACTGTTGCGGCTGCGCGCATCCTGTTCGTCTTTGCCCACATATATATTGCCGTCGGTGTCGTACCAGGCCGGTATGCGATGCCCCCACCAGAGTTGCCGGCTGATGCACCAGTCCTGGATGTTGTGCATCCATTCGAAATAGGTCTTGGACCAGTTATCGGGGATGAAGCGTATACGTCCGTCTTCGACGGCCTTGATGGCCGGCTCCGCCAGCGGTCCGGTTTTGACGAACCACTGGTCCGTCAGGTACGGCTCGACCACCTGGCTGCTGCGGTCGCCACGCGGCACCATGAGGGAGTGATCGTCGATCTTGTCAACCAGTCCCGCGGCCTCCAGGTCCGCGACGATTTGCTTGCGGGCGGCATAGCGGTCCATACCCTGATACGCGGCCGGCCCGTTTTCGTTTATAGCCGCATCTACCGTAAATATATTAATGAGTGGCAATTCATGACGCTGGCCTACTTCGTAGTCGTTAAAGTCGTGGGCCGGGGTAATTTTCACGCAGCCGCTGCCAAACTCGGGGTCGACGTATTCATCGGCAACGATCGGTATCTGCCGGTCACACAGCGGCAGTTCGACCGACTGGCCGACCAGGCCAGCGTAACGCTCGTCATCCGGGTGTACTGCGACCGCCGTGTCGCCGAGCATGGTCTCGGGGCGGGTGGTGGCGACGATCAGGTGTCCGTCACCGCTGGCCAGCGGGTAACGGAAATGCCAGAGGTAGCCCTGTTCTTCCCCGGAGATTACCTCGAGGTCCGATACCGCCGTGTGCAGCACCGGGTCCCAGTTCACCAGCCGCTTGCCGCGATAGATAAGCCCCTCATCATACAGGCGCGTAAACACGTCGGTCACCGCGGCCGACAGGCCTTCGTCCATCGTGAAGCGTTCGCGTTGCCAGTCGACAGAGCTGCCCATCCGCCTGAGCTGGCGCGAGATGGTGTTGCCGGACTGTTCTTTCCATTCCCAGACTTTCTCGAGGAATCTTTCCCGCCCCAGATCGTGGCGGCTGGTGCCCTCCGTTTCGAGTTGACGCTCCACGACCATCTGGGTTGCGATGCCTGCGTGGTCCGTGCCGGGCTGCCACAACGTGTTACGGCCGCTCATCCGGTGGTAGCGGGTCAGGGTGTCCATGATGGTGTCCTGGAACGCGTGGCCCATGTGCAGGGTGCCCGTCACATTCGGTGGCGGGATCATGATGCAGTAGGGAAGGCCTGCGCCGGAAGGGGCGAAGTATCCGGCTTCTTCCCAGGTTTCGTACCAGCGCTGCTCTATCGCGGCCGGCTGATAGCTTTTTTCCATCAGCGCGTCTGTATCCTTTGTCCTTATGCCCGGCCTTCAGCTTTCGTCTGGAGCCAAGCCCAGCTTTTCGCGTACCGTGTCCTCGATCAGCTCCGGCAATTCTTCGCTGAGCCGGTCATTGATCTTCAGCCGCAGCGCATCTTCTACTTCCTGCAGGGCGTCGCCAACCAGCTTATCTATAAGTACCCATGCTTTGGCATTCAGGCTGTCACAGAGGTCATCGATCTGCTCTGCATTCAGCCCGGGCCGCGGCTTGCGTGCTACCGCATCACGCAATACCGGTATTTCGTCATCGCTGCTCATCGTCACGCGTACCTGTTCCCTTAACCGGACAGTTCCGGTCGTTAACTGATTGTATGTGTTTCCGGTTCCAGACCCATTTCCCTGTATTGCCGGAAACGCTGCCTGCCCGCCGCTTTAGAACTCTCGCTGCCGTCAACGATCTCCGCTATGCGCAAAAACCCTGTGGCAAATTCGGGCACATTGTTGCAGAGATTGATCAGCACCTCGCCGTCCCGTTTACTTGCAGTGGGTGTCCCGATGCTGACCGGCGCGGCCGGCTCTCCACCGGTCTGCCGTTCGTGTGGCACAAAACTTCCCTGTCTGAAGGTCCACAGGAGATCATCAAGCCGGCTCGCATCCTGTTCAGACTCGGTATGTGCATAAACCGCGTTGCCCTGGCTGTACGCTTTCTCCGTTAACCTGCAGGCGAAGTGTAGCCGCCCTCCTGGCCGGGTGGTTTCGAGAATATAAAAATCGACCCGCGTCGATGCCGGCACGCTTGTCCCCGCTGTTGGCTAAGTGTTGTTGCGCCGCTACCGTCTGGCCCAGCACGGTGGCTAGCGACTGAGCAGAAATTCTAACAGCAAGGGCACCGGCCGGCCTGTACTTCCCTTGGAGCCACCGCCACGGTAGGCCGTCCCCGCGATATCGAGGTGTGCCCATTCCAGCCCCTCGGTAAATTTCCCGAGGAAGCAGGCTGCCGTGATGGTTCCGGCTTCACGCCCGCCGATATTGGCTATGTCTGCGAAGTTGCTCTTGAGCTGGTCTGCATACTCTTCCGTCAGCGGCAGGCGCCAGGCCTTGTCATCCGCTTTTTCCCCCGCGGCGAGCAGGCGGCCGGCTAACTGGTCGGACGTCGACATCAGGCCCGAATGATGTTTACCGAGCGCGATGACACACGCACCAGTCAGTGTTGCTATGTCTATGACTGCTGCAGGCTCGAAGCGGTGCGCGTAGGTCAGTGCATCGCATAATATGAGCCGGCCTTCCGCATCGGTGTTGAGCACTTCGATAGTCTGCCCCGACATCGATGTAACGATATCGCCGGGCTTCGTCGCCTTGCTGCCCGGCATGTTTTCGCAGGCCGGGACAAGGCCAATGACATTGATTGTCGGTTGCAGTTCTGCAATCGCCTTAAAAGTGCCGAATACGGAGGCCGCGCCGCTCATATCGAACTTCATTTCGTCCATTGTTGCAGGCGGTTTCAGGGATATGCCGCCCGTGTCGAAGGTGATCCCCTTGCCGACAAGCACGGTAGGCGCCGTACTTGCAGCCGCACCCTTGTATTCCAGGATGATGAACTGTGCGGGTTCCACGGAACCGGCCGTCACCGACAGCAGCGATCCCATGCCGAGTTTTTTCATCTGTGCTTCGCCAAGCACTTTGCAGGTTAGTCTGTTCGTGTCGCGCGCCAGAGCCCGTGCCTTCTTAAGGAGGTATCGAGGTGTGCATATATTCCCCGGGAGGTTCGCAAGGTCACGGCTGAAGCTCATGCCCAATCCAAGCGCGTTGCCCTGTCGGGCGCCCCTGCGTGCGTTGGTGACAACCTTGGAAGATTTGACTGCGATGCCGAAGGACTTAAGCGCGCTATCATTTTTGTCCTTTTTCGACTTCATCTCCGTAAACTTGTAGGTGGTTGTGTGCCAGCATTCCGTGGTTATGCGGGCCATGCGTTCCGCGTCGGCGCCCCTGACGTTTTCCTGGGCGAGGAATGAATAAACAGTTGTGTAGGGTTTTCGCGACAGCCAGCGTATCGTTCCCGTTAGCGCTTTCCTGAATGCCTTGCGATCGAAGCTGGCGCGTGCGCCGCACCCGACCAGTAATATGCGTTTGCATGGCAAGCCGGAAGTTTGGGTCAGGAGTAACAGTTCGCCGGCCTTACCGGCGACATCGCCGCCGTCGACCACCGCGGATATCAACCCGTTAGATTTCTTGTCGAGCGCCCGCGCTGGTGGGCCGAGCTCGCCATCTTCGAATATGGCGACGATCGCCAGCTCCGTTTTTTGCGCGGCTGCTTTTGCCGTGTTTACCACAAAGCGCATTTCGAGCTCCTGACTCGTGTCCGTCGGTCCGTACGGCCCCGGAAGGACGTAATACTTGACCCGTTACTCGGGGAGGCCTGAAGATACCGGGGTTGCAGCGCCTGGTAACTTGCAAGTGCGCTGTAGTGTACTTGATTCTCTCTTGCGTGGTGAAGATGGCTGATCCCGGATGGTGTTGAATCCACATGGGTGCGTGAGTAGTAATGGGCGACATATTAAACCGCTATATATTGAGGGAAACGGGCCAGACATGGGTTGCCGTGACGGGCGTGCTGATGCTTATTTTGTTGACGGATCAGTTTGCCAGCGTGCTTGACGATGTTGCCGGTGCCGACATACCCAAGGATGCGATTTTCGCGGTTATGGGCCTGTCGTCCATCCAGTACCTGACCATAATTATCCCTATTGGAATTTTTCTGGCCATCATGCTTGCGCTCGCGCGCATGTATCGTGACAGTGAGATGGCCGCGCTACAGGCATGCGGCATTGGCAACATGGCCCTTTACCGGCCGATCATTGTGCTTGCCCTGGGGCTGGCCGTCGCCGTTAGCTGGCTCGCGATCGAGGCCGGGCCGTCAGCCGTGCGTGCTGTTCAGAAAATAACCGATGAAGCGGAAAAGGAATCCGACCTCGGCGTACTTAAACCGGGAAGTTTTAACTCTTTTGGTCGCAAGCAGACAGTTTTGTATGCCGAGAGTATCAACGAGAACGGTGTGTTGGAAAATGTATTCGTTCAGCGTCGCCGGGACGACAGGGTGATTGTGATCGTCGCCGATGAAGCCAGCCAGAACAGTGACACGGAGACCGGGCAAAAGGAAATCCTGTTCAGGGATGGCCGGCGCTATGAAGGTGTGCCGGGCAAGCAGGAGTTCACGGTTATGCGTTTCAGGGAGCACGGCATACCGTTCGAGGCCCGTGAGTCACTGCACGAAGACCTTAAGGAAGAGGCCATGACGTTGATGGAATTGCTGGACACACCGGGTCCCGGGACCATTGCCGAGTTGCAGTGGCGTTTTTCCATACCCATCATGCTGCTGGTGCTGACGCTGATCGCGGTGCCGCTGAGCAGGGCGCCACCACGCCAGGGCCGCTATAACAACCTTGCGCTCGGCATCCTCGTATACCTGATTTATACGAACATGCTCGGGGCATCGAAGGCATGGGTTGAGGACGAGCTTATTTCGCCGGTGATCGGCCTCTGGTGGGTGCATGCTCTTTTTTTACTGTTTGCGGTCATCATGCTGATGCGCCAGAACGGAGTTTTCAGCCGAGTTATGACGGCGGGTTCGAGGCGGGCGAATGCGAATTCTTAACCGCTATTTTTTCCGCGAAATTGCAAGCTCGACCGGCCTGGTCGTGCTGGTACTTCTGTCACTCGGCGGTTTCATCGATTTTATTTCGCAACTAAATGATATAGGCGAGGGTGATTACGACTTCATCATGGCTGTTCAGTACGTCCTGCTGAAGTTACCCCGGCTCGCGGTTGGTCTGTTGCCGGTTTCCGTTTTGATCGGGGCGCTGCTTGCCCTCGGCGGCATGGCCTCGCACGGTGAAATGATCGTAATGCGTGCCGCGGGAATACCGGTTGAACGTATAGCGCGTTCGGTTGCGATGGTTGGTTTATGCCTCGCAGTGGTCGGGGGCGTCGTTGGGGAATTTATGGCTCCGCAAATGGATCTCTACGCACGCCAGATGCGTGCTGTCGCCAAGAGCGGCAATGCGGAGATGACGGGAGCCAGCGCCTGGTTAAGGGATGGCAATACGATCTTTAACCTGCGTCCCTCGATAGATGGCATCGACTTTGGCGGCGTTTACGTATTTCGCATGGGGGATAAAACGACGCTGAGCGGAATAGGGCGCGGTGACTCCGTGCAGGCGGAAGATGACGCATGGTCGGTAACCAACTACCGGGAGTCTATCCTGGGCCCGGAGAGGGTCACGATAGAAACATATATAGACAGGAGTCAGGTTGAAGATCTCAGCGATCTCCTGGCGATAACAGAGGTGCGCGAAAGCAGCCTGACCGCAACGGCACTATGGACCTATGTTCAGTACCTCAGGTCGAACGGGCTGAATGCGGATCGCTACGAGATCGCGTTCTGGAGCCGTATCTCCACGGTAGTCGGGGTTTCGATAATGTGTGTGCTCGCATTACCTTTCGTGTTCGGTTCACTCCGCAGCACCGGCGCCGGGGCTCGGATGTTGATCGGAATGCTTATCGGGGTAGGTTATTTCTTTCTGAGCCGGACGCTCGCCGACAGCGGTGCGGTATTCGAACTCAGCCCGTTGCTGGTGGCCTGGTTCCCGACCGTGCTGCTGGCAGTGGTTACGCTGTTTGCACTGAGCCGGCTGCGTTAGCTTCGCCGCTTCGAAAGTTACCTGCATCAACCGCGTCGTCCGGTATTGCGACCACCGGAACGGATGCGACCAGCATAATTCCCATTACCGGTAACCAGCCGTACATCGCTGCCAGCAGCCACCCGGGGGAGGCGGACATTGGGCAGTTGTTCCGGACGGGCATTATGTAATTTTGTTGCGTACATGTTTCAAGGGTTTGCGGGCCCCGGTCGTGGCTTCCATATGTGTGGGGTAATCTTGCCAGTGCTTGTGGCGCACTCATTGGCGCCCGGTAGCCCGGTAATCGGCAGGACCGCACTATAACCAACAATAAATGCGGCCCCATCCCGAATACCGGAGCATCGGCAACGCCCCGGCCGAAAATAATAAGGAGAAAGAGTATGCATCCCGATGCAGACCACGTTGATTCGGAGAGTGGCACGGAATCAGAGCCCGTCACCGATCAGACCTGGGATCCCTACCTGGTTTCCACCGTCGACATTACCCGGCAATCCGCGGAAGAGCTGGAACCGGACGAGCAACCTTCCGAGAATATCCGCGTTGTAGTCGACGAGATCAACACGACCGCGACCAGCCGGAGAGCAGCGCTACTGAACTCCCGCGGCCACATCTAAACGGCTGCCGTCCTCGTCAGCCGCGAGGCCTCGTGCTCGTGGCGTCATTCCGCGAGCTCTGCGATACTGACCCTGCCGGGTGTTCCAGGCTCAGGGGAAGCGTATGAGCGACCGCCCAGTTGTGCGTATCCGCTATTGCACGGGCTGTAAATGGTTGCTGCGCGCGGCTTGGCTGGCGCAGGAATTGCTCAGCACCTTTGGCGAGGAACCTGGCGAAGTGACACTGATTCCGGACGAAACCGGGGGTGTCTTCGATGTCCATATCGACTCCGAACTGGTTTGGTCCCGGGCCGCAAAGAAGCGCTTTCCGGAAGTCAGGGAAATCAAGCAGGCTGTGCGGGATATCGTTGCGCCCGGCCGTGATCTCGGCCATATCGATGCCTGACGAATGAATAACCAGGTGGGTCAGAAATCCGGATTGCTGGCACGGCTAAGGCTGGGTTCTTATCTTATCGATCCCAAGTACGCACGCTACCGCACGAGTTATTTTTTGCAGTGCCTGTTCGTCACCTGCACCATGTTATTCGTTCTGACGTTGCTCGATTCGGTCTACCAGACCGTGCTTATTGCGGCCCTCGGTTCCAGTTCCTGCGTAGCATTTTCGGGCCCGAGCCTGCGCGCATCGCGGCCCCGCTGCCTCATTGGCGGTTATATTGTCGGCATGACCGTGGGTTGCTGCCTGTCGTTACTGGCGGTTGTAGCAGGAGAACTGGCCAACGTAGATGAACATAGCCTCCGAATACTGCTGGGCGCAGTGGCCGTAGGGGGCGCAATGTTTGTCATGGCTATTACTGATACCGAGCATCCGCCCAGTGCGGCGATTGCATTGGGCTTTGTACTCAACGAATGGGACTTCATGACCATCGTCGTCGTGATGTCCGGTATCTGTGCAATTTCGCTGGTGAAAGAGCTGGTTCGCGAACGGCTTATTGATCTGCTCTGACCAGCTTCTGTGTGCTGCGGGTAAAGGGAGTGCGCAAATTTAGTTGCCGGTCTCGAGTCCGATGCCACTCATCCTCGGCAGCCGACCGTTAGTCGATTCGGTATTTGCAGGAACGGTTTTGTGAGCGGCGTCACAAAGGCAATTTTATGTCAGCCGGGCCCGGCGCTTGCGCTGCCGCGCAAAATACTGGTTTGATCCTAATAAAAACCTGTAAAAACAATTAGTTATATTCTTGGCTTGGCAGCGCTTCGGGATCGCATGTTGCACCGAGGCAAGATGCCCAAAGCTGTCAACCGTGCGGGTCAGGCGCGGCTTTCGTGATTCTGTTCAATGTATTGCCGGGTGCGGCTCCGTAGTATCAGCCGCGTGTACACGACAGCGGCCGCAAAGTCCTGTCACCGGAATCGGGCCCCCGGCCCTGCGTTTAAACGGATTTAAGCAATGCTGAAACCCCATAGACAAGCGGGCTTTAACATCATCGAGTTGATGGTCGTGCTGTTTGTCGCCTCTATTTTGCTGAGTGTAGGGGTGCCGTCCTTCGGCACGTTCCTGGCGAACAATCGTATGGCGACGTCAGCCAACGACGTAAGTGTCGTTTTGCATACGGCGCGTACCGAGGCTATTAAGCAGCGCGCCGATGTCACGGTTTGTGCAAGTTCCAACTGGAATACAGCAAGCCCGAGTTGCAGCAATACCGCTCCGATGTCGCAGGGCTGGATCGTTTTCAGGGACGGCCCGCTAAACAACCCGAACCTTACCGTCGACGGTGGCGATGAGATTCTGTATGCACACGGGCCGATGAACGGCGATGTGATACTTACGATCGCCGATACGGCGAATGTGATTGCCGGGCGCCAGTTTTTAAATTTTTCGAACACCGGTTTTCCACGTGCAAATGTTGGCGGCAACAACGCCATTTTCAATTTTCAGTTGTGCGACTACCGTGGCAATCACAACACGGGTGGTGGCATAGCGGCGGGTCGCTGGATACAGCTCACACCGACGGGCCGGCCGCAGATTCATCGCGCGCAGACCGAAATACAGTCCGGCGCGAACCCTGCGGGAGGCTGTTAGCCGAGCATCTCGCCAAGCGAGTTGCAAACGCAATGGAGTTATTGATGGCAATTGTGCAGACAAACAAAACCCAACGCGGATTTACCCTGCTGGAAGCGCTGATTGCGCTGGTTATTTTGTCGGTGGGCATGCTGGGTATTGCGGCCCTGTACGTGGAAGGTCTCAGGGCGGGCCGTACGGCAGTCTTCCGGACCACTGCGGTGACGCTGGCGGCAGACATGATGGACCGCATTCGCACGAACCCGGCTGCGCAGGACGACTATACGCTGGCAGGTGCGATGTCTGACTGCACGAACGGTGGCGTCGATTGCGACCGGACCCAGGTCGCGCGTGAAGACGTGGCGATATGGGAAGCCGAAGTTGCTGCTCGTTTGCCGGCCGGCGCTGACTCAAATATTACTTTTGCCGCGGGCGCTCCGGAGGATACCTACACAATCACTATATCGTGGCCGGAGCCCGGCTTCGATGAAGATCTGGCCTACACGCTTACGGCAAGAATGTGAGGATGGCGATGCACACGGACTTTAACAAGCAGCGCGGCATGACCCTCATCGAGATGATGATCTCGATGACCATCAGTCTGTTCCTCGTGCTGGGCGCCGTAACGGTTTACAACCAGGGCCGGGCGAACTACCAGGCCACGGAGGGTATAGCGCGCGTGCAGGAAAATATGCGGTTCGCGCTTACGGTGATGGAACCCGATGTCCGTCTGGCCGGTTTCTGGGGTCAGAACAACAACACTTTCAACGTCGATACCACTGGTGTGGGCGTTACCTGTAACGGCAATGTTGTGACCAACTGGGCGCTGGATGTAAATACGTCGCTGGATGCCTTGAACAACGTTGATGCCGGTAATGCCGAAGATTTCACGGATGACTGTCCCACCTTTGGGGACGGCATCGTAGGTAACACCGACGTGCTGATGGTGAGGCATGCCAGCGGACAGACCCGGCCCCTGAGTGCAGGGGCGGTGCAGGTGCAGAGCAACCGCATACGCAGTGCGCTGTTCGATGACGGCAACATTCCGGCCACGTTTGGTGCGGGTACCGGTACGTTCGACTACGCCTTTAACGTTTGGTACATCGGCCAGGATTCCGCAAACCTCGACGATATACCGTCATTGCGCCGGCTGACGCTGAACGGGGGGCAAATGGTTGACGAAGAAGTAATCGCCGGCGTGGAGAACATGCAAATCCAGTTCGGCGTAGACACCCTGGACGGTTCCGGTAACCCCGATGGCCAGATCGACCGCTACGTCGATCCCGAAGACCCGATCATAGCCAATTCTACCGTTATGGCGGTACGTATCTGGATGCTCCTCCGCGCCGAGTACGAGGAACGAGGTTTCGTGGACGGCGCCAGCTATACACCCCTCGACGGAAACCTGGGCGACATCGCGCCGAATGACAGTTTCCGCCGAATGCAGATTACGAAAACGATATTTGTGCGCAACTTCAACCGCGACGTTGGGCCCCTCTAGGAGTTAAGAGGACTACACGGGATGAACATGAACGGATCAAAATACAAACATCAGAAAGGCGCTGCGCTGGTGGTTTCGCTGGTCATGCTGCTGGTGCTGACGCTGCTCGCTATCACGACCATGAGCACCGCCAGCCTCGAAGTGGCGATGGCAGGTAACCACCAGTACCAGGAAAACGCATTTCAGCTCGCTGAAACGGGTAACGACGTATTTCTGACCAGGGCATTCAACAATACCGACTGCATTGACACCGAAGCCCCCGGCCTCTGCGATTTTGATGAGGACATTGAGGAAATGAACGGCAACATGACGGTTACGACAACGAACCAGTCGCCCGTTAACCCGCCGCCATGTCCGGGCAGTAGCCAGGACAAGTATGCGGCCTACCAGTTTCAGACAGTTTCAGCGGGGACCACTTTTGCCCGGGACGCGAGCTCGGTGCATACGCAGGGTTGGTACCGTTGCGGCCCGAGCCTGTAGAGATAAACGGAGAACCTCCAATGAACCAGTTCAAATGGATTTTGGCAATAACCGCGCTGGCCGTATCGGGCCTCGCATCGGGAGCGCTTGAGCGTATCGAAGAAGGTATGGAACTCACGCTCGACCAGGTGCGACTGCCCGCGCACACGGCGGATCAGTTGACTGTGGACGCGTGCGCAGACTGTGACCAGTTTGTTCTGAAGGTCGATGCGGCCACACGGTATATACAGCGGACGGATAACCACGACCAGGCGCTGAGTCACCAGGCGTTCCGTCAGGCCGCCCGTGCGGCAAAACGTTCTCTCGACGAGACGCCTGTACTGGTTTTTTACAAGCCTGCAACCAGGACTGTTACCCGGGTCATTTTGATCACCGGATAGGCCCCTGAGCAGAGGAAGACATCATGAATAAAGCAAGGATGCACATAGTTTCGCTGGCGGCCACGTTCGGACTGGTCACCATGACAGGCGGCACGGCAATGGCCGATGACATAGAACTGTTTATCGCCGGCGAAGACACATCGATTGATAATGGTGCACAGCCCAATGTGCTGTTCGTTATTGACACCTCTGGCAGTATGACAACCGAGGTCGTGACCCAGGTCGCATGGGACCCGAATACTACGTTCGACGATTGTTATCGCAGCGATGCGATCTACTGGAGCTTCTCCAGCTCGGCGCCGGGTTGCAACAGCAACAACTGGTTCTATAAGACGAGAAACCAATGCGCGGCTTCCTACTCGGGCCTGGACGGTATCGGCGAGTGGAGTGGTGGTGCGCTCGCCTGGCGATCGAACCGGAATCGCTGGGTACGGCTACGCGGCAGGCAAAAGAATCGCGACGTGGAGTGCTCGGATGACGCAGGCGTCCACGGTTCGACGGCCGGCAGTTACTGGGCGGCAAACGGCAACGCCGGACCCTGGGCAGGGAACGACAATTCGGAGCCTCAGTGGAACTACAACTACACCTTCTTCGACGGCAACTACCTGAACTGGTTAAACGCCGGCGGTGAAGTTACGACCACGCGCATCGATGTCGTCAAGGATGTAACGGTCAATTTGCTCGACAACCTGAGCGGTGTGAACGTCGGGTTGATGCGCTTTAACTATGAAGACGGCGGTAACGTGCAGTATGCGATGGAAGATATCGCAACGGCACGCGGAGACCTGCAGGATACCGTGAACAACCTGTCGATCGATGGCTGGACGCCCTTGTCCGAGGTCATGTACGAAGCGCACCAGTATTTCACGGGCGGCGATATCGAATACGGCACCGGTTTTAGCCACGAGAGCGTTCCGGGTTCGCGTGTCGGCGGTTCGTCAAGTTCGGACAGGTACCAGACGCCGATCGAGTTCGCCTGTCAGAAGAACTACATTATTTACCTGACCGACGGCGAGCCGACCCGTGATACGGGTGCGGAGTCTAAAATCGAAGGTCTACCCAATTTCGGACAATATGCTGGCACTTCTGCCTGCCTCGACGGTGATTCTGCTGCCAACGGCAGGAGTGGCATCTGTCTCGATGAGATGGCTGCCTACATGCAGAACAAGGATATATCACCTCTGTATGGCGAGCAGAACGTCACGACCTATACCATCGGGTTTACAGTTGATCTGGAACTGCTTGCTGATACAGCAGAAAAAGGTGGGGGCGATTACCATCTTGCGGATGACACCACGAGTTTGACCAGCGCATTGACCAAGATCACTGTATCGATTCTTGACGATGCTGCGACCTTTACGGCTCCGTCGGTACCGGTGAATGCATTTAACCGAACGCAGAACCTTAAAGACGTGTTCGTCTCCGTGTTTAACCCGTCCTCGACGGTGCACTGGCCGGGTAATATGAAGAAATATCGTCTTGTGGGCGGTCAGCTGATAGATGCGAACGGGGCACTCGCAGTTGATCCGGTAACCGGGTTTTTCCGCGACGGCTCGCAAAGCTTCTGGTCAGATGAGCCTGACGACGATCGAGCGGCCGACGGCGGGGCCGCGGGGGAATTGCCCTACTGGGGTGACCGGCTGCTCTTTACTAATATTGCCGGGGGTGATCTGAACAGCTCTGCGAACCGCGTATGGCCTGGTACCGCTGGTTTGGATGAAAGCTTCATGGGCGTTCCGGCGACGCAGGATCCCAATTACTACAACCTTTGGGAGATCGAGAAGCTGCTGTTCTGGATGAATGGCCGCGATGTTTTTGACGATGATGATGACGATGATAACGTGGATACCCGCAACGTGATGGGTGACCCGCTGCACGTCAAGCCGGTACCGGTTATTTACGGCGGCACGGCTGATTCTCCGGACATGGTTGTTTATACAGCAACCAATGACGGCTACCTGCATGCCATAGACCCGTCTGATGGCAGTGAACTGTGGGCGTTTGTTCCGGACAGGCTGCTGCCGCTGATGTACAACCAGTACCTCGATCAGCCCACCACGACGCGCACCTACGGGCTGGACGGCGAGATAAAACACGTCGTTCTGAACGACGACGGTAAGGGCGGTATCACCGGCTCGGAGCGCGCCATTCTTCTGTTTGGCATGCGTCGTGGCGGTGATTCAATGTTCGCACTGGACGTGACCGACCGCTATGACCCGCAGCTTTTGTGGGAGGTTGATTCCGAAACCGAAGGCTTCGAAGACATGGGCCAGACCTGGTCGACAGCGCAGGTCGGTGAGGTCAATGTCGGCGGAACTGCCAGGGACGTGGCAATCTTCGCCGGCGGCTACGACACGGGCCAGGATGATGACGACTACACGACCGATTCTCAGGGCAATGCGATCTTCATGGTTGACCTTATATCCGGTCAGCTTATCTGGAGCGGTGGTGCCACAGACGACCACGATCTGGAACTCGATGAGATGGAGCATTCAATTCCTGCGCCTGTGACCCTGCTCGACGTCAACAACGACGGCTATTCAGACCGCATGTACGTGGGCGACATGGGAGGCCGTCTCTGGCGTTTCGATATCTTTAACGGCGAGAGCGTCGATGATCTGGTGCACGGGGGCGTTATAGCGAGTCTTGGTGGCGCGGCAGATGATGATGACCAAGAAAATCTACGCCGCTTCTATAACCAGGTGGACGTCGTTGACGTGATTCGCAAGGAATACCGGTACCTCGCTTTAAATGTGGGATCCGGCTACCGTGCGCATCCGCTCGACCGGGATATCGAAGAACAGTTTTTCTCGGTACGCGACTACGACGTATTCCCGCAAATGCATACGGATGATTATGGCGAGCCCGTTGAGATAGCTGAACTCGTGGACATTACGAGTCTGCCGAGTGTGCGTCTCGACAGTGATGACAAGGGCTGGCGCCTGCGTATGGAGAAGGCACCGGGCGAGAAAATCATGAACCGTTCGGTAACTTTTCAGAATACCCTTTACTTCACCTCGTTCGCACCGGGCACTGGTGCCAATGCCTGTACGGCTGCGCCGGGCCAGAACCGCCTGTACAAGATTGACCTGCTCTCAGGTGGTCCGGTGGCCAACCTGGATGAAAGCGTCGATGAAGATCTGGATGAAGACGATCGCTCGCTGACGCTTAAACAGGGCGGCATTGCACCGGGTGTCGAAATCTTCTTCACCGACGGGGACGATGGCGATGGTGACGATGACGACGAATGCGAGGATCCGGAAGAGTGCGGTCCTAAACCAGATTGCGGCGCCGGCCTTGAATTCGTCGGGGAGTGTGGCGATCCGGTACGGCCCGTACGGACCTTCTGGACCCAGGACGGTACTTGATCGGACTTAACTAAGGAACTTGCAAGGATTAGCAGCATGCGTACATTGCAACAAGGCGTAACACTGGTGGAACTGATGGTCGTGATCGTGATCATTTCGATCCTGACGGCTGTCGCTGTTCCTTCCTACCGCCAGTACACCATGCGCGCTAATCGCGCGGAGGCAAAATGGAACCTGCTGCGTATAGCAGCCGCCCAGGAGAAGTTCTATCTGCAGAACAATACCTATGCAGACGATGACGAACTCGCAGAAACGCCACCCGATGGTCTGGGTATCGATGCGACCAGCGAAAGCGGTTACTACACCTTCAGTATTACCGCAGCCGATGCTACGGGCTTCCAGGCCCAGGCGCTTGCAGCTAGCGGCCAGACCGATGATACGGACTGTGATGTGTTCGGTATGGACGACACCGGTGTGCGATACGGCGGGCCCGGACCACTGGGCACCAATAACGATCCCGATTGTTGGTAGACAACAGTCAGAGCTGGAACATATTCAGGCCCTGCTTCGCAGGGCCTGTTTTTTTATTTGCTGCTAGTATTCGTGCGTGTGCAAAATCGTTAACAGACTCCCCGCATGAATCGAAAAGCGTCACTAACCGCTCTTATCAACAGGCAGGGATTGTCGATTTACCTGCTGGCTGCAGGATGTTTGCTGCTCGGACCCTGGAATGCTGACGCCCTGCAAATGTTCAGCCTCGACCGCAGCGATCTGGCCGCCGGGGAATTCTGGCGTTTCTGGACCGGGCCGCTCGTGCACCTGTCCTGGGCGCATATCGGGCTGAACGTCGCGGGCCTTATTCTCCTGCAGCAGATGTTCGGCCAGGAGCTGCGGCCGGTGATCTCGGCCTGGGGCTACGGAATTATCGCATTGCTCGTCGGGCTGTGTTTCATGGCATTCAGCCGCTTTGGTTATGTCGTCGGCCTGTCGGCCGTGCTGCACGGCCTGTTCGCGATGGCAGCTTGCCTTGCGATGCGCCGCGACGGCCTGCTGTCTGCGGGCGTCTTGCTCGTCATCGGTGGCAAGGTCGTATGGGAGAAAATCCAGGGGCCGTCGACGCTGGTCGAAGACCTCATCGGCTTACCTGTAGCCGCTGACACGCATTTGTACGGCTTCGGCGCGGGCCTGGTGCTTGGCACCGTAATAGCGCTGTCAGCTGTGCGGCGCTAATATAGTCTGCCTGCCCTAAAAACAATTCCAAGAAGCGTGTGGGGGAAGATATGAAAACCAATAAAATTGGCCGCCTGTTGCTGGCGACGCTGTTAGTCACCGGATTTGGATTCTCCGGCTTCGCATGGTCCAAAGAGCATCATTCGCAGCACCAGGGACATCAACATCATCAGATGACTCCGGAGCAGTTCGCCGAACTGCGCGAGAAGATCGAAATATACCGGGGTTATAGCGATGAGCAGATCATCGACAGCATGTCACGGATGCGTAACCTGGGCGGGATGATCAGCGAAGCCGGGGTCGTCGGTGAGACCGGCATACTCGCACTGGCGCACGGTTATTCCGACCAGGGTAACGCGCAGTGGATGGAAAAATTCGGGCCGATATCCGGTAAGTACCCGACCGGCTACGGGCTGGGTATGGCGATGATGAGTGCCGACCATATACAGAAGGCTATCGACGGCCTCGAGGCGGCCGGTGCGAAGACCATCCCGGTGCTGCGCACGGAAACGGGCGATACGAATTCCCTTAACTACCAGTGGCAATATATTTTTGACCGGCGTGATGAAGCTTCGTACCTGACGATACCGAGGGTTACCAGCAATGCCGAAATAATCTGGGGTCCATCACCGACGGCTCACCCGATCATGAACAAGATCATGCTTGACCACGCGCGTGAACTGAGCACCGATCCTGCGAACGAGCTGGTCGTGATCATGGGGCACGGCCCGATGACGCCGAAAGAAAACGAGATGGACCTGGCTATTATGGCCAAACATGCCGAGGCGATTAAAGTTAACGGAGGATTCCGGGACGTGAAGTACTGGAACGTCCAGGACGATCTGCCGCCGGACAAGCGGGCACTCAATGTCGCGAAAGTCCGTGACTGGATAGGGGATGCGCGTGGCAGGGGAATGGAAGCCATTGTCGTAACCAATGTACTCACGCAGAGTGGGATCATGAAACGCCTGCAAAATGACGTGGACGGCACCGGCGCAAAATTTAACGACACCGGTCTGATGCAGAGTCCGCATTTTTCTGACTGGATCGAGGCGGCCGTGGAGGAAAACCTTCGCTAAAGCCAGGGAGGCAGGGTAACGATGGATAGAGATACAGCCGTAAGAATGGCCCGGGAGGCCATCAAGGCTAAAAACAAGCGGCTGATCGATGCCGTACTGAAAATCAAGGCAGAGCGAGAGAGGGAGCCGGCATCGGAGAAACCGATGAGCGAACTCCCGGTGATTGCCGTGACCTGTTCCACCGGGTGGGAGTGTTATGCCGTCGTGGAGGAGCTCACCAAGACCCGCAAGTTCCGCGTGCGCGCGCTGTACCGTACGCCCGGCACCCAGGCCGCCGAGCGGCTCGAAACCTTGCTGGAAAAAACCGAGGCAGACCACCCCGGTTTGCTAACCGTCCACCCGGGTGTGGATATGACATCCGAAGAAAAGCTGACCGAAGCCTTTAAAGGTGTCGACGGCGTGGTGTTGTACCTGACAGCCAATGAGGCCAAGGCCGGCAAGATTACCAACCATGGCAACGATCCGGTGGGCGGCCGGATTGCGTTCATGAAGCAGGTCTCTGCATCACTGGCGGCGCTCAAGGCCAACCCGTCCGTTAAGCAGGTTATTACCCTGGTGTTCCCGACCGATAAAGTAACGGGCATTGCGGACAACACCGCGGAGATACCGTGGTGGATGCAGCAGCGCTTGCTGTTCTCAGATTTCCTGCGTGCGCAGGGTATCAATGTCACATGCATCCATCGCCCCGCCTACTACTACGCGATGCACCGCGTGGACTACACCAACACGAAGCAGGAGCGCGGCGATACAGCCATGTCCAAGACCATGATCAAGGAAGATAACCTGTCAGGTATTAATGACCCGGAAAAAGTTATCAACTGGGTGGACGTGCGCGATGTAGGTAAATGGGTAGGCACCTGTTTTGAATTCGCCGAGGTGTTTTTAAACGAAAGTTTTTCCATTGCCTCATGCGCCATGACAGGACACGAGGCGGTCGAAATTGCGGAGCGCACCAACAAGCACGGCACAACCTTCAAGTACAGGCAATTCCCGCTGTGGCTAATGAAGATGCTAAGCCTTTTCACCAGCGAAGTTGTGTACCCACTGCGCTACTCCCAGTGGTACGGCAAAAACGGGAACGCTTACGACTTCGCCAACAACGACGACCTTACCGATCTCGAAAAGATCCACTCGCGGTGGACTTTTGAAAAGAAACTGGCGGACTGGGGTATAGACGAGATCAGGCCGGCGAAGGGGTGAGATCGAATAAAGATTGATTTAATGGGGACAGTGACCATAACTCTACTCGCCCGCAAGCGTGCCCCGCAGCCGAACAGTTAAGGTCACTGTCCCCTTACAATCCGGGCGCTACCGATTGTTCATATATAATGAAGCGCAAGCCGCGCCAGGAGTATTGGCAACCCTGAGACCTTTCTCCGTCCCCACCTGACACCCATGACCAGTAATTGGCAAAGATACCCGCGTCTCCTCATCATGGCGATGTTGCTGGTTCTTCTGTGGCAGGCACAAAATTTGTCTGCACAGGACAGGCCGCCGCCGGAAGAAGAGATAAATGACCTACAAAGGGCATCGGTTTCCGCAGATGTGCGCAATTTTCTGGAGCGCAGATGGGACGATACTTCTTTTGACGAGGGGTTGTCGTTAGTAGAAAACCTGTACCCCGTCAGCACCTATGGAACAGATATAGGGCTAGTTTAAAGGAGTGTTTTTGTTCATCCTAACCTGAGGAGT
>JASLMV010000008.1 GCA_030746435.1 Gammaproteobacteria bacterium | reverse complement strand
CGTAAGATAAAAACTGATGAGCAAAACACTCGCTTAGATTAAACGCTCAGTTGTTCCATTTGCTTGAAGACGGACAAGCCGTTCCAAGTTACTGAAACGGCTTTAGTTATATGGCTCCCCGACCCGGACTCGAACCAGGGACCAATTGATTAACAGTCAATCGCTCTACCAACTGAGCTACCGGGGAATAGTTCGTCTCTGGTGTGCGGCGGGATTTTCGGGCAAGCACCCAGGCAAGTCAAGGAACAAACTTGGTTTCACGGGGTTTGCGGACCGCCTGGCCGCAACCCGTGAAAAAGGTTGTCAGCCCAGCAGCCCCTTGATGCGCCGCACTGCCTCTTCCAGCACGTCCATGCTGGTCGCAAAAGAGAAGCGTGTGTAACCGGCCGCGCCGAACGCCGAGCCGGGCACAATCGCGACCTCGGCCTCGTTCAGCAGCAGTTCCGAGAACTGGGTGTCTTTGGTGCAGCCTTTCGCTTCCATCGCGGCTGATATATCCGGGAAAGTATAGAAAGTACCCGCGCCCTCGACACAGCTCACGCCGTTAATGCCATTCAGTGCTGCAACGAGATAATCGTGCCGCTCGCGGAATGCTTTCAGCATTTCCTGCACGCACGACTGATCGCCGTTTAGCGCGGCCACGCTCGCGGCCTGTGAAATGCTCGTCGGGTTCGAGGTGCTCTGGCTCTGAATTTTCTTCATCGCCTTGATGATCTCGACCGGACCGCCGCAGTAACCGATGCGCCAGCCGGTCATCGCGTAGGCCTTGCTCACGCCGTTTAGAGTCACAATACGATCGTACAGGTCGGGACACACCTGCGCGAAACTCGCGAAGGGTTCGTCGGCCCAGTAAATGTGCTCGTACATGTCGTCCGTTGCAATTACGATCTTCGGATGTTTACGCAGCACGTCACCCAGCGCTTCCAGTTCGGCGCGCGTATAGGCTGCACCGGTGGGGTTACTCGGGCTGTTGAAGAACATTAAACGCGTGCGGTCAGTAATTGCGGCTTCCAGTTGCTCTGGCGTGATCCTGAAGCCCTGGTCTATGCCCGCCAGCACGGTTACTGGCTTGCCGCCCGCGAGCAGCACCATGTCCGGGTACGAGACCCAGTAGGGCGCCGGGATAATGCACTCATCGCCGTCGTTTAAAACGGCCATGCAGATGTTGTAACAGGAATGTTTGCCGCCGCTGGAAACGAGAATCTGGTCCGGTGCGTAAGTCAGTTCATTATCGCGCTGGAACTTATTAATAATGGCCTGCTTGAGTTCCGGCGTACCGTCCACCTGGGTGTACTTGGTCTGACCCGCGTTGATGGCCTCAATGGCCGCATCTTTAATGTGCTGAGGCGTGTCGAAGTCCGGCTCGCCGGAGCCCAGCCCGATAATGTCACGACCAGCCGCGCGCAGCTCGGCGGCCAGGGCGGTGACAGCCATGGTCGGCGAAGGCTTCACGCGTTTAACGCGTTCTGAAACTGATAGACTCAATGGTTTACCTTCTCTGGGTTGCCTCGGCCCGCGGCCGGGCCAAACGGGGTGCAAATATACGGGATTCTTGCGCGTCAAACTATAGTGTCAGCTTCCAATCAACATTTTGAGCTCGCGGCCGAATTCAGCCCGGCCGGCGATCAGCCGCAGGCGATCGAGGCGCTGGTCGAAGGCCTGCGCGACGGGCTGGCCCGGCAGACGCTGCTGGGCGTCACGGGCTCGGGCAAGACCTACACGATGGCCAATGTCATCCAGGCGGTACAGCGGCCGACCCTTGTGCTCGCACCCAACAAGACCCTGGCCGCTCAGCTGTACGGCGAGATGCGGGACTTTTTCCCCAATAACCGGGTGGAGTACTTCGTCTCTTACTACGACTATTTCCAGCCCGAGGCCTACGTTCCCTCATCGGACACTTATATACAGAAGGACGCCTCGGTCAATCAGCACATCGAGCAGATGCGCTTATCGGCGACCAAGACGCTGCTGGAATATCCGGACGCGATTATTGTTGCGACGGTCTCCTGCATATACGGCCTGGGCGACCCGGAAACCTATTTCAGCATGGTGTTGCACCTGATGCGGGGCGAGAAGCTCGACCAGCGCGTATTGTTGCGCCGACTGGCCGAATTGCAGTACACCCGCAACGAAATCGAGATTGCCCAGGGTACCTACCGGGTCCGGGGTGAAAACATCGACATTTTCCCGGCGGAATCCGAGCGGGACGCGGTCCGCATTGAATTGTTCGACGACCATATCGAATCGATTTCGATATTCGATCCGCTGACGGGTGAAGTGCAGCAGAAAGTCCCCCGTTTCACGATCTACCCGAAGACGCACTACGTGACCACGCGCGACCGCATGCTCGCGGCGGTGGACGAGATCAAGGTCGAACTCAAAGACCGGCTGGAAGTTCTTAATAAGGAGAACAAGCTCGTTGAAGCACAGCGGCTGGAGCAGCGCACGCTCTATGACCTGGAGATGATCCGGGAACTGGGTTATTGCCAGGGCATCGAGAATTACAGCCGTTATTTAAGCGGCAGGGAACCCGGCGAGCCGCCGCCGTGCCTGTTCGATTACCTGCCATCCAACGCGTTGCTCATCGTTGACGAGAGCCACGTAACCGTGCCGCAACTGGGCGGTATGTACCGCGGCGACCGGTCCCGCAAGGAAACCCTCGTTGAATACGGCTTCCGCCTGCCATCCGCACTGGACAACCGGCCCCTGCGCTTCGATGAATTCGAGGCGGTGGCGCCGCAGATGGTGTTCGTGTCCGCAACACCGCGTGAGCTCGAAAGGGAAACCTCGGGCGCGATCGTTGAACAGGTTGTGCGCCCGACGGGCCTGGTTGACCCGGCTGTGGAAATCCGCCCGCAGCGGACCCAGGTGGATGATGTGTTGTCCGAGATCAATTTGCGGGCGGCAGTGGACGAACGGGTGCTGATCACGACGCTCACCAAGCGCATGGCGGAAGACCTGACCGAGTACCTGCACGAGCACGACGTGCGGGTGCGTTACCTGCATTCCGATATCGAAACGGTCGAACGCACCGAGATTATCCGTGACCTCAGGCTCGGTGAATTCGATGTGCTGGTGGGCATCAACCTGCTGCGCGAAGGGCTGGACATGCCCGAGGTCTCGCTCGTCGCTATTTTGGATGCCGACAAGGAAGGTTTTCTGCGCTCGGAAGGCTCGCTGATCCAGACCTGCGGCCGCGCGGCCCGGAATATCAACGGCGCTGCAATCATGTACGCCGATAAGGTCACGGGTTCCATGCAACGGGCTATTGACGAGATGGAGCGGCGCCGGAATAAGCAGATTGCATTTAACGAGGAACACGGCATCGAGCCGCAGACAATCCGCAAGGAAGTACGCGAGATCATGGAGGGGGCGAGGGCAGCCATCAGCCGCCGTGGCGGCGTGCGCAAGGTTGCCGAGCCGCAACCGGATTACGCCGGCATGAGTCCTGAGATGTTGCTAAAGAAAATTGCCCGGCTCGAGAAGCAGATGTACAAACATGCCCGTGACCTGGAATTCGAAGAGGCGGCAAAGATACGCGACGAGATTAATGAAATGCGGCGGGTAGGCTTAGGTTTTTCCGACACCAAGGCAGGTTAGGACATCGGTTTCTGAAGGATTCGCGTTGGCGTCTCGCTACGCTATCTCAGGCATCCTTGCCCTCGATCGCTGCGACGTTCGCTGCGGCCGTGCGTCCTGCGTGCCTTGCTCCCGACGCCGCTCACCACCATCGCAAACCCTTCCCGAAGGTCTGCAGTAAACTGGTGAATATAGGTTAGGATAAAGCCCTAAGCTATTGATAATAAAATAATTGGTAGGCGCGGGCAGGATTGAACTGCCGACCCCTACCATGTCAAGGTAGTGCTCTACCACTGAGCTACGCGCCTTTAGTAAACCGCCCCGGGGCCACCGGGCGGGCCGCTAATGTATGCAAAGCTTCTGAGATAAGCAATAAGCCGCGAATTTACCCGCACCGGAACTAACGCTAAGCTGCACGGCATCAGTCGGGTGGGCGATGGCGGGTTCGCAGCGGATGACCGAAAGGGTAAGCGATACGGTTTCGGATAAGGACGAAGACGGCGAAGGCGTTCCGGCCGAGAGCGCCGCGGGCGCGCCGGCGGTCTTCGAGGTCCTGCGCCATGTCGCATCGAAGCCCGGGCTGGTCCGGGGCGCGACGTCACTTTTGAAAATGAACCAGGCCGGGGGCTTCGATTGCCCCGGCTGTGCCTGGCCCGAAGACCCCGGGCACCGCAAGCGTACCGAGTTCTGCGAAAACGGGGCTAAAGCCTTCGCCGACGAGGCAACCCGCAAACTCATCGAAGCTGATTTTTTCGAACGCTATTCCATCGCAGACCTGGCCCGGCAGTCGGACCGCTGGCTGAATGAGCAGGGCCGGCTGACCCGGCCCATGATCCGTAAACCCGGTGCCACGCACTACACGCCGGCCACCTGGTTCACGGCTTTCGAGCTTATCTCGAAGCAGCTGAACGGCCTTGCCGACCCCAACCAGGCGGCGTTTTACACATCCGGCCGTACCAGCAACGAAGCCGCATTCCTGTGGCAGCTCTTCGTGCGCAGTTTCGGCACCAACAACATGCCGGACTGCTCGAACATGTGTCACGAGTCGAGTGGTACCGCGCTGAACGAGGTGATCGGCAGCGGTAAAGGGACCGTGCGGCTGAGCGATTTCGATTTCGCCGATGTGATTTTCGTGCTCGGCCAGAACCCCGGTTCCAATCACCCGCGCATGCTGGCAACGCTGGAGCAGGCCAAGAAGAACGGCGCCACCATTGTCAGCATCAACCCGCTTAATGAGACCGGTCTGCGTAACTTCAGAAACCCGCAGACGATTGATGGTTGGGTCGGCAAGGGCACCGATCTCGCCGACCTGCATGTGCCGGTGCGTATCAACGGCGACGTGGCGTTGCTGAAAGGCCTGTGCAAGGCGATCCTGGAAGCAGAAACCAAAAGCCCCGGCACTATTCTCGATCGCGATTTCATTGCAAAACTCACGTCGGATTTCGACGAGTTTGCGGCCGACATCGTGATCACGGCCTGGGACGAGATCGTGGCCGCGAGCGGGGTGCCCGAGGCGCTGATCAGGGAGGCGGCCGACATCGCCATAAACGCGCGCAGCACGATCTGCTGCTGGGCCATGGGCCTGACCCAGCACAAGAATGCAGTCGCCAATATCCAGGAAATCATAAATTTCCTGATGCTCCGGGGTAACCTCGGGCGGCAGGGCGCGGGTGCGTGCCCGGTCAGGGGGCACAGCAACGTGCAGGGCGATCGCACGATGGGTATCTGGGAGAAACCCGATGCCGCTTTCCTCGACCGCCTCGGTGCGAAGTTCAAATTCACGCCGCCCGCAGCGCACGGACTCGACACGGTAGACACGATCCACGCGATGGCGGACGGACGGGTGAACGTGTTCGCAGCGCTGGGCGGTAACTTCATGGCCGCAACCCCGGATACCGAATTCACGGCGAATGCGCTCGGGAATTGCGACCTGACCGTGCAGATGTCGACCAAGCTGAACCGCTCGCACGTCGTGACGGGTAAAACCGCGTTGATCCTGCCGGTGCTGGGCCGTACCGAGATCGACAGGCAGGAAGGTGACGAACAGTTCGTCACGGTCGAGAATTCGATGGGCATGGTGTCGCGCTCGCGCGGCCACCTCGAACCGGCGAGTGAATCCATGAAAAGCGAGGTGAGTGTTATTGCGGAACTGGCCGAGGCGACGGTCGGCGGCCGGAGCGAGGTGAACTGGCGCAAGCTTGCGTCGGATTACAACCGCATCCGCGATGGTATAGCAGCAGTGATTCCCGGTTTCGAACGGTTCAACGACCGGTTGTACGAAGTGGAGAGCATAGAATTGCCACACGCCGTGCGCGACGAGCGGCAATTTATTACCGCGACCGGCAAGGCCCGGTTTACGGTGCACGACATCGAGCCCGTCGACGTGCCTGAAGGCCACTTCCTGATGATGACGATCCGCAGCCACGACCAGTTCAATACGACCGTTTATTCCGACAAGGACCGCTACCGGGGGATCAGCGAGAGCCGCATGGTCGTGTTCATGCATCCCGATGACGCCGAACAGGGCGGCCTGGCCAGGGGCGACCGGGTGACCCTGACGAGCCATCACGAAGGTTCGGTGCGCACGATGGAAGGTTTTAGTGTCGTGCCGTATCCGATCCCGCTGGGTTGTGTCGCGACCTACTATCCCGAGACCAACCCGCTGATCCCCGTGCAGCATGTCGCTGCCGGGAGCAATACACCGGCGTATAAATCGGTCGTAGTTTCTGTGACGCCGGAATAACGATTTAAGGCGGCCTGTGTTTTCTATACAATTCGCGGCTCTCCGGACTGTTACGAGTAACCATGCCCACCATTACGCTTCCTGACGGCAGCCAGCGCGACTTCGACAAGGCCGTGACCGTGGCCGAAGTCGCAGCCGATATCGGCCCCGGGCTCGCCAAGGCGGCGCTCGCCGGGCGGGTCGACGGCGCGATGGTGGATACGTCCTTCGTTATCGAGACAGATGCGGAGCTTGCGATCGTGACCAGCAAGGACGACGACGGGCTGGAGGTTATCCGGCATTCGACGGCTCATTTGCTGGCACAGGCGGTCAAGGACCTTTACCCCGAGGCACAGGTCACCATCGGTCCGGTCATCGAGGACGGTTTCTACTACGACTTCGCCTTCGAACGCGGCTTTAACGAAGATGATCTGGAAAAGATCGAAAAGAAGATGAGCGAACTCGTTAAAGCCAACCTGACGGTAAAGCGTTCCGTCATGGAGCGTGACGCTGCGGTCAAATTCTTCCGCGACCAGGGTGAGGAATATAAAGCCGAGATCATCGCAGGCATTCCGGACGAAGATGATATCGGCCTGTACGGGCAGGGTGACTGGAGCGACCTGTGTCGCGGACCGCATGTGCCGAGCACGGGCCACCTGAAAGCTTTCAAGCTGACCAAGGTTGCGGGCGCATACTGGCGCGGCGATTCACGCAACGAAATGCTGCAGCGGATTTATGGCACGGCCTGGGCGGACAAGAAATCCCTGAAGGAATATTTGCATCGCCTGGAAGAAGCCGAGAAACGTGACCACCGCCGCTTCGGTAAGGCAATGGACCTGTTTCATTTCCAGGAGGAAGCCCCCGGGCTGGTGTTCTGGCATGACAAGGGCTGGGCGATTTACCGCACCATCCAGGATTACATACGCGGCCGGCTGATCGAGACCGGTTACGAGGAGGTCAACACGCCGCAGATTGTTGACCGGTCGTTGTGGGAACAGTCCGGCCACTGGGACAAGTTCCGCGAGCACATGTTTACCACCGGCGACGAAGACCAGCGCCTCTACGCCGTCAAGCCGATGAACTGCCCGTGCCATATCCAGATTTACAACCGCGCGCTGCACAGCTACCGCGACCTGCCGCTGCGTATGGCGGAGTTCGGTTCCTGCCATCGCAACGAGCCGAGCGGCACCCTGCACGGACTGATGCGGGTGCGCGGTTTCGTGCAGGACGATGCGCATATTTTCTGCACCGAGGACCAGATCCAGTCGGAAGTTGCCGCCTTCATCGAACTTCTGTTCAGCGTCTACGAGGATTTCGGTTTCACGGAGATCTCCACGCAGTTGTCGACGCGGCCCGAACAGCGGGTCGGCGACGACTCGCAGTGGGACAGGTCCGAAGCGGCTCTCCAGAACGCGCTGGAAGCGAGCGGCCTGCCGTGGGGCCTGCAGCCCGGCGAGGGCGCCTTCTACGGCCCGAAGATCGAGTTCAACCTGAAAGACAGCATCGGCCGGGTCTGGCAGCTGGGCACCATCCAGCTCGATTTCTCGATGCCCGAGCGGCTGGGGGCGACCTACGTTGCGGAGGACGGCAGCCGGCAGACCCCGGTTATGCTGCACCGGGCAATCCTGGGCTCGCTGGAACGCTTTATCGGCGTGCTGCTGGAGCATTTCGCGGGCAATCTGCCGGCCTGGCTGGCGCCGGTTCAGGCCGTGGCCCTGACTATTACGGACAGGCAGGCGGATTACGCCCGGACCGTCAGCGAGGCCCTGAAAAAACAGGGATTTAGGGTCGACGCGGACTTGAGAAACGAAAAAATCGGCTTTAAAATCCGCGAGCACACAATACAGCGTATCCCGTATTTACTTGTTGTTGGTGATCGGGAAGCTGAATCGAATTGCGTGGCCGTGCGCACGCGAGACGGTAAGGACCTGGGCAGTCTGCCACTGGCAGAATTTGCCGAGCGTCTTGAAGCCGAGATCGCGAGCCACGGCCGTTCTGTTATGGAGGATTGACGAATAGCTGCTACCAAACGTGTCCGACGCAACCGCGAAATTACCGCCACGGATGTGAGGGTAATTGATGCCGAGGGTGAACAAGCCGGGATACTGAGTCTCGATGATGCTATTGGGAAAGCCGAGGAAGCAGGGCTGGACCTGGTAGAGGTTTCACCGAATGCGGAACCGCCGGTTTGCCGAATCATGGATTTCGGGAAATACCTTTTTGAGCTGAAGAAAAAAGCACAGCAGTCGAAAGGTAAGCAGAAGCAGGTACACGTCAAGGAAATTAAATTTCGACCGGGAACCGAAGAGAGCGACTACCAGGTCAAGTTGCGTAAACTCATCGATTTCCTGTCAAACGGTGACAGGACCAAGATAACCCTGCGTTATCGCGGTCGGGAAATGGCTCATCAGGAACTGGGCGTCAAGCTCCTGAAACGAGTTGAGAAAGACCTGGAAGACTATGGCGTTGTCGAGCAGTTTCCGAAAATGGAAGGGCGGCAACTGGTCATGGTCTTGACGCCGAAAAAGCATTAGTTACTTCGGTAACTATTTATAAAAGTGTGTGCGGGTCTTTGTAAGACCCAAGCCCGCCTGCTGCGGCCCGCCTTAATCAGGCAATCGGTACGGATCAGGCCAAGGAGTTAGTAATGCCCAAGATGAAAACCAATCGCGGGGCAGCGAAGCGATTTCGCCGCACCGGCAAGGGCCGTTTCAAGCGCGCCCAGTCCCACCTCAATCATATTCTGACCAAGAAGCGTTCGAAGCGGAAACGTCAGCTCGGCATGACCGAGCACGTGGCCGAGAGTGATCTCGCCGCCGTCAAGAAAATGCTGCCTTACGGTTAAAGGGGAAAGGGAACATGCCAAGAGTTAAACGAGGCGTCGTCGCCAAGGCGCGCCACAAGAGAGTGCTTCGCAAGGCGAAGGGTTATTACGGTGCCCGCAGCAAGCTGTTTAAGACGGCCAAGCAGGCGGTCACCAAGTCAGGCCAGTATGCGTACCGTGACCGGCGGCAGCGCAAGCGCCAGTTCCGGGCTTTATGGATAGCCCGTATCAACGCGGCTGCGCGGTTGCACGACCTGTCCTATAGCCGCTTTATTAACGGGTTGAAGCAGGCGGAAATCGACATCGATCGCAAGATCCTTGCCGACATCGCCATCCATGATCCGGATGCGTTTGGTGTGCTCGCAGAGCAGGCGAAAGCCAGCCTGAGCGCGTCCTGAAACACGTCGCTTGCAGGGGGCAGGTGGCTGTCTGATAAAGTGAGCGCGGGCGCTTTGTCCGGGTTACATTGCCGGCCATTGATCGAGGGTCCCCGCTGGTGAGGAGTCCCGCTTTCGAATGCACGACCTCAACGAGTCGCTGAATGAACTGGTAGAACGCGCGCGAGCGGATATAGCCGCGAGCGACGATATCCCGTCCCTCGATTCAGTACGGGTTGCGTTCCTGGGCAAGAAGGGCGAACTCACGACGCAGTTAAAGAACCTCAGCAAGCTATCCGCCGAAGAGCGGCCCGCGGCCGGTCAGGCGATCAACGATGCCAAGGTTTCTGTACAGGAAGCGCTCAATTCACGTCGCGCGTCGCTGGAATCCGCTGCTCTTGACCAGGAATTGCAGGCCAGTGCCATGGATGTCAGCCTTGCCGGTCGCGGCCAGGCCATCGGTGGCCTGCACCCCGTTACCCGTACCCGCGAGCGTATCGAAACCATATTCCGTGGCGCCGGCTTCGAAGTGGCCCACGGTCCCGAAATCGAGGACGACTTCCACAACTTCAGTGCGTTGAACGTGCCACCCGACCACCCGGCGCGGGCAATGCACGATACATTTTATGTCGGTGCTGACCTTTTACTGCGTACACATACCTCGCCCGTGCAGATTCGTGCGATGCAGGCGCAGGGCGCGCCTATACGTGTGATTGCACCTGGCCGGGTTTATCGCTGTGACTCCGACATGACCCACACGCCGATGTTTCACCAGGTCGAGGGGCTGGTCATCGATCGCAATGTCAGTTTCGCGAACCTTAAGGCCGTCCTGCACGAGTTCGTCGAGTGCTTCTTCGAGCGCAAGGCGGAACTGCGCTTCCGGCCTTCGTATTTTCCGTTTACCGAACCGTCGGCCGAAGTCGACGTGAAATCCGAATCGGGCAAGTGGCTCGAGATCCTCGGTTGCGGCATGGTGCACCCGAATGTTCTGCGCAATGTCGACATCGACCCGGAAGAATTTACCGGCTATGCCTTTGGTATGGGCGTCGAGCGGCTCGCAATGCTTCGTTACGGCGTCGACGACCTGCGCCTGTTTTTCGATAATGACCTGCGGTTCCTGCGGCAGTTTGTCTGAGGTTTGTACGCGATGAGAATCTCTGAAAAATGGTTGCGGGAATGGGCGGACCCCAACGTCGACACGAACGGGCTGGCGGAACAACTGACGATGGCCGGCCTGGAGGTCGACTCGGTCGAGTCCTGCGGTACCGTGCCGGAGGGCGTCGTCGTTGCCAGGGTGCTGGAAAAGAACCCGCACCCGGACGCGGACCGGCTTTCCCTGTGCAGCGTCGATGCGGGACAAAAGCAACCGGTGCAGGTTGTCTGCGGTGCTTCGAATGTGCAGGCGGGTAACTGTTACCCGCTGGCGACCATCGGTGCAGAGCTGCCCGGCGGCCTGAAGATCGAGCAAAGCACGATCCGCGGCCAGGAGTCTTTCGGCATGCTCTGTTCAACCGTCGAACTCGGGCTGGGTGACAGCAGCGACGGGTTGCTGGAACTTGGCAATGATGGTGAACCGGGGACGGGTGTCACCGAACTCCTGGGCCTCGACGATCATGTCATCGACCTGGACCTGACGCCGAACCGGGCGGACTGCTTCAGCGTCCTCGGCGTGGCGCGTGATGTCGCCGCCGTGAGCCTGCTGGAGTTCTCCGAACCAGCAGTAAACGGCATCGGCGCCGAACTGGACGATATTGTTTCGATTTCGCTTAAGGCCGGTGACGCATGCCCGGTGTTTGCGGGACGTGTCATCAGGGGCATAAACCCCGATGCCGTGACGCCGCTGTGGCTCCGCGAGCGCCTGCGTCGCAGCGGCGTACGGCCCCTGCATCCGGTGGTCGACGTGACCAACTACGTGATGCTCGAGTTCGGTCAGCCCATGCACGGTTACGATCTTGCGAAACTCAACGGGTCGGTTGCGGCGCGCATGGCGAAGAAGGGCGAAAAGCTCAGCCTGCTCGACGGCCAGGAAGTGGAACTGACGAAAGATGTACTGGTCATCGCCGATGACAAAGCCGCCATCGGTATAGCCGGCATCATGGGCGGAGCGGATAGCGCCGTTGACAGTGCGACGACCGATGTATTCTTCGAGAGTGCCTGGTTCAGCCCTGCCGCTATTGCCGGCCGGGCACGACGTTATGGCCTGCACACGGATGCCTCGCTGCGCTTCGAGCGCGGGGTGGATTTCAACGGCCAGGTCAGGGCGATCGAACGCGCCTCCGAACTGCTGGTGCAGATAGCCGGCGGCAAGGCCGGGCCGGTTACCGAAGTCCGCAATGACAAGCACCTTCCCTCGCGGGAACCGGTGCAGTTGCGGCGTGAACGGCTCACAAAAATTCTTGGCGTCGGCATTCCGGACGACGATATCGAATCGATGCTGGGCCGGCTTGGTTTTGCAGTTACGACAAACGATGCCGGCTGGTCGGTGACGGCGACGAGTGCGCGCTTCGATATCGAGATCGAGGAAGACCTGATCGAAGAAGTCGTGCGGCTGTACGGTTACGACCAGGTGCCGGAGCAGGCACAGCAGGTTGCCGCGACGCTGGCTTGTGCGAGCGAAGCGCGGGTTACGACGGACCGGGCCAGAACACTGCTCGCAGACCGCGGTTACCAGGAAGCCATTACTTACAGTTTCGTCGACCCCGACCGGCAACGGACGCTGCTGGGTGACGCCAGCGATGTTGAACTGGTGAACCCGATCTCGGCGGAACAGTCGGTTATGCGCCGGTCTCTCTGGCCGGGATTACTGCAGGCCGTAAGCGTTAACAGCAGCCGCCAGCAGGGGCGGGCAAGGCTATTCGAGATTGGGGTGATATTTAGCTCGCAAGGCAATGAAATCGCTGAGGAAGAGCTCATCGCGGGCATCGCCTGGGGCCCCCTGTTGCCGGAGCAGTGGGGGGCGGATACGAGCGGCGCAGAAGCAGCTAATCTGTTTGACATAAAGTCAGATATCGAGGCGCTCCTGAGCCTGACCGGCGATACAGAATCGGTCACCTTCATTGCAGCCGAACACGCGGCGCTGAAACCCGGCGTAAGTGCCCGTATCGAACGTGAGGGCCAGACCATCGGTTGGCTGGGGGAGTTGCACCCGAGACTGGTTCGGCTATGGGACATAAGTCCGGCACCGGTGTTGTTCGAGTTATTGCCGCAAGCGGGACTGGCGGCGCGGCTTCCGGCATTCAGCCCCGTCTCCCGTTTTCCGTCGGTACGGCGCGATCTGGCGGTGTTGGTAAATGAACAAATCACGGCAGCCGAACTTCTGGGAACCGTCCGGGAGGCCGCCGGCCCTTTATTGCAGGACGCCTGGGTTTTCGATGTTTACACAGGGGACAATATTGAAAGAGGTCTAAAGAGTGTCGCTTTAGGCTTGATTTTGCAGGAAACTTCCCGCACCCTTACCGAACCGGAGATTGAGGGGGCCGTAAACGCCGTTATAGAGCGACTCTCCGGGAAGTTCAACGCCAGCATAAGAGAATAATTCCATGGCACTCACCAAAGCAGACATGGCCGAGTCATTGTTCGATGAACTGGGACTCAATAAACGCGAAGCGCGGGAGCTTGTCGATCTGTTCTTTGAAGATTTGCGCAGCGCTCTGGGGAGCGGAGAGCAGGTGAAACTGTCCGGATTCGGCAATTTCGACCTGCGTGACAAGAATGAACGTCCGGGACGCAATCCCAAGACGAGCGAAGAAATACCGATCACGGCGCGACGCGTAGTCACGTTCAGACCGGGACAAAAACTAAAAGCCCGAGTAGAGGCCTATGCTGGAACCGGGGAATAACGACCAATTACCACCTATACCGGGGAAACGTTACTTCACAATCGGTGAAGTAAGCGACCTGTGTGCAGTCAAGCCCCACGTACTGAGGTACTGGGAACAGGAATTTCCGCAACTGAAACCGGTAAAACGCCGCGGTAACCGGCGTTACTATCAGCGCCAGGACGTGCTGATCATCCGGCAGATACGCAGCCTGCTGTATGAAGAAGGCTTCACTATTGGCGGTGCACGCCAGCGGCTGACGGGGACCGAGGCCAAATCGGACGTCTCCCAGAGCCAGCAGATCATCAAGCAGGTCCGTAACGAACTCGAAGAAGTCCTGAAGATTTTAAGGCGCTGATCTAGATCTATCTGTAGGAGCGGCTTTAGCCGCGACAAACTTTCCTTAGACCATCTATTTCGGGCTTAGCACGCCGACGTAGTTGTGCGCGAGGTCAGCGGATGCGTCTTCCGCTCTATCGAGCGGTTGGTCTCCGGCTCGGTGAGCCTCCGACAAAGCCAGTTTTCTTGCCCGAGCAGATCGGCACTCGTTCAGGCCCGGAACCTGCAGCCGAACGATTGCGCCCAAAGGCGCCTTGTCTGCGGCCTAACGGCCTCCGACAAAGTTGTGCCGCTATCGCGGCGTCTGGAATTTGCGTGTCCAAATACACGCAAATTTGGTCGGGGTGAGAGGATTGACTCGGGCCATCCATGGCCCTCGCCCTGCGGGCGACCTCGCGAAGCTCGGTCGTCCTAAATCGCTCCTGGCGATTTGGTCAAACCTTTATTCGGTTCCAGAATCCCGCCCGTCATCCTTTACAAAAAAATCGCTTCCCCGAAAGGGGAAGGAAGCCGATTTTTCTGTAAAGAATTTGGTCGGGGTGAGAGGATTCGAACCTCCGACCCCTTGCACCCCATGCAAGTGCGCTACCAGGCTGCGCCACACCCCGACCGTTGAAATCTACGTTTGGAGCAACGTCTGACGCCCCAAACGGCCGGCTATGATACTCCAAAAATTACCTTGCGCATTTATGTTTAATCTGCCGAGAGTTTTCTCGGCATCACATAATCTATCTTCACGAATAGAAAAAATGGCTTAGTTACGGGCTTTTTTCCCGGCTTGCCGACTGTTTCCTTGACCGTTTTTTGGTGCGTGATATACCTGAGTTCGGGAAAGTATTGTTGTTGGTGTCCGTAGGGTACGGGCACGATTCGCAAGGAGGCGCGTCGTGAGACTCCCTGGTTTTCTAGCTGTAACTGCTGTGTTGCTGTCGCCCTTGGCCGCCCTGGCCGACGGGGATGACTGGCGTACGTGGCCTACAGGTGAGCGGCTGAAGCTTGCCATGGGCACCTACGAGCCCGACCTCAACACCGAGATCATGGTGAGCGAGGTTGGTGGCCCGCTGGTGGGCACATCGATCGATTTCGAAGATGACCTGGGCCTCGACGATTCGAAGTCCGCATCGTACGCGTCCCTCGACTGGAGGGTCTTTAAGAAGCATTCGCTAAGCTTCAATGCTTACTCATTCGATCGCGATGCTACTACCGTAACCGAAGACGGATTGGTATTTGATGACCTCGTGGTATTGCCCGGCGTCGAAGTTGATACCTTTCTGGATGTGGAAGTTTACGAGCTCGCCTACGCCTATTCACTCGTCATGACCGAGAGCATGAACCTCTCGCTGGGTGCGGGGCTGTCGGTACAGGAATTCGATATCGGTATCGCCAACACAGCCGTGCCGGCAGACAGCTCCGCTGAAAATTTTACGGCCCCTTTGCCCACTTTTAACCTGGGCTACGATTACGCATTTAACGACAAATGGTTGCTCGGTTTGAATGCCGGCTATCTGGACGTCGATTACGAGGGCGGTGGCGACGAATTCGACGCCAAGATTCTCGTGGGAGATATCGGTCTGCGGTGGCGCGTCTTGCATAACTTTGCACTGGGATTGCACTATTCGATCTTCGATCTCGAAGGCGAGTACGAAGATGATGACATCATTGCGGATATCGACCTGGATTACCGCGGGCCTCGTTTGAGCCTGGACCTTTCCTTCTGAGCGGTCGTTAAACTGAATCTGGAAACCCGGGCGTGTCCCGGGTTTTTTTATTCCAGGCGCCAAGTGCTAGGCTTCGCCCATGGTTCACAGGGGAATCACATTTCTAACCGGGCTGGCTGCCTTAACGGTGCTTGCCGTCGACGCACATGCCATTGTGAATGGCAGCCTGGTTAGTGATCAGGCTTTCGAGGCCGAATATCCATGGGCTGTCGTAATCGTTGGTAAAGTCAGCGGTGGTATCTGCGGCGGTGTATTGATCGCGCCCCGCTGGGTATTAACCGCTGCGCATTGCACGGGCACGCGAAAGTATGTGCTTGCCGGTCATGCAAAGCGGGCGGCGGCCAGGCGGATTGAGGTTGAGAGGGCGATACGGCATCCAGGATTTTCCGGCGATAGCCTCCAGAACGATGTTGGGCTCCTGTACCTGGCCGAGCCTGTCGACGCGCCCGTTGCGGCACTACCTACGAAACGGGAGGCAGTTGTCTTGCTGTTGCCGGGAATGTCCGCCGGGGTTGCCGGCTGGGGAAAGACAGAAATCAGTCCGCAGCCCTCCGAGCGGCTCGTCGAAGGGCGCATAGAACTGGACAAACTGGAGCTCCGCGGAAGCCAGATCAATTACAGCTACAAAGGCGGCGGTCCCTGCGGGCGCGACAGCGGCAGCCCGATGCTGATGCGCACGCTGGACGGCAGGCGCCTCGTCGTTGGCGTGGCGAGTGGTACCGACGGTAACCTGTGCAGCCTGGGCGGGGGCGGCGCAACCTACACCAACCTCGCGGCGGTGCGGGGTTTCATTCAACAGCACGTGGAAGGTATTTAGGCGGGCGTATGCAACTCGATCTCGTGCTCGAACCGGATACACCTGGGCGTTTCAGAGAGCTTGGCCTGCTAGCCGAAGGACTCGGTTTCGGCACGGTCTGGACCGCGAACCATGTCGCCGGTCGCGATCCCTTCATGTGTTTCATGCCCCTCGCCGAGGCCAGCAGCAGCCTGAGGGTAGGGCCGATCGCTGTCAGTCCGTTCGAACTCCACCCGGTCAAGATTGCAAACCAGTTATACACGCTGAACGAGTATTCGAGTGGCCGTGCCAGCATCGTTATCGGGGGAGGCGGCGGTACAGTCATAGGGATGGGACTGAAACCAGGCCGGCGCGACATGATGCCCCGCATGGTTCGGGCGGTGCGTGAATGTGTGGAATTCCTGCGCGGTGCCGCGACCGAGAGACCGTTTAATTACGACGGCGAGTTGTACCAGGTGCAGGGCTACCATCCGGAATGGGCGCCTGACGACAGCGCATTAATTTATGTGGCTGCTGCCAGGCCGCAGATGCTGCGCATGGCAAGCCGGGTGGGGGATGGCGTGATGTTTTCGGATGTGACTCTGCCGCGCATGGAGGAAACCATGACGGTGCTCCGGCAGGGCCTCAGCGACAACAATCGCGATACGTCCACCTTTCGTGTCAGCAACCTCTATACCTGGCATGTAAAGACCGACCGGGAGGCAGCGTACCGTGAAGCGCGGGCTAAGCTGTTCGTCCGCGGCATGCTGGAGCACTGGTACGTGTCACCTTTTCTGACCCCGGAAGAGTGCAGCCTGGTCGAGGAGAGTTTTCCCGCATTTGCACAGGCATATATCCGTAATTCGCCGGATGTCGAAGGCGTGCCCGACGAACTCGTTAACAAGCTGGTCGACAACCTGACCTGGATCGGCGACGAAAATGATATCGATCGAATTATCGAAGAGATGCGCCAGTTCAAGGCCGGCGGGGTTACGGAGCTGGCCATTCGCCTGTACGGCGAACCGGAGCAGTCGATCCGGTTGATTGCAGAGCGGGTGATGCCGGCGCTGCGGTAACGGATCAGACCGTCGCCAGGTTTTTCATACGTGCCATCGTTGCCGACGTTTCGGCAGCGATCATGTCGAGTTCGTTGTCATCGAAGCCGGACTGGTAGTAAGTCGGTGCCATAATCCTGCCGGCTGCAGCCGCAAGGTAGTCGGGCGCCGCTTCCAGTTCGCAGTGCCTGAACAGGCCGCCCAGAACTTCATCCGGGCGTTCGCACAACTCCTCAAATACCACGATACGCGATGCCGCCGCTAACTCGTCGTTCGTGTCCAGCCGGTCGGCAACGTATGAATAAAGTTGATTCCAGTAACGCGCCCAGCCGAGCACCTCTTCGCCCCGTTCCCACAGGCCGAGGATTTCCCGGGTGCGCTCGGTGTCGCCGGTATTAATCGGTACCCGGTCCAGACCGAACTCGAAGTGGCCCATGCGGCGCAGATGCTTCCGGGAGCGCTCATTGACGCGCTGACCCCGTGCAAACAAATTGTGCTGTTTAACCAGCGATGCGATATGAGCAGCCGGTTCACGCACTGGCAGCACAAATTTTGCATCGGAATAAAGATCCAGCAGGTATTCAAGTCGGGTCAACTGGTAGTTGGCTTTAGCGAGGTAACGCGTACCGCCACGCACCGCGAGCAGTTTGCGGATTGTTGAGTCGTAGAACTCTGCAAATCCGGCGTCGTCACAACCGGGTGTAATGACGTTACTGACGTCCGGGTTGTGCGCGTCCGGGAAAAAGCTCATCCAGAGAGGTTCTTCCATGGCTTCCGGGCTGTCCTGTGTGACGAGTATCCCGTCCTTGTGCGCACGCTCGGCGGGTTTGGCATCACCGGGCGCCATGTGCCGGAGCAGGCTGTGCCAGGCATAGGGCGTATATACCGGTGGAAAATCCTTGTAGCAGTGGCTGACAACGCCGGGGACCTGGGCCAGTATCTCCAGCAGAATAGTGCTGCCGGAACGTGCCAGGCCGGACACATAGACAGGTCTGTCAACGCTAATCGGGTCGATTTCATCGGCGACGATGCCGGATTCAAGCCGGCCGAGTTTTTGCCAGAACTGCGGATGGTCGCAGATCAGCCAGCTAAACAGCGCCATGCTGTTGGAAACCTGGAAAATCGATGCGTCTTCGGGACTCGCGTTCGAGGACATAGCGGGCATCCGCAACTCAGTGGATACGGAATGCTACCTTGATTCCGAGTGAGCAGATAATCAGCATGAGGAAATAGGAAAGTTCCCAGGTGCGCGTCCAGCCGGGGCCGAAGTCCAGGTAGGTGAGCCTCGGCAGGTCGAAGCGCACCTCGTCGGCGCTGGCAGTCTCGTCCAGGTACCCGTTCGGGTTGCCGATGAGCGAATTCCACCAGGCTTTCTTGTGAATGACAGGCACGGCAGCGGCAAGTGGTAGCGTGAGCAGCGTTTTTGCGTCGTTATCCTGCACGTCGACAGGCTTGTCGGCGTCGGGCCATTCGATTTGCGTGAGTGCGAGCGAATTCCCGGGCGTGGCTTCGAGCGCGATCGTTGTGCCCGCTTCGGGCAGGGCATAACTGTAATGATTGCTGACCCAGATAATAAGCATGAGTGCCGGCACGGAACTCAGCAAAGCCGGCCCCAGCACGATAACGAAATGTTTTCCTGAAGCTGCGAGCGATTCCTTCGCCAGCGGCCACATCTCGTCGAATTCATGTCCGTCGTAGGCAGCCATATTTTTTCGTGCTGTAACGGCTCGTTCCTTGGCTCGGCCCACTTTATCCTGGGCGGAGCACAGCCAGTAAAGGAACATGGAAATAACTGCGGTGACCACGGCCCACAAAATCAGGCGGAGATAAGCGGGGAGTATTCCCAGTGCGCCGTCTATAGCCGAAAAGACCGGCGCCGGTATATCCAGAAAACCCATATTGCGTCAGGAGGGCGTGCTTTCCGATTCCGCGGGTTCGTCAACCGCATCAGCCGTCGTCGTGCCGTCTGCAGCGACGGTTTCTTCACCGGCTTTTTTCGCCTTGGACTTGCGGATCATCATCCGGATAGGCCAGAACAGAATGATACCGATGGCCGTCAACACACCAACGACGAGGCCCCACAGCGCGCCGAGTACGCTGATACCTGCTCCCGGGCCGACATAGGCATATGCAGCAGCCGGGAATGCTATAGAAGCGGCTGTGCCTGCCAGGAAGGCCCACGACCGCAATGTTCTTAGAGTTCTTGTTTGCACGCTTGCCTTTCTCCTTAACCAGGCAACTATGGCCGTCGACCGTATAAACGAGCAGTATAAACGCTTTTAGCGCTCTCACTGGCATGCGTCTATCAGGGTACCAGCGTAAAGCGGTCGCGGCGGGACTGTTTATAGGCGATATCTGCATCGATTGCATTGATCCGTGCCACATTCACGCCAGGTGGGGTTGGGTTGAGTACGTTCGTGTGGCTGCCGATTCCGCTATTCTGGCTCCTGACCGTGTAACATAAGCGGCGCAGCATCGGCGACTTCAAGAAGTGGCAGGGATCAGGTGAATCTGCAAAACGCATCGTTTATCGGACTGCTCGCGCTCGTCACGCTTGCCTTTTTGGGATTGCTGGCGGATTTCGTCCAGCCCATATTCTGGGCCGCCACGCTGGCCGTGTTATTCCACCCGGCCTTTATCCGCATCCTTGCGGTTGTGAAAGACCGTAATTCACCTGCTGCGTTTCTTACGCTGCTGCTTATCTGTATCACGGTGATCATCCCTACCTGGTTCATCGCATCGGCTGTCGTAACCGAAGCGACGGGTTTGTACGACCGGATCGAAAGCGGGGAGATTAACCCGGCGGTCTGGCTCGACTGGCTGCGTTCCAGACTACCGGCCGTTAACAACCTGCTCGACCGCGCCGGGATTACGTCCGAGGAGGTGAAAGCCAACCTGTCGTCGGCCGCTGTGACGGGCAGCCGGTTTATCGCCTCGCTGGCGATTACGGCAGGGCAGAATGCGGTGCGCTTCAGCGTGATGTTTTTCCTGATGCTGTACGTGCTGTATTTTTTCCTGCGCGACGGTGACTTTCTGCTGCAACAGATTATTCATGCATTGCCGCTCGGTGACGAACGCGAACGGGCTCTGTTCGCGAAATTCGCCGAGGTATCGCGAGCGACGGTCAAGGGAACCCTGGTCATCGGTATCGTTCAGGGTGCGCTCGGTGGCTCGGTTTTCTGGATCCTGGGAATCGAGGGAGCCGTTTTCTGGGGCGCAGTCATGGTGATCATGTCGCTGTTGCCGGTCGTCGGCGCCAGTCTCGTATGGGGACCTGCCGCGCTGTTCATGCTCGCGGGCGGCGCCTACATCAAGGCAATTGTCCTCGTGGTTTTCGGGGTGCTGGTTATCGGCCTCGTGGACAACGTGCTGCGGCCGATCCTGGTCGGGCGCGACACGCGCATGCCGGACTACCTGGTGCTGCTGTCCACACTCGGAGGCCTGACCGTATTCGGCGCATCCGGCTTTGTAATCGGGCCCGTCATCGCTGCCCTGTTCCTGACCCTGTGGGTCATGTTCGCGAAGGAGTTCAACGAGGTCGACATAGGGGCGAAGGCCGAGTCCGCCTTTGACCCCGATGCGACACAAGTCGTTAGTGACGACGACGAAGGAGAAGGTTTTATCTAACTGCTGGCAGTCGGTAGCTAGTGACTTAACCGCGGCATGATGTGCTCGGCAGTAACCATGGCGAGATCATTCCCGCGCAACATTTTGTCTTCGATGCCGAGCAGTATAGGGTCGGCATGATCACGGTAGATATTAATTTTTGCGTTAAACACGTAGTGCTGTAAGCCGTGTTTGTCCTCGATACTTAACTTGCGGATGCTGAACTCGCCGTCACCCGACCGCCTGCCGGTGAGATAACACTTGATGGATTCGATTGCTTCGCCAGACAGCACCAGTCCGTTGAGTTGTGACAGGTTGGCCTGCGCATGGTTGATAAACCCTACTGAATCGAGCTCTATACGTGTGTCGGGTTGTTCGCCCGGCAGTACCGCATTGAACTCACCCACCAGCACCTGTCCCGGCAGTGCCCGTTCGACCATGCGCGCAAGCTCGATAGTGACGTCACCGACGATGTCGCTGAAAACGGTTGGGTTAAGTCCTTCGGCCTGGTGAAACTCATAACAACTGCCCACGTGAAACGCTGCGCGCAACAATGGCACCGTCCGGCCATGGGCCTTGCCGCGTGCGATGGCGTTATCCGCCAGCACGAGGTGCATCAGGTGATACAGGTTGGTGTTCGACGTGATGCCGAGGTCGCGGTTCCAGATATAAAAACCGTCCCCGGTGCTCGAACGCGCGAAATTGACGTTAAGTTCCCGGTTCAGCATTTTGCTGTGGGCTGAGTTCAGCGAATAGGACAGGCTGTTTAATTGTGTCATCTGCTCGAAAGGACTCAGCAGGCTGAAACCGACGATATCGAACAGCGCCACCGCGCGATTCGGCACGAAGCTGACGCCGTAGCGCGTAACCAGTTTTTCGATGATCCGAATCTCGGCACCCGAATCGCTGAGCGGCTGACGCAGCTCTATATATGTCGGTTCGACCTGGAGGAGCCGGGAGGCATACTGCATTTGCCGGTCAGTTAATTGCCGCTTGCGGGCCAGCAGCTCCATGACGAAGTTGGCGGCATCCTGGTTACCGGTTTCGTGGGTGGGCCCGGCGTCGCTGTAGCGGGTTGCCAACGCATAGTCGGCAACGACATAGTGCGGCACGCTGAGTAACTCTATACCGGTATCCTGGGGCGCCCAGCCAAGGATAAAATTGCGTCCAAGTTCCCACTGGGTATGCAGTTTTCGGTCGAGTTCGATTACATTACTGCGCTCCGCCAGGCTCAGCGTGTCGAGATCTGTATTGAGATCGACCCAGAGATCCTGTCCGGTCAGGCTCAGGTAGGTCGTGTCAACCTTGTAAGTTCCGCTAACGTCAGACAACCGGATAACCCCTTATCCAAACCCGCACGCCAGATAAATACCATGAATGCTGTTAAAAACGTAATCTATTTAACACTTGGGGGCATAAAGCAGGCGAAACCGTGAGTATGGAACTTGATAAACAGGTGCTTAAGGAACTGAAGGATGCTGCAGGGGCGTCAGGCTGGACCGACGACCCTGCGACGCTGGAGCCGCACCTGACCGAGTGGCGAGGGCTCTTTCGCGGCGCTACACCCATAATGCTCGCGCCTGCGTCGACCGGGAATGCAGCAGAGATTTTGCGCATCTGTAACACCCATCGCATTCCCGTTGTGCCCCAGGGCGGTAATACCGGGCTGGCCGGCGGCGCGATACCCGGCCAGGACTCAGGCCAGCCCCAGGTATTGTTGTCTGCTTCGCGGCTTCGCAAGGTTCGTGAAACAGACACGAATAACTACACCATAACCGTCGAAGCGGGTTGCGTGCTTGCTGAAGTCCAGGCAGCAGCAGCCAGGCATGGGCTGTTCTTCCCGTTGAGCCTCGCGGCGGAAGGCAGTTGTCAGATCGGTGGCAATATCGCTACCAATGCGGGTGGCACCAATGTCCTGCGTTACGGTAATACGCGTGATCTCGTACTCGGGCTTGAAGTCGTGCTCCCGGATGGTTCTGTGTTCGATGACCTCAGCGCACTACGCAAAGACAACACGGGTTACGACCTGAAGCAGTTATTTATCGGCGCGGAGGGCACACTCGGATTTATTACGGCAGCAACACTCAAGTTGTTTCCCGCGTCGCGGAGTTCGGCGGCCGCCTGGCTTGCGGTTGAGTCACCGCAGGCCGCCGTCAATCTTTATGTGCAAGCGCGCCGGCGTATCGGTGACGAATTGGTTACCTTCGAACTGATGCCGCGGATTGCAATCGAAATGGTAGTTGATGCGATGCCGGCATGCAGGGATCCGATGGATGCGCCGCATGACTGGTATGTATTGCTTGAAGTTGCGAGCGCGCGTGAGCAGGCGTCGATGGACGAACAATTAAGCGAGTTTCTGGCCGAGCACATGGAGGCCGGACTGGTCCGCGACGGAGTCGTTGCCGTAAGTGAGTCGCAACGGTCCGAATTCTGGAACCTGCGCCACAATATTTCGGAAGCGCAGAAACATGCGGGTGCGAGTATCAAACACGACATCTCGGTGCCGGTCTCGCGCATGCCCGAGTTCCTGGTCGTGGCGGACGAGCGTGTCCGTGCCGAAGTGCCCGGCATCCGGCCGGTGCCGTTCGGCCACCTGGGCGACGGTAACCTGCATTACAACCTCAGTCAGCCCGAAGGCATGGAGGCGGAGGATTTCCTGGCACTGTGGGGCCGCCTGAATGAAATCGTGCATACACTGGCTGTCGATATGGACGGCAGTTTCAGTGCCGAGCACGGCATCGGTTCGCTGAAGGTGGACGAATTCGAACGACTGGGTAAACCGGTAGAACTGGAGCTCATGCGGTCCGTCAAGCGCGCGATCGACCCCCATAACATCATGAACCCCGGCAAGGTGCTGCGCGTCTGACACCAAAACCTTTCTGTCAAAGACCGGGCGCGCGTGTACAATGCTCGCCCGATCCGGAACTGGCACGATTATGAGCAACGACAAGGGCAAGGCGAACCGCAGGTATTCAAGCGTCGTGGTTGACGGCGTGGAGCACGCGCCCAGCCGCGCGATGCTGCGCGCGGTAGGTTTCAGCGACGACGACTTCGGCAAGAGCCAGGTCGGGATTGCCTCGACCTGGAGCATGGTGACCCCGTGCAACATGCACATTGACAAGCTCGCCGACGAGGCAGCACGTGGCGCCAACGAGGCGGGTGGCAAGGCCGTGCAGTTCAACACGATCACGGTTTCCGACGGGATTTCGATGGGCACGCCGGGCATGCGCTATTCGCTGGTGTCGCGCGAGGTCATTGCCGACTCCATCGAGACCGTTGTCGCCGGCGAGGGGTTTGACGGCTTCGTCTCGATCGGCGGCTGCGACAAGAATATGCCGGGATGCCTGATGGCGATGGCGCGGCTCGACCGGCCGTCGGTGTTCGTCTACGGCGGCACGATTCAGCCTGGACCCGAGCGGCGCGATATCGTGTCCGTGTTCGAGGCCGTGGGCGGCGTCGCGGCGGGCACTATAAGCGACGCGGAATTGCTGGAAGTCGAACGCACGGCGATCCCGGGGCCGGGGTCATGCGGCGGTATGTACACGGCGAACACGATGGCATCTGCAATCGAGGCGCTGGGCATGAGCCTGCCTAACAGTTCGGCACAGGATGCTATCTCCGCACAGAAGATGACCGACTGTGAGCGCGCGGGCGCCGCCGTCGTTGAACTGATCCGCAAAGATATCAAGCCATCCGACATCCTTTCACGCGAAGCATTTGAGAATGCGATCACTACCGTGATCGCTCTCGGCGGGTCGACCAACGCGGTCCTGCACCTGATCGCCATCGCACGCGAGGCCGGGATACCGCTCGAGCTGGACGATTTCACGCGTATCGGCAAGCGCGTGCCGCTGCTGTCAAACCTGAAGCCGAGCGGCAAGTATTCGATGTCCGAGCTGATCGAGATCGGCGGCATCCGGCCGCTCATGAAACGGCTGCTCGATGCCGGGTTGTTGCATGGCGATTGCTTGACCGTGAACGGGAAGACCATAGCCGAGAACCTGGCAGATGTGGCGGATTACCCTGAGGGTCAGGACATCATCCGGCCGCTCGACAACCCGGTCAAAAAGGACAGCCATATCGTCATCCTGTATGGCAACCTCGCACCCGAGGGTGCGGTGGCCAAGATTACGGGCAAGGAAGGCGTGAGCTTCACGGGCACGGCAAAAACCTTTGGTTCCGAGGAAGAAGGCCTGCAGGCAATTCTGGACGGTACCGTCGTCGCGGGAGACGTGGTCGTGATCCGCTATGAGGGCCCGAAAGGAGGCCCCGGCATGCGAGAAATGCTGAGCCCGACCGCCGCGATCATGGGCAAGGGGCTCGGTGACCAGGTGGCCTTCATAACCGACGGCCGGTTCTCCGGTGGCAGCCACGGTTTCGTGGTCGGCCATGTGACGCCTGAGGCGGCTGTTGGCGGCCCGATCGGCCTGATCGAGGACGGTGATGAGGTCACCATTAATGCAGAGACCCGTACGCTGGAGGCCAATATCAGCGCGGAAGAGCTTGCTGAGCGCCGTGAGCGCTGGCAACCGCCTGCGCCGCTTGCGCGGACAGGTGTGCTCACCAAATACGCACGCCTCGTGAGCTCTGCCTCGCAGGGCGCCGTTACGGGGGCCGGCGATTAGCCCGGGCGCGACGCCTGCGGTTGACGCGCCACGGTGGTTCCGGTTTACTTCGCACCCATGAATACCCCGTTGAAAGACAAACGGAAAATGATGCAGCGGACGGTCGATAAGACCGGATGCCGTGACGGCGGGGTGCGCACAGGATAAAAGGCTCGGAAAGCGCGAGATTTCTTCCAGACAAAGCCCGCAACGGTATGACCGAAGCGGGCTTTTTTCTCGTTTAAATATGGAGTTATAGGTAAATCCTTTGGTAAATTCTGATCAAGCTGTCAGGTGGGCCGTGCTCAAGTTCGGCGGCACCAGCGTGGCGACGGCCGCAAGCTGGGCGGTCATCCGTGGCCTGGTCGAGGCGCGGATCGACGAAGGTTTCCGGCCCCTGGTGGTGCATTCCGCCATCGGCGGAATATCGACGCTGCTTGAGCAACTGCTGCAGCAGGCGGCAGAGGGCACGCACGAGGTATTGCTCGCTGAAATTCGCGCGCGCCACCTGGAACTGGCTGCCGAGCTGGGACTCGACGGCGCTGCGCTGTTGCACGATTACCTCGATGAGCTTGAGCAACTGGTGGCCGGCGTGCGTCTCGTGCGCGAGGTCAGTCACCGGGTGCACGCCAAAGTCATGGCGCTGGGCGAACTGATGGCGACTGCCATCGGCGCAGCCCACCTGCAATCGCAGGGCCTGGCTGTCCACTGGCACGATGCCAGGGAATTGCTGTGCACGCTTGATATTGCCGGCGCTTCGGAACGCGCCTCATTTTTGTCCGGCGTCTGTGCTTACGATGCCGATCCGCACCTGCAGGCCCGGCTGGGCGCCATCGACGGGGTGGTACTGACGCAGGGTTTTATCGCCTGCAACAGCCGGCAGGAAACTGTATTGCTCGGAAGGGGTGGTTCGGATACCTCCGCCGCCTATTTTGCGAGTCGCCTCGAGGCCGAACGGTTGGAAATATGGACCGATGTGCCCGGCATGTTCAGCGCGGATCCGCGGGCAGTACCCGGCGCACGTCTGTTACGGGCATTGCGTTACGAGGAGGCGCAGGAAATCGCGTCTACCGGCGGCTCTGTTTTGCATCCGCGCGCAATTTCACCGGTCCGGCGGGCCGGCATCCCGCTGTGGATACGCAGCACGGCCCGGCCCGATGCATCGGGCACCGTGATTTCCCAGGATTCGGGGGACGATGCGCCGCGGGTCAAGGCCATTTCCCGGCGGGGCGGTATCACGCTGGTCTCCATGGAAACCTTCGGTATGTGGCAGGAAGCAGGCTTCCTGAGTGAAGCCTTCCGATGTTTCAGTGACTTAGGGCTTTCTATTGATCTGGTTTCGACCTCAGAGAGCAACGTGACCGTCACCCTCGACCCGGGCGCCAATTCAATGGATGCGGCCATGATGGAGCGGCTGCGCACGAATCTCGAACGCCTGTGCCGGGTCCGAATCCTCCCGGACGTTGCTGTCGTGAGCCTGGTGGGCCAGAAGATTCGCGCGATGCTGCACGAGATCGGCCCGGCGCTGGAAGTGTTTCAGGAAAACCGCATCCATCTGCTCAGCCAGGCCGCGAGCGACCTGAACCTGAGCTTCGTCGTCGATGAGGAGCAGGCGTACAAACTCGTGCAGAACCTGCACGCGATGCTGGTCAACCCACCGAAGACTGATGCGGTGTTCGGGGAAACCTGGGAAGAACTGCAGGAAGAGCAGCCGGAGCCGGCCGTTACCCCGACACCGTGGTGGATAGAAAAGTGTGAGCACCTGATCGAGATCGCTGTGGCACAGACCTCGGCTTATGTTTACGATCGCGCGACCGTCGAAGCTGCGGTTGCGCGGCTGCGTGGTCTGCAATCGGTGGACCGTGTGTTCTACGCGATCAAGGCCAATTCACACCCGGATGTGCTCCGCTGCGTTTACGAAGGCGGCATGAACTTCGAGGTGGTGTCGCCCGGCGAAATCAGGCGGGTGCTGGAACTGTTCCCCGACATAGACCGGCAGCGCATCCTGTTTACGCCGAATTTTGCGGAGCGTTCCGAATACGAGTTCGGCCTGGAGCAGGGTATCTGGGTCACGCTGGATAACCTGCACCCCCTGCGCGAATGGGGTGATTTGTTTGCCGGCAGGCAGGTATTCCTGCGGCTGGACCCGGGCCAGGGCCGCGGCCATCACGAACACGTCAAGACGGCCGGCGTGCATTCCAAGTTCGGTATCCCGATGTTCGAACTGGATGAGGCCGCCGGGCTGGCCGGCTCGTGCGGTGCTGACATCGTCGGCCTGCACGCGCATACCGGCAGCGGCATACTGCAGGCCGACAACTGGGAGGACATCGCCACCGCGCTGACCGAAGCAGCGGGCCGTTTTCCGGGCGTACGCTTCCTGGACCTGGGCGGCGGGCTCGGCATCCCCGAGAAGCCCGGGCAGAAAGCACTGGACATGGCGGCGCTCGACGCCAGTCTGGCTGCAGCACGCGAGCGGTTGGACGGCTTCGAGCTGTGGCTGGAACCGGGTCGTTATGTGATCGCCGAAGCCGGCGTTCTCGTCTCGACCGTAACCCAGGTAAAAGGCAAGGGTGATGTGCAGTACGTGGGTATCAGCACCGGCATGAATTCGCTCATCCGGCCTGCCCTGTACGGCGCGTACCACGAGATCGCGAACTTAAGCCGGGTCGGGGAAGCGGCCACGGAGATCGTGAATGTCGTCGGGCCGATCTGCGAAACCGGCGACCGGCTGGGCAGCGACCGCCTGCTGCCGCCAACCCGCGAGGGCGATGTGCTGGCGATCGCGAACGCAGGCGCCTATGGTTACGTCATGAGTTCGCGCTATAACCTGCGCGAACCGGCGGAAGAAGTCGTGATCTGATAACCGCCCCGTTTAGGGGCAGGACGACTCCGGAGGAACGACCATGCAGCGGGTAATACTAATCTGTGCTTTGTTGATCGCAGCGGGTGCGGCGGCCCAGGACTTCAGCCGCATGAATCAGCAGGATATGCAGAAGATGATGCAGCAGGCACAGAAGATGCAGGCCTGCATGCAGAAAATCGATCAGGCCGAGCTTGAGAAACTGCGCGTGAAAGCAGAAGCGATGTCTGCGGAGATTCAGGCCCTCTGCGACGCAGGCAAGCGCGACGAAGCGTTGTCTACTGCGATCAGGCTCGGGCGCGACATGCAGTCCGAACCGGTCATGCGCGAGATGCAGGGCTGTTCAGAGGTGTTGCAGGATATGCCTGCGTTCGCGTGGCAGCAGTTCGCGGAATCGGACAGCGAAAGCAGGGATATCTGCGACTCGATGTAGTTTGCCGCGCGGCCGAACAGAGGCTGGTTCATCGCGTACACTAGTACATCGAACAATAATCAATTGTGGGGGAGACAGATGAGTATTGTTAACCAGGGCGCCCGGCGTTCGGGATTCTTTTGGGCCTGCATGCTGTTCGCTATTGCGGGTATGGCACCTTCGGGAAATGCGGTCGCCGAATCTGTATTCGCCGGCAGCGACAAGCCGACCGTTCTGATTACCGGGTCGAATGCCAGCCACGGGCTGGCCTTCGCGGAAGAGTATGCCGCCCTCGGCTGGAACGTCATCGCAACCTGCCGGACTCCTGATAAAGCGGACCGTCTGAATGCGCTGGCTGCCGAAAACCCCAATATCGTCGTCGAGGAACTCGACATCGTGGACCAGGGCGAAATCGCGGTGCTGGCGGAAAAATATGTTGATACGCCGATCGACGTGTTGCTACTCAACGCAGCGATCAATACTTTCCGCTTCGGGCCCGTGCGGTTCGGCAGAGTTGACTACGAATGGGCACTGGAAGTCCTCAAGGTCAATATCCTCGGACAGCTCATGGTGTCGGAAGCATTTCTGCCGCATGTCACCGCGAGCGAGCAAAAGAAAATCGTCGCCATGACGTCGACCGGCGGTTCGATTGCCGAGAACGAGATACCAATTGCCCCGATTTACCGGGCGAGCAAGGCGGGCCTGAACATGCTGATGAAGAGTTATGCGCTGACGCTGAAACGCAAGGGCATTATCATAAGCATCATGGCGCCGGGTACGGTCGATACCGAGGACTACATGAATGCCGAGGACCCGGACAGCGTGCCGTCGAACTACAAGACGATGATAAAAATAGGACGGCTTGCTCCGCGCACCGCGATCGACGACATGATCCGGCTGATCGACGGGCTGGAGACGGAAGATACTGGTGTTTACTACGAATGGACGGGCCGGGTTATACCCTGGTAACGCCCCCGGGAACGTCTGCAGCCTGAACATGATAGGGTTTCGATAAGAGTCAGGAGGAAGAGATACTGTGAAAAAGCTGTTACAGATTTTGCCTGCGGGCCTGCTGCTTGTCGCTTCAGGCGCGTATGCCGAATGCAGCCGCCCGGGCTCACCCGTGGTTCCCGATGGTGCCGCGACGACCGAAGCTGAATTGGTCGATGCCCAGACCGCTGTGAAAGAGTTCATGGAGGGCACGAATGCCTACCTGGAATGTCTTGCGCAGGAAGAGGCGGATGCACCGGAAGACGAAGCGCCGGAAGTTGGTTCAGCGCGAATAGCCGCGCATAACCAGGCCGTTGATGATATGGAAGTAATCGCCGAGCAGTTCAATATTGCCGTGCGTGCCTGGAAGGCCCTGTCGGCAGAAGAATAAGCCGGACCAGCGGCTAAAAAAACCGGGAGGGGGAGATGACGAACCCGATAAACGGTATGCCCGACCGGAACTGGCGCCGGTATGTCGGCCTGTTTGTCGTTCTGGTCACCTGCGCCTTGCCGGGCCCGTTTGCACTGGCTGATCCCGCACAGGAATTTGCCGAGGCAGACAGCAAGTTTGCGGAGGCCTGGCGCGATCAGAACCTGGAAGAAGCGTTGCCCTGGGCGCGCAAGCGTGTCGAAATCCTGTCGAACCAGGATCGTATGTCGCCGCAGCTCCTGGTCCCGTTGCTGCAACTGACTGCAGTTGAGGTGCAGCTAAGCGAGTCCGTGGCTGCGCTCGAAACGATCGAACACGCCGTGCGTATCCTCAAAAAACAGCCTGATGATACGACGCTGCTGGAATTCCTCATGTTCAAAGCCCAGGCTTATACGGCCGAGTTTGAAACGGCCGATGCCTTCGATACGTTCGGCGAGGCCGTAAAAGTCAATAAACGCATCGAGCCCTACGATTTGCTGCGTGAAGCAATGATCTACGACGCCTATCTCGACGCTGCCAAGTCCAGGGGTGCCAGGGAAAAGCGCAAGGGTGATTTTGCTGCTGATAAGGCGTTGAGCGCGCGTGAAAAGCTCTATGGAAAGGACTCGATAGAACTTATTCCCGGTCTCGAAGCGTATGCGGAATGGTGCAATTATTCTTCACAGTTCGGCGATGAGCGGGAAACTCGCGAGCGCATTATCGAAATCATTTCGCAACAAGCGGGGTCAAGCAATTTCAGGATAGCCAAGCAGGCGATCATTATTGCCAAGAGCCACATCTACCAGCGCACCCAGGCCGATGATGCAGCACAGGTCATGGAATTGACGCAAGAGCTGGATTATCCGGCCACAGCCGAGGGAGTGGCTATGCATGCACAGGCGTTGGCTGTCTCGGGCGATGTTCAGGTTGTCTTCGGCAAAGAAGAGAAAGCTGCGGACTTCTACCGGAATGCATGGCAATTGCTGGCTGATTTTCTCGGCCCGGCGGAAGCGAACAGGTTTTTCGGCAGGGAAGCGTTGCTCGTTTTCAACTTTCCCGATAATCCGGCACGAGGCAAGAGTGGTGAGGCGTACTTCGAGAGTGGTACGGTCACATCTGAATTTACTGTATTACCCAACGGTCGGCTGAAGGACGTAGAGTTCCGTTCCGATATTGCAAAACTGGACGATACAGAGTTTTATAAAGCTTCGCGCAGGGCACGCTATCGTCCCAGGGTGGTAGACGGGGAGCCAGTCTCCACCGCTGACGTAATCTACAAATACCGCTACCAGCGCCTGCGCCGCTAGTTGCGCCTGGTATTTACCGATGCCGGCCGGCTAACTCGGCTGCGATATCCCCGATACTGAGTTTGTTCGCTTCGAGCAGCACCAGCAGGTGATACACGAGGTCGGCCGCTTCGGAGACCGTGCGCTTTTCGTCGCCCTGTACGGCCGCGATCGCCAGTTCCACGGCTTCCTCGCCTACCTTCTGGGCAATAAAGGGAGTGCCGCGCTCAAACAGCTTCTTCGTGTAGCTCTCGTCACTGTCAGCGTCGCGCCGTGAGCGGATAATTTCTTCCAGTTCAGCGATGAAACTGATGTCGGCGTTCATGGTCTTACCTCGATGCCCTGTCCGGCGAGGTATTGCTTGAGCTCGCCGATTTCAATGATCTGTTTGTGAAACACACTCGCGGCCAGTGCGCCGTCCACGTGTGCCTGTTTAAATACTTCTGCAAAATGTTCTTTGGCGCCGGCTCCGCCGGATGCAATCAGTGGCACGGTACAGTTGGCCCGCACCAGGCTTAACTGGCCGATGTCGTAACCCTGGCGTACGCCGTCCTGGTTCATGCAGTTCAGCACGAACTCACCGGCACCGCGTTGCTGCGCTTCCCGCACCCAGTCCACGGTTTCCCGGCCGGCGAGGCTGGTCTTGTCGGGGTCACCGGTGTTCTGGTAGACGCGATAGACACCTTCTTCGTCACGGCTGTCGATGCCGACAACCACACACTGCGAGCCAAATCGCCTGGCCAGTTCGTCAATCAGGTCAGGCCGGGCGAGGGCAGGGCTGTTGACCGAAATCTTGTCCGCACCGAAATTCAGTACCTCCTCGGCGTCTTGTAGCGTCCGGATGCCCCCGGCGACGCAAAAGGGTATATCCAGTATTTCGGCTACGCGGTTGATCCAGCTGCGGTCTACAGAGCGGCCGTCGGGACTCGCCGTGATGTCGTAAAACACCAGTTCATCTGCGCCTTCGTCGCGATAGCGTTCAGCCAGATCGAGGATGTCGCCCACGATTTCATGGTTGCGGAACTGCACGCCTTTAACGACCTGGCCATCGCGCACGTCGAGACAGGGGATTATTCGCTTTGCAAGAATTCTTCTATCTCCGCAATCGTCAGGCGCCCGTCCAGAAGCGCTTTACCCGTCACTACGCTGGTTACGCCGGTCGCTGCCAGAACAGGCAGCTCGGCTGCCGAACTGATACCCCCTGAGGCAATGATGCGGGCCTTTTCGTAGCGCGCTGTACATTCCCGGTATAAATCCATGTTGGGGCCTTCCAGCGTGCCGTCACGGGATATGTCGGTGCACAGAAAATTACGTGCGCCGGCCCCCATGTACTTGTCCATCAGTGACCACAGGGTCTGGTTGCTGCTTTCCGTCCAGCCGTGGGTCTGCACGATGGGGTCGCCGCCGTCTTCGATGCTGATATCTACCCCCACGACGATGCAGTCCGGGCCGAGTTCGCCGAACCACCCGATTACCGTGTCGGGATCCTTGGCCGCCGTCGAGCCGACCACGACACGTTCTGCGCCGGCTGCAATAATTGCGCGCGCCTGTTCGATTTGCCGGATACCGCCACCGACCTGTACCGCCATGCCAACCGTAGATGTAATCTCGGTTATGACATCGAGGTGGGCCGGGTTACCGCTGCGGGCGCCGTCCAGGTCGACCACGTGCAGCGATTCGATCCCGGCACTTGAGTAACCGGCAGCGATTTCCGCCGGCGACCCCGGGTATTCAGTTACCTGTTCGAAATCACCCTTGTACAGCCGAACGACTTTACCGCCAAGCAGGTCTATAGCCGGTATGACTTCCATTACTTGCTCCTTTAGCTGACGCCCGTCAGAAAATTATGCAATAAACGTGCGCCGTTTTTCCCGGAGCGTTCCGGGTGAAACTGTGTGCCACAAAAATTGTCCTGCGTTACCACGGCGCTGAAGTCGCGGCCGTAATTTGTGATACCAATCGTTGCCGGTGTCACATCCACTGCGTAGCTGTGCACAAAATAAAAATAAGCGTTGCTGTCTATGCCCTCCAGCAAGGCAGGCGAGTCATTCTTCCGGATGCTGTTCCATCCCATGTGGGGGACCGGCCTCTCGTCGCCGGCGTCGAATAGCCTTGCCCTGCCTTCGATGACGCCGAGGCATTGCGCATCGTCTTCCTCCGAGCCGTCGAACAGCAACTGCATGCCCAGGCAGATGCCGAGCAGCGGCTGTGTAAGCCCGGGTATCACCGCATCGAGTCCGGCTGCACGCAGTTTCTCCATCGCATCCTCGGCGGCACCGACGCCCGGCAGGATGACACGCTTTGCCGCACGTATCTTGTCGGCGTCGGCGGTCAGCGCGCTCGTAACGCCCAGGCGCTCGAGCGCAAAGCGCAGAGACGAGATGTTTGCACCGCCGCCCTCGATGATGGCAACGTCGACCGCCATCACAGACTGCCCTTGGTGCTCGGCAGCTCGCTGCCTTCGCGCCTGAGTGCATCGCGCAGGGCACGGCCTGTGCCTTTGAAGCAGGCCTCAACCATGTGATGCGTATTCTCGCCCGTTACGCTGAGCTGTATGGACGCACCCAGCGTGTCGCCGAGCGAGCGGAAAAAGTGCGGTACAAGCTCGGTCGGCAGCCCGCCGACTTCTGTACGCGGAAACTCACCTTCGAACACCAGATAGGGGCGTCCGCCAAGATCAATCGCAACCCGGGCCTGGGTTTCGTCCATGGGTACGACGAACCCGAACCGGCCGATGCCGCGTTTGTCACCCAGTGCTTCCCTGATCGCCTGGCCGAGCGCCAGCGCCACGTCTTCAACAGTGTGGTGTTCGTCGACCTCGAGGTCACCCTTGCAGCTCAGGCGTAGCGAAAAATTGCCGTGCTTGGCAACCTGGTCGAGCATGTGGTCGTAGAAACCTATACCCGTGTCGATTTCAATCGGCCCCGATGCATCGAGGTCCACGGTCACGCTGATATCGGTTTCCTTCGTTTTGCGCTCGACGGTCGCTGTGCGCGGCGCATCCAGCACCTGTCCGACGATATTTGTCCAGCTATCCTTAGCTTCCGGATCGACGAGGTAGCCGGGCACGCCCAGGTTGCGTGCCAGACCAAGATCGGTCTCACGGTCACCAATCACCAGGCTGTTAGCGCGGTCGACATCGACGCGCTCGAAGTAATCACCCAGCAAACCCGGCAGGGGTTTGCGGCATTCACACCCGTCGGAATCAAAGTGCGGGCAAACAAAAATCTCGTCGAACTCGATCCCCTGTGATGCGAACAAGGCAAGCGTAAACTCCTGCGGAATCCGGAAATCCTCTTCCGGGAAACTGTCGGTGCCCCGGCCGTCCTGGTTGGATACCATGATGAACCGGAAACCTGCATCGCGCAGGCGTGTCAGTGCAGGGATAACCCCCGGCACCAGTTCGACCTTGTCGAGGCGGTCCACCTGGTTGTCATCCGGTTCCCTGATCATCGTTCCGTCGCGGTCGACGAAAGCTATGCGTTTAGGTGTACTCATAATTCTGCAAGACTCTTTAGCAAACGGTCGTTTTCATCTTTCGTGCCGACGGTAATACGCAGGCATCCTTCTAGTCCTGGCTCCCAGCCGAAGTTCCTGATCAATACGCCGCCATTTTTGGCAAGCTCGCAGCATCGTTTTGCATCGGCTGCTCTGACCAGCAGGAAGTTGGCGTCGCTCGGATACACGGTGTCGATGCCGCTGAGCGCTTCGAGAGCCGCGGCCAGGCGGGTGCGTTCCCCGCGCAACAGCTCGACCCGTGTTTGCACTTCCGCCTGCGCATCCGGGCCGAGGCAGGCCAGCACTGCATCGATGCAGGGCGTCGACAGGGCGTAGGGCGGCATTATGCAGCTCAGCATGCCAACCACATCCGCCGGGCCCAGCAACACACCGCAGCGTGCGCCGGCCAGCCCGAAGGCTTTCGACAGGGTGCGCAGCACCACGACATTATCGTTCGCCTCGAGCAGCTCCAGCGTCGGGTCTTCGTCCGCAAACTCGGTGTAGGCAGCATCGATAACCACCAGTGCACGGCCGCCCAGCAAATTGCAGATAAGGTTCAGTTCGTCCGTATCGAAGCGGTTACCGGTCGGGTTGTTCGGCGAGCAGATAAACAGCAGTTTGCCGTCGTCGGGCCAGTTGCGGGTGATCTGGTCGGCGTCCAGCGCATAGCCCTGGTCGGCACGCAGCGGTATCTCATTGACGCGCGCGCCCTGCACGTCGGCATAGACGCGGTACATACCGAAGGTGGGCGGGCAGGTCACGATGGCATCCTGGCCGGCAGCGCAAAAAGCGCGGATCAGCAGGTCGATCGCTTCGCTGCTGCCGCGGGTAACGAGAACGCCGTCGGGCGGCATGCTGTAATACTCTGCAAGCTGCCGGGTCAGCAACTCGGGTTTCTCCGGCGGATAGCGGTTCAGGTCCGCGTTGCTTACCGGTGCGGGCCAGGGCGTTTCGTTTGCGTTCAGGCGCACGAGTCCGTCCGCATAGCTTGCGGCACTGTAGGGCACAAGCTGCCGGACTTCCGGGCGGGCCAGTTCGATTGCGCTGCTCATGATCCGGCCGCCTTTTTGTTAGCTGCGTCGAGGCTTTCTACCCGGACTTCTACCGCGCGAGCGTGTGCATCGAGCCCTTCCAGGCGGGCGAGGGTGCTCACGGTCGGTTGCAGGCCGCGCAGCCCGTCCTCGGTCAGTTCCTGTACCGACATGCGTTTCTGAAAGTCGTAAACCGACAACCCGCTATAAGTCCGGGCATAGCCGTAGGTCGGCAGGACATGGTTGGTACCGCTGCAGTAATCGCCTACCGATTCCGGTGTCCAGGCGCCGAGGAACACCGAGCCGGCATTTTTCACCTGCTCGAGCCAGTCGCGCGCATTGTCTACCTGCATGATCAGGTGTTCGGGTGCATATTCGTTTGCCACCGTGACGGCTGCATCTATATCTTCGACGAAGATCACGCGGCTGTGCTGCAGCGACTGTTCCATGATCGCGCGCCGCGGCAGGCCCGGCAGCGCGGCAGCAATTTCGCTATCGGTAGCATCGGCGAGCGCCTCGCTCGTGGTAACCAGTACCACCTGCGAATCGGTGCCGTGTTCGGCCTGCGACAGGAGGTCGAGCGCGACGGCACGCGGGTCGGCATTGGAGTCGGCGATGACGAGCACCTCGGTCGGGCCGGCCGGCATGTCCAGCGCCGCACCTGCCGGGTCGGCAGCGACTTCGGTTTTCGCCGCCGTGACCCAGGCGTTGCCGGGCCCAAATATTTTGTCAGCCTTGGGTACCGATTCCGTGCCGTAGGCCATCGCGGCGACAGCCTGGGCGCCACCCAGTTTGTAGATTTCCGAAATTCCGCATTCACTGGCGGCAACAAGGACTGCGGGGTCCGCTTTGCCGTCCGGTCGGGGCGGCGTGCACATGATGCGCACAGGGCAACCCGCAAGTCCGGCCGGCACGGCCAGCATGATTGCGGTGGAGGGCAGGGGTGCGGTGCCGGCAGGCACATAAAGCCCGACGGCCTGTACAGGCCGCACGATGCGTTCGCAAACAACGCCGGCCGCTGTTTCCATGCTCACCGGAGCGTCATCCTGTGTCTCGTGGTAGGCCGTGACGTTGGCAATAGCCGTCCGCAGGGCCTCGACCTGTTCGTCCGTTAAGGTCGCGCGCGCTTCGCGTATTTCGGCTTCGCTGACGCGGAACCCGTCCGGTTCGACGCCGTCGAGCTTTTTGGTCAGTGCGCGCAGGGCGCTGTCGCCATTCGCACGGACATCGGCAATTATTTTACGGACGTCGGCAAGTGTGTCCGGATTGGCGGCGACCGCAGGGCGTTCCAGCACGCGAGCGCGTGCCTGCACATCGAGCGCATTCCAGTTACAACGATTTGCCAAGGCGTTCTTCATGCGAGCATCTTTTCTATGGGCACAACGAGTATGGAACTCGCGCCGGCTGTTTTCAGGCTTTCCAGGGTTTCCCAGAAAACGTTCTCGCGGCACACGACATGCACGGCGACCTTGTCGTCCGAGTCCTCCAGCGGTAACACGGTGGGTGACTCGGCACCGGGCAGCAGTTCGGCGATGGCGTGCAGGGCGCTTCGCGGTGCGTGCATCATGATGTATTTACTGCCGCGTACCTGCTGGACGCCTGCGATGCGTTCGACCAGGCGGTCGACCCACTCGGTTTTTTCAGGAGGTATGGCCACGGGTGTCTGGATCAGGCAGGCCACGCTGTCGAGTATTGTTTCGCCTTCGACCAGCCTGTTGGCGGCCAGCGTTGCGCCCGTAGAGACCAGGTCACAGATGATTTCTGCGCGCCCCAGGCTCGGCGCAATTTCAACCGCCCCGGAGAATTCAACGACCTGCCCGTTGAGTCCGTTTTGTTGCAGATAATCGCCAACGATCTTCGGGTAGCTCGTTGCAATAGTCTGACCGTCCAGGTCGGTTGCTTTCTGCAGCTTGGAATCTTCCGGATAAGCAAACGCCAGCCGGCAGTGACCGTAATCCAGCTTCTGCAGCAGCCGGAAGGGCTCTTCTATGCCTTCACTGGCATAGCCCAGGCGTTTTTCCTCGAGGACGTTCAGGCCGACGATACCGAGATCGCAGACGTCATCGCGCACCAGCCCGGGAATATCGTCGTCACGCACGAGCAGGAAGTCAACCGGCATGTTCTCGCCGAAGCCGATAAGCTGGTCGCGCCCGCGCGAGTACTTGAGGCCACATTGTTGTAGCAACTCCAGGCAGTGCTCTGTGAGGCGTCCGGATTTCTGGATCGCTATTTTTATTCGTGCTTGCGGCTGCGTCATGATTATAGTTTTCCCATTCGTTTCAGTATGGCGGCATAGCCGGCCGGTTCTTCGGCCAGGCAGCGTGCAACTCGCCCGACGGTGGTTACGCTAACGCCCGTACGGTTGCGAATCTGCCGGTAGGTGAGGCCCTCGGCCAGCAGTTCCGCAACGACCCAGCGGTCTTTCATTGCCTGTAGTTCGCTTGGAGTGCAGAGGTCCTGGAAAAATGCACGGCATTCGTTGCTCGAACGCAGTTTCAATACCGCGTTGAACAGCTCGTCTTCGGCCGCGAGTTCCTCGCCGGAGTCGTAGACCCGATGCTCTTTCATAGATCCCCTAGTCCTAATGTACTAATGCGCTAACACATTAACACAATAGAACAGGATTTCAAGGCGTAATTCACAGTTTCGGGACCCGGCTGCCAGCATCAATATAGGCTTATAAACCTCTAAAAAACCGTAGGTTAATAGATATACTTAATATATATTCTGATATACACAGGCCCGATTGCCCGGGCCGGGGTTTAGCAGGTAACTACTTGTGGCGCGCGGACGGCTGCTTTAGGGTGAAAGCGAATCCGGCACAGTGGGCAGAACCCGGACCCGGCTGCTGCATCTCCGCCAAACACCAGGAGGGTTTGTTACATGGAAGCTCGCGATATTCTGTTTTTCGACACGATGCTGACGCCGAAAATCATCACGGTGGTTTACTGGATAGTCCTGGTGAGCGCGGTTGTGACGGGCGTTGGAGTGATGTTCAGCACTTCGTTCTGGGGTGGGCTGGGCGCAATGGTCGCTGTTATTGTCGGCACTCGCATCGTCTGCGAGCTTATGGTCGTTGCCTTCAAGGCCAACGAGGCACTGCAGGAAATCCGCAACAAGTAAGCGGTCAGGCAGACAGCGCCGCGACTATTGCCGAACCCATTTCGGCGGTCCCGACGACGGGTTCGCCGGCCGCGGCAATATCAGCCGTTCGCAACCCATCGCGCAGCACCTGCGTAACGGCGTCTTCGACGGCCCTGGCTTCTTCTTCCAGGCCCAGCGAATGCCTGAGCAGCATCGCGGCGCTCAGGATGGTCGCGCAGGGGTTGGCCTTGTCCTGACCCGCAATATCGGGGGCCGAGCCGTGTATGGGTTCGTACAGGCCAACCTTGCCGTCATTCAGGGAAGCGGAGGGCAGCATGCCCATAGATCCGACCAGCATTGAGGCTTCATCCGTCAGGATGTCGCCGAACATGTTCTCGGTCACGATGACGTCGAAATCGGCTGGCCGGGACAGCAGGTGCATCGCGGCTGCATCGACGAGCAGGTGCTCGACCTCGATATTCGGGAACTCGGCAGGCATCAGTTCGTTCGTGACCTCGCGCCACAAACGTGATGTTTCGAGCACGTTGGATTTGTCCACGGACGTGACCTTGCCGCGCCGTCCGGTTGCGAGTTTGCCGGCGATACGCAGCACTCGTTCTATTTCGTTGCGCGTATAGGTGCACACGTCTGTCGCGCTGTCGGCGGTACGTTCTTTTTCACCAAAATATATTCCGCCCGTCAGCTCGCGCACGACCATGATGTCGACGCCCTTGAGCAGATCTGCCCGGATGGGCGAGGCACCGGTCAATACCGGGTGGGTAGCGACCGGGCGCAGGTTGGCGAATACATTAAGGGCAGCCCGCAGACGCAGCAGGCCGCGCTCGGGGCGTGATTCAGTCGGCACGTCATCCCATTTCGGGCCACCCACGGCACCCAGCAGGACGGCTGCGGAGTCCGCACATATATCGGCCGTACTCTGCGGAAAGGGGTCGTTCTCCGCATCAAGTCCGGCACCGCCGATCAGCCCTTCCGGCAGGTCGAATTTGTGCCCGAATTTATGCGCGACCGCAGCGAAAACCTTAACTACTTCGCGCGTAACTTCGGCGCCTATGCCGTCGCCGGGCAATATCGCAATGGTCGCTTTCATGGTTGCCAGGACCGGTTCGCTTCGAACTCGGTGATGTTATCCATGTTCTGCAGCAGGAAACCCGTATGGTCGACCCCTTCGAGCATGCAGTGCCGGGCAAACGGGTCGATCGGGAAGCCAACCGTTTTGCCGGAGGGCAAACGCAGTTCCCTGGCTTCGACATCCACCGTGACCTCAGCGCCCGGGTTATCGAGGAGCCACTGGTGAGTATCGGTATCGACGATTACCGGTACCAGGCCGTTCTTGAGAGAGTTGTTCCGGAAGATATCGGCGATCTCGCTGCTGATGACGGCCTGTATGCCGAAATCAAGCAGTGCCCACGGTGCGTGCTCACGCGACGAACCGCAGCCGAAATTGCGGCCGGCCACCAGTATCCTGCGGTCGGCCGCGCCGGGCTGGTTCAGCGGGAAGTCGGCTATTTCATTGCCGTTTGCGTCGAAGCGCCAGTCGGCAAACAGGGCTTTGCCGATACCCTCGCGTGTTGTCGCTGTCAGGTAGCGCGCGGGGACGATCTGGTCGGTATCGACATCGTCGATAGCCAGAACCGTGGTGGTGGAAGTCAGTTGAGTAATTTTTTCCATGATCTTATCCGTTTACAAAGCTTCGCGCGGGTCGGCAATAACACCTGCAAGTGCCGACGCAGCAGCCGTCTCGGGACTGGCCAGGACGGTGCGACCGCCCGGGCCCTGCCGCCCCTCGAAATTGCGGTTGCTGGTGCTTACGCACAGTTCGCCTTTACCGAGTTTGTCACTGTTCATGCCGAGACACATCGAGCAGCCGGCTTCGCGCCACTCGGCACCGGCGGCCGTGAATATTTTGTCCAGGCCTTCTTCCTCGGCCTTATCTTTGATGGCCTGCGAACCGGGCACGACCAGCATGCGCACTCCGCCGGCCACCTGTTTGCCATCGAGAATCCGGGCGACAGCCCGTAAATCTGTCATGCGGGAATTGGTGCAGCTGCCGACAAATACCACGTCCACCGGGGTACCCAGCATGGGCTGATCCGCCTCTACCTGCATGTACTCGATGGCTTTGCGGAAGCTTGCATCGCCCTTATCGCTCGGCACGTTCTGGCTGATCGGTACCACCATGCCCGGGTTGGTGCCATAGGTTACGTGTGGCTCGAGGTCGGAAACGTCCAGGTTGACTTCCTTGTCGAACACGGCGTCGTCATCAGAAACCAGTTTGCGCCAACGCTCGACTGCGGCGTCCCAGTCAGCGCCCTGGGGTGCCTGCGGCCGGCCCTTTAGAAACTCGAATGTCGTTTCGTCGGGCGCAATCATGCCGGCACGTGCGCCGCCTTCGATGGTCATGTTACAGATGGTCATCCGTTCTTCCATGTTCAGCCCGCGTATGGTTTCACCGCGGTACTCGATGACGTGGCCTGTGCCGCCATCGACGCCCATTTTGCCGATCAGTGCGAGGATGACGTCCTTGGCGCCCACCCCGGGTTTGAGCTTGCCGGTGATGTTGACCGCCATGCTTTTCGGTTTACGCTGCAGCAGGCACTGCGTCGCGAGCACGTGGCAGACTTCGGTTGTCCCGATGCCGAAACCCATCGCGCCGAACGCACCATGGGTGCTCGAATGACTGTCGCCGCATACGATGGTTTTACCTGGCTGCGTCGCGCCGATCTCGGGCCCTATTACGTGCACGATACCGCGCTGGGCGCTACCGAATCCGTGCAGCTCGATCCCGAAGTCTGCGCAGTTTTTGACCATCGCCCGTATCTGGTTTGCAGGTTCCGGATCCGACGCCGCGTCAAGGCTCTCGTCAAGGTTCGTGATCGGTACCGTCGGGGTAGAGTGGTCCATAGTCGCGAGCACGAGGTCGGGCCGCCGCACGGGCAGGCCGCTTTCCCGCAGCATGTTGAATGCCTGGGGTGTCGTTACCTCGTGCACGATATGCAGGTCGATGTAAAACACCGCCGGCGTATCTTCAGTTTCCGGCACGACGACGTGGTCGTCCCAGACTTTCTCAAAAAGCGATTTTCCACCCATGGCGGATCATGTCTCCTGTCGTTATGAGTCGCGGTCGCTGTCGTTATGACCGGCTTTAGCCGTTAGCCATGAATCTGTTTTTTGCGTTTCTTTAGTTTCTATCCGGCCGCCGACTTGCTCGAGCCTGTGCTTTCTTCCACCGGTTCGAGCCAACCCCATTTATCTTCCGTGGTGCCGCCGAACAGGCCGAAAAACAGTTCCTGCAGAATGCGGGTAATGTCGCCGCGGCTGCCTTCGCCAATCGCGATCCGATCGACGGAACGTACAGGTGTTACTTCTGCAGCAGTACCGGTCATGAACAATTCGTCCGCGATGTACAACATTTCCCTCGGGATGGACTGCTCGATCACTTCGATACCGGCATCGGCTGCCAGCGTAATGATCGTGTCGCGCGTAATGCCCGTCAGGATCGCGGCCGCGGAGGGCGGCGTATAGACCTTGCCGTTCTTTACCAGGAACAGGTTTTCGCCGGCACCTTCGCTGACGGTGCCGTCAGTTGCCAGTGCAATGCCCTCGTGAAACCCGTTGGCTTTCGCCTCCTGGCTGATCAGCGTACTCGACAGGTAATTGCCGCCGGCCTTGGCCAGCGCAGGCAGTGTATTGGGTGCGACGCGTTGCCAGGATGAGATACCAGCATCCACGCCTTTTTCCAAAGCGTCCGCGCCCAGGTACGCCCCCCATTCCCAGGCGGCGACGACTGTGTCGATCGGGCTGCCATTTTCCGGCGCGAGACCGATCTCGCCGTAACCGCGAAATGCGATCGGCCGTATGTAGGCCCCGTTGCTTAGCTGGTTGCGCGTTACAACCTCGCGGCATGCGGCGTTGATTTCCTCCGGCGAGTAGGGGATTTCGATACGGTGAATCTTGGCGGACTCAAACATGCGCTTCGTGTGAGCCGCAAGCCTGAAAGCCCTCAGGCCGGCCGGCGTCGGGTACACACGGATGCCTTCGAATACCGAGGAACCGTAGTGCAGGCCATGCGCCAACACGTGCACCCGGGCGTCATCCCAGGGCACCATCTTGCCGTTCTGCCAGATCCAGTCGCATTTATTAATGGGCATTGTGTTCCTCTTTATGGCTGTGCCGTTGCGACGCTAGACCGCGGCCGCATCCGCCGACGGGGCTGCCGGTTTATCCGTCCCGGATTCTATACGCCGGCTCACGCGGTTTATCACTTCAAGGTAGGCCAGCGCACCCGCTTCGACGATATCGGTACTGATGCCGTGGCCGCGGTAACTGTGGCCATTATATTCCACGGTTACGGTTACCTCACCCTGGGCATCTTCACCCATGGTTACGCTGCGGACTTCGAAATTGCGCAGCTCCAGGGAGAACCCGGCCACCCGTTCCAGTGCTTTGAACGCTGCTTCGACGGGCCCGTCACCGACAGCCGCCTCATTTATGTTGCGCCCGTCGCTATGGCTCATTCTGACTGCAGCGCCGGCAATCTTGCCCGTACCGGCCGAGATCTGCAGTTCCTCCAGCGTCCAGGGGCCCGGCCTTGTTTCGCCCACGTTCATGATGATGGCTTCGATGTCACCGTCGAACAGCTCCTTTTTGCGGTCCGCCAGGTTCTTGAAGTCATCGAAGGCGCGGTTTATTTCTTCGTCGTCCAGTTCGAAGCCCAGCTGCCCGACGCGTTCACGAAAAGCGTGCCGGCCGCTGTGCTTGCCGAGTACGAGGTTAGACCGGCTCAGGCCGACGTTTTCAGGCTTCATGATCTCGTAGGTTGATGCATCTTTAAGCATGCCGTGCTGGTGTATGCCGGCCTCGTGGGCAAAAGCGTTTTCACCCACGATGGCCTTGTTACGCGGCACGTGCATGCCGGTAATACTCGCCACGAGCCGACTGGTCGGATACAGCCGCGACGTATCGATGTTCGAGCTGACCCCGAAATAGTTTTGCCGGGTGTCCAGCGCCATCACGACTTCTTCGAGCGAGCAGTTGCCGGCTCGTTCGCCGATGCCGTTGATCGTGCACTCGATCTGCCTTGCGCCCGCGCTGACCGCCGCAAGGCTGTTTGCGACTGCCATCCCGAGGTCGTCGTGACAATGCACACTCAGCACCGCATCGCCGATGTTCGGCACGTTGTCTCGCAGGTAGGCGAACAGTTCTGCAAACTCGCCGGGCACGGTATAACCCACGGTGTCCGGGATGTTTACGGTGCGTGCCCCGGCTTCGATAACGGCCTGCACGACTTCAGCCAGGTAGCCCGGTTCCGTGCGCGATGCATCTTCAGGCGAAAACTCGACGTCGTCGCAATGTTCGCGGGCAAGTTGCACGGATTCTACGGCGCGCCGAATGATTTCTTCCTTGGCCATTTGCAGCTTGAGGTTGCGATGAATTTCGCTAGTCGCCACGAATACATGTATGCGGCTGCGTTCTGCAGGCTTTACGGCAGCCGCCGCACGCGCAACGTCCTCCGGGTGGCAGCGGGCGAGGCTGCAGATAGCCGGGCCTTGTACCTGCTCGGCAATTGCCTGGACAGAATCAAAGTCGCCCGGGGAGGCGGCCGCAAAGCCGGCCTCGATGACGTCGACCTGCAGTTCACGCAGAGCATTGGCCACCCGCAGCTTTTCGCGCAGCGTCATGCTGCAGCCCGGGGCCTGCTCGCCGTCCCTGAGGGTCGTATCAAAGATGATTACGTGATCATCGCTCTGATCGTTACCCTGATCATCAACGCGCTCGTTCATCGCCTGCTCTCCATATCTACTCTCTACACTAACCACAGCGCCGCTTGTTACTCAATCTGCGGCATAAAAAAACCCCGCTACCTGGTGGGGTGCGGGGTTTCTATGTCTTGAGGGTTCTTTTACCCGGTCTGGTGTCCGCACCACCGTTTCTCCCGGCTTGCCAGGAGCAGCAACAGCACCAGGATACGGCCCACGCCGGGCGCCCGGTCTGCAATCGTCTGAAATACAGTGGTGTAAGACATTCGCGGGATATTCCTCCAATCGCCGGTTATTGTCAACCTCAAGCGTTTGAATTTTAAGCAAACGCGTTCACATTTCGCGGTTCTCACGACACGCGCCGAAGGGTTACGGCCCTCACGGAGACCTCCGGAGGTCTCCCTGCCAGCGTCGATTGGTATCCTTATGAGAAATAGTCTGCAAATAATTGTTTAACCAATGGTTAATTAAATTGGAGCCATGGCATTCAAGCGCCACGGGTTTGCGCCCCGGCCGCGCTGCGGGAGCGTCCGGCAGACCCGCTTCCTCGGGGGTGGCGTAGTGCCCCCCTTGTGCTATTCTTCCGCCCGGTTTTTTTGGCCAACTTGTGCTTAAAAGCCCGGATTAATGCTTGATTGCAGGCGTCCGTGGAATGCGATGAGCCTGGCCGAACGTATTCGTTGTTAACGGGGCCAAAGGCTTAAAGGATTGAGCATTTCTGGGTCCGTATTAGCTACGGATTTAGCAACAAGAACGGGGGATATTCGGCGATGTCGCGCGGGGGGCCGGGCGGCTGGTGGAAACGCTTTGCGCCATTACGTTTAAAGGTGCGCGCCCGACTGCACATGTAGTAAGGTACGCACTGGTCGCAAACTACGATAAACCATATTGACCACCATTTTTTAGTTGTCTGAATACTCCGATTTATTTGTCGAAGGGGACACTTCATGAGTTCTGCCAAGTGGATATCCCGCCTGGTCGCGGTTAGTGCTGCAATAGCCCTGACTGCACCATTGGCCGGGTCAGCCCAGTCTGTTGATCAGGTGCTGAATGCTGAAAAGCAAAGGACCCGGCTTGCACAAGAGTCACAGCAACGCATAGACGGCGTTGTCAGCGATACCCGCAAGAAGGAAGAGAAATACAAGCGGCTGCTCAAAGAGATCGAAGGCCTCAAGATCTATAACACGCTTCTCGAGCGTCAGATTCAGGGGCAGGAGCTCAAAATGCAGCAGCTCGCCGGTTCAATCGACCAGGTTGAAGTCATTAGCCGGCAGATCGTTCCTTCCATGACCCGCATGATCGAATCACTCAAGGCGTTCGTTAAGCTGGACGTCCCCTTTCTTGAGGGAGAACGTAACGAGCGTGTGGCCAACCTGGAATCCTTAATGGAGGATCCGGAGGTCAACGATGCCGAGAAGTTCCGCAAGGTAACCGAGGCGTACCAGATCGAGAATGACTACGGCCGGACCATCGAGTTCTACACGGGCACGCTGGATATCGATGGCGAAGCGCGCCAGGTTGAATTCCTCCGCATCGGTCGTGTTGCACTCCTTTACCAGACCGAAGATGGCACGATCTCAGGCGTCTGGGATCAGAAATCCCGTAGCTGGCAGGAAGCGGACGATTACAAGAACGAAATCCGCGAGGGCCTGAAGATCGCCAAGAAACAAGTGGCGCCGGATCTGTTACTGCTGCCCGTAAGTGCGCCGGAGGCAGGCTGATGACACACATTAAATATAAGAGTGTTGCACTTGCCGTGGTTGCGGTATTGGTCATGCCAATGAGTGCAAATGCGCAACAGGCGTTGAACATGGATCAACTGCTGCGGGCCGTAGAACAGGGCCGCGTGCAGGACAATAAGGAACACAGTGAGCGTGAAGCACGGTTCCGCCAGGAGCGCTCGAATCAGCAGCGTCTGTTGAATGAAGCCGAAGCCGAAAAGGCCGCCCAGGAACGCCGCAGTCAGAACCTGGAAGCCCAGGCAGAAGCCAACAAGAAAGAACTGCGTGACCTTGAAGACGAACTGAACGAACGGCTGGGATCCCTGAAGGAACTTTTCGGCGTGATGCAGCAGGTCGCAGGCGATGCCCGGACCCGCTTCGATACTTCGCTCACGAGTGTTGAGTATCCTGATCGTACAGAGTTCCTGGAAGGACTGGCCAAGAAGATCGGCTCAAGCTCGCAGTTACCATCGCTCGAGGAGATAGACCGTCTGTGGTTTGAACTGCAGCGTGAAATGACGGAAAGCGGTAAGGTCGTTCGGTTCAACGCGAACGTACGTACGGTTGACGGAAGCGAAGAGCAGCGGGAAGTCGCCCGCGTCGGTCTCTTTAATATAGTGTCTGACGGCAAGTACCTCAGGTACGAGGACGGCACCCTGTCAGAGTTACCGCGTCAGCCGGAACAGGGCCGCTTTACCGGCAGCACGTCAGACCTGCTCGATGAAACGAGTGGTTTGGTGCGCTTCGGACTCGACCCGACGCTGGGCGGTGTCCTGAGTACGCTTATTGCCCGACCCAACCTCGTTGAGCGTATTCAGCAGGGTGGCCTGGTCGGTTACCTGATCATCGCGCTCGGCATTATCGGACTGATGATTTCGTTAGAGCGGATGGTGGTACTGGGCATTGCCAGCCGCAAGGTCACGGCTCAGCTGGCTACCGAAACACCGAGCTCTGACAATGCTTTGGGCCGCGTACTGGGGGTTTACAACGAAAACCGCGCGAAGGACACGGGGACGCTGGAACTGAAGCTTTCGGAAGCAATCTTCAAGGAAACACCGACGCTGAATCGTGCGCTGCTGTTTATCAAGATTATCTCGGTGGTGGCACCTCTGATGGGGCTGCTCGGTACGGTGACGGGCATGATCCAGACCTTCCAGGCGATTACGCTCTACGGTACGGGTGATCCCAAACTGATGGCGGGTGGTATCTCGCAGGCCCTGGTTACGACGGTGCTAGGCCTGACGGTCGCAATTCCGATGGTGTTGCTGCACACGCTCGTTAGTGGTCGCAGCAAACGTATCGTGCAGGTGCTGCAGGAGCAAAGTGCCGGAATTATTGCAGAGCACGCGGAGCGTCATGGCAGCTAGTGCCGGACTTGTGTTTGGCTTGATATTTATTTCGCAGGCAGGGTTCCGTACATGGACTTCATAGTGGCGCCAATCGAAGCGGTCCGGGATTTCCTGGAACTCGGGGGCGATGTCCTGAGTCTAATAACTGTAACCATCTTTGCGATGTGGGTACTGATAGTCGAGCGCCTGATTTTTTTCAGGACCGGTTTGATCCGACTGGGCGACGAACAGCGTGAGCAGTGGCGTGCGCGTCCCGACCGCAAATCGTGGGGCGCCCAACAGATACGCGAAGCGATGATCTCGCGTTACTCGATGTCCGCAAATCGCGTGGTGCCGGTCATTCAGACGCTCGTCGCACTTTGTCCGTTGCTGGGCCTGATGGGAACGGTTACGGGCATGATCGAGGTGTTTGACGTGATGGCTATATCCGGCACAGGTAATGCGCGTTCCATGGCATCGGGTGTCTCCAAGGCCACGATCCCCACGATGGCAGGGATGGTAGGCGCGCTGTCCGGCGTCTTTCTTGTCACTATTATCACGCGTCTAATCGAAACCAAGGTCGAAGGTCTTGAAGAAGACCTGGAGCTTGATCACTAGTTGCGGGCGCGGATAAGGCAATCATACGACTATGCGCAGATCGATAATTGCAGCGGCTGAAGAAGAGGAAACAGAGATTAACCTGACGCCCATGCTGGACGTCGTGTTTATCATGCTGATCTTTTTTATCGTTACCGCTTCGTTCGTTAAAGAGGCGGGCATAGACGTGCGCCGGCCCGTGGCGCCCGAGGCCGTGGCCAAGCCGAAAGCTAATATCCTGCTGGCGATCAGTTCGCAAAACGAAATCTGGATCGACGGCAAGAGCATCGACCAGCGTGCCGTGAAGGCGAATTTTGAGAAGCTGCTGGCGGAGAACCCCGAGGGTTCGCTTGTAATACAGGTGGATAAAGACGCGTATTCGGAAACGGTGGTGCTGGTCGCAGATGCTGCGCGGCAGGCCGGTATTACGCGCATTTCGGTTTCGGCGGAAAAGGGCGATTAATGGGCGGGCTGGCAACAACGTATAATTGCTACAGCGCTTTTGTCAGGAGGGTGTGGGCATGATTCCACGTTTCGCCGTATCGCTGATGACCGGTGTCCTGGTCACCTTTTCGCTGCTCTGGATCATGCAGATCCTGATTGCGACCGGTAAAAAAGCGGTTATCGAAGAGCCGGATTTTAATCTCGGTGATTTCATCATGGTTAAGCGTGAGGAAACTGTGAACCGGGATGAAAACGAACCCGAGCCTCCGCCGGAAGTCGAAGAGGCGCCACCGGATGTGCCGCCGGTTATGCAGGACAGCCTCGACACGAGCCAGGCGCTCAACATCTCTTCCCGGGGCAACCGGATCGGCATAGACCTTTCGCAGGGGGGCGCCTGGATAGGCGAGGGCGACTATTTGCCGATCGTCAAGATCAATCCCATCTATCCTCGCCGTGCCCAGACCCGGGGGCTGGAGGGACAGTGCCTGATGGAGTTCACGGTCACGACAACGGGCGCGACGAAAGATGCGCGAGTCGTAGAGTGCACCAGTTCGCTGTTTGAGCGGGCCTCGGTAAACGCTGTCCTCAAATGGAAATACAAGCCACGGGTACAAAACGGTCAGCCGGTAGAAGTGCCCGGCGTTCAGCACATTATTACCTTTGAGTTGGAAGACTGAGCATGAATCCGATGTCACGAGTTCCGGGGTATGCATTACTGGTTGCGGCATTCATATTTGCCGCACCGGCGCTGCTGCCCAATGAGCTTGGCGGCACCGCACTTGCCCAGGAGGAGAAAGAGAATAAATCGGCACCCCGCTCGGGCCGCAAGTCTGCGTCAATGTCTGTCAAGGTCGGCGACATGATCCTCGAAGTGACCGAGCTTCTAGACGCAGAGAAATACAATGAAGCGCTTGCGATCCTGAATAAAGTTAAGGCGATGCCCAAGCTGACCGACTACGAGAAGGTCAACATGTACAGCATGTACGGTTATCTTTATTTCGCACTCGGGGATTTCAATAAAGCAATAGATTCCTACGAAACTTTGTTGCAGCAGCCTGACCTGCCGGAACCGGCTATGCAGCAGGCAATCCGTACCCTGGCCCAGCTGGCCTTCGTCAAGGAGGACTACCAGGCGGCCATTGGTTACGCCAATCGGTACATGGATATGCTGGGCCCCGATTCAGACATGTATGCGCTAATCGGCACGGCTTACTACTCGATTGCCGCTGCGAAAGCGAACCCGACGAAGGCCGATTTTCAGAAGATTGTTCCGCCGGTCGATAAGGCGATGTCACTGGCCCGCGAGAAGGGCCTGGAGATGAAAGAGAACTGGTGGCTGCTGCTCCGGGTCGCGTACTGGGAACAGGATAACTACCCGAAGGTCAGGGAAGTGCTGGAACAACTCGTTATCGGCTGGCCCAAGAAAGAGTACTGGACGCAGCTGTCGGGCGTGTACTACGAACTCAAGGACGAGCCCAGGCAGCTTGGCGCCTACGAGGCGGCCTATGACCAGGGGTTGCTCGAAAAGAGTTCAGAACTTGTTCAGCTGGCGCAGCTCTTTTTGCAGGCAGAGGCGCCTTACAAGGGTGCACGGGTACTGGAAAAAGGTTTCAAAGCCGAGCAGGTAGAGAGCACCGTTTCGAACCTGCGGCTGTATTCCCAGGCCTGGCAAATGGCGGCAGAAGACCGTAAAGCCATCCCGCCGCTTAAAGAAGCGGCCGGCCTGAGCGATGACGGCGAATTGTATGCGCGGCTGGCGCAGTCTTACCTGAACCTGAGTGAGCATAAAGACTGCATCGATGCGTCGAAGAAAGCGCTCAACAAGGGCGGCCTCAAGAACCAGGGCAATGTCTATCTGATTTACGGCATGTGCCAGTATGAAACCGACCAGCTCTCGGCCGCGAAGGCCACGTTCCGCAGGGCACTGAAATACGAGAAAGCCGCGAAAACGGCCAGTTCCTGGATAGCTTACGTCGAAAGCGAGGAAGCCCGCCTGAAACAGCTCGAGGACTCGCTGAAACGAGCCAGGCAGGCGCTGGGCGAAACCCAGGCCAGCCTGGTCGAGTGATCCCGCACCTTCTCCCCGGTTGCCATTAACATTATTTCCTGCTTTTGCACGAGCAAAGCGTGAGCTGAAAAATGCCCAGGATTATCTTTCATGACCGGGAGGGAAATACCCGGGAAGTCGAAGCCGCGGTTGGTCTGACCGTGATGGAGGCTGCGGTCGATAACAACGTTGCCGGAATCGTTGCCGAATGCGGCGGCGCCTGCGCCTGTGCAACCTGTCACGCCTACATCGATAAAGTCTGGCTCGACAAGCTGCCGGGCATGGATGATATGGAAGATGCTATGCTTGATTCGGCGCTGGATCGGCATGACAACAGCCGGTTAAGCTGCCAGATAGAAATCACCGATGAGCTCGACGGCCTGGTTGTAACGGCGGGTGACAACGAGTCCTGAGTTCTCTTAACGTCGAAGTCGCGATGACGAGGTGGCTGCATGAAACTGGTAACCATTGACGCCCGGGAAGTCGCGGGCAGGCCCGGAGTCCTGCTCGACACGGGCACGATTCTCGATCTGACTGCTGCACCTGGTTCGCTTTCGGCTTCGCAGTGGATTCCGCAGTCGACGATCAGCATCCTGGCAGCGGGCGAACGCGGCCTCGAGCACACACAAAGCCTTGTCGAACAGGTTGGGGAAAGCGAAGCGCGCCTCAGGCAGGACGGCGCGCTGTCGTCGCTTGCGGGTACCGCACTAATGGCGCCGATAAGGCGGCCCGGGCTGATCCTGATCAGCCAGGCGGAACGCGACGGCTTTTCCGCCAGCTTTATCAAGAGCCCCAACACCGCGGTCGGGCATGCCGCACAAATTCGTATGCATGGTCAGAAGGAACTCGTCGCACACCCGATGTTCGCCGCTGTACTGGGTCGCCCGCTTTACCAGGCCGACAAGGCCGGGGCAGAGGCGGCCTTGTCGGCCTGGACACTGGTGGTCGACCTGGCGCCCGCGCAGGACAGCCCGGTCGACCTCGCGGCCTGGCATGAGTTTACGGAAGCCCGTCAGTTTCCCGGATCGCTGCCCATGGGCCCGGCACTCGTGACCCTCGATGAGGTTGCCAGTCCGGGAGAACTGGAAGCGCTGGTGCGTATTAACGGGGTGATGGTCTGGACGGGGGCGCTGGGACCGTCGGCGGATGCCTGTGTCGAGCGCCTCGCGCACCTGTCCCGCAGTTATGCCTTCAGCCCGGGTGATGTCATCGCATTCGAAGCCGATGCGGCCGGGCAGAGTCCGCACAAGAAACTACAGGCAAACGATGTCTTCAGCGTCTCCCTGGGTAGCGTAATGGAACTGGGCTTCAAACTTGCGGGCTGACTTTATCTCAGGCCTGGATGATGTCGGCGAACATGCGCACCGCCGTTAACCCGAGAAATACTGCGAAAGCGCGCCGCAATCCTTTTTGACTCAACGAGTGCGCGAGGCGCGCGCCGGTCGGCACGAGCGCAACGGTTGCCGGTACGATGAGTAAAAACCCGAGCCAGTTAACGTAGCCGAGGCTGAATTCAGGCAGGGCAGGGGCATTCCATCCGCCGACGATAAAGCCCAGTGCACCGGGTACGGCGATCACCATGCCAAAACCCGCCGCCGTACCTACTGCGCGATGTATGGGTGTGCCGTAAAGGTGCAATACCGGCACACTCATCGTCCCGCCGCCGATGCCCATCATCGCGGAGATCGCGCCGATGGTCGCTGCAATCGGCTGGTTCCAGACGGGGCCGGGCAATTGCTCGCCAAGGCGCCAGTCAGGGTTACCGAAAGCCATGTACAACGATACCAGTAACGCAACTGTAGCGAACACGGCGGTCAGCACGGTGAAATCCGCCAGGTTCGCAAGCCAGGTCCCGAGCAGCACGCCGATGATCATTGCAGGGGTCCACTGGCTAAACAGGTGCCGGTCGAAACTCCCGCGTAAATGGTGCGCGCGCACGGAACGGATGCTGGTGGGGATAATGGTCGCCAGCGAAGTCCCGACAGCCAGGTGCATGCGTACCTCGGGGTCGATCCCGAGGTAACTGAAAATATGATAAAGCGCCGGCACGACCACGATCCCGCCGCCAACACCCAGCAGTCCAGCGAGCAGGCCCGCAAACGCGCCCGCCAGTAGCAACAGGGGGACGAGCCAAAGCAGAAGGTCGATGGTCTCGGGATTCATCAGCTAATCCTTCTTGCAGGTTTATCGGGCGACGGCCTGAGCGATATGGTGCGCGATTGTAGCGGGGAAGTTTGGTTTTTGCCCAATCTTGGGCATGATAAACGTCCCCTAAAGCCTCAGGCCCATGCTGTGAGCAACCGGACCCTGCCGCTCGATGACGCGTTATACGATTACCTGCTGTCGGTTTCGCTACGCGAGTCACCTGTGCTCACGGCCCTCCGCGAAGAAACGGCCCACATGGAGATGGCCAACATGCAGATTGCGCCGGAGCAGGGGCAGTTCATGGCTTTCCTGCTCCGGTTAATCGGCGCGAAACGCTACCTCGAGGTCGGCGCCTTTACCGGTTACAGCGCGTTGGCCTGCGCGCTCGCACTGCCCGAGGACGGCGAGGTTTATGCACTGGACACCAGCGAGGAGTGGACGGCAGTTGCGCGACGTTACTGGGAGGAAGCGGGCGTTGCCGGCCGTATACACCTGGAGTTGGGCGATGCGACGACGACGCTGGCCAAACTGGAAGCGAGTGACGCGGGCACTTTCGATTTCGTGTTCATCGATGCCGACAAAACAGCCTACGCGGCTTACTTCGAGTCGGCGCTAAAATTGCTGCGGCCGGGAGGAGTTATTGCAATCGATAACGTGCTCTGGGGCGGCAGCGTTATCGACGCATCCGTCACGGATGACGAAACATGTGCAATCCGTGAGCTCAATGCGGCGTTACTGACCGATAACCGCGTCGACCTGTCGCTGGTACCCATCGGGGATGGCCTGACGTTGGCGCGGAAGTGCTCAATGACGAGCGACTAACTCGATAAGCTCGCCCGTCGGGCCTTCCATGATGTAACGACCGGGCGTGCCTTCGACCGGCGTTGCATTGGTAGGCACCGCATCGCAGTCGAAGCCCACAATCGCGATACCTGGTGGCAGTAAGCCGTCCTCCCGTCTGCGCGGCCCGACCTGGGCCGGCATTTCGTCAACCTCGATCAGCGATTCGCCGTCCAGGGCCATCGCCGCGATCGGGTACTGGGTTTCTATGGATACCCCGAGCGCTTTCGACAATGTCGTGATGCGCGATTCCACCACCGGCGCGCGGGGCACGCCGAAGGTTTCGTGGTAATAGTCCTGCAGCTCGTGCATGGACTTCCCGCCGAGGATTACGATGAAAGTGCGGTCGACATCACAGCGGGCGTCCGGGACCGATAACCCGGGCACCGGTTGCTTGAACTCGGTCAGGTAGACGATCTCGCTCGCGGGGCCAAGGATCTGCATGGCCCGTATATCGTCGCTGAAGGATAGGTTACGGGGCTCGCCCACGACCTTGAAGGGCGAATCCTCGATGCGCCTGGCCATCGCATCGACGTCGCGGACGATGATTTCTGCCGCATTCCAGCCATAGGTAGTAAGAGGAATATATTCAGAATCAATAGCTTGTTCTATAAACCTAAACTCAAAGTCATCTGCGGATGCCGGACTCATCACCAGTTGCGGCCTGCCTGCCAGTTTCTCTGCCTGCCAGGCCGCGGCTTCGCCGGCGCTGACCTTGGTGCGCCGGGTAACCCGGTAGTCGAGGCATTCGCCGTAAGCCTGTTCCACGGCTGCGAGGTCCGGCGCGCTCAGGGTGACGCTGCGGATAGCTCCGAGCATAGCTTTGCTTCCCGATCTCGATTAAGGCTCAGATGATGCCGCGTTTGTTGAGGTCGGCCATCTGTTCGGCCGTCATGGCTAACACTTCGCCGTAAATTTCTTCGTTGTGTTCGCCGAGTTCGGGTCCGGGACGACGTACGCTACCCGGTGTTTTCGAAAGCTTGGGCGCCACATTCTGCATCTTCAGGTCCCCGAATTTCGGGTGCATGGTCGTGATGATTGCCTCGCGTGCCTTGAAGTGCGCGTCTTCGAGCATATCCGGGGCGGTGTATATCTTGCCCGACGGGATGCCGTTCTCTGCCATCAGGTCTTCGAGCTCTTCGGCGTTTTTAGTCCGTGTCCAGTCGGAAATCAGTAAATCGAGCTCCTGCTGGACGGCGCCCCTTGCGGTATGGGTTGCATAGCGCTCGTTCTCGGCCAGTTCAGGCTGTCCCATCGCCTCTGTCATGCGCTTGAATACCGTATCCTGGTTGGCAGCTATCAGGATCATCTTGTCGTCTTTGGTCGGGTATACGTTGGAAGGGGCAACGTTGGGGAGGATGGCGCCGGTGCGTTCGCGTATGTAGTCGGCTTTGTCGTATTCCGTAATCAGCGATTCCATCATGTTGAGCACAGCTTCGTAAATTGCCGAATCGACGACCTGTCCGTTACCGGTTTTTTCCTTGTAGTGCAGGGCCGTCAGTGCGCCGATACAGGCAAAAGTTGCGGCCAGCGAATCGCCGATGCTGATGCCCATGCGACTTGGTGGCGTCGACGGGTCGCCGCAGACATAACGCAGCCCGCCCATCGATTCGCCGACCGCGCCGAAACCGGCGCGCACGGAATAGGGCCCGGTCTGGCCGAACCCCGATACCCTGATCATGATGAGTCCGGGATTAATTTTTGCGAGTTCTTCGTAACTCAGGTTCCAGCGTTCCATCGTCCCGGGGCGAAAATTCTCCAGCAGGAAATCCGCTTTGGCAATCAGGTCTTTTGCTATGTCCTGACCTTCTTTTTCCCGCAGGTTCAGGGTCACGGATTTCTTGTTGCGTGCCACGACAGGCCACCAGAGCGACTGCCCGTGAGCTTTCTCCCGTCCCCAGACGCGCATCGGATCGCCCTGGTTCGGTGGCTCGACCTTGATGACTTCGGCACCAAAATCACCCAGCAACTGGCCGCAGAAGGGGCCGGCGAGCAAAGTACCCATTTCGATGACCCGGAGATCGGCGAGTGGCCCTGTGTTAGGGAGTTTTTCTTTTGTCATGTTTCACCTTCTGGGCTGCCCCGGGGCGCATGGCTTCCGGATGCGTTGAATTCTCTGGTTTCACCTGCACCGCTGCAGATCGCACGGCATATACAATGTCGCGGATGGGTCGGTTACAATGAACGATTGAATTTTGAGCCTTATTAGGGCCTGCCGCAAGGTTTAAGTTTGTGGGATCGAAACGAGTATCAATAATCGAGGTCGGGCCGAGGGACGGTTTGCAAAGTGAGCCGGAAATCCTTTCGACCGAGACCAAGCTTGACTTCATAAACCGTGCAATAGAGGCGGGCGTGCGGCGCATGGAAGTGACGAGCTTCGTGCATCCCAAGCGCGTACCGCAGATGGCCGATGCCGAAGACGTGATCCGTGGTCTGCCTGACATGGATGATTTCACCGCAATAGGACTCGTTCTTAATAAGCGTGGCTTCGAACGGGCGCGTGACGTACAGATCGACGAGGTGGGCATGGCCGTTGTTGCCTCTGAGACCTATAACCAGCGTAATAATGGCGCGGCGGTGGAAGAATCCATAGCCGCCTGGCTCGAGATCGCGGCAGAAGCGAAACAAGCCGGTATACGTGCCAATTGCATGGTGTCCTCGGCTTTCGGATGTCCTTTCGAGGGCGAAGTACCGTTGTCACGAGTGCTCGAAATCGCCGATCGGATCATGGAAGGTGACCCGGTCGAGCTGGGGTTTGCCGACAGCATCGGTGTCGGCGTGCCCGCACAGGTCACCGAGATGATCGGCGCCGTCAAGGAAAAATACCCTGACACGTCGCTCCGCTTCCATTTCCACAACACGCGCAACACCGGCCTGGCCAACGCACAGGCCGCGGTCGACGGTGGCGTGGATTCGCTCGACGCAAGTATCGCAGGCATCGGCGGCTGTCCGTTTGCCCCGGCTGCAACCGGTAATATCCCGACCGATGATTTGCTGTATTTGCTGGACCGGTCGGGCGTGGAGACCGGCGTGTCCCTGGACAAGATTATTGAAATAAGCCACTGGCTTGATGAACAGCTGGGTGGCCGCGGTACGCCCGCCATGTTGCCCAAGGCAGGCATCTTTCCGCAGATTGCAGAACAATACAGGGAAGCCAGTTAAAGACAGATAATAAGGCGCTGGAAATCCTCAGGAATCCGCACGGGGCAGCTATTTTTCAAATAAAAAATGCTGCACCACTAGTGAGTGAAATATTGAGCTATGACTGCCAGGTCAGCGACCTGCTGCAGTTGTCTGATTGAGTACTTGAGAAACAAGCAAGGGGAAACCATGAGTTACCGTCTTGGCGTAGATGTCGGTGGTACGTTTACCGATCTGCTCTTGATTAGCGAAGAAACCGGCGAAACCTATACCGCCAAGGTTCCTTCGACTCCCGAAGATTCATCGGTCGGTGTGCTGAACGGCGTGGCACGCATATGCGAAGAGTCGGGTGTCGAACCCACCAGGATCGGTCGCGTAATGCACGGCACCACCGTGGCGACCAACGCGGTACTGCAGGGCAAGGGCGCGAAGGTGGGGCTTGTTACCACCCAGGGCTACGAACAGACCCTGCAGGTGGCGCGCTCGTTCTGCCCGGGCGGTCTGGGTGGCTGGGTAACCTTTAATAAGAATCCGCTCCTTGCGCCCCTGGAACTTACGATCGGTGCGAACGAGCGCATCGGTGCAGGCGGCGAAACCATTCGTGAACTCGATGAAGAGGCGCTGCGCAAGGACCTCGAAAAGCTGAAAGCCACGGGTGAGATCGAAGCGCTCACGATCTGTTTCGTGAATGCCTATATCAACGGCGCCAACGAACAGAAAGCAGCCGCTATTGCCCGGGAGATTTTCGGTGATACGCCGATTTCCGTATCCAGCGAAGTGGTGCCGGAAATGCAGGAGTACGAACGTACCGAGACCACGGTTATGAACTCGTATGTCCGTCCGGAGATGCAACTCTACATCGACAACCTGCAGGCAGCGCTCAATAAGCAGATGGGCGATGACGTCCTGCTGTCGCTCCTGCGCAGTGACGGCGGCCTGGCATCCGGACGCGCGGCTGCGGATTCGCCGGTGAACATGCTGATGTCCGGCCCGGCCGGAGGTGTAACCGGTGCGATCTATTTCTGCAGCCGTGCGGGTTACGATGACATCCTGACGTTCGACATGGGCGGCACGTCCACTGACGTGGCGCTGATCCAGAATTCGAAGGCGCGTGTGCGCCGCGAGACCTTCGTCGGTGACGTAAAAGTTCGCGCACCCTCTGTGGACGTGCGCACGGTCGGTGCCGGCGGCGGTTCGATCTCTTTTGTGCCGGAACTGACCCAGGCGCTTCGGGTCGGCCCCGAGTCGGCCGGTGCTGTGCCGGGTCCGGCTGCATACATGAAGGGCGGCGACAAGCCGACCGTATGTGATGCCAACGTCGTGCTCGGCTACCTGCCTTCCGACGTGCAGCTCGGCGGCAAGATGGAGATCAGCAAGGACGCGGCCGAAAAGGCAGTGCAGACGATAGCCGATGCGCTGGGCATCTCGTTAATGGAAGCGGCTGAAGGCATCATCCGCGTCGTCAACGAATCCATGTTCGGCGCCCTGCGGCTGGTGTCAGTCGAGCAGGGCTATGACCCGCGTGACTTTTCACTGGTCGCTTTCGGTGGTGCAGGTCCGCTGCACGGTAACGCCATGGGCATACTGGCCGGCTCCTGGCCGGTGGTGGTTCCTCCGGGTCCCGGTGTGCTGTGTGCTTACGGCGACGCCACCACGGCCGTGCAGGACGAAGCGACGCGTACTTATATCAAGATGGCCGAAGACACGGGCACGGACCAGTTACTTACCGATCTGGCCGAACTGCGCGTGCGTGCCGGAGAGTCGCTGGTCGCCGATGGCATTCCCACGGAAGAACACGAAGTTGTGTACCAGGCTGATATCCGTTATGCGGGTCAGGCTTTCGAAATTACGCTGGATTTCAGTGAGGAAGAACTGAAAAGTAAGGGCCTGGCGGTAATTACCGATCAGTTCGATGCGGAGCACGACCAGTTGTTCAGCTTCAAGCTGGGCGACGGGCACGAGATCCTGATGATCCGGGCGGTGGTAAGAGCCCGGGCTGCGCAAATCGCCGCCCGCGCAGTGGGATCGGCTGATGCATCACTGGAAGACTGCCTGATCCACGAGTCGAAGTTCTACTACGAAGGCGAGTTACACGATGCACCGTTGTACGATCGCGCGAAGCTGCATGAGGGCATCGTGGTGCCGGGGCCGTCCATTGTCATGGAAATGGACTCCACCACGGTGATCCTGCCTGGCCACGAGGCCAGGGTAGACAAGATTGGCAACCTGCTGATTAACCCGAGCAAGTAAGAGGAGTACACAGATGCCGGCAAGAATTATCGAAACCAACGACGCTCCTCTGAATAAAGTCGAGGTCGAGGGTGTAACCGCAGATATTATCGAGAATGCACTCAAGAACGCGCGTATCGAGATGGATGCGGTGTTGTTCCGTACCGCCATGTCGCCGGGTATACGCGAGCAGGGTGACTGCTTCCCGATGGTCGCAAACCGGGAGGGCAAGATGGTAGTCGGCCAGTTCGGTTCCTTCATCGGTCCGTTCATGGAGGCTTACGACGCCGAGATCGAAGAGGGTGACATCATCCTGACCAACGATCCGTATATGTGTAACGCGGCCGTATCGCATCTGCCCGACTGGATCGTGCTGATGCCCGTGTTCAAGGACGGCAGGCATATTGCCTGGACGGCGATGTTCGGCCACATGTCCGATAACGGCGGCATGGTGCCCGGCTCGATCCCGATCAAGGCGACCACGATTTACCAGGAAGGTATCCGTATCCCGCCGACCAAGCTGTACAAGAAGGGTGAACTCCAGAGCGATATCCTCGAACTGATCCTGCACAACGTGCGTACCTCGCAGTGGAACCGCTTCGACCTGAACGCACTCGTCGCTGCGTGCAAAACCGCGGCACGCCGTTGCGTGGAGATGGCTAACCGTTTCGGCGACGACATCTTCTTCAGCGCGATGGATATCATGCTCGAGCGTAACTACAACGCGATGAAGTTCATCATCCAGAATTTTATCCCGGAGGAGCCTCGGGTCTTCGAGGATTATATGTGTGATGACGGGATGGGTATGGGCCCGTACAAGATCAAGTGCAAGATGTGGCGTGAAGGCGATGTCGCGATCTTTGATTTCGACGGCACGGACCCGCAGGCGCAGAGCTCGGTGAATTTCTATCTGAACGAGGATATGTTCAAGATGTTTTTTGGGTCGTTTACGATCAATGTCGTCGACCCGCATATCGTGTTCAACGATGGCTTCTACGATCTCGTGGACGTGCGCATACCGGAAGGTACGTTACTGAAACCGAAGTTTCCGGCGGCGCTGTCGGGACGCACCCACGCGCTGGGCCGTATCTTTGACGTGCTGGGCGCGCTGCTCGGCATGGGTTTGCCGGAGCAGATGCTGAACGCCGCGGGCTTTTCCGATTCGCCGCATCTGTTCTACTCGGGTCACGACACCCGTGAAGGCAAGAACGGCGAGTGGTTCCAGCTTTTCCAGATCGGTTTCGGCGGTATTCCCGGCAGACCGGCGGGTGACGGCCCGGACGGACATTCCCTGTGGCCCGGATTTACCAACGTGCCGAACGAGTTTATCGAATCATACTTCCCGTTACGCATAGAGCGTTACGAGACGATTCCTGACTCCGGCGGTGCCGGGCTGCATCGGGGCGGTAACGGCCTGAGCGTGGCCTATCGCTTCCTGTCGGATGGTGAGATCGCGATCCATGATGAGCGCTGGCTGACCTATCCCTGGGGCGTGATTGGTGGGCAGGTTGGTATGCGTTCGACCAAGCGGCTGGTACGTACCGACGGCAGCGAGGAATGGCTCCCGTCGAAGTGTGACGGCATCAGTGTGAATGTCGGCGACCTGTTGTATTTCAACACCTGGGGCGGTGGCGGCTGGGGCGACCCGCTGGAACGCGACCCGGCCCTTGTACTCGCCGATGTTAATCGTGTGCTTGCGACTGTTGAGGGTGCCAAAGACTACGGCGTTGTTATTAAAGACGGTGCCGTGGACGATGCCGCGACCACCAAGCTGCGCGAGGAGATGCGCGTCGCTCGCGGTGACATAGAGACCTTCAACTTCGGTCCGTCGATCGACGAGATTCGCGCGAGTTGCCAGGCCGAAACAGGACTTACTGCGCCGGAACCGCCGGTGTTTCGGTAAGGACAGAAATCAATGCAATACAGCAAAAAAGCCCGCATAAGCGGGCTTTTTTGTGCTCATAGTTTCACCACAGTAGACTAACGCGATGAGCGAAGCTAATTCCGCAGGTGCTGAGAACTTGGCCCAGGCTACAAAAGGTTTCTCCGGCAGCCAGGTCGCACTGATTGTGCTCGGCGTGATCGTACTGACGGCCATCGCCGCGGTTGTGATCGTGCGTGTCTACGTCTTTCCGTCCGAACTGGTGCCTGTCACCTTAAGCGTGAAAGAAGAGGCGCGGCTCGACGACAAACTGCGCCGCCTCGGCCGGGCCGGCTCAAACGAGCCGGAAGCGTATTCCGAGGCCGGTGCCAACCGGGAAATCAGCCTGAGCGAAAAAGAGGTCAACTCGCTCATCGGCGGTAACCCGGGCCTGGCGAAGCGGGTTGCGATTGATCTCAGCAACGACCTGGCCAGTGCCAAAATCCTGGTGCCCATACCCGAAGATTTCCCGGTCATGCCGGGCCAGATACTGCGCGTTAATGCAGGGCTCGAGGTGCGGCTGGATGCCTCGCGCAAACCCGTTGTGGCACTCAGAGGTGTCAGCATCATGGGTGTACCGATCCCCAATGCATGGTTGGGTAACCTGAAAAATGTCGACCTGGTCAGCGAATTCGGCGACCGTGGTTTCTGGAAGGCGTTCGCCGACGGCGTGGACGACCTGCAGATCAGGGACGGAGAAATTTATATAAAGCTGCGTGAGTAGCAAACAAAAAAATGCGCTTTTCGATAAGGGGGAAAACCATGACCCAGAGAATGATTGTTGTGCTCGCGTTTCTGCTGAGCGCGGGGAACGTAAACAGTGATGACCTGACAGACATACTCGTCGCCGCCGAAAACGACAATGTCCAGGCACAACTGACTTTGGGCGGTATGCACGAACACGGTATGGGGGTTGCGCTCAATGATGCCCGCGCAGTCTATTGGTGGCATCGCGCGCTGGACAATGGGTATATCGATATCGCCAAGGGACTGGGGTCCATGTATATAAGCGGTCGTGGAGTGCCGCAAGATTTAAAAAAAGGCATGGAACTTCATTTGTTTGCAGCCGAGCACGGCCATCCACATGCGATTAAGTTTGTCGCGTTGGGCTACAAGCGCGGCCTCGGGCTGCCACAGGATGATGCCAAAGCCGCCGAATGGGCTGCAAAGGCAGCCGAGTTGGAAGGCCCGAATGCCGATGTCGTGTTTCTGGATTCAATGCAGTCGAAGGAAAGAGAACTGCAAACCGAAGAAGAAATTTTTACAGAATTTTTGCGCCAATCGGAAGACGGAAATGCACGCGGATTCTATTATGTCAGCGTCGCGTACACTTCCGGCACCGGCGTGGCGCGGAACTACATTGAGGCCGAAAAATGGGCGCGTGAGGCGGCCGAACGGGGTGTGACCTCTGGCGTCCGTCACCTGGGATTATTCCACCAGCTCGGACAAGGCATGCCAGTGAACCGTGTCGAAGCCCAAAAATGGTATTACGTGCTCGCAGCGCTGCTGCCAGATGACGAACCTTTTCTTAGTGAGGTCAACGCCAAGTACATGAACGAAGGGCAATTAGCCGAAGCCCGCGCCCAAGCCGATGCGTGGCTCAAAGCCTGGGGCGAAAAACAGTCCGACAGCTAAAATGCTCGGTCAAGCCCAAGGATTAGCCAGCGCAGGTGGTTCGTGCTATCTATAGCTTAAGAATTTGGACCCTGCACCAAACAACAATCGTCCAGACCAGGGCTGGCAACTACGGAGGATATTATTATGCGTGTTCTTGCCGTTTCGCTTTCGATCGTGGCCATTCTATTTTCGACGTCGGCCCCAGCTGACGACCTGACTGATATCCTTATCGCTGCCGAAAACGATAACGCCGTGGCGCAGATGCAGTTGGGCGGGATGTACGAGGGCGGTATAGGCGTCGCACGCAACAACGACAAGTGTGCCTACTGGTGGCAGCGGGCTTCTGACAACGGTCACGTGAACGCGACCAAGGCGCTGGGGTCGATGTATTTCAGCGGCCGGGGTGTGCCTCAAAGCTACGAGAAAGCGATGGCTTTGTACCTGAAAGCTGCCGAGAGCGATCATCCGCACGCCATTAAATATGTCGCGCTCGGCTACCGGCGCGGGCTGGGCCTGCCGCAGGACGATGCAAAAGCGGACGAGTGGCAGGCGAGGGCGCGGGAGTTGGGCGGACCTGATGCGGACGTCGTGATGCTCGAGTCCTACCAATCGAAGGAAACGGAAGTGCGTACGGACGCGGAGATATTTGCGGAGTTCAAGCGCCAGGCCGACAAGGGCAATACGCGGGGTTATTTCTACATGGCCATCGCCTATATTTCCGGCGTGGGCACGCCGCAGAACTACGATGAGGCGATCAAGTGGATGCGCAAGGCTGCCGATAGCAATCTTTCGTCCGGTCTGTCAGATCTGGCGCTGCTGTTACAGCTTGGGCAGGCGACACCGGTTGACCGGGTCGAGGCGCAAAAACTGCATTACGTACTCGAAGCACAGCGGCCCGACGAAGCGCCGTTCATGAGCATCATCAATGCCAACTACATGACGGCGGACGAAATCGCCGAGGCTCGGCGGCTCGCCGACGAGTGGCTTAGCGAAGCATCGTAATCGAAGCGGCCTGCTATTCAGGAATTTACGGCGACGGCGGTTATGGTCGGTGAGGCGATCGGTTCACGCTGGTGCTGGCGCAGGAACTCCTCAGCGATGTCCCGGGCTGTTCTTCGCAGCCTCGGTACGAACCGCTGGATGGCTTCGGCCTCCGGTACCGCCGTACTGGCAAAGCGCATCATGAGAACAGCAAGCAGCCGGTCTTCGATGATTATCGGCACGGCCAGGCTGGTTTCGTCGGCTACCCGGCGTTTACGGTGCCAGATGGCGTAGCCGTTTTTACGGGTATCAACGAGAGTTTCGTAAACCTTTTTCTTGTTGCGGGCTGCAGCATTCTGCGGTTCTTTGGACTTGGTCAGCATCTCCAGCAGGGTGTCGCGCTGTTCTTTGGGGCAGAACGACAGGTAACAAAGACCGGAAGCCGACGTCAGGATATTCACCCTGAATCCCGGCCCGCGTTTCTCTACGGCCAGCGGGCTGCGGTGATCGGTGGTTTGCCTGATCAGCATCGTGTTACCGGACAGTGTCGCAATTGCACAGGGCCAGACCAGTTCCTGGCAGAGGTCATAGAGGTACTCGCGCGCAACCAGTGTGACCCAGGCTTCATCATCAAAACCGTCACTCAGGCCGCGGACCATGATCGTCAGCCGGTAACGGTCGTCACTGGCCGCCCGGTAGGCGTAGCCGGCAACGCACAGCGTTTCCAGGATTCGATAGGTTGTGGTGCGTGGCAGATCGATCTCACCGGCCACTTCGGATACGGTCGCACCATTGTGGCGGTTGAGTACGTGGAGGACTTCGAGGCCCCTCAGCAGGGCACGTATCGGGCGAGTTGAACTCATTTTTATTCTTATTCTAAATGACCGACTGGTGGATGATAGTAATCTGCTTGGCGGTCAATTCCAATAGGTGAACAAGGATTTGTTACAAATTTCTGCAGCCCTTGTAACACAAGGGTTTCAGGGGTGCCCCGCGGAGCCTGGGCTGGCATAATGCGGCGCTGCACAGCAATTCCGCATCCGTTAGTATGGCCCGCACCGACGGGCTAACAACACCAGGGAATCCCGCATGAATCAGCCAGCAGCACCCGGCATCCAGGATCGTACGGCAACGATCCTGGGCTGGGCGATATTCATCATCTTTTTAGCACTGTTTATCAACGTCAACTACCTGCCGCGCACGCCGTTGGGGGAACGCGAAAATGTGCAACTCTGGCACGACAGCCTGGGTTGGATCATCGGTGCCTTGTGCCTGATACGGTTGTACTGGTTCGCCGCCGGGCCCAAACCGCGACCGCCCGAAGGCCTGCCGGAAGATTCCTTCACCTATAGCAGGGCGATACTTTTTACGCTGATCCTGGTGTTCGCACTTGAATTTCTGATCGGCATTTTCTACGCCTGGGGGGAAGCCCGGCAGGTCAATTTCTTCGGCGGCATATTCCCGCAGCTGGCCGAGACCTCGGAACCTCTGCGCGTATCCACGGGCTATACGCACAGCGCGCTGGCGTTTTATTACCTCATGCTGATTACCGTCTGGTTGGTGCTGGGCTGGTGGCAGAACCGCAAATACAAAGCGGGCTGGCGACGGCTGTTACCGGGGGAGCAAGTCTGATGAGCGTCTCGGCCACAGCAAAAATCAATATCGTCGTCATGCTCGGCGGACTGCTCGCGCTCGCGCTGTATTTTCCGTACCTCTGGTTCGGGGTTACGCCCTTTGGCTCCGACCAGGAGTTCAGCAAAGCCGACATTCAGTCACTTCTGGCAGACAAGGATATGCCGGATTTTTATGCGCAGTCGTTACCCGAACGTACAGAACTGGAAATGTCTGAGATGAAGGCGGCATACAATTGGTGTCGTTTTTGTCATACCCTGGATCAGGAAGGTCACAACAGGGTTGGCCCCAACCTGTATCGCATATTCGGCAGTCCTGCGGCTGTTGTAGATCACTTCCCCTATTCGGACTCATTTATAGAATTGCGTGAGTCTGGCTTCGTCTGGACCCCAGACCTGATGCAGGCATTTATCGAGGACCCGCACACAATGGTGCCCGGAAACCGGATGCGGTATCCGCCTATGATCCTTTACGACATGTGCGACAAGCGCAATCAGATGATCGTCGAATACCTGCTTCATATGACAGCGCCCGGGGCGCCCTCGGACGAAACGATATCGCCATTGCCCGAGCCGCAGGAAGGCGAGCAGCCGTTCAACCCCTGCGTATAGAAAAAGCGGTATTCAATTACAAAAACGGCCCCTGTCGGGGCCATTTATTGTTGCGTTGTTTGTCTGTGTTTACGCTTCGTGCGTATACATATGCACGTCGCTTTGCGGGTAGGGGATGCTGATGCCTGCCTCGTCGAACTTGCGCTTCACCTGTTCGGTCACGCCGTTGTACACGCCCCAGTAATCCTCTTTCTTGCACCACGGGCGTACGTTGAAGTTCACGCTGCTGTCGGCAAGAGTGTTCAGGTCGATGGTTGGCGCCGGATCCTGCAGAATGCGGTCGTCCGCGTTGATTACGTCCTGCAGCGTCTTGTAGACCTTATCGATGTCATCGTCATAACCGCAGCCGAATACCAGGTCCACGCGCCGGGTATCGTTGGCCGTGATGTTGGTGATGATGCCGCCCATGATCTGGCTGTTGGGCACAATGATCTTCCGGTTATCCGGGGTGTGCAGGACGGTGGTGAATATCTGTACTTCAACCACTTTGCCGACCACACCGGCCGCATCGATGACATCGCCAACCTTGTAGGGGCGGAACATCACGATCAGCACGCCGGACGCAAAGTTGGACAGCGAGCCCTGCAGGGCCAGGCCGACGGCCAGGCCGGCAGCGCCAACTACCGTTAACAGCGACGTCGTCTCGACCCCGAGCGCGCCGATAGCCGCGATAATCACCACGACCAGGAGTATCGAGTTCAGCATGTTGCAGAGGAAACGCTCCAGGGTGTCCTCCATGTCAGTCTTGTCGAGTGCTTTCCTGACGGCATTGACGATGAGTTTGGCTACCCAGCGACCGATCAGGAAGATGAGTATCGCGGAGACGAGCTTCAACCCGATATCGGTGCCCTGTTCCTGGATCAGGACCATGAGCTGGTCGGGGTTGGTATAGTCAATTGCCGGGGCGGCTTCCTCTGCGACTTCTGCAGCGGTTTCGTGTTGCATGGCATCTCCCTCTGGTTACCGTTGTTATTTTCAGGGCTATTGTTTAGGCATATTTTGGCTTAGTTTAGCGTTTGCAGGCAAAAGTTTAGATTCGTTAATTAAGAATATTGTCAGCTGGAACTCCGTCTTGGCTGGCTGTAACTGTTTGTTTTCCAGTCTAAGTTGGGTTTTATAGCTGACTTCAGTATAAGATTAAATTTATAAAAAGCAGATAAGATCATGAAATATAAAATATTAGGGCGAAGCGGGCTCCGGGTTTCTGAGTTGTGCCTCGGCACAATGACCTTCGGCGAGGATCTGGGGACGGGTGCGTCCAAAGAGGTCTCGCGCAAAATATACGGCCGTTATCGTGAGGCCGGCGGCAATTTCCTCGATACAGCCAATATTTATACCCGGGGCACCAGCGAGCGCATGCTCGGCGAATTTATTGCGGGTGAGCGTGAGCAGGTAATCGTTGCCAGCAAATACAGCATGAGCACGAACCTGGCCGAGCCGAACTGCAGTGGCAACCACCGCAAGAACATGGTGCAGGCGCTGGAGGCCAGTCTGCAGCGCCTGAATACTGATTACCTGGATATTTACTGGGTGCACGGGTGGGACCAGATCACGCGGGTGGACGAGGTCATGCGCGCTCTCGACGACCTCGTGCGATCAGGTAAGGTCCTGCATGTCGGTGCGTCCAACCTGCCGGCCTGGTATATAGCCGAGGCCAACACGCTCGCAGCAGAGCGCAACCTCACACCGTTTACCGCCCTTCAGCTTCACTACAACCTCGTGGAACGGAGTATCGAGGCTGACTTTTTCGACCTGGCGGTGGCACACGATATGGCGCTGACGGCCTGGAGCCCGCTTGCAGGTGGCCTGCTGACCGGCAAGTACAACCGGAATGCCAGCCGGGCGGCGGCTGACGACGCGCGCCTCAAGCTTGCATCCTACGGCCCGGCGATGCTCGCAGACCAGCGGCTGGCGATCGCGGAGGGGCTGACAAAGCTGGCCGCAGCGGCCGGTTGCGAACCGGTCGCCCTGGCGCTTGCGTGGTTGCTCCAACGGCCACAGGGCAAGGTGATACCGATACTCGGTGCGCGCAGCCTCGAGCAGTTCGATGCCAACATGGCCTGCCTTGATATAAGCCTGAATCAGACGCAGATCGACGAATTGGACATTCTGGCGCCACCGCCGCCAACCTATCCGGCCTCACTGTTCCAGACCGATTTCTACCGCACCATGATGCACGGGGAGAAATGTGACCAGGTGGAACCTTAGTCCGGCAGCATGCGTTTACCTGTAGGAGCGGCTTTAGCCGCGAACCCACTATGCTCTCCGATTTTGCCCGTTGCGGAAGGGATATCCGACTTGGCCACGAATCAGCCGCAACAGCAATCGCAACTTCGTTTTCGTTCGGTGGGTTCGCGGCTAAAGGCGCTCCTACAGATAGATTTGACTACCGCTGCCGATCAGAAAATAACCGTCGTGGACTTGGTCTTGAGGTAGGGCTCCAGTCCTTCCTGGCCGAATTCCCGCCCCCAGCCTGACATCTTGTTGCCGCCGAAGGGAATGGCGGGGTCAACGGCCGCGTGACAGTTAATGCTGACCTGCCCTGAATCGATCAGTGAGGCCATTTTCAACCCCACCGAAATGTCTTTCGTCCAGACGCTGCCCGACAAGCCGTAGATCGAATCGTTGGCCTCGGCCGCGATGGCTTGGAGGTCGGAGTCGCCGAAGGGTTGTGCGAACAGCACCGGCCCGAAGATCTCCTCGCGGGCGATCTTAATGTCCTGGTGCGGGTGCGCGAATATCGTCGGCTGCACGAAGTGGCCCTTGCCGGGCAGCGCTTCGCCGCCGCAGATCAGTTCGGCGCCTTCGTCTTTGCCGGCCTGTATGTAGCTCATCACGATCTCGCGTTGATCGGCTGAAATCAGTGGGCCGAGGTCATTGTTCGGGTCGAGCCCGGGGCCGATTTTCATGGCATTGGCGATAGCGGCAACGCCCTGAACGACCTCATCGAAGACGTCCTGGTGCACGAACAACCGGGTACCGGCCATGCAGTTCTGTCCCTGCAGGAAGAACGCGGCGCGGATAGCGCCTACCTTGACGGCCTCGAGGTCAGCATCCGGGAATACCACGACCGGCGATTTGCCGCCGAGTTCCAGCGTGACCTTCTTCAGGTTGCCGAGACAACTCTGGACGATCCTCTGGCCGACCTCGGTCGAGCCGGTGAACGAAATCTTGGCAACATCAGGGTGCTCCGCCAGGGCCGCTCCGGCGATCCTGCCGGCACCCGGAATCACATTGACGACACCGGGAGGAAAGCCGATTTTCTGGATCAGATCGCACAGCTTCAGCGCGGTCAGCGGCGTCAGTTCCGCCGGTTTGATAATGATCGTGCACCCCGCTGCCAGCGCAGGTGCAAGCTTGAGGATGAACATCGCGATCGGCGCATTCCAGGGAATAATGGCGCCGACGACCCCGACCGGTTCGCGCCTCGTATAGGTCAGCGATTCACCGTTGGGTACGCCCATCGGCGAAACCGGGATCGTGTCGCCGTGTATCTTGGTTGGCCAGCCTGCGTAATAGCGGACGAAATTGGCTGCGTAGGTCGTCGTGTACTGGGCGAGCGCCATCGGCTGGCCGTTGTCCAGGACTTCGAGTTCCGCCAGCGTCTGGAGGTTGGCGTCAATTTCATCGGCAAGACGCGTCAGCAGGATCGTCCGCTGGTAGGAATTCATGGTCGACCATTCGCCCTTGAAGGCTCTGCGCGCGGCGGCGATGGCTGCTTCGACGTCTACTTCATCGGCAACATCGAAAGTCGCGATTTGCCCTTCGGTCGCCGGATCATAAACAGCGTGTTTCTCGCCGGAGTGGGCGTCTACCCATTTTCCGTCGATAAACAGCTTGTGGTCACGGTCCAGGAACTCACGTGTTTCGGGTGCGATTGCAACCGCTTCTGCTACAGCGCTCATAAGGATTCCTTGCTATGGGCCCGGCGTATTCCTGCGCCGGATAGATATTTATGTATTTTCATTTCACACCGAAGCGAACCCTGCAGCCGCCTGGTACCTTCCCCCCCCCTTTATCCTAAACAGCCAGTCGCCCTGCGGCAACGTTTTCCGGGGTATTGCACCCGGAAATCAACAGGATTTGTAATAATCGCGGCCATTTAGCGCACAGGGTCGCCAGCCAGGCGGGAATAACCGGATGAGTACAGTCTTGATTACGGGAGCCAATCGGGGACTGGGACTGGAGTTCGTGCGCCAGTACGCGCGGCGGGGCTGGGACGTGCTCGCCTGTTGCCGGGTGGTTTCCGGTGAATTACAGGCGCTGGCCGATAAGTACCGGTCAGTGCAATTGCATACGCTGGATGTGGCGGACCATGCGGCGATCGATACGTTGGCCACAGGACTCGAAGGCACGGCAATAGACTTACTGCTGAACAACGCCGGTTTCCTCGGCCGGGTGCCGTTCACCGGGGGCGGGGCGGAGCATCAGGCCTTCGGCAACTCCGATTTCGAGGACTGGGCGCAGGTACTCCGGGTCAACGTGTTCGGGCCGATGAAGATGGCGGAGGCGTTCGTCGGGCACGTGGCGGCGAGCGACCAGAAGAAAATCGTCACCCTTTCGAGCATGTTGGGTTCGCACGGCCTGAATACCGATGGGGGATTGTATGCCTACCGGACCAGCAAGGCGGCGGTGAACATGGTGATGCATTCGCTGGGCATCGACCTCAAAGACCGCGGCATACTCGCGGTCGCAATGCATCCCGGCTGGGTGCGGACGGATATGGGCGGACCGAATGCCGATATCGGCGCGGAGGAGGCCGTAGCAGGCATTATTCGTGTTATCGACAAACTCGGCGAGCAGCACCTCGGCCAGCTTCTGGCCTACGACGGTTCGGTGTTGCCTTACTGATGAACCGTCGATGAACGATACGAGCCAACCCTTTATTGCCTACCGCTGGCGCATCGCGATCCTGCTGTGCCTGATCACGACCATCAACTACATCGACCGGCAGGCGCTGACGGTCGCGGCCCCGCTGCTGATGGACGAGTTCTCGATTACGGCAAGCGAATACGGGCTGATTACCTCGGGGTTCCTGTTTGCCTACGGTCTCGGTCAGTTGCTGTGCGGGCCGCTCATCGACCGCTTGGGTACGAAGCGCTCATTCGCGCTTGCGGTCATCGCCTGGAGTATCGCCGGGATGCTGCACGCCCTCGGCCGTGGCTTCGTGAGCTTTTTTGTCTATCGCGTCATGCTGGGTCTGACCGAGGCCGCCAACTTCCCGGCCGCAACCAAGGCCATTGCGGAGTGGTTCCCGCGCTCGGAACGCAGCCTGGCGGTTGGCATTTTCACGATGGGGCCGGGACTCGGCGCAATCCTGGCGCCTCCCATGATTGCGGTGATCATCCTGTACCTCGGCTGGCAGGCTGCCTTCCTGATCCCCGGCGTTATAGGTTTCATCTGGCTGATTTTGTGGCAACGCTGGTTTTATCTGCCCCACGATCACCCGGACCTGCCCGATGCCGAGCGGCAACTGATCGAGGCGGGTAAGGATCCGGAAGAGCCGGAGGTTGAGCGCCCCTGGTACTGGGCACTGCGCTACCGGGAAGTATGGGGCCTGATGATCAGCCGCTTCGTCTCGGACGGCGCGTTTTATTTCTTCGTGTTCTGGCTGCCGCTGTACCTGAGCCAGGAACGGGGCTTCGACCTGAAGGCCATTGCGTTATTTGCCTGGATTCCATTCCTGGCTGTCGATATCGGAGGAATTACCGGAGGATATGTTGGTAAGATACTAATTGATAAAGGGATAACTCTGGACCGGGCGCGCAAACTTGTGATCTGGATCGGGGCATTGCTGGTGTTGGCCGCTATGCCGGCCGCGACCACGGAATCGGCCGGGACGGCCCTCGCCCTGATCGCAGTTGCAATGTTCGCCATCCAGTTCAAGGCCTCCAGCATGTTTACGCTGCCTGCCGACCTGTTCCCTGCGTGCGATGTTGGCACGATCTGGGGCATGTACGGTGCGGTGGGCAGCTTTGGCGGAATGGCCTTCTCAGCACTGGCCGGCTGGACGATCGACCACTATTCCTGGGCGCCGCTTTTCGCGGCTGTCGCTCTCATGCATATCGTGTCGGCGCTTCTCGTTAACCTGTTCGTGCCGCGTATCCGGATGCTTAGGCCCGCCGTGTAAGTCGTGGCAGATCGGTACAACAAATACGCTGTGACGTTTCTGCAGATCATCCGGCGGGTTGAGAAACTCCTGGCGATTACTGCCTTCTGTATTCTTATCGGCGTGGTGTTTGCGGATGTCGTGAGCCGTGAACTGACGGGCGCCGGACTCTTCTGGGCCTCACAGGTCGGAGTCTGGGCCAACGTCTTCGTCGTCATGACCGGCTTCGGACTGGCGTCAGCCGGCGGGGCGCATTTGCGGCCTCGGTTCGCGGACGGCTGGCTGCCGGGTAAATGGGAACGCGCACTCGGTTTCCTGCAGCACGGGGTCATGAGCCTGTTCTGTATCGCCATCGGCACGGTGGCTTTATCTATCGTGCTCGGTTCCTGGCAGCTCGGTGAAGTGTCGCTCGACCTGTATATGCCGATATGGCCGGTGCAGGCGTTGCTGCCGGCCGCGTTCTATACGTCGGCGGTCCGGCATGCGCTGTATGCGTTCATACCCGACCTGCGTCCGGTTGAAACGGGCGCGATGCAGGCCTTGGGCGAGGCGGGCCGGACATGAGCGCCGCCGGACTTATCGTTATCGTGCTGGCGCTCATGCTTCTGCGCCAGAACCTGTTCGTGATCCTGGGTTGTGTCACCGGCTACGCGTATTTCGTATTCGCAGGTGAGCCGCTCGACGGCATCATCCTCGATGCCTGGAGCGCACTTAACAAGGACATACTGCTGTCCATACCGCTGTACATACTGGCCGGGAACATCATGGCCCGCGGCGGTATCGCGGGCAGGCTGATCCGTTTCATGCGGGCAATGACTGCGCCGGTTCCCGGCGGGCTGGCAATTGCAGCCGTGCTTTCCTGTGCGGTTTTCGCGGCTGTGACGGGGTCGGGCACCGTAACGCTCGTTGCAGTCGGTGCCGTGATGTACCCGGCACTCATCGAAGCCGGTTACAACAAAAGTTTCGCGCTCGGGGCATTGTGTGCGGCCGGCACGCTGGGTGTGATCATTCCGCCGAGCATCCCCTTGATCCTGTACGGGGTCATGACGCGCACGAACATCGCGGAGCTGTTCATCGCGGGCATCGGCCCGGGTCTGCTGCTGACCTTCCTGATGATCGGGTATGCACTGTGGTGTAACCGGCGAGGGGATCGCGAGGCATGGTCGGTCCGCGAGTTGTTCGATTCCCTGCGTGACGGTATCTGGGCGCTGTTCATGCCGGTGTTAATACTCGGGGGCATCTACAGCGGTATCTTTACGCCGACCGAGTCAGCGGCCGTTGCCGTCGTGTACGCGATACTGACCGAAGCACTTATCTATCGGGAGATGCACGTCAGGGATCTCGGTGCCGTGATGTTGCAGACGGGTCGTTTACTGGGTGCACTGTTTCCGGTCCTGATGCTGGCGTTTAGCCTGAACATGTTCCTGACCTACCAGCAGGTGCCCGAAGCGATGGTGGGCTGGCTGAGCGAACGCATTAGCGAACCCACGTTACTGCTGATCGGCACCAATGTGTTTCTGATCATGATCGGCTGCCTCATGGACATCGGTTCCGCCATCCTGGTGCTCGCACCGATGCTGGCGCCGCTGATGACGGACAACGGCATGAACCCGATTCATTTTGGGATCGTCATGGTCGTGAACCTCGAGATCGGCTACCTGACACCGCCGCTCGGGCTGAACCTGATCGTCGCGATGGGCGTGTTCCGAGAGGAGTTCTGGACGATATGCCGGGCGGTTTTGCCTTTCGTGCTGCTGATGCTGACGGGGCTTCTGCTCATCGCCTTTTATCCGTCGCTATCAACAATTCTGCTCGACTAATGGCCACCTGGTTCCCAACCAGGTTATCGGGTCCATGTTATCAGCTGCTGCCGGTACAACTCAAAAATACAGCATGAAATAAGGTGCGTTGTGTCTTAGCTATTTGGGTGAGTTACCTGTGCGGGTGTGTCTGGCGCAATAAAAATGCGACACGGTTAACCACCGCCCGGTAAGGAAACACAGGGCGTTACCGGCTGAAAACCGGGACTGGAGTCACAGTTTCGTGTAAACCATTAGTCATAATATTTGCGGTTGGCCCTATACGCACTCATCTATCTTGCTTTTGCAAGAGCTCCTACAAACGCCGGAAATTTCTCCGAATATTCTGTTCTGGAACTCACTCGAGGAACAGACCGGGGAGCATTTGATCCAGGAAGTTATCGGCCTGGCCAATGCCGCTGTAGATGGCCCCCGGTACATCTTCTTCGGCGTTAATACCGGGTCCAGGGAAGGCGAGGGGATAGTCGGAATAAGCGAAAATACTATCGCCAGTTTAAAAAAGGCCCGCCGGATAATTTTGCGGCATGTCAAACCGGTTCTCGAACTCGCATTCATATTCGACAGAATCGAGGGAAAACTTGTCGGGGTGCTTGAGATCGACGGGTGTGACAATGCGCCCTATGTTGTGCGAAAGGATTTTTCCGACACGCTTAGCGGCGGCCAGTGCTGGGTCAGGGAAGGTAGCAAACTTCGCGCGGTCGACCCCCTTGAAGCCGAGCAGATTCGCAACCGCGGGGCACGTGAACACCCGGTGCTGGTCAAGATCGGGTTCTATGAGCAGCCAGAATGTGAACTACTGGAACTGACAGTACCTGACACATCGAATCCGCCTTCCTCCCGTGAGCAAACGGAGATTAAAGAAGCTCTGGATTGGAAAGAAAAAGCGCACGAAACACTGGGTACAATCAACACGCACATTTCAAGACTGCTACACGTGCGTGAGCATGGCCCTGATGCACCGTTTGACGATCGCGGTGTCGATACACTGAATGAACTCCAGTCAAATATGGAAGGGGAAGAAGATCTCGCCGACGCCGATAACTACTACTATTTCGAGGAACAGGCGTTGAAGCTGAATCTGGTCGCGTGCAATACAGGCAAACATCGGCTCCGCAACACAAGCATAAAACTCGTGTTTCCGCGATCCCGGGATTTTGACGTGGTGGATCATTTATATACATCCCCGGATGACACACGCTCGCAGCACGAGATCGATATGGCCGACTATCCGGAGGTGCAGCAACTCGACGATACCGTCATTGTGCACACCGTTCTCGGTGATCTTGAGAGGAACGTTCCGCGGCCCTTGTTTAGTAGCGCGTTACGGCTGGCGGTCAAGCCAGAAGTGCGCGGAAAGGAAGTTTCTATCAAGTACTCGCTTAAAGCGAATAACAAAAATAGCGACGTCAGCGGGCGTTTGAAGATTAAATTTAGCTAGGCATCTGTCTTGCTAACAGCGGTCTGATTCGGCCGCCCCCATTCCTGCCGCAGTATGGTTGTCTGGTTCCGGGCCAGGCCTCCCGGGCCGGGTGCGCCGCTGACGGACAGCCTGGACTAATATCAACAGGATGCAGAAAGCCTCGCCCTGGTCGTGGGTTTTTTTGTGCCCACCAATAAAACCAACAGTTTATGAGGTCAAATCAGGCGCCTGAACTTCAAGCGCGGGAAAAAAGTACAAGTCGCGCTCGCCTGTTACCAACTGCCACGCCGCTGAGGTTAAAATGCTCGGTCTCCGGGCCGGTGGCCCCTAGAACAATTAACAAGAACAACCAACAACGCTTAAACATTTTTCCAGGAGCAAAGATATGACGATTCAGGTCGGTGACAAGATGCCTGACGGAAGTTTTGCGGTGATGACGGACGATGGTCCGGGCAGCATCAGTACAGACGAACTTTTCAGCGGCAAGAAGGTGGTGCTTTTTTCGGTGCCGGGCGCGTTCACGCCCACCTGTTCCATGAAGCACCTGCCTGGTTTTGTCGAGAATGCGGGGGAGCTCAAGGGCAACGGGGTAGATACCATCGCCTGCATGGCCGTCAATGATGTGTTCGTGATGGATGCGTGGGGCAGGGACCAGGGCACGGATGGCAAGGTCGAAATGCTCGCGGACGGTAACGCCGAATACAGCAAGGCGCTCGGTCTCGAGTTGGACGCCAGCGGCTTTGGCATGGGGACGCGCGGGCAGCGTTTTTCGATCATCGTCGATGACGGCGTTGCAACCCATGTGAATATCGAAGGACCCGGAGAATTCGAAGTCAGCAATGCTGAAACGGCGCTCGAGCAAACCGCTTGACAAGCTGCTTATCCATAATCGAAGCATTGCTTAACAAGGGAGCTAGCAATGATTGATCCGAATACCAGTTATCTCGGAGCAGGCCACGCGCTGGTCGTGATAATTCACCTGTTGTTGTTTGTTTACTGGCTGGGCGGCGACCTGGGTGTGTTTTACTCCAGCAGGTTTGTGGCGCGCAGGGACCTGCAGCCCGAGACACGTGCAATCGCGTCCAAGATCATGCTGGATCTCGACCTGATCCCGCGCTGCTGCATGGCGTTGATGCTGACGGTGGGCGGCATACTTACCGAGTTTATCGGTGTGCCGCATCCAGCTTACCAGATGGTCGGCATCATCCTGCTGGGCCCGGTCTGGTTGTTTTGCGTGCTGTACCTCCATTTCGCGCACGGCGGCGCTGCGCACGCAGCCATCACCAAATTCGACATGTTTATCCGCTGGGCTGTCGTAATTGGTATACCGATTTCTGTCTGGTGGCACTGGGACAGCAATAACCTGGGCGACTACCCATGGGTCGCGGGCAAGCTGGTGCTGTTTTCCTTCCTGGTGTTCTGCGGAATTATGATCCGCCGTCATCTGGGCCCGTTCATAAACGCGGTGGTGTCGGTGCGTCAGGGCAAGCAGCTGAGTACCGAGGAAGACGATGCGCTGGAGAAAAGCCTGTTCAAGGTCCGTATTTTTGTCTTTTGTATCTGGGCCGGCGTACTTTACGAAGGCATTATAGGCATCCTCAACCGCAGCGGCGTGGATTACTCGAAGGTCTTCGGCGGTTAAAGCAAAAAAACCCCGCTTTTTAGCGGGGTTTTTGCCGTGTGGCTAGAGGCGACCGGAGACTAAAGTTTCTGTTCCAGTTCGGGGAGCACCTCGAACAGGTCGCCTACGAGCCCGATATCGGCGATCTCAAAAATCGGCGCTTCCGGGTCTTTGTTGACGGCGACTATGGTTCCTGCGTCCTTGATGCCGGTCAGGTGCTGGATCGCGCCCGAGATGCCGAACGCTATATAGAGTTCCGGCGCAATAATCTTGCCCGTCTGGCCGACCTGCATGTCGTTGGCAACGTAGCCGGCGTCGACGGCTGCGCGTGATGCGCCGACGCCCGCACCGAGCTTGGTGGCCAGTTGGTATATCAGGTCGAAGTTTTCGGAACTGCCCACGCCGCGTCCGCCCGAGATAACCTTTTTGGCGGTTTGCAGGTCAGGCCGTTCGCTGGCTTCCGAAGCCAGTTCCACGAAGCGGGTATGCGCCGGGATTTCCGCGGTCACGGACGCGTTTTCCACGGAAGCGGAACCGCCTGTGGGCGCATCTTTCCACGAGGCTGTACGCACCGTCGCGACTATAGTTTTACCTTCCGGGACCTCGACCGTGAGTACCGCGTTGCCCGCATAAACTGGCCGGGCAAAACTCCTCGGTGATGCAACGCTCATGATGTCACTGACCTGGCCGACGCCGAGCAGAGCGGCAATGCGCGGCATGACGTCTTTGCCGAAGGTCGTCGAGGGTCCGAATACGTAATCGTAGTCCGCGGCGAGTTCGGCCGCTTGCGGCGCGAGTACTGCGGCCAGCGGGTGCCGGTTAGCCTCGGATTCGATGCAGAGAACCCTGCTGACGCCCGTAATGCCGGCAGCGGTCGCCGCCGCGTCTGCACACTGGTGGCTGAACACGGCGATATCGATACTGTCGGGTGACACTGCCTGCGCGCAGGCCACGCATTTTGCAGTACTTGGATTAAGCGCCGAACCGTTCAACTCGGCGATGATCAGAACTTTGCTCATTAAGTTACCAGATCCTTTTCTCTGAGTGCGGCAATCAGGCCGTCCACATCGTCTACCAGGATACCCTTGGCGCGTTGCGCAGGCGGTGCCCAGCCTACAGCGTTCAGTTGCGGCTCCGTGTCCCCGAGTAGTTCGCTTACAGCGATATTTTCCAGCGGTTTCTTCTTCGCCTTCATGATGTCCGGCAGTTTGACGTAGCGCGGTTCGTTCAGCCGCAAATCGGATGTAACGACAGCAGGCAGATCGACTTCGATCGTTTCGAGGCCGGCATCGACTTCGCGGGTGACTTTAGCCGTCGTGCCCGCAAGCTCCAGCTTCGATGCGAAGGTTGCCTGCGGGCGCCCCCAGATTGCGGCCAGCATCTGGCCGGTCTGGTTGCAGTCATCGTCTATGGCCTGCTTGCCCAGGATGACGAGATCGGGTGATTCTTTTTCGACCAGCGCGTGCAACGCGCGCGCAGCTGCCAGCGGATCGATCTCGGTGTCACTTTCTACCAGGATCGCGCGGTCGGCGCCCATCGCGAGACCCGTACGCAGTTGCTGCTGACAGTCCTGGCTGCCAATGGTTACTGCGACGATTTCTTCTGCGTTGCCGGCCTCGCGGATACGCAGCGCTTCTTCCAGTGCGATTTCATCGAAGGGGTTGATGCTCATTTTGACGCCATCTGTCACGACGCCATCGCCATCCGGCTTGACCCGGATACGCACGTTGTAGTCGACCACGCGCTTTAGGCAAATGAGAATTTTGTTCATTTAAACTCCAGACAGCTTTCGGGCAGGGATGCTATAAGCTATAAAAACTATTGGCTATCGTTGCCACCGTGACGTGGCCACGAAACGGCCGGTATTTTCTACTATCCGGGTCGTTAATCACAAGCACTAACAGGAGCGGGAAAACATGCCGACGAACCGGGCGGAACTATTGGTGACGCCGGAAGAACTGGCCGGGGAACTGGACAGGGACGACCAGGTTATCGTCGATTGCCGTTTTAACCTGAAAAAGCCCGGTGCCGGGCGGCAGGCGTGGGAGTCCGGACACATCCCCGGGGCTTTTTATGCAGACCTGGATAAGGACCTCGCATCGCCCGTAACCGCCGACTCCGGGCGTCATCCGCTGCCGGATCCGGAAGCTTTTGGCGCACTGTTAGGCAGTTGGGGAGCGGGGCCTGAGACGCGTGTCATCGCCTACGACAATGCGGGTGGTGGTGTTGCCGCGCGCCTTTGGTGGTTGCTAAGGTGGGTTGGGCATGAAAAGGCTTTGTTGCTCGACGGTGGCCTGCCGGCCTGGGAAGAGGCCGGACTTCCGATACAGACTGAGCAACCGAAACTGTCCGCGGGACATTACCCCGTCAAGCCGGGTTCGATGCCGGTGATCTCGGTGACTGAAGTACAGGCGGCACTCGGCGAGGATGCGCTTTGCTTACTTGATGCGCGGGCCCCGAAACGTTTTGCCGGTATTCACGAACCCATAGACCCGGTGGCCGGGCACGTCCCCGGTGCGCTAAACCTTCCCTACGACGCCTGTCTCGACGATGCCGGCCGATTCCGGGGCGCCGGCGAGTTGCAAAGTATGCTTCGCGAGCGCTTAGGTGCCGGGCAGCCGGGCGCGGTAGCATGTATGTGTGGTTCCGGCGTTACCGCCTGCCATATCGTATTTGCTATGGAACTTGCGGGCCTCGTACCGGATCAAATAGAAATACCGGCCCTGTACGTGGGTTCGTGGAGCGAGTGGATACGTTCGGAAGAGCGCCCGCGTGAGTCGGCCGCCTAAGCGGGAGGCGAAAATGAAAACCAGTGCATACCTATTGTTGCTTGTCGCGTTGCTGGTACCGGTGAGTGCGGTTTATGCAGATGACGATACGGACGACTCCGATAATTCAGACGACACGAAACCTAAGGCAGAAACCATAAGTACCGAGGGCCTGAAAACGGGTTGTTTCTATGTACGCGATGTTAACAACTGGGTGGCGGTCAACCGGACACAACTGATTATCTATGCACCCACTAAAAGACGCGCCTACCTGTTAACCATCGCGCCACCTTCGGCGAGCCGGCATTTTGGCTCCACCATAGCGTTTGCGGGGCGCGACCGTATTTGTGGCCGTCCGGGCGAGCGCCTGTTGACAGGCTCGAGACTGGATCAGCGCCACATGGTGATGGACGTAAGGCGCATGGACGAAGATGCCGTCCTGGCCTACGAGGCGACCCGCAAAGCTCGCGACAAGGACGTTAAAGCCGAGGAATCGCCCGGCGCCGAAGTCGAAACGGATATTGAATGACAACAGGCCTCCGGCGGCCACGCAGTGCTGCTGGAGGGCTAGAGTTGGAATTTATGTCGCAAATCCACAGGATTTGTCGACTTCTATACACATCTGATGGATTTTCGATGTGCCTCTTATTAGCTAGAATAGGCGCCCGCTGATTTTAGCGCCTGAACAATACAAAGAGAGCTACATGAGCGACAGTATTCTGCAGCGCGATCATTCGTCTGTACGCGGCACCATTCGTTACACCAGCAAGAAAGAGGGCCGGGAAGGCCAGGTTCGCGGCCGCGAGTATTTCATGGTCAATACTTTCGGCGACGGCAGCCGGACCATTATCGTGCACAGCGAGATCGATGACCGTCCGAACGTGATGCGCGATGCTACCTACAGTCTGGATAAAGACTGGCGGCCCACGGATTGTTTCGTGCGGTTGGTTGTCGATGACAAATTCATGGGCAGCGGCTGGTTCCGGATGGGCGACGGTTTTATCGAATGTGAAACCTATACATCACTCGAAGGCCGCGTGACCCAGCGCATGGACACTAATGGCTGGCCAAAGACTTTCCAGAACCACGCGATCGCCTGCGATGCCTGGCACATGCGACTGTTCGACCGCGACAAGCCGGGTGAGGTGCAGGCACTGGATGAAATGCTGCTGTGCTCGCCCGACCATCGTGGCGCGACGGGGCCGATGTTGTTCAAGATCGGCATGCACGTGAAATATGTCGGCGAAGAAAAGATTACCGTCGAAGCGGGCGAGTTCGATTCCTATCATTTCCAGATGGTGTCGGCACCGGGTCTGCCGGATCCGCATCCCGATTACGATCTCTGGTGCACCTCTGACGGCAATTACACGTTCCTGCGTGGTGATATAGGCGGCTATATGCAGACCTACTATGAACTTGTTGAGTTGCAGGGCGACGGGGAGTAGCGTTTTGCGCGGGGGGCCAAACCGCTACTTGTAGGAGCGGCTCCTACAAAGCCGTTCCTGCAAAGTTTGTTGGCATGTTAACGTTGGTTTAACCAGGTTGGGTTCGGGGGGCGAAGTCATGCCGGACAAAATCCGCGAATGGTGGACCTACGACGCCGAGGCAGAACGCAACAGCGAAGATAACCCGGTAACGCCGTTGGATGAGTCGCAGCGTCGCGGCACCGGACCCCTGCTGACCCTGGCCTTCGGCTGGGGTTTTTTGGTTACGGGTTTGTTCACGGGCGGATTACTGGGCGCAGGGCAAGTATTCTGGCCTGACATGGTGCAGGCCTCGCTTGCCGGTAATACCGCCAACTTTCTAATCGGTGCGGTAATCGGCTACATCGGCTACAAAACCGCCTGCAACAGCGGACTTTTGTACAAACTCGTGTACGGCGAGATCGGCGCCTACGTGCCTGTTCTGGTAATCGCATTATTGTTGATTGGCTGGCAGGGCATTATCGTCGGTGCGTTCGGCACCGCGTGGGCAGGCAATTCCGACAGCACCACTTTTTATATAGTTGCTATAGCGTCCGGAATTTTGTTTACCGTGACGACCTATTTCGGCGTGCGCGGACTCGAACTCGTCAGTATTCCGGCGGTTGCGGCGCTGGTTGCAGTCGGCCTGTACGCCGGGTGGCTGAACATCGATCAGGCGGGCGGCTGGGACGGGTTCCTGCAAATGTCGGCGGACCAGGTTGCCGCGTCGGAAAACCCGCTGACTTTCCTCGCTGCGATGAACATGGTGATCGGCTCGTGGATTGTCGGCGCCATCGTCATGCCCGAGTACACGCGCTTCGCGCGCAAGGCGTGGGTCGCAATTGCAATTCCTTTTATCGTGATGATCATTGCGCAGTGGTTCCTGCAGGTGGTCGGCGCGCTGGGTGGCGTTGTGTCAGGTACCTTCGACTTCACGACTTACCTGCGCGAGCAGGGGCTGGTCATCATGTACATCGGGATCATCGGCATGAGCCTGGCGTTGTGGACTACTGGCGATGCAAACCTTTACTTACCGGTTATCCAGACCAGCAGCGTTTTTAAACGCCCGACCAGGGTGATGACCGTCGTGTGCGGAGTGATCGGCACCATCGTGGGGCTGAATATTTACACATACTTTCTTGACTGGATTAATTTGCTCGCAAGTATCGTGCCGCCGCTAATTGGTCCCGTGATCGCGCACTACTATTTCGTAATGGGGCGCAAATTCCATGCGGATGAATTGCAACGTCTGCCGGTATGGCGGCCGGCGGCCATCGCCGGTTACGTGGTGGGCGCGGTTGCCGCGGTTATGAATTCGCGCAGTATCATTTTCGATGCAGAGACCACGGTGCCGGCCCTGCTCGGGCTGGTGGTTTCGATCATCGTTTACCTGGTTGTTTACAGGCTTGTGCCGAGCGAAGCGCAGACCGACGCCGTCCCGTAGCTATTCTTCAGCAGGGGTTTCGATGACTTCGATCAGCTCTCCGGCGGGGCCTCTCAGTATCCCGGTCCTGCGCCCCTGGTAGGGGAATTCGTCCAGGCTGCGCGGTTTGCTGTGCCATTGCAGGCCCTTCGAGAGCTCACTCGCGTTGAAGCCGACCACTGCGATGCCCGGCGGCAGATGGCCCGGCACAATTTTACGGTCGGGCAGTGACTCCGGCAGTTCGTCGAGTTCGATCAGGTAACCGGGTGCGGTCGGCACGACGGCCAGTGGATAGGTAATGCCGGCATCGACGCTGTTCATCCTCGCGAATACGCCCAGCTGGAAGGGCGTCGCATCGCCGACAGCCAGTCCCAGCGTGTCCCCGTAAAACTTCCGGAACGCTTCCATCGACGGGCCGCCGACCACCATGATGAACACGCGTTCGACCGGTGGCATCGTGTCATCCAACCCCAAAGCTGCGGCCAGTCGGTTGTTGCGGGTCAGGTAAAGGAGTTCCCGGCCGGGACCCAAAGCCTGCATGGCGCGCGGCGCATCCGGCGCATCCCATAAATCCTTTGGTTTGCCCACCGTTTCGAAATAACGGCCCTCGATCGTGCGGGCGAGGTGGTCGGGATCGTTGACCAACAGTTCGGTAGCGTTCCAGCCGTGCGTGGTCATGGCCCGGTAACCGGCGGCGGTTTCGTCCTCGACGAAGCGCACATAAACGGGCGCGCCGTTGGCGGGCTGCATGGTGATGTACCTGGCGCCTTCCATTTCGGGCGCCTGCCAGTGTTCGCTGAGTTCCGAGCTGACACTGCCGCGGTCGGCGACCGTGTAACCCAGGAATTTTTCCCAGCCGGTCTCAACCTGGCCAATGTTGGTAGCGATGATGGTGACGATAGCGATTTCTTTTAGCATGACGGTAACCTTTTTCTTGTCTTAATCATGCCCCAGACCTCGCTGCAGGGCGAGTCCGGCAAGCTGCATTGCGCCGTTCCGTGTAGAATCGCCCGTTGGTCAGCCATTCAGAGTGCGAGCCGGAAGCCTTATGGCGTCTGCCATCCAGAATTCAAACACCTACCGCTGGGTCATCGTGGCCTGTGCCTTCGCCGTGCTCTTCATTTCCCAGGGCATGACGCTGGGCGGGCTGCAGGTTTTCGATGAAAAGCTATTAGCACACCTGGGCGCACAGACCGGCACCGAAATTTCGCTGGGCGCATTCAAGGGCGGGCTGTCCATCATGTTTGCAACGGCGGGCGTACTGGGAATGCTCGGCGGCTGGCTCTGCGACATCGTCGGCGCGAAGAAACTCCTGCTCAGCGGATTGGTGCTGCTCGCTGCCGGCAATTTCATGTACAGCGATGTCAACACATTGACGGATATCTACATTGTTTCCGCGCTGCTTGGGCTGGTGCTGGTCCTGTGCGGCCTGATGATCAACATTTACCTGGTGTCCGGCTGGTTCACCAAAAAGCGCGGCCTAGCCATCGGTATCGTTCTTGCTGGTACCAGCCTCGGTAACGCTGCGTTCCCCAAGCTGAACGGGTACCTGATGACATTGACCGAATGGCAGCAGGTGTTTAACTGGATTGCGTGGATACCGCTGGCGGTCATCCCGCTGCTCATGATTTTTCTGAAGGATTCGCCGTCGCTGGAAAGCGAAGCGGACCAGGGCGGGCAGTCGGAACTGCCGCCGCTGAGCGGCTATACCCTGAAAGAGGCATTGCTAAGCCTGAACTTCTGGGCGCTGGCCGCCATCGCGATGTGTACGTTCTACAGCATCCTGGCCATGAGCGGCCACACCTACCTGTTCTTCCGCGGCGAAGGCTATTCCGAAGCGTCCGCGGGTACCGCGGTGTCAATCGTGTTCCTGGGCGGACTTGTAGGCAAGGTCATTAGCGGCTACCTGGCCGAAAGCTTCGGGCGTAAAAGGGTTCTGCTGACCGGCCTTGTCATGATGCTGGGCGGTATTGTCACGATGGTGGGCGCGATGCTTACCAAAAATGCCCTGCTGGTCTGGGGCGGGCTGTCGCTGTTCGGTTTCGGCTGGGGTGGCATCTACACGCTTATACAGGTGCTTGCCGCCGATTTATTCGGCATGCTGGCGCTTGGCAAAATCCTTGGTGCGATAAACGTTCTGGATACCTTTGGCGGTGCGATGGGGCCGGTGCTGACCGGTATCCTCGTCGGCACCACCGGGGGCTACCTGCAGCCGTTCCTGGTCATTGCGGCGTTGCTCATAATCGCTACCATTGCTGCTTGTCTGCTGAATATGGCCAAAGGCGTTTACCATGAGTTCGCCCCGGATGCGGCCTGACGGAATATCGATGAGCGCCCAAATAGAAACCAGCAAGAGCCTGCACGAGGTCCGCTACGAAATTCGCGGACAGCTTGCGCAGCGCGCGCACGAAATGGAGCGCCAGGGCTTTGAGATTATTTCCCTGAATATCGGCAACCCGGGGCTGTTCGGTTTTCGTACGCCAGAGACCATGCGCATGGCGATGATCGAGAACCTGCCGGCGAGCGAGGCTTACTGCCACGAGAAAGGCATTTTCCCGGCCCGCGAAGCTGTCGTCATGCAGCAGCAGGAGCGTGGGGTCATGAACGTCACAGCCGAACACGTGTTTATCGGCAACGGCGTCAGCGAGCTCATCGACCTGGCCCTTCGAGCCCTGCTGAATACCGATGACGAGGTACTGATACCCAGTCCGGACTACCCGTTGTGGACGGCCGCGGTCACGCTGAATGGCGGCAAAGCGGTGCATTACCCGTGCCCGCCTGAAAACGACTTTCAGCCGGACCTCGACACCCTGGCCGGGTTGATAACCGACCGTACGCGGGCGCTGGTCATCGTTAATCCCAACAATCCGACCGGGGCTGTGTATACGCGCGAAACACTTGAAACGATGGTCGCGCTGGCCGAGCAGCACGGCCTGGTGATATTCAGCGACGAGATCTACGACGGGATGGTTTACGACGATGCCGAGTTCGTCCCCATAGCACCGCTTGTAAAGAATACGCTGTGCGGAACCTTCAGCGGCTTGTCCAAGGTATACCGGGCCTGCGGTTTCAGGGTCGGGTGGGTCGCCTTTAGCGGCACGAACGAGCTGGCCGAAGATTACCTGCACGGCCTTGACCTGCTCGCATCGCTGCGCCTGTGCAGTAATGTGCCGGGGCAGTGGGGCGTGCAGACGGCGTTGGGCGGTTACCAGAGCCTCAAGGAACTGGTCCGGCCGGGCGGTCGCCTGTACGAGTCGCGCAAGGCCGTGATCGATGGCGTGGCCGCAAGCGAATACCTGAGCCTGGTGACGCCAGGCGGCTCGATGTATGCGTTCATCGGTGCCAACCGGGATAAACTGCCGGACTTCGACGACCATGAATTTGCGCTGGAGTTGCTGGAGTCGCAGCATGTACTGATCGCCCCCGGTTCCAGTTTCAACGTTGACTACAACAACTATTTCCGGATCACGATCCTGCCGGAGGCCCAGGTCATAGAAGACGTGTTCCGGCGGATGCACGAGGTCCTGGGTTAAGATTATTAATTTAATAAAAACAGTTGTTTATAATATATACCTATAAAGTAAGTTAATGTACGGGCCCTTACTGGACGCGCTCGAATCCGGTGCCACCGTCGTCACCGCGAACAACCGTCTGGCCCGCAACCTTGCCCTCGCTTACGGCCGTTCCCGACTCGCCAAAGGGCTGCAGGCGTGGCCCTCGCCGGAAGTGCTCAGCTGGAAAGCATGGCTTGCGAGGCTTTGGGCGATATCCCAACTCTCGCAAGGCCGGGCGGCGCACCTGCAGTTCCTCGGCGAGACCGACGCGCATGTCTTATGGGAAGTGATCGTAAGGGGCGATCAGCGCGCCGCCGGGCCGTCTGCCGGACTCGCGCAAAAAGCATGGGCAATCCTCTGTGACTGGGACGAGCTGGCCGCGCCCGAGTGGGTCGAGGCCGGCCTGTCCCCCGATCAGCAACTCTTTCTGCGCTGGTTCAACCAGTATCGCGACCGTTGTGCTGCAGCCGGCTGGGTCGATATCCGGATGTTACCTGCGGTGCTGCGCGAAGATATCGACGCCGGCCTGTTCGATGCACTGCCCCCACTGGTATTCGCGGGTTTCGATGCATGGACTCCGACCCGGGGAAGCCTCAGGGACGCGCTCGCGGCGCGCGGCGTAGCAGTCACGATCAGCGCCGAGCCGCAGCCGGGCGGCGGCAGTGAGCAACGGGTGCAGTGTTCCTGCGAAGCTGCCGAACTGGAAGCGGCGGCAAGGTGGGCCCGCGGCCAGGTAGAGGCCGACTCCGCGCTGGATGTATGTGTGATTGTTCCAGATCTGGACGCGCGCGCAGCGGAGGCACGGCGCGTCTTTATGGATGTGTTTTGTCCGGACTGGCGTACCCGCCACGGTTATGAATTACCGGTGAATTTTTCATACGGCGAGCCGCTCGACCAGCAGCCGCGTGTCACGGCTGCCCTCAATCTTTTGCATTTACTGAAGAACAGTGTCGACTACCAGCGCTTTAGCCTGGCGCTGCGGACGCCGTTCCTCGGTGGCGGGCGCAAGGAAGCCGGCCCACGCGCTTTGCTGGACCTGCGCCTGCGTGATCGCCTCGGGGCGAGGTTTGCGGTGCGTGATGCAAAGGTGTTTGCGGAGGCTTATGCACCGGGTTTCGGTGAACTGCTGGTTGCGGTACTCGAAGCCGGCAGCGACACGAGCCACAGAACGCCGGCCGCGTGGGCTCAATTCATATCCGGATTGCTCGAAGCAGTTCAGTGGCCGGGGGATGAAAGTCTCGATTCCGTAGCACACCAGGAACTCGAAGCGTGGCACGAACTGCTCCGGGAGTTTACGGACTGTTCACGGATCTGTGGCGAGATCGACCGGGAAGCTGCCCTGGTATTGCTTGGTAACCTGGCCGCCGTTCGTCTGTACCAGCCGGAAGCGGGCAGCGGCGTGGTGCAGGTTATGGGAATCCTCGAGGCGGCGGGCCACGAATTTGACCGGCTCTGGGTTACGGGCATGGCCGCAGAGGACTGGCCACGGCCGGCGACCCTGAATCCCCTGCTGCCATTCGGCCTGCAACGCCGCTGCGGAATGCCGCGCAGCACGCCGCAATTGGAACTCGAATACGCCGCTGCGCTTATTACGCGCTTAAGACACAGCAGTCCGGAGACGGTGTTTAGCTGGGCGGCCATGCGTGACGGCAAAAGCCTGCATGTCAGCGACCTCATTAGCGGCATACCGCAGGCAGAAGCTGCCGGCGGCTGGCACGAGCCGCTCTGGCGTGACGGAATGTTCGGGAGTGCCGCGGTCGACACGCTCGATGACGACCGCCCGCAGGCGTGGCAGGAAGGCGCGCGGGCGGGCGGGGGTACCGCGCTGTTTCGCCTGCAGGCAACTTGTCCGTTCAGAGCCTTCCTGGAGTTGCGCCTCGGCGCGAAAGAAATCGACGAACCGGTCACCGGCATCGGTTACAAGCAAAGAGGCAGTCTCGCGCATCGCGTGCTCGAGGATTTCTACCGGCTTTACCGGTCGTCGAAGGCGCTGGCCGGCCTGACCAAAGAAGAACTGGCGGATTGCCTGAACGAATTGCTGGCAAAGCGCATGCGGGAATTGCCCGGCATGCGGCGGCCGTTCATGCGCACGGTAGCGGACCTGGAAACGCAGCGAATCTTGCCCCAGCTCATTGAATTCATTTTCCTGGATCAGGAGCGCGGCGAATTCGAGGTCCTGCAGTCGGAAGAAGACGAAGAGGTTACTGTCGGGCCGCTCAGGGTCGGGTTGAAGCTGGACCGGCTCGACCGGTTGGCAGACGGTTCCTTGCTGGTCGTGGATTACAAAACAGGGCAGGTTGCTAAGGGCGGCTGGAATCCGGGCAAGCCCGGTGACATGCAGTTACCTGTGTATGCCACTTTCGTCGGTAAGCCCGTCAGCGGTATCGCGTTCGCGCAACTGTCGGCACACGATGTGCAGTACGACGGTCTCGCAGATACGGCTGTTGAAATCGACGGGCTTATCTCTGTCGACAGGCTGCACCACAAATTTACGGACGGCGAAGGCGCGAAGCTCGAGAGCTGGGAAGCGCTGGTGGACGCATGGAGGGCATGTCTGTTGTCACTTGCAGATGAGTTTGCCGACGGCAATTGCAGTATTAACCCGAAGCATGACGACCTTGCGAGAGGGCAGTTTGCAGTCCTGACCCGGGTTTGCGAGTTGCCGGGTTACGCCGACGAGGATGGCAACAATGGGTGAGGTCGATCAGGCGCGCATTACTGACAAGCACCTGCGCGAACAGGCGTTACTGCCCGACAAGTCTTTCGTTATTCAGGCGCCGGCCGGTTCGGGAAAAACGGAACTCCTGACCCAGCGTTATCTGCGCCTGCTTGCAGCGGTCGAGTACCCCGAAGAAATACTCGCGGTCACTTTTACGCGCAAGGCCGCGGCAGAAATGCGCAACCGGATTCTCGACGCGATGTATCCGCCGCCCGGAAAAGATAAGCGGCTGCCTGAGACCATCGATTTGGCAAACACGGTACTTGAACGTGACAAGGACAGCGGCTGGCAGCTTGCCCGCTACCCGGCGCGGCTGCGCGTGCGCACTATCGACTCGGCCAACGCGTGGCTCAGCGCAACGGCTCCGTTATTGGGCGGGGGCGGCACCACGACCGTCAGTGAAACCCCGGTAGAGCTTTACCGGCTGGCTGCGCAGAGGGCCGTGGAGCAGGCGGGTGCCGACAACGATACCGGTGCGAAAGTACGCAGCCTGCTGCTGCACCTGGACAACCGCGGCGACCTCGTCGTGCGGCTGCTGGCGGGCATGCTCGAGCGCCGCGACCAATGGCTCGGCTTTGTCGTCGATATGCAGGCGGCGAAGAGTTCCGGCGGATTGCGCGCGGAACTGGAACGGGTTCTTCATGGCCTCGTTACGCGGGATTTGCGGGCGGCCTATGCGAGCCTTAACGATTCGCAACGCAAGGAAATATTTAAACTGGCCGCTTTTGCCGCGACCAATCTCTTTGCAGCTGACCCTGACAGTCCATGGTCGGCCGTTGCCGAAGCGGTCGGCTTCCCCGAACCCGTGCCCGATAATCTCAACGCCTGGAGGTTGCTAGCCGAATTTCTGCTGAAACAGGATGGCGGTATTCGCAAAACGGTAAACGCAAGACAGGGATTCCCTCCCGGCAAAGGACCTCAAAAAAAATACAAGGACCGCGCTGTCGAACTGTTCGGGTCGCTGGCGGGATCAGCTGTAAAAGAGACCTTCGGTCTCGTCCGCGAGTTACCCGCTCCCTGTTACGGGGAAGAACAGTGGGAAACGCTGGAGGCTCTGCTCGACGTTTTGCGACAGGCGGCTGCCGAACTCTTTGTGGTGTTCGATGAACGTGGCGAATCCGACTACACGGCCGTGGCGCAGAGCGCGATTAACGCACTGGTGGATGAAGACGATATGCCGACGGACCTGGCCCTGCGGCTGGACTTCCGTATCAGGCACATCCTGATCGATGAGTTCCAGGATACGTCGTCGGCGCAGCTCAAACTCGTCAAGTCGCTGACGGCCGGATGGCAGGAAGGCGACGGCCGCACGCTGTTCGTCGTCGGCGACCCGATGCAGTCCATTTATCGTTTCCGCAAAGCAGAAGTCGGGTTGTTCATGGAGCTGCAGCGTGACGGCCTGCCAAACCTCGATCTGCAGAGCATTACTCTGGAAACGAATTTCCGTTCCGACCCGGAAATCATGAACTGGGTAAACACGGTATTCGCCCGGGTCATGCCGGCTGTCGATGACCTGACGAGCGGTGCCGTCAGTTATGCACCGGGGGCCGCCGCGCGCGTCGAAGATGCTGCGGCTGTAGTCGAAGAACATGCGCTTATAAAACCGTCCCGCGTGGACGAGGCCAAACAGGTCGTGGCGCTGGTCGCCCGAACGCTCGAACAGTGGCCGAAAGAAAACATCGGCATTCTCGTGCGCAGCCGCCGGCAGGCTGCACTGATCGTTAACGAATTGCGCAAGCAGAATATCCGGTTTGCCGGTACGGGGCTGGAAAACCCGGTCGAATCGCCGGTGGTGCAGGATTTACTCTGCCTGACGCGGGCGCTAAGCCACCGGGGAGATCGCACGGCCTGGCTGGGTTTGTTGCGGGCGCCCTGGTGCGGCCTGAGTCTCGCTGATCTGGAAGCCCTGGCCGGCAGCGACAGGAAGGCCTGTATCTGGGATTTGCTTAACAAATCTGAAACTATTGCCGCGCTATCGGCGGACGGCAGAGGCCGGGTCGAGCGTCTTAAGTCCGTGCTCGCACCCGTGTTCGCACGGCGCGGCTCGCTGCCTCTGCGTGATGTGGTGGAGGGCGTGTGGGTAGAGCTCGGCGGCCCCGCGTTCCTCGAAGAGGACGTCGATCTCGAGCGTGCGTCTGCCTTTTTCACGGCGCTCGACCAGTTCGACACCGGTGGCGATTGCGCCGACGCTTTTGACCTGCATGGACTCATCAAAGACAGGCTTAAAGTTGAAGAGCAGGATGCGCGCGTCAACCTGCTGACTATTCATAAAGCCAAGGGCTTGCAGTTTCATACGGTGATATTGCCGGCGCTGGAGGCCGGTCGGCAGCGTGACAAGAAACCGGTGCTCGCCTGGCAGGAAGTGGTGCAGGACGACGGCTCACCGGGCCTTGTAATCGCGCCGGTGGAACGCATGGGCGATGCAAAGGACGGCATATTCGAACTGGCCCGGCGGCTGAACGCGGAGCAGGATGAGAATGAGCAAGCACGTTTGCTTTACGTAGCCACGACACGTGCGCGTAAGCGACTGCATCTGTTTTTCGGCCTTAAAGTGGATCCGGAGAAAGGTGTCGCGCAGCCGGCAGCGGATTCCCTGCTGAAACACCTGTGGCCCGCGATCGGCGAAGGACACCAGCATCTTGGGGGTGCGCCCGGTACCGAGCCGAAACCGGATGCCTGGCTGGCGCCGCGTATCCGCCGCTACCGTGAGGGCTGGGAGGTGCCCGCCGCGCCGGAGGAATATCGCCCGCCCGCACCGGTCGCTGTCGACGACGAAATGCGGCCTGTCAGCTATGACTGGGTCAGCCCAGTGGCCAAGCATATCGGCACGGTCGTGCATGCCTGGTTACAGCGCATAGCGGAAGAGGGTATTGGCGAATTTGACGCGGAACGCTTGCAGGCGCTGCGGCCTGTATTCGCAAATATGCTGCTCTCGGAAAAGGTTCCGGAACCTGAGCTTGACAACAGTGTCGACCGGGTCGAAACGGCCTTGCGGCAAATACTGGATGATGAGAAAGGGCGCTGGATACTTGGCGGCGATTACGAAACGGCAGCTGCGGAGTACCCGGTTTCGCTTTTTCGGGAGAACAGGCTGAAGTCTTACGTGATCGACCGAACTTTCGTCGACGCGGAAGGCATTCGCTGGATCATCGACTACAAAAGCAGTGCGCACGAGGGTGGGGGTCTCGAAGATTTTATCGATTCAGAGGTCGAGCGCTACGCGCCGCAACTGGCTAACTACCGCAACGCCATGCAGCTGCTCGAACCGGAACGAACCGTTCGCACGGCTTTGTATTTTCCGTTGCTGGGTGTGTTCAGGGAGGTCGGGCAGGGCGACTAAATAGATCCGGCGAGTTGAAAGATTCGCATCCCGTCGCTTTCCGGTGCCCCCAGGAACTCCAGGTTTTTCTTTAACGCTTCCGGCGCGCTGTCGCGTGCTTTCACCCTTGCCTTCAGCGTGTAACTGCCCGGCGGTCGCAGCAGAAGTGTGCCCTTGAGCTCGAGCGGGCCACCCATGTCTGCAAGTTTGCCGGTAATGGCGTTGACGTCGGTTTCGGTGCCCGTATCGAAATCCAGGGACAGGTTGCCAATGATGTCGGCTTCACCCTGGCCCATCAGCGGGCTGGAGAAGTTGCGTATCTCCCCGGTGCCGACCAGGCGGTGCGGCCAGTTTTCCTTCACCTCGAGTTCCTCGAGTTGCAGGCTGACCTGACCACCGACGCGCGGAATGCCAATAACGGATTCAAGAGATGCCGCATTAAAGCTCGCGCGCGATTCTGTAAGCGCGATAGTTCCCAGGATGCTTAGCGTGCCGAAGCCCTCCAGGAAGCCGTCACCCCAGCGGGTTTTGAAATCACCGCCGAACTTCCCGATAAAAAGGCGCGACAAAGCAAGGTCCCATTCCGTGTTGCGGAACTGCTGGCCCCCCGCGTTAATAATCCGGGCGCTTCCCTGCCACACGGTGCCGTTGATCCCGAATCCGGTGACCTCGGCCGGCGTAACGATCGCAAACGCGACGTGTGCAGGAAACATGCGAACCGCAAACAGCAGCGCCAGGGCCAGGACTGCACCGGCAAGTTTCTTGTGCTTATCCATGCGTTAACCTGTCGCCCGGCTTAACAACAGGGTGCAGTTAACGCGGCCGGAACCGGCCAGGTCCATATTCGCCGTTACTGCCGTCATTCCGTAGGTCTGTTGCAACTCACCGATCCATTCGACGATCGCATCGAACGGAGCGCCTTCGAGCCGCAGACGCACCGCGGTATCTCCTTCGGGTTGATTGCGTTTTAGATACGCGGCGAGCTGCCGGTTGCGGGTGGTGCGGTCGATGATGACGACGATCGACTCGTTGCGACCCTGCACCGTGCGGCGCTGAGACGGTTGTCCGGGACTTACCTGGCTGGCCAGTTCCTGCAGGTTGGCGAGCTGCGCCTGCTTTTCCTCCACCCGTGCTTCGAGCCGGGCACTACCGGCAAAAATGGGCTGAATTACGGCTATCCAGAGCAGGGCAATAACAATCACGATCCCGCACGCAGAAACCATAATGCGTTCCCGCGGCGCCAGTTGCTCGAACCACTCCTGGATAATCATTGCTTGCTCGCCATGATCTGCATCCGGCCCTCTATCGCGTCGTCTTTTGGATTGGCTGACTGAATCTCGGCCGTAAATTTACCCGGCCCGCTAACAAGCTGGCGCAACTGATCCAGGGCATCCACGTTCGGGGCAACCAGTTGCATGTCGACTACGCCGCCGCGGAAACTCATCGTCTGCATCTTTATGCCGGGTGTTTCGGCGAAAGCAATCGACAGGGCTTCAAGCGCCTCGACGAAGCCAGGGCCACTGACGACTGCTTCGGGACTTGCGGTTCCCAGCCTTGAAGTCAGTTCGTTCCACGGGTCGGCAACTTCGCCGATATTGTTGAAGGTTGCGCTCAGGACGCTGCTGGCTGCCTGGTCCAGCGCCGTTTCCTGCCGGCTGAGTTGAAAGTAACTGGCGCCCTGGAAAATGAGGACCAGCAGCACAAATGCGGCAAGTAAAGTTGCAGCGGGTTGCCAGCGTTTCCAGTGGGCGCCTAACTCCACCTTTCTTGCGTACTTGCCCTGGAGCAGGTTAACGCCGCGGTTCATGACTACTTCGCCGGCCATGCGCGGCAACGCGCCCTCGGCGAGTATCTTGATGTCCAGGTTCTCGGCACGCATACGCAGCCGTTCCCAGTATTCCTGGTGCTGTTCGTGCGCAGACGCCGAACAATAGATCAGCAAATTTACGGGCGGGATCGAAACATCGTCCTCTTCATCGTCGAGTTCACCCGTTTGCTGCTCGAGTAACAGGTCGAGCACGACATCCATGGAGGCGGCATCGGCCACGGTGATGTCGCCCGCGGTGTCACGAATGATGAAGCTGTCGTCATCGACGTAGACCGATATCGTTGCAGGTACCGTTGCGATGCCGTCGCTCTCGGCAAATACTGCGTCTGCCTTGATGTCATTTTCGGCAAATGTATCCACCCATTGTTCCATGAGTTCGGTTGCGACGACCGCAACAGGGATCAGGCCGGATTCGTTGCGTTTTTCACAGGCGAAGTGCTGTGCTTCGACATCGCCCGCCAGCTGTTCTTCGAGGGCGAAGGGCAGCGCCTGGCGTATCTTGGCCACCGACCTCAGGGGTACGTCCGCGCTGAGGCGTAACACGCGGGTCGCAGGAACCAGGACGATAACCTTGCGATTTTCCGTGAGTACGCTTGCTTCGTTAAGACTACCGCGGCCAGGGTCACTGACGCGCGCGCCGGAGTCATCCACGACCACCCATTCGGCGGGGCCGGTACTCGCGTCGGGCAGCCTTATTACCAGTGATTCAGCCATTTCTACTCTATACCGTAGGAGCGTATACGGGTGACGACACCGCTTGACGCGGAACGGTCCAGCAAACTGTACATAGACAACACGGAACTGCCAATGTTGACAAGGACCCGCAACTCAAAACAGCTGCTTTTGACGTCCGCATAACCGCCCGCCTTGACATTCTCCGGCAGCCCGCCTATTTCGCTAATGCTCAGAAAAGCCGTGTTTTCCGCTTCCTCGGTCCAGACTTCCGCCTGCGATTCGGTGATGCTGGGGTCCAGCGCCTGGATGACAGGGGCCGACGCAAAGTTCAGGTTTACCGCCGTTACCGAAATTCCTGCTCCCGTGCCGCACCAGCCCGGCGGCAATGCCGTTACGTAGTCCTTGAGCACGGCATAAACATCTTCGTCGACCTCGTGTACCGCGCGCAACTCGCTCGCACTGAGAAAATAATTATTGGCAGGCCGGAACGGTACCTCGAGCGAAGTATAAGAACCGTCTTCGGCGCCGAACTGGTAGGGCACCGTATCGTCGTCGATCCAGTCCACGATATTGTCGAGGATCCGGCGGTCGATTTTCAGGTCGGCAAACAGCCGGTCGAACTGGTCGATAGCGATCTGGTCGGGTCCGCCGCCAGGGGCCGGCTTGACGAGGTTGTTCAGGTTCAGCCGTGAGTGCGCGTCCTCCAGCCAGCCCTTCATCTCACCGAGCACCAGGTCGTCGATACCGATAGTGACGGGTTCGATCGGAACGGCCCAGTCTTCACCGTCGGCGGGACTGATATAAAAGTCTGCGTTGGGGTTGTTGTCATCGAGCAAGGCCTCTATTGCTACGGCTTCCGCGCCGAGCGCGAACAGCCGCGCCTGTTCCTGGGCGAGCAGCGTTTCCGTGCGCCGCATACTGAGATGGCTGTCCCACGAGAGCTTGGCCGCGATAGCCGTCGCTAGTGCGACCAGCAGGATCGCGGTTACCAGCGCTACGCCGCGCTGCTTTCTTTGCGGTGCTGCGATTCTGTGCGGCAGCTTGTTAATCATCCTGCCACCTCGACTACACGAATCACTTCGCCGTAGGAATCGAGCAGGAAGCGGAAGCGCACGGCTTTGGGCAGCAGGGTGCTTTTCGAATCGGCGGGCGGCCAGCTTTGCTGCCACTCGCTATCCTCGTCGAGGAACTCGATGTCGAATTCCTCGACGCCGGTCAGGATTTCCTGTTCACGTGCCTCCATCCCGAGCACGCGGTCCATCACCGGCCAGTAATCCCGGTAGAGGATATTGTCGTCTTCGTCGTAGCGGTACTGCGCCCTCTGCAGCGTGCCGCGCTTGAATTCGGCCGGGTTGCGCCAGCCGTCCCGGCTCAGCCGCAACGCGATGTCATTGGCGGGGTCGGTAAACATTGCGGGCAGGCGGTCGCGGCCGAGTTCATCGCGCACATCGCGCGGGAAGGCCTGCGTGAGGTCGGTTTGCAGATACCGCACCGTACGCTGCAGGGATTCCAGTTCACCCTGGCGTACCAGCATGATTTCCCGCTGCAACATGATGTACTGGGTGCCGCCGTACATGGCCGCGGCCAGGAACACGAATATCGCCATCGCGACCAGGAGTTCGATCAGCGTGAAGCCCGCGGATATCCGTTTCAGGGGGCTAACCACTATCTCTGGATCCCGTCATCCGTTTCCCCGGGTACTTCGACCAGGCTGCCGTCGGTTGCGCCGGCCTTCATCATGAGCTTGCCGGAGTTTTCGTTCTTGCCGTTACTGGGTTGCTGCCCCGGCGGACCAGACGGCGTATTTTGCGGGGGGCGGTACAACACGCCGGTGGCTAGGGCGACTTCGCGGCCGGGTTCGTCCTCGGTCGTTACCCGCACGATTACCTGCAGTATGTCGTCACTGCGCTTGTTAAATTCCATGGAATAGAGCCAGGTCACACCGGCCATTTCGGCTTCGCCCTGGCTTTTTTCGCCTGTCGGGAAATCCCCGTTGATGCGCATCTTCGTGATCTCGTCGAAGGCTACCCAGCTTGCGAAGGTTTTCTCCTGCATCAGTATGGCGGCACCGACCATTTGCTGGAGGCTGCCGTACATGGCCATGAATGCGACGACGACCACCGCCAGCGCAACCAGCACTTCGACGAGCGTGAAGCCCGTGGCCTGTCTCTCAGTATTCATCGGGAGTCACCTCAACGGTGCCCTCGGGTTTTACGTCCAGAACGATACCCTTCGAGGCGAAGGCCGGCCGGATGCGCACCTGGAAGGGCGGCTCGACATCGCCGCTCGAGAGCAGGAAAGCGTGTGGCCGGTAGCGCTGGGCTTCCCCGGCATCGACCTCCTGGTCGGTGTCTGCTTCGTTTTCATCCGCAAAGATGTCCGTGCTGCGTTCGAACTCGAGGATGATTTCCCTGCCCTCGATTTCGAGTTCGACCCGGATTTCCTCGCCGAGGTCCCGGGGTTTCAGTAACTGGTCATTGTCCAGTGGCAGCCAGGCCCAGGCCTGGTTGCCGTTCTTGTCCAAATAGCTGTCCCGGACCGAAAACTCGTAACCGTGCTGGTAGAAGCGAATCCCGAGCTCCCGTCCCTGGATACCGGCTTCTTCGAAGGCCAGCGTTAGCAGCGCTTCCAGTCGGCGGGCATGCTCGTCCGTTGTGTCCTCGGTAAACGAGCCGAACGACAGCGTAAAGATGGAGACCAGCACGCCGATAACGACGATCACGACGACCAGTTCGAGCAGGGTGAAACCACCCGAAAGACGGCGCCAAGCAGGGTAGCGGGGAGGGCGCATCACGGAGTTCCGCTGCGGCCCCGAATTATTCGTCGGCCCAGTTACCGAGGTCGGCGTCCAGTCCCTCGCCGCCTTCCTGGCCGTCACGGCCATAGGAATAGAGGTCGTAGTCGCCGCGTTCGCCGGGCGAGCGGTACTCGAACTCGTTATTCCAGGAGTCGCGCGGAATCGAATCGATATAACCCCGGTCGCGCCCCGGCGGCTCGATAAGAAGTTCCAGCCCTTCTTCTGTCGTCGGGTAGCGCGAGTGGTTCATGCGATAGGTGTCCAGTGCAACGCTCAGGTTGCGGATCTGGATTCGGGTTGCGGTGACTTCGGCGTCGTCCAGCACACCAAATACATTGGGTGCGATGAGACTGACGAGGATTCCCAAAATAATCACGACGACCATGATTTCGATCAGCGTGAAGCCTCGTTGTAATCCTTTTCTAACTGCTTTGAAGCGTTGCATCGTCTTTCCTACTGGAATGCAGGTGGCGTCCTGCCTTGCGCGCGGATACTGCCAGACCGCGGGTAACGCGCAACCGGACAGGCGGCAGATTATAAATTATTCACTAGGTATATGGAATAAACCACTAAAAATTATAGTAAAAACACCAAGGCTATAGCGCCGTCTATCGTGGCTGCCGGCTCGGTTTCCGGTTCTGTTTGCGCTGGGTAATCGGCCGTTCCGTAACGCAGGACAGCGGGTATAATCCGGGCGCGCAGCTACAAGGGCTGCCTCCGATAGCATATTTTCAACCAGGGACAGCGCATGTCCGAGCAAACTCTTTTAAATGACCGGTTCTCGCTCGAAGGCCAGGTAGCACTGGTCACGGGTGCTTCGCGTGGAATCGGTGCAACCATTGCGGACGATCTTGCTGCGGCCGGGGCGATTGTAATAGGCACGGCCACGAGTGAAGACGGTGCCGGGAAGATCGGTGAGCGGCTGGCCCGGGCCGGCGCCAACGGCAGGGGTGCTGTTCTGGACGTTGCCGACCGCGAGGCTTCGGCTGTATTGGTGAAAGAAATAACGGGCGCTGAAGGCGCTGTCACCATACTCGTCAATAACGCGGGCATAACCCGGGATAATCTGCTGCTGCGTATGAAAGACGCGGAATGGGATGACCTGATAGCGACCAACCTGACCGGCCTTTATCACCTGTCCAAGTGCTGCCTGCGCGGGATGATGAAAGCGCAGGGCGGGAGAATTATTAGTATTGCCTCGGTAGTCGGCGTTATGGGGAATGCGGGCCAGGCCAACTACGCGGCCGCGAAGGCCGGCATTATCGGTTTCAGCAAATCGCTGGCACGTGAAGTCGGGTCGCGCGGCATCACGGTCAATGTTGTCGCCCCGGGGTTTGTCCAGACGGACATGACGGAGGCGCTCGAAGACACGCAGCGGGATGAACTGGTCAGGCAGATACCGCTGAACCGGCTGGGACGGACCGAGGACATTTCCAGTGCCGTGCTGTTTCTTGCCTCTTCCGCCGGGGCATACGTTACGGGCGAAACGCTGCACGTTAACGGCGGAATGTACATGATTTAGAGTCGGCGGCCGGAAATCTCCGTCTTGCAAGGGGTTGAGCCTTCGGGCACGGGCTTGCCATTTAGGTGGAAACCAGACTTCCCACAATATGCCGCGTCCCTTAGAATACGCAGCCATCCGTTATGTTATGACCAGCTTGATCCTCCAGAGGGCACTAGAAGACTATGAGCAACATTGAAGAGCAAGTAAAAAACATCGTCGCCGAGCAACTCGGTGTAAAAGGGGAAGAAGTCAAAAATGAATCTTCCTTTGTCGATGATCTTGGGGCGGATTCGCTCGATACGGTGGAGCTGGTCATGGCGCTCGAGGAAGAATTTGAGACCGAGATTCCGGACGAGGAAGCCGAGAAGATCACCACGGTTCAGCAGGCGATCGATTACATCAATAAGAACTCCGGCGGCGGCTAGCTTCTGAGCTGGCCAGACGGCAGGCAATAAAAGCGGGATACCAACCATGAGCAGGCGACGTGTCGTCGTTACTGGCTTGGGTACTATTTCGCCCGTCGGTAACGATACAAAAACCGCGTGGACGAACGCAGTCGAAGGTAAGAGCGGTGTCGGCCCGATTACCGGTTTTGATGCGTCGCGCTTCAGTACCCGTTTCGCGGGCACCATCAAGGATTTCGATATATCCGAATATATGGCGCCCAAAGAAGCCCGCAAAATTGACATCTTCATGCACTACGGCATTGCCGCTGCGCGCGAGGCGGTCGAGAGTTCCGGGATCGAAATCAGCGACGCTAACCGCAACCGCATCGGCGTTGCGATGGGCTCCGGCATAGGCGGTATTGGCACGATCGAGGGTAATTACGCCAAGTACATCGAATCGGACAACAACCCGAAGCGCATATCGCCGTTTTTTGTTCCGGGCAGCATCATTAACATGATCTCCGGCCATGTATCTATCGAGTATGGCCTGGGCGGGCCAAACCTGGCCCTCGTGACAGCCTGCACAACATCGACACACTGTATCGGTATTGCGGGTCGCACCATCGCGTATGGCGACGCCGATATCATGATTGCCGGAGGCGCCGAGCACGCAACGACGGTGCTGGGGATAGGCGGTTTCTGTTCGGCACGGGCGTTGTCGACTCGCAACGACGATCCGGAAGCGGCCAGCCGGCCATGGGATAAAGACCGCGATGGTTTCGTGCTGAGTGACGGCGGTGCCTGCCTGCTCCTGGAAGAGCTTGAACATGCAAAGGCACGTGGCGCGACGATCTATGCCGAGCTCTCCGGTTTCGGCATGAGTGCGGACGCCTACCATATAACTGCGCCGCCGGAAGATGGCGACGGCGCGGCGCGTTGCATGGAAGCTGCAATGAAGGACGCGGGTATAGATGTATCGGAGGTCGATTACGTCAACGCACATGGCACCTCGACGCAGCTGGGCGACGTGGCGGAAACCCGCGCACTCAAGTCGGCCTTTGGCGATCATGCGACCAGGCTCGCGGTCAGCTCGACCAAGTCGACCACCGGTCACCTGTTGGGCGCAGCGGGCGCCATAGAGGCCGTATTCAGTATCCTGGCGCTGCACGAGCAGGTAATTCCTCCGACTGTTAACCTGGATGAGCCGGGAGAACACTGCGACCTGGATTACGTGCCTAATACCGCCCGGGATGCGGAGCTCAACATGGTGATTTCTAATTCGTTTGGTTTCGGCGGCACGAACGGCAGCCTGCTTTTCAAACGCTACACCTGACGGTGCTGGTGAACACGGCGGCTGACAGGTATAGCCAGTCCCGGTCCGGTGCTTACAGCATCAGTCGCCGCAGCGGGTATGCGGACCTGGCGGACTTAAGCCGCCTCAACCCGGAACGTTATCCTTATCTGTTACAAAGCGTCGCTTCGGCGCCGTCGCTGGCACGTTTCGACATCCTGTTTGCGTTCCCTGGTGAAACATTGAACCTGGGCAGCCCGGGCAAACTTGACGGACCCGATGCCTGCAGGGCCGACGGTTTCCTGGGCTCGCTGGATAAGTGGTGGGCCAGCGAGCTGCGCAACTGGGCGGGTCCGGGCGAAGAACTGGCCCATCTGCCGTTTACGGGCGGCTGGTTCCTGTACCTCGGCTATGAACTGGCAGGGGAGGTAGAGCCGGGGCTCGGGCTCGAGACCGATCCGTCCGTACCCGTTGCGTTCGCAACCCGGATTGCGGCCGCAATGATCGTAGACCACGAGCGCCGGGAGATTATTGCGGTTGCCGAAGCATCGCACGCGCATTTGATCACCGTAATGTGGACAGATCTGGATGCGGTTACGAGTGCGGCGCCCCTGGCAACGTCCGCGGGTGTTCTTGACGAGGATGCCCCCGAACGCTTTCTCGCCGCTGTTAACAAGGCCAAGGCATACATTCGCGCCGGCGATATTTTCCAGGCCAATCTCTCACGCAGCTGGCGCGGCAACCTGCAGCCGGGTGCGCGGGCTATCGACATCTATGCGCGGTTACGGGAAACCAATCCGGCCCCGTTCGCGGGCCTTGTTCAGCACCCCGATTTCGTTTTGCTGTCCTCATCGCCTGAACGGCTGGTCCGGAAAAGCGGCCGGCGGATCGATACCCGGCCGATCGCCGGCACCCGCCCGCGCACCGAGGCGCCGGAGCAGCTGGAGGCCAGGAAGCAGGAGCTTCTGACTCATCCTAAAGAACGTGCAGAACACATTATGCTGATCGACCTCGAACGCAACGACCTTGGTCGTGTTTGCGTCGGCGGCAGTGTGCATGTCGATGAACACATGGTCGTTGAGTCCTACAGCCATGTGCACCATATCGTTTCGAATGTTACCGGCACCGCGCGCCCCGACCTGACGCCGGGACAGCTAATCCGAGCCGTGTTTCCCGGCGGCACGATTACCGGGTGTCCCAAAGTGCGGTGCATGGAAATCATTCGGGAACTCGAAGATTCACCCCGCAACGCATACACGGGATCGATGGGTTACCTGAACCTGAACGGTGACTGCGACCTGAATATCCTGATTCGCTCGCTGGTGGTGCGCGGGTCGCAGATTGAGCTCTCGGCGGGTAGCGGTATCGTTGCCGACTCCGACCCGGAGGCCGAGCTCGAGGAAACCCGCGCGAAGGCCAAGGGAATGATCCTCGCGCTGGACCCCGGCCAGGATCGCCCGTGACCGCCTGGCTCGTAAACGGCAGCCCTGGTGAGAGCGTACCGGTAGATGACCGTGGCCTTGCTTACGGCGATGGTTTGTTTGAGACCATTGCCATCCGCGCCGGACAGCCGCGTTTCCTGGACGCGCACCTCGAACGGCTGCAGCAGGGTTGTGACCGGCTCGGCATCCCGTATCCGGGGAACGAAAGACTGGAAGCGGACATTCGACTGCTTGGTGATTGCCAGCACGGTACGCTGAAAATTCTGCTGACCCGGGGTAGCGGTCCACGCGGTTATGCGCCACCGGAAGTTGCGACAGTAACCCGTATCCTGGGGCTCACTGAGAGCGAAGCAGACCTTACTCCGGTCGCAGCGGTCCGCGTGCGTTACTGCGCTACACCCGTTGCTGTTAACCGGGCACTGGCGGGAATCAAGTCGCTTAACCGGCTGGAGCAGGTCCTGGCGCGTGCCGAATGGGATGACCCCGGGATACAAGAAGGTCTCATGCTGAACGACAGGGGGGATGTCGTATGCGGTACGATGACCAACCTGTTCCTGGTAAGCGGCGGTGGTTTGCTGACGCCCGACCTGGGTGAGTGTGGTGTCAGGGGTGTAATGCGTGACCGGGTTATACGGGTTGCCGAGCAGAACAATATTTCCGTGGCGGAGTTACGGGTGAGCAGGACCAATATCGAGAATGCAGAAGATATGTTCCTGACCAACTCGCTTATCGGCGTGTGGCCGGTTGCGGAACTCGACGGGCAAACATTTACGCGCAGTGCGCTGACTTTGCGGCTCATGCAGTTACTTGCCGATGCGGGTGTTACGGAGTGCGCGGTATGAGTCAGCTGCGCATTGTGGTGGCTGCCCTGGTGGTAGCGGGCGTCATTGCCGGTATCGCCGCACAGTACTGGCTGCACTCTCCCATCGATGCACTCGGGGAAGAGCAGGTATTCGAAGTGCGCGAGGGTGCATCGCTCAGGGCGGTCGCTAACGAACTTGCAGAACGCGGGCTGGTGAACTGGCCCCGGGTTTTTTCAGCATGGGGGCGCGTGACCGGGCAGGCTGAGAACATCAAGGTGGGCGAATACCTGCTCGCAGCCGGCATCAGTCCAAGCGAACTGCTCGCCCAGCTGGTCGCGGGCAAGGTGAAGCTGTATCCCGTCACCATCGTCGAAGGCTGGACTTCGCGGGAACTGTTTGCCGCCCTGGCGGAAAACCCTGCGGTGACCAATACGCTCGGCAATCCGATTGATACGGATAGCGGGGCTTTACCGGACCTACTGCAGGCGGGACACCCGGAAGGGCAGTACTTTCCCGACACCTACATGGTGTCGCGCGGAACGCGCGATGCCGTAATTCTGCAGCAGGCCAATGAACTGATGCAGGAAAAACTCGCCGCCGCCTGGGAAGATCGCGCGGACGGTCTGCCTTTCAAGGATCCTTATGAATTGCTGATCCTCGCATCGATCGTGGAACGGGAAACCGGGGTGGACAGCGAGCGGGCGCAGGTTGCAGGCGTGTTCATACGCAGGCTGAAGAAGGGCATGCGCCTGCAGACCGACCCGACGGTTATCTACGGGCTGGGTGAAGCCTTCGACGGCAACCTTACGCGCAATCATTTGCTGACCGACAATCCGTACAACACTTACACGCGCAACGGTCTGCCACCGACCCCCATAGCGCTGCCGGGGGAAAGTTCGCTACAGGCGACGGCACATCCCGATGATGGCAAGGCACTTTACTTCGTTGCCTCCGGCGATCCGGACGGTACGCACGTATTCAGCGCGACACTGGCGGAGCACAATGCCGCGGTAGCTGCGTATATCGCACGGTTGCGACAGGCAAGCCGGAAAGCGCGGGGCAGCCCCGAATGACCGGCCGTTTTATTACGATCGAGGGCATCGAAGGTGTCGGCAAGTCGACCAACGTTGATTTTGTGGCCGAACATTTCAGGGCCCGCGGCGAAACGGTACATGTCACCCGCGAACCGGGCGGTACGCCGATGGCCGAACGTATCCGCGACCTCATACTCGCGGCGGGCAGGGACGAATTGTCCGACCTTGGCGAGCTGGTATTGATGTTCGCTGCCCGCGCGGAGCACCTGGAGTCGTTGATAAGGCCCGCGCTGGAACGGGGGGAAACGGTCGTCTGCGACCGGTTTACCGATGCGAGTTTTGCGTACCAGGGCGGCGGTCGGGGGCTGGATCCCGAAGTTATAGACCGCCTGCGGATAGCAGTACAGGGCCCCCTGCAGCCACACCTGACGTTGTTGCTGGATGCGCCACTCGAAGTCTCCGCGGAACGCATCGCGGGTCGTGACTGGCAGGACCGCTTCGAGCAGGAAAAGACCGAGTTTTTCGGCCGGGTGCGCGCTGTTTACCTCGAGATTGCGGCCCGTGAGCCGGATCGGGTTAAGCTGATCGATGCGAGCCAGCCGCCGGAAAGCGTACAGGCAGCGATCAAAGCTAAACTAGACCGAATATAGATTCTTGGAAATATAGGTAACTATTTGTTTGAACTTGAAAAAAAGTATGAATCTTTACCCTGGCTGAGCGAGACACGGCAGCAGCTGGCCGGTCTGGCCGCTGCAGGCCGTTGTCCCCATGCCTTGCTGCTGCAAGGACGTGCCGGTACCGGCCGGCGGCAACTGGCGTTGTGGCTCACCGAAAGCCTGCTGGGCGCGGACCCGTCGCGGCCAAGTTCGGCAGAGGAAGGGGCTCCGGAAGCCGGTCATCCGGATTTCGTTGCGCTCGAGTTTGAGTTCAAAAAGAACTCCAAGGAGAAGAAGACCACGATCGGTATCGACCAGGTCCGTGAACTGATCAAATTCCTTGCGTTGACCAGTCATGGGCGGGCAGGCCGGGTTGCCGTTGTTTATCCGGCGGATGCGATGACCCTGCAGGCGGCCAACAGCCTGCTTAAAACGCTGGAAGAACCACCGGCGCGGGTGGTTATCGTGCTGATCAGCGAGTCGCTGGCCCGCTTGCCGGCAACCGTCGTGAGCCGCTGCCAGCGCATCCGGGTGCCGGTGCCGCC
>JASLMV010000007.1 GCA_030746435.1 Gammaproteobacteria bacterium | reverse complement strand
CTATGTCGGCACCAGCACCGACCAGTGGGACGGTGAATGGCGCAACGGGCTTCTGGATTACGACGTCAACCCCGACCAAGGGGGCTTTACCGGAGGCTTTCTCTGGGCCCCCAACCCACAGCTTCCGGGTGATCCACCCTGTCTCGTCGACAATTTTGGGACTCTCCACGCGGGCTGCGCACCAACCATTGGTGACGATACGTCGCTGGGCGGCGAAAAAACCAGAACTTTTACGACCAAATTCACCTACACTCCGACGGACGAACTGGAGTTCAACTTCAAGTACGAACGTGCCGAAGCGGACGACGGTCACTACATGTACCGCATGGTGCCGGTCGACGAGCTCAATTGTTATCACAATGAACTCGACGGGCGCCCCGTCTTTTTCGGGGGCAACCCGGATGCCGGGGAGCCGATCGACCCAAGGGCCGGTGTTCGCTCGGGCGGCTGGCTATGCGGCGAACTCGGCGATGAAGGCTACCCGGCGAAGGTCAACATCCCGAACATGCGGCGCGGCGTGTCCACCGATCCGCCGGGCCCGGGCGGAGTAGTTACGTCAGCTCCCGCGCCCTTCCTCGGCATGCGGGAGAAGATCGACCGCTTCTATGTCGACATGAAAGCTGACATCGGCGATTACGAGCTGAGGGCACGCGTCGCCCACAACGAAGGCAACTCCGAATACGTGCGTGACCTCGACCGCACCTACGCGCTGGGCCCGGCCAACACCGGTTTGTTCGAGGCCTATTCGCGTGACGAATACGAAGACGATTCCCTGGAAATCCGCCTCGCCTCGCCACAGGACGAAGACGTTAGATGGCAGCTGGGTTACTACTGGTACGACGATGTAGAACAGGGCAACCAGCGCAACTTCAACGCCTTCGGCACCTCGTTCATGCTGGAAAGCGATGGTGACGCCAAGGTTCGTAACCAGGCCGTGTTTGGCGATATCTCGGTGGACCTGAGCGACAGCCTGACCTTCGCCTTCGAAGGCCGGTACGCCCGGGAAAAGACCGAACGCTCGGGCCCCGGCTGCGGTGACCCGATCACAGATCCCCTGGGCCAGCAATGCGCGCGCGAAACCTTCTACAGTTTTTCGCCACGCGCAACACTGACGTACCAGATGTCCGAAGACACGACGGTGTACGGGCAGATCGCCGAGGGCAACAAGCCGGGTGGCTTTAACTTCGCCTACTTCGACGGCGGCGGCGACTTCACGCGCATTGACCTCGACGACACCATCATCAAGGAAGAAAAAGCGACCACGTACGAGGTGGGCTATAAATCGGAAGATCTGCTCGGCGACGGGGGCACGCTGAGGGGCACCTTCGCGGTGTTTTTCATCGACTGGAAGAACCAGGCGATCAACGTCTCGCGTTGTATCCCCGAGAAGATCGGCGGAGCCGGCGGCGTGGAAGACCCGTTCAGCACCAACTGTCAGACTAATAATGTCGTCGAGAACGCGGGTAAGTCCTCTGTTAAGGGTTTCGAAGCGGAGATGAGCTGGCTCCCGACGGACTACCAGACCTACACGCTGGCCTACGGCTACACCGACGCTGAACTCGACGAGTTCGTCGACGAGGAATTCGCCGTGCTGCGATGTCCCATCGGGTGTTTCGAGACCGAGCCGGGGCCGTCGTTGGAACTCGTACCAGCCGCCGAGGACCTCATCGATGAATTCGGCGATGTGTCCGGCAATAAAGCCCCCCGCGTGCCGGAACACAACCTGGCCGTGTCGCAGCTCTACCAGGCGCCGCTCTTCTCGGGCGATGCCGAGTGGTTTGTACGCAACGACTTTATTTACGAGTCCAAGAAGTACACCACCCCGAGCAATTTGACCTGGGCACCGTCGCAGTGGACATGGAACGGCCGGGTCGGCATCGAAACGGATGCCTGGACGGTGACGATGTACATTTACAATATCACCGACGAAAAATCACCCGTCGCAATCCAGGACTTCCCACTGTTTGACCCGTCAAACAACTATCTGGGAGCGCCCGAACCAGGGAATCCCGCGGGGCAAACCCCGGAGGTTACGTCGAACGTGTTCCAGATACTGCCCAGACGGTCGCGGAATATGGGCTTCACAGCGCAGTACCGCTTCGGCGCGAACCGCTAAGGCGTTCAGGCCAACAAATATGGCCAAACAAAAAAGCCAGGCCCCCCGCGGGTCTGGCTTTTTTTTCGCCCGAGCCGATATCTCAGAGGCGCCATCAGCCTTGTTAAACGGCGCGGAAAAACTATTATGAATTTGCGATTCCGGTTTACAGGAGCCGGGGAGGGATAAGAATGACCCTATTCCGAGGACTGGTGACGCCGTCCGCCTGTGTGGCCCTGGCCGTTTCGGTTGCTTTCCTGGCAGCCAGCGATGCAATTGCGGGGGCTGGCCCGCAGGACGCGCCCGTTGCCGCAGACACCATCGACTCTACGGAACTTGAATCGGCCGACACCCGCAACCTGGACGAGATCTTTGTGTTTGCCCGTAAACGCGAAGAGAAACTCACAGACGTGCCGATTTCGATTTCGGCATTCACCGCGAAAGCCCTGCGCGACCGCAACATCGACAACGCTTATGACTTGGCCAGCTTTACACCGAACTTCAACCTCAACAGGATTCTTGGCCGGCGGCTCGACAACCCGACCATTCGCGGCCAGTTCGGTCCGCAGGTCGGCGGTACCGCGCCAAACGCGTCTTTCTTCGTAGACGGCGTGTATATCTTCGGCAGCATCGGCAGCACCAGCATTACGAACCTTGCCCAGGTCGAAGTCCTGCGCGGCCCCCAGTCGGCCCAGTTCGGACGGGCGACATTCGCCGGCGCAATCAACTACATCACCAGGAGGCCTTCCGACGAATTCGAGGGTGAGGTCAACCTGCTGTCCGGCCAGGACGGAGACCGTGAGCTCGGCGCCTGGGTAAGCGGCCCGATTATCGAGGACAAGCTGTTCTTCTTCGTGGGCACGAGCACCGACCAGTGGGACGGCGAATGGCGTAACGGGCTGGAGGAATACGACGTCGATGCTGCCGAGCAGGACTTTTTCGGCAGGTTCATTTGGGCGCCAAACCCGCAGCTACCGGGTGACCCGCCCTGCCTGCCGACAGCCGCCGGCATAGGCTGTGCGCCGACCGTAGGTGACGATACCCCGCTGGGCGGTGAGGAAACCAAGATTTTTACGACCAAGTTTACCTACACCCCGACGGATGAACTCGAGTTCAACTTCAAGTACGAACGCTCGGAGGCCGATGACGGCCACTATATGTACCGCTTCGTGCCACCGGCACTGGAGCACAACTGTTACCACCGCCAAACCGACCCCCTCGGCAACCCTGATGCCGGGATGCCGATCGATCCACGTGCGGGCGTGCGCTCGGGTGGCTGGATATGCGGTAAGCTGAACGACGAGGGTTACCCGGCCAAGAACAATATCCCGAATATGGTACGCGGCGTTTCCACCGATCCGCCCGGGCCAGGCGGCGTTGTGACATCGGCCCCTGCGCCTTTTATTGGTTTGCGTGAAATGATTGACCGCTTCTATGTGGATGCCAATGCGGATATCGGCGACTACGAGCTGACCGTGCGCCTCGCCCACAATAAAGCAGACAGTGAGTACGTACGCGACCTCGACCGCAGCTATGCTCTGGGGCCTGCCAACACCGGACTGTTCGAGGCCTATTCCCGTAACGAGCTGGAGGATGATTCTCTTGAGATTCGCATCGCCTCCCCCGCCGACGCTTCGGTCCGCTGGCAGGCCGGTTACTACTGGTATGACGACTTCAGGCACGATTCGCAGCGCAACTTCAACGCCTTCGGCAGTTCTTTCTTGATGCACGGCATAGGTGATGCGACGACCCGCAACCATGCCGTGTTCGGCGACATCGCTATCGACCTGACCGACAGCACGACCTTTGCGTTCGAGGGCAGGTATGCGAGGGACAAGGTCAAGCGCTTCGGGCCGGGCTGCCCGGCAGACCCCAATCAGTGTGCAAACGAAACCTTTTACAGCTTTTCGCCGCGCGCGACGCTGACGACGGCGCTGAACGACAATGAAACCATTTACTGGCAGGTTGCCGAGGGCAACAAGCCCGGTGGCTTTAACTTCGCTTATTACGACGGCGGCGCGGACTTTAGCCGCGTGGATCCGGCGGACACCATCATCCAGGAGGAAAAGGCCACGACCTACGAGTTCGGCTGGAAGTCCGAGGACGTGCTTGATGACGGCGGATCGCTGACAGCCACTTTCGCGCTGTTCTTCATTGACTGGAAGAACCAGGCCATCAATGTGTCGCGCTGTCTGCCCGAGAAACCAGGCGGGTCCTCCGGCATGGAGGACCCGACCAGCAGCAATTGCCAGAATAATAATATCGTCGAGAACGCGGGCAAGTCCTCGGTTAAAGGTATGGAGCTGGAGTTGCGCTGGAGCCCGACCGATTACCAGACCTATACCGTCGGCTACGGTTACACCGACGCGGAAGTTGATGAATACATCGATGAAGAGTTCGCGATCCTGCGGTGTCCCATCGGATGTTTCGAGACCGTGCCCGGTCTTTCGGTGAAGTTAACCGACGACGCCGCGGCGCTCCGCGAGGAATTCGGCGATGTGGCCGGCAACAAGGCACCGCGCGTACCCGAGCACAACCTGGCCATGTCCCAGCTCTACCAGGTGCCGCTTTTCTCGGGTAACGCGGAGTGGTTCGTGCGCAACGACTTAATTTACGAGTCCAAGAAATACACCAGCACGAGCAACCTGACCTGGGCGCCTTCGGCCTGGACCTGGAACAGCCGCATCGGCCTGGAGACGGACGAGTGGTCACTGGCCTTCTATGTCAACAACATTACCGACGAGAAGTCCCCGATAGAGATCCAGGTCTTCCCGTTGATCGACTTATCGCAAAACTATCTGGGTGCCTCAGAACCCGGGAATCCCACGGCGCAGACGCCGCAAGTGCTGGCGAACAGCTTCCAGCTCCTGCCAAGACGGTCGCGGAATATGGGCGTTACGGCCCAGTACCGCTTTGGCGCGAACCGCTAAGTATTCAGGCCCAAACAAAAAGGCCAAACCTTCCCAGGTCTGGCCTTTTTTTGTATGGCCTTAGGCTATGGGAATTATGCCGTGGCAGGCTCGACCGGCTCGAAGTTCGGTTCGGGGAATTCCACCACGCGCCAGTAACTGTCGATCAGTTCGACGGCGCGGATAAAGCTGTTACCCATATCGGACTTCAGCATGTAGCCGGCCACCCAGGTCCACATGCCAACATCGACCTAAGACATTAACCGCTCTGTATCGCCAACAATTGCGGTTATGGTTGTCATGTCAGATACTTTGCACCCAGGTTGAGTATGCGTGCGTTTTGCGTTTCGCTGTTCTTGAAAGAAATTGTCGGCTTGAGCGTGGCAAAATTTCCTTTCGAGTGGTCCAGCAACTCGACGATCTCCTTACCCCAGATGGGATGCCCGAAGAGGTAACCCTGTGCCACGTCGCAACCGGCCTCCCTTAAGAAATCGAGCTGCCGTTCAGTCTCCACGCCTTCGGCAACCGTTTCGAGGTTCAGGTTCTTCGCAAGGGAAATAATGGCCTTGCAAATCTGATCGCTGTCAGTGGATTCAGTTACATCATCGACAAAAGATTTATCGATCTTGAGTATGTCGATCGGAAACTTGCGTAAGTAGGCGAGACAGGAGTTGCCGGTACCGAAATCATCGATCGCAATCCGCAGACCGATTTTCTTGAGCCTTTCCAGACAGGTCTGAGCTGCGTCGGTATCTTCGATTAGCAAGCCTTCAGTCAATTCCAGTTCTATGAGGCTGGAATCGATTTGGTGCTGCTGGAGAATGTCAGCAACCCTTTCCGGGAAGTCTGCCTGCTGGAACTGTCTGGCCGAAACGTTGACAGAAACCGGGGCAACCTTCAGGCCTTCTTCCTGCCAGGTATTGAGGGTCCGGCAGACATCACTCAGTATCCAGTAACCCAGCGGCACTATGTAGCCGCTCTCTTCTGCCGCATGGATGAAATGCGACGGCCTTACCAGGCCCCTGGTCGGACAGTTCCAACGAATCAGCGCTTCCATACCTGTGAGCTGGAGGCTCTGCATGTTCACCTTGGGCTGATAGACCAACGCGAATTGCTTAAGCCGCAGCGCTGCCTGTATGTCCTGCTCGAGTTGATGGCGCTCGATCAGTTCGGCATGCATGTGCTCGGTGAAGAATTTGAACTCGTTGCGGCCGGCTTCCTTGGCCTGGTACATCGCAATATCGGCATTCTTCAGTAATACAGCTGCTTCGTTGCTGTCATCGGGGAAAATGGAAATGCCGATACTGGCAGTAATCTGAACTTCGCGGCCGTTCATCATGAAGGGCTCGGCCAGCGAATGCACGATATTCCGGGCGATCGACTCGGCAGCATGTGCCTGGTCCAGCCCCTCGATAATTACCGCAAACTCATCGCCGCCGAGCCGGGCAAGCACATCACCTGCACGGGTATGCAGATAGAGGCGCTGGGCAACCTCTTTAAGCAGCAGGTCGCCTGCATCATGGCCAAGCATATCGTTGACGGCTTTGAACTTGTCAAGATCGAGGTAGAACAGGGCAACCTTGTTCCCCGCACGCTGGGCACGTGCAATAGACTGATCGAGTTGCTCGGTCAGGAACTGGCGATTGGGCACACCAGTCAGGCTGTCATACTGAGCAAGGTAATTAAGCCGCTTCTCGCTCCGTTTGCGTTCGATGGCGTAACGGATGGACCGCATTATCAGCCGTCCCTTGCCTTCCCACTTAACGAGGTAATCCTGTACACCTTTATTAAGGATGCTAAGTGCGAAATCCTCGTCGTCCTCGCCGCTGAGCACTACGATAGGTATATCCGGGTCGGCTTCCTGCACTGCCTCAACACATTCTATGCCGGAACCATCGGGCAGGCTGAGGTCAAGCAGAACCACCTCGAACCCACCCTTACGAATGGCGCGGGAGCCCTCTTTAAGAGTGGGGACATGTGTAAGCTCGACATCTTCCGCCTTGGCACGCTGCAATGATGCCTGGAGAAATTCGGCATCGGTTAAGTTGTCCTCTATAAGCAGCAGTTTCATTGATCAGTCTTTCCGGCAAAACACAGCGGGCCTTCCGGAAACCCCTCGGTCCCTTTAGGGACGTTACTTTTAAGTCACATACCCGGCCGAGACCTGAGTCACGTTATGAAAAATAGCAGGGCCGCCCGGCGGCCCGGGAGCCCGGCCAGCCGTTTGCCCTGGCGGATGAAACAGAGGGGCCCGCCGTGGGTTAGGATGAGTAGAGAGAGGAACAGGAAACGGGCCCGCCCAGGGTCTGAAACGCAGGGGGGAGCATGCTTAAGCTACGAACTCCGGGAATGGGAGGACTGCTCGTCCTCATGGCAACTGCGGGCATAAATACTGCAGCACTTGCCGACCCGCACGGCACTGAGGTGGCCCGTAACTGTGCCGCCAGGGCCCAGGTTTTTCTGCAAAGCCTGGACGGTGAGCAGCAAAAACTGGCCGGACAAGCCTTTGACGAAGCCAAGCGAAGGCTCTGGTCCTATGCACCCAACGTTCCGCAGTTAACGCAACGGCTCGAAGGCGTTGCACTTAAGGACATGTCGGAGCAGCAGCGCCTGGCGGCGCACGGGCTGCTTGCCTGTGGGCTGAGCAGTCAGGGCTATCAGAAGTCGACCTCCATCATGTGGCTGGATGACATCCTTGCACAGACAGATTTATACCGGCCAATGAAGGACCTGCCGATAGGCTCACCGTTTTACTGGCTTGCAGTATTCGGCGACCCGGACGACGATGAACCGTGGGGCTGGCAATATGAAGGCCATCACCTTGTTCTGAATTTCACGGTCGTCGATAACGAGGTTATTTTTGCACCGGCTTTCATGGGCGCCGACCCGGCGCAGGTGCCGGATGGTGAACGAGCCGGCTGGCGCATACTGGGCGCCGAGATGGACAAGGGATTAACGCTGGTCCGGTCACTGTCGGAAGAACAGCATAAGCATGCCGTTATTGCTGACGAAATTCCGGAGCGAATCATTACCGGTCAGGGCAAGGGTGATGCACTTAAGGACTACGCGGGATTGCCGGTATCCGACCTGGACGCCGAACAGTTGCTGCTGTTCTGGAGCCTGGTCGATGAATATGCCGGCAATGCGGCAGACCCGGTTGCCCGTGAGCATCTGGACGCGATTCGCGCGGATGGCACCGAGGACATTTATTTTGCCTGGATGGGCGGAACGTCAGCCAGCAGTGGCAAGTATTACCGTATCCATAGCCCGTCACTGATCATAGAGTTTGTTACGGCGAGGGATCGCCAGGCGCCCGGCCGGCCGCCGAACCCTAACCATGTGCATACTGTTTTTCGTTACCCGGGGAATGATTTTGGGACAGGTCTGCTGCGCAGGCATTACGAAACCAGCCCGCACCATCAGGAGAAATAGACATGCTGCGCTTACAAGCCCGCTCACGATCTGGCCGGTTGTTGTCACTGGTGGCCGGCCTGTGTGCAAGTCTGGCCGCATTTGCCGAACTGCCCGAACCCTATATCGAAGAGCTTCTTGCCAGTGGCACGTATGACCAGGAGCTTTGCAATACCGCTCAACTGCAGATACTGAATGCGCAACCCGGTGATTTCACTTTTAATACACTGGTTGCTGAAGGTGGCACCTTCATCACGGAGCAGATGGATGCTGACGGAGACAGTAATACCGTTTCAGTTGCGTCGCTTACGATAACGGTACAGGTTTCCAGGCAGGAACTGGCGGTAAGTGTTGCCTGTAAACAGATTAACCAGGCCCGGGCGAATGACATACTCGACCTGCAGCTACCAGCACCGCCGGGCACCTGTCGCGATACCAATGAACTTACCTACAGGCTGGCACTCGGAGAATTGACGGCCGAACAGAGGCGCCGTTATCTTGCCGATGGCGTACCGTTACAATTTGCAGACGACTACAGGGCTGTAGCGGGTGGTGAGTGGCTCCCGTCAGTCGTAAGTGATTTTATTAAGCCAGTAGGCGATCCTGACGCTCCGGATGCAATACAAATACAGGCTCCTTCGGTACAGGTGCCGTGGCCAGGTCCGGCGGGCGACTGGTTCCAGGGTACACATCATTGCAAGCTGATTACGCTGGCAGCAATGAAGCGCTGGATGACCGTGGGATCCCTGCGCGGTGATACGAAACTTTTCCCCCGGCCCCGGCCGGAGTGCACCGAACCGTCATCGCGTACATCAACGGCCGGTAGTTGTGTGCTGTATTTTGGCCCTGCCGGCTCGCAGTTCTGCCAGGACTACAGCGGATCTGGCTGGGACTACGAATCAGCACGGGAGGACTGCGCAATCCGGCATTCGACCAAGACCAGTTGGGATGAGAGCGGCCAAAAATACCAGGGAGACGGTGGCACCTTCAGCACCCAGAGTTGCGCCGAGCGTGATGCTGTTGCGGAAGTGCGCGAAAGTCCTTTCAATGTTGCCGACAGCGCGAACCAGGGCACCTGTGTATTCCGCTGCAATACACCTGACGAAGCCCTCTGGCATCGGCTGAGCCCGATGCCGGGCGACCCGGACGGCGCCATGATGGCACGCACCTGCGACCTGTTCCTGAAGATTCCGTGGTAGTGGTATCCGCGTACGACTTTAGGTCAGATTGCCGCTTGTAGGAGCGTCTTGCCGGGCAGGACGCCCCAATGTCGCGGAGGGCAGGACGCCCGGGAGCGACCAGCCGCGAACCCGCCGTGCTTTCAATCATTGCCTGTTACGGAAGAAGTATCCGATGTGGGCCTGCATCAACAGCCTCTGCAATAGGCACTGCACTCACCTGCCGCAGGTTCGCGGCTATGCTGGATAGGATGTCCGAACGTCGCGGAGGCCATGGACGGCCGAGAGCGACAAGCCGACTCCTACAGCAGATTTTGTTTATACAGCTTGAATGCACCTACAGGAACGCCTTTGCCGGGCCCAGCCGGTCAGACTTTGACCGAACGCATACCTGCGATGGAAATCTCCGGATGCCAGGTAGATTCGGCATGCGCTCCGCGGCGGGCGATGGATGCATCGACCATAAAGGGCCTGCCCTCGCGGTTTGCAGACGCGGCGCGTTTGAATACCTTCTTGATATCGCCGGGTTTTTCCAGTTTTTCGCCGATGATGCCGAAACCCTGGGCTATATCTACATAGTTTATGTCCGGATTGCCCAGGTAGCAGGACATGTCTTTCCAGGCTTCCTTGTTTTCCCGGGCCAACTGCGACATCAGGTAGATGCGACCGCGCTCACCGTCGTAACTGTGGTTGTTAAACACAACCATCGTTACCGGAATCTCGTACCGTGCAGCTGTCCACAGTGCCTCGATCTGGCCGAACAACATCGCTCCGTCACCGACCATTGCAATAACCTGTCTGTCGGGTTGCGCTATCTTCACACCCAGCGATGCCCCGATACCCCAGCCCAGCGCCCAGCCGGTCGTCGGGCCTATCAGGTGTTTCTTGCCAGGCGCGATATTCATCCACTCCTGCGGCGACCGGTCGCCGGTCTCGACCACAAGGATCGCGTCTTCTTCGAGCACCTGGTCCATCTCGTAACACAGGCGCTCAGGAATTATCGGGGCATTGTTCCACTTCTTCTCCGCTCGCCGGCGTTTCGATGCCCAGGTCTTTTCATAGTCTTTCTGCGCTTTTTCGAGTCGCGGCGTGCTGATATTTTTCAGCTGCTCGGCGGTGGCCTGTGATTTAACGGAGTCGAGCAGTGCGCTAACCGTTTCACCCATACCTGCGGCAATGGCGAGTTCGGTCGGGTGCCGGTTCGCGATGACGTCGTACTCGAGCCGCGCGTTAATCACCTTTGTCGTATCGCGAACGGGGGCGGTAATAATCGACTCGTCCGGCATCAGCGAGCCGAGGTTCAGGAACACATCGGCTCTGCGCAGACCTTTAGGGAAACCCATGCCCGCGAAGCCCTGCCAGAGCGGATGCCTGAAGGGAAAGTCGCTGAAGACGCTATAGCCCTGCGATACGGGCGCGCCTAAAAGTTCCGCAAGTTCGAGTAAGTCTGCATTGGCCCCGGCCCGGCTTACTTCGGAGCCGACGTTGATCAGAGGCTTCTCCGCTTCGATCAACATGCGTGCGGCCTGATCAATCGCCTCTGCCCGCGGCGCCATTTCAACCGGCACATTGAAACTGTCAGCAGGATAGATTTTCTGCGTGATGTCCTGTGCCGTCATGATGTCGCGTGGAAACTTCACGTAGGTCGGTCCACCGGGTGGAGTACCCGCAACTTTCAGTGCGCGGCGGGTCATTTCGGCAATGCGGTCGGGGTGCCGAACTTCCCAGCGCCACTTCGTGAACTGTTCCGTAGGCTCCAGCCAGTTCTCAACCTGCTGAAATCCGTCACGGCCTACCATGTCGCTCGATTGACCGTCAGAAAAAACCACCAGCGCAGAACGGTCTTTCCACGCGTTGTAAAGGTTACAGAGTGTATTTGGCATGCCGATACTCGGCATAAACAGGGCGGCTGTCTTACCGCTGCCAAGTTCGTAACCGTGCGCTATAGCCGTGGCCTGCCCCTCCTGCAGCGCGACTATCAGTTTGAGCCCTTCCCCCTGGCCGCAGGCGTCGTAGAACGTCGCCTGACCTGTCGAGTTGGTATCGAAAACGTACTCCACACCGGCTGCTCTAAGGCACTCGACGATGACTTCGCCACCGTTACCGGTGAACTCGAACGCGGCCGCCGTTACGCCCTCGTCCGCCGCCACGGCAACCGAACTCAAAACCGATTCTGTAGCGGCGGTACTAAAGCCCATCGCGATCATCGTCTTGCCAAAATCGCGGCGTGATAACTCCTGATCGAGTAATTGTTTTACCAGATGCCTCATTTCTTCCCCCGTTATTCTTCTTTTGCCGGCAGCGCCATCTCGTTCAGGCTCGCGCTCATAAGCACGCCTGCAAGGTGTGCTGCCAATCCAATCTGTTTTACGAATAATTCGCTGTCAAATGTCTGGATTCCTGCGCGGGTAGACCAGTAAGCACTCATATTAGTGCTAATACCGTAACCCGGATAGTTCTTCTTAACAGAGACATCACTCATACCGGACCAGTTACCCTGACCGCCACGCGGTGGTGACTGGACCATCGTTCGCGGCATCGCAAAAGCCCTTACGCCTTCGATGGCACCGTTAATGAGTGTGTCGTTATCCTGGGCAAAAACAATCGTTGTTTCGGGCAGACCGGACTGCACGAAACGGTCACCTTCCTCCATGTACTCACGCTGCCCCAGGTGTTCGACACCGATCGTCGCCACGATGCGCTCGACGATCTCCGGATGCATTTCGTACCAGTCATCCATGTGCCGGTGCGGCGTAAAATGTTGTGAATCGATCATCACCGCCAGCGTGCGCGGGCGATCTTCCTGCGAGATCTTCGAGAAATACTGAACCAGCGACAACAATGCGAAGCCGCCGTTGTCCTGTGTCAGATTCGGTCCATCGCCATGCGTTATCAGGAACACATACTCGTCATCGTCAGAACCGTAATTCCGGCCCGGCAGGAAGCCCGTGTAGAAATATCCGTTGACCTGCTCGCGATCGGCAATCAGCCGCAGCGTTGCCTCACGGCCCTCTTTTGCAGCCTCAAGCACAGGCGCACCGTTAACCCGGTCGAGGTACAGACCAGGCACGCCTACGATGCCGGGTTCGAGTAAGGGAAAAGTATAAAGTCCGGCCGCTCGCTCGGGACCCATGCTGAACACGACCAGCGCACCCGCAGCACCGCTGTCTTTCATGATGGCGTTCAGACGACCGAAACGCGTGACATAGTTCGTCTGGTACCACTGGTTTGCCGACAGGATCCTGTTCTTGCCAATAGTTTCTGCGTCGGTGGCAAATTCGTATCCGGCTTCCTGGAACATTCTCGGCAGTGGTTCGGCCAGGCCCGGCACCTGGAAGACAACGATCCGGCCCTCCATGGACTCGGGAGGGTTGTCCTTGTCATACAGCAACAACGGTGCGGTCACTCCGGATTCACCGGTGGACCCGGAATAGGCCCAGTACGATGCAACCGGAATGGAGCTCCCATCGAGTGTCAGCGACCACTCCTGTTCCTTGGGGTCGTCCGAGGTAAACCAGCGTTTGTAAGTGAAGCGGTCGCGGATGACGTCGACGAGTCCTGCCTCTTCCATGCCTGCCTCAACGATCTGCATGAAGTTATGCCAGGAAGGACTGCCCGTAAATGTGTGTATACCGGCGGCTTTACGTTCATGCCAGTCCTGCACGACTGCGGCGTCGGGCAGAAGATCGGGGTCGATCTGTGTCAGCCGGCGATCTGCCGCACATCCGGTAGACGTGACTGCCAGTAACGTTGCGGCCCAGGTCAGCCCCTTCCAACCTCGCATATCCTTTTCCCCTTTTTGCTCTTGTGCGACACCCGCGTGGCAGGCACCTTTGCGAACCAGAATACGGTCTGACCGGGCGCGGGACAACGCTATCCGGCCGGGTCTGCATACAGCGGACAGGCCCGAAGCCCTCCACGCTACTGCGTTCAGGAGCTTGCTATGCTAAACGGCATCGGGAAAAACGAGAATAATAGGGAGTACTGCATGAACCAGGTTTACCGTTTTGCGTGCGCTGTCATCTGCCTAACCCTGAGCACCTCGTGCATGGCCGAACTGAAGGGTCCACCGGAAGGGCGCCAGCAACTGGTCGATGCGATCGACGCCGCCTGGGTGCGCGCCCTGGATGAAGGCGAAGTCCGGGAACTTATAGGCCGTTTCGACGCCCAGGACCTGGTTGTCAACATGGCAGACTGCCTGCCCGACCCTGAAGTTACCCGTTATCCCGAAAACCCGACGGGCACACTTAAGCGAATACTCGACGAAGGTGTCATTAATGTCGGTGTCTCCGATACCGGAAAAATTGATGAGGGTTCGACAGCCTTTCACTTTACGCACATGGGCAGTGCACTGATCGATATAATCTTCAGGCGAATTGCGGATCACTACGGCGCGGAAAAGATCGATCAAAACAGGGTCATGATTCCGCCACCCTTCCGGAATACGGACTATCTCAATTCAGGTGAGGCCGACATACTCGGCCTTGTCAATGCACTCGGCGGCTCCACCCGGGACGGCGAACGGCGCCGGACGCATCGGCGTTACAGCTGCACGATGACCGCGACGGGGCAGTTTATATGGATGCTCAAGGACGGTGGCCCTGGCTGGAAAAATGTAGACGATGCCCTGAACGCGTCCGGCGTGCATTTTTGCGCGGGGCCGCTCTCGAACGAACTGACCAAGACCTATTTCGACCAGCCGGGACAGACAAAGAAGACCGAGTTCATGAATGACCTGGCACTGTGCCTGCCCAAGCTGGTTAACGGCACTGCCGATGCAATGATCAGTCCGTTACCGAATGAAAGCTATTTTCCGGAATACATCGACACCGATGGTGACGGCGAAGCGGAAACCGCTACCGCGGGGTTGTTTCATGCCGTCAATACGATGATTGTCGCGGGCACACCACTCTGGGCTGCAGTCGACTAGCTAAGCATCAGTCGAAAACACCGAATACGCTTTCGCCAACGGTTTTGCCCTCGGCTCTCGCCTTGTCGATAATTTTCTGCGAATAGGTCCAGTGATTTTCCTGGAAACCCTCGCCCCATTCGGTAGGTGCGTGCGGGTACTCAAGAAACTGCGGGTAATGTTTTTCCATGTAGCTGACAATCTTCGGGTCGATATCGTCAACGCCGTTTTGCGTAGTGAACGCCTGGCTGTGATACACGACGAACCCCGGCCGGTTACCCATTTCGAAGAACGGTTCCCACATGGAAATGCGGCCCCAGGCTGTGTGACACGGCACCCGGGTATTTTCCGGATCGTTGAGCGCCTTCATGCTGCCGTGTATCGCCCACAGTTCGCCCGTCTGGTAGAGGTCCTGTTGTGAGTGCAGCGGGTAGTCCTTGCGCGTCAGCGGGTTGTTGCCCGGCGCCGGCGGCCTGAACACATCCACCTGGAACACCAGGTTGTCGCCGTTGATCATGTACGGATACGGCGGTGCAAACGGTCCTTTCTCCAACGGATAGAAACGCTGCACCGGATCGTTGTGTACATGCACCACCCGAACCGTCATGCCGGTAACCGGGTTCTTCCAGGTATCGACTACCTCTCCCGTCTGCGGGTCTGTGTAAAGCAGGATCTCACGGTGGTAAAAACGCCAGCCCTGCTCGTCGGGGTTGTACTCCAGCCGGCTCGCACCCACACCGTAGGTATGGAAAATCTCGTAGTTGCCCTCGCCGGGAATCCAGATCCAGGCCTTGCCCGGAAAGATGCCGATAACCGGTTCACCGGACAGGTCGGCCTGCAGCTTGAGCATGGCAACCTGGTTATCCAGCGGTTTCTCCATATCGAGCGGACCCGGGTTGAACCCGGGTGGTAACGGATCTAGATACTTAGCCATTCCTGTTCTCCTGTGAACTTGTTCGGTATTGGCGGCAGCGGTTTTTACCAGCCCCATTTTGGCCGCCAACGTTGTCAGCAATCCCAGCGCGGCGGAATCCCTGAAAAACCTTCTTCGGGTAAAGCGCTTTAAGAACGGTCCTTTCGCGCGGGCCATTTATAGTTTCTACTTTGGTGCCGTCAGGTACTCATACAAAGCGGCTATTTCATCTTCCTCGAAGAAGCCGGCAAAATCCGGCATCTCTTCTGTAAACCCTTCCAGTCTTTCCGTCAGCGCGGCCAGGTCACCCTCAAAAGTCTGCAGACCTTCCCTGTTGGGCCCGTGACAGTTCTCACAAAAATCACCATACAGCTCCCGACCCTCCGCGGCCCGGGCTTCGTCTGCCAGTGCTGCTGCACCAAGCAGACTCAGACAGAATCCTGCCAGAATCTGTGGCCAAAAAAGCCGTTTCGTCGCCATCTTTATTCCCTGGTACCCCATGTTAACCGCCGGTCAGACTTTCCGGTTACGCAGTTCGGCAATCGAAATGCCCGGGTGCCACTCGAGGTCGCCACCTGCGCCCCATCTTTCCGTGCGCACATCCAGCAGGTAAGGCCTGCCGCTGGCAGTGACGGCGAGCCCCCTTTCGATAGCGGCGCGCAAATCTGCCGGGTCGGATGCGATCTCGCCCTCTATGTCGTGCGCCTTGGCAAGCAACGTAAAGTCAACGTTGGGGTCTCCCAGGTAGGTAAGCATGTCCTTCTTTTGTTCAGCCTGCGCCCCACCACGGATCCAGCCAAACGCACGGTTCATGTTGTAAGCCTGGTTGTTGTAGATAACTATAAGTACCGGTGCGTCGTAACGTGACAATGCCCACAGGTTATTGGAGAACATGAACGCGCCGTCGCCCGACAGCGCAATCACCTGCTTATCCGGTTGCGCCAACTTGGCGCCCAGCGCAACCCCGGTTGCCCAGCCCAGCGCTTCGCCCGGCTGCGGGCCTATCTGCATTTTTGCATCGGGCCCGAAATCGAACCATTCGGCGACACCGAACAATGACTCGGAAACGACAATCGCATCTTTCTCGAGCGCATCGTTAAGCTCGATACTCAGGCGGGCATTGGTTATAGGAGCCTGGTCCCATTTTCTCTTGGCGCGCCCTAAAAGGCGGTCGCGGTTGGCCTGAATCTGCTTGACGGCAGGCTCGTAATGCGCGTCACGAATGGAACGGATTTTGCGCTTGGAAGCCTGCTCTTTAACGGCTGAGGTGAGACTCCGAATTGCCTCGCCCGCATCGGATACAAGACTGATATTTGTCGGCTCGGCCATGGCCAACATGTCCGGATCCATCGATATATGCACAACCTTGGCGCCCTTGGGCAGCGGCCCGGTCGTTATGTAGTGACCGGGATCCGGCATTTGTGTGCCGATCACGATCACCAGGTCAACACCCCGCATGTAGCCGTTATAGCGCGAGAATCCGCCGATCGATAAGGGATGCATGCTCGGAAAATCGGCGAACAGGCTCAGCCCCTGGGAGACCGGGACCGCCAACAATTCGGACAGCTCAACCAGGTCTTCAACCGCGTTTGACTTGCTTACTTCCAGGCCGGGAACAATGATCGGCTTTTCGGCATTGAGCAAAAGTTTTGCTACTTCTGCAATAACGTCCTCGTCGGGCTCGATATCACCCTGCACATGGTGCTGGCTCTGCGGAACAATAGTTCCGGTGCCTTCCGTTATAAACAAATTCTCGGTAAAGCCAAGGAAAGTCGGGCCGCCGAGTGGTGCATGCGCAACCTTGATGGCGCGGCGAGTAAACTCGGGTATGCGCTCGACCTGTTGCATCTTGTAGCTCCACTTCATGAAGGGATTTAAGACATCCTCCCATTCGACAAGTTCGTTGTTGCCCCGCCGTTCCGAAAACTCGTTGGTTTCCCGGGCAGTCAGCACAAGCACCGACGAGCGATGCGCCATTGCATTAAGGATGTTGCCGGCCGCATTCATCAAACCGGGTCGCGGTATGATCGCCATGCCCAATTCGCCGCCCGAGGCAATGTGGTAACCCTCGGCCATCGCAATACACTGTCCTTCAGTGGTGGCGAGGAAATTCTTGAAAGCAGGTCTTGTTACAAAGGCATCAAAAAAGCGATTTATACCTCCGCCACAACCATGGAAGATGTAGTTAACGTCTGCCTCGAGCAGCGATTCCGCCAGCAGGTCTGAGCCCAGGCCGGAAACTTCCCTGGCCTGGTCCGCGCTATCACCTGTTTCTGCGGCAGTCGCATCGGACAACGCCCCTGCAACCAGCGCATTCGCAGACGCGACGGTTACGCCCAACGCAGTCACTTCCCGCACAAACTCGCGCCGGGATATCTGGTTATCTACCAGCAGCTTATAGAGCCTTCTCATTGCTTCCTTCCCCTATCGACTGAGCGAGTACTGCGGCACCCACATCTATGCCCGCAGCCATGCTTTCTGGGAATCAAATATAAACTATTGCAAGGATGACCTGCTGCAAAAAAACGGTAGCGACTGCCTATTGGGGCTTGCCCCTCTCTTGCAATGCTTCCCGGCTATGACGGTCAATCTGGTCGAGGACATCTGCATACAACCGGGTCGCGCGCTCCATGCCGGCTTCCTGTATCACATCGATACGGTCGGCAGTCGAGTGATACCAGATGTTGGCATCCAGGATCTGAACGACAACGTAGCCAGCGCGGTACAAATCGAAAGCATCACCGGTCGGTGGGCTCTTCTCGCGTTCCGCATTAATAACGAGGCCGTAACGATCTATGGCCTGGCGATAAAAGTCGATCAACAGGGCATTACCGTTAGAAACATTAAGCGACCGGGTTCCGTGTGTCGTGGTCGTAGCGATCTGCCCCGGCACGGTCGCCCGTTTAAACTTTAACGGACCCCGGTAATAGCTAAGCGTAGACGAGGGGTGCTCGATATTCATAACAAGCACCGAATTATCAAGGGTTTCCTTGTGCTCCCTGATGAGGGTCGCGACTCCGTCTGAAAATTCGTGATGGCCGCTCGTGCCGACGAACAACATGTTGCGCTTAGGCTGTTCAGGCGCCTCGTTCGCATAGTAATTAGCCAGCGCCAGCATTGATGCAAGTCCGCCGCCGTTATCGTTGGCCGATTCGAAATATCCATCGAGGTGCGACACGATGACAACGTATTCATCGCCCGTTCCGGGAACCAGGCCAAACACGTTCTTGCCAAGCCAGCTATCGCGAATTTCTGTCGTCAGGCCTATGCGTATTTTCAACGGGTTTACGATACCGGCTGCGGCCATCGCAGCCATTAAAAAACGACCGTCATCGCCGCCCAGTATCAGTGCCGGCACGTGCCCCGGGCCCATGTCTTCCAGCGCATACTGGTGATTCCCGGGTGCGTCCATGATCACAAGTACGCCGACAGCGCCCGCCTCAACTACCCCATCCATATAGCCACGTGCAGTCTGAAAAAACCCATCCGACTGCATGGCCGCTCGCACCACCGCAACCTTGCCCTCGAGATCCCGGCCGACGAGATCGACGGGCTGTCCGTAGCCGACGAATACCAGTTCTGCTTCCAGGTCTTCGACGGCTACCGGCTCACCCTGTAACTGCAAAGCCGGAAAGGCAGATTCGAAGGTGATGTCGGTCGTACCTTGACCGTATGCATCGCTGCCGAGCAAGGTTGCTTCCCACTTAAGCGGCCACCATTGCGGTCCGCCTTTTACGTCTTCGAGGCGCACATCCTGCAGGCCGAAATCCCGGAACTTTTCGGCAATGTATTCAGCGCTGGCAACCTCGGAACGCGAGCCCGCGATCCGCCCCCAGAAACCTTCCCCTTCGGGCCGGGTTTCCACCGTTATATCCATGATGTCCTGCAGGTAACCCATGACTTCCTTACCTGTGATGTCGGTGTAGGGGTCTTCGTCGGCGGGCAGACGCAGACTCAGTGCGCCGAATTCGGGGTCGGCCAGGCGGGCGCGGGCACTTTCCGATCGTTTTAGCCGCTTGTCCAGACTTTCCACGCCGAACCAGGCATCCGCCGCAACGGCCCTGTCCGGCATGCCCGCAAGCGGCAGGGTCAAAAGACCTGCTACCAATGCAATATCACGTACCCTCACCATCGCCGGACCCCCATTTTTTGCATTCCCCAAACGCTTGTTTCACTCAATAGTAGTAGCAGCGCGCCGGCATTGATCGTCGGCAGCTTTGCCCTGCTACCAGATGGTCATACGGTTCGGGACGGTGCGCTACACTGCGCGCCGGCTGTTGTAACCTGTGCCTGTGAAGACGTTAATGAAAGCAGGCGGCAAGTATGGCGCACTGCGGATCTTGCAGCTCATCCTGGCACTGGCCCTGACCGCCCCCGCGGCGGCCGAGCCGGTCGAAGAGCTGGACGTGGGCGGCGGGCTTTTTGCCCTGGAGTGGCGAGGTGAGTTTTCTGCGGCCGGGCGCCGCAAACTGAAAAGCTGGCTGCAGTCCGTCGCAGAGACCATGAAGAAACTGCATGGTACGTTGCCCCGGTCGAGGACAAGAATAATCCTGGAACAATTCACTTCTGAAAGGTACCGCTCAGTATCCCCGGTACCGTTCGCCCGTGTATTACGCAGCGGTGACCAGGGCATACTCTTTTACGTTAACCCGGCATACCCGCTGGATGACTTCGTAAGCGACTGGACCGCTTACCACGAGTTCTCACACCTGTTCATACCCTTCCCGGGCCGCGCCGATATCTGGTTTTCGGAAGGGCTCGCCAGCTACTACCAGAATGTACTGCAATATCGCAGCGGACTGCTAACCGAAGAGCAAGCCTGGCAAAAACTCTATGACGGTTTCGAGCGTGGCCGCGTTGACAACCGCTACCCCGAATATACCCTGGCAGACCTGTGCAGCAATCTGAGAGAAACGCATGCGTTTATGCGCGTTTACTGGACCGGCGCTCTCTATTTCCTGGAGGCCGATCTCAAGTTACGCAGCCGCAGCGAAAACCGCATGACCCTCGACTATGTGCTGCAAACTTTCGGCCATTGTTGTCTGAACGAGCACAAGCGTTGGAACGGACTGAATATTGCTGCGGAATTCGATCGCATCGCCGGCGCCGAACTGTTCGTACCGCTGTATGCACAGTACGAAAACTTGACCGCAATCCCTGACTTTGTCCCGGTGTTGAATGCAGCAGGTGTCAAAATCAGCGCTGGCCGTGTCGAATCCGATTCGCGCACATTGTTGAACGTTATGCCGCTGCGCACCGAATAAGTCGCCGATACGGGTGCTTCAGGCCCTGTTTGATGCCCCGAGCCGGCACGGCCCGCAAAGTGTTTGATGGCGGGACTCTCAGCCCAAGTAAGCAGCCTCGGAAAATACTTATTGCACTTCCGATGAAACTTTCCGGTGCATTAGCCGGTCAATACAGCAAGTTTTTGAAATACCAGCCAAACAGGGTCATTAATCACTTTGAAATCAAGGACATCTAATTTTGCCCGCTTATCGTAAAAATACCTGATAGCTGTAATACTTGGTCGGTTACATAAGAAGTTAGTTCGCGGGACCATTAGCGTGTCACTAGGGTCTCAAAGACGGTAGCCCGGCGCTTGCCGGGATTAGTATCCCGGGATCTTCCGGGTTAAATACTTAAGCAGTAAATGGAGATATTCAATCATGTCGAAGCAAGCAATTCGTAAGCCACTGGCCCTCGCATTCGGTGCTGCCGTTGTCAGCACAATGGGTGCCGCAAGTATTGCCAATGCCGAAGAAGGCGAAGACATCTTCGCAATGGAAGAACTCATGAACGGTCAGCTTCTTGCCGGTGGGCATGAAGAAGGCGGTTGTGGTGAGGACAAGGACGACGGCGAAGATGGCGGTGATGGCGAAGGTAGTTGCGGTGAAGATGGTGGTGATGGCGAAGGTAGTTGTGGTGAAGGTAAATGTGGCAGCTAACTTGCAAGTGATCTTGTGAGCAGCTCTACATTTAAAACCAAGCCCGCACGGCAGCGTACTCTGCACGGTGCGGGACTGGGACTGCGGCGGGCCCTTCTGGGCCCGCTTGCAGACCAGCTACCTGAACAGATCAGTTTCCTGGAAGTCGCTCCGGACAACTGGATCAACGTCGGCGGTCGCTACGGGAAGAAGCTTGCCGAACTCCTTGAACACTATCCACTCATCTGCCACGGCCTGTCACTTTCCCTGGGCGGCCCGGCACCACTGGATGAGGAATTCCTTCGCCAGACCAGGGCATTCATAGCAAAACACGATGCCCGGGTTTATTCCGAACACTTGAGTTACTGCAGTGATGGTGGCCATCTGTATAACCTGATGCCCATTCCATTTACCGAAGACGCGATACATTACGTAGTCGGGCGTATCAAACACGTTCAGGACATACTTGAACAGCGTATAGCGATTGAAAATATTTCCTATTACGCAGCGCCCGCACAGGAAATGGATGAAATTGACTTTATAAATGCAGTGCTTGAGGAAGCGGACTGCGACCTGTTACTCGATATAAATAATATTTACGTCAACAGCATTAATCATAGCTATAACGCAGAGAAATTCTTACTTGCTCTGCCAGCTGAACGCGTTACGCACTGCCATATTGCCGGTCATTTGAAATATGCAGAGGATCTGCGGGTTGATACGCATGCCTCACCGGTTATCGATCCGGTCTGGGACCTCGCTGCTGTTGCTTATAAGAACTTCGGTGCGCTGCCTACACTGCTGGAGCGGGACTTTAATGTACCGCCACTGGAGGTGTTGCTGGAAGAGATCGATCACATCATCGAGCTGCAGGCGCCCTATGCCGTTAAAACTCCTGTAGCTGCCGAACGGCGCGCAGCCAGTTAAGAGAGATCGTTCACATGAGCCGGACTGATAGCGGTTTCCGAGCAAAGCAGTATGAATTTGCTGCCCATTTACGTGACCCGGATCACTGTCCGGCGCCCGCCGACGTAGAAGACCGGCGCATGAAAATTTATCGTGACTTATTTTTTACCAATATTTCGAACTTTCTTACTAACAGCTATCCTGTACTTGCTGCGCAACTCGGTGAAGATCGTTGGGCGGTATTAGTGCGTGACTTCTATCGCGAACACCGCAGCCTTTCGCCGCTGTTTCCACAGGTTGCACGGGAATTCCTGAACTACCTTGCGGATGAGCGGAAGGCACCGGAAGACAACGATGTTGAAGCCGACCCGCCGTTTATGTACGAGCTCGCTCACTACGAATGGGTAGAGACCGCGTTGAAACTGGCCGACGATGCGGACAGTAGCCCTCAGGAGACCCCCGACGGCGATCTTCTGGATAACCAGCCCGTTTTGTCGCCGCTGGCATGGGCCATGACTTATAGCTGGCCTGTTGGTGAATTTACCAAAGATGCCCGGCCTGATCAGCCGGCGGCCGAACCACAGCATCACCTCGTCTATCGGAATAACGAGGGCAAAGTTAAATACGCAAAGCTAAACCCCGTAAGTGCCAGACTCTTTCAACTGCTCGAGGGTGAAGACGTGCTAACGGGTCGTGAAGCGGTGGAGATTATCGCTAAGGAATTGCAGCACCCCGAACCGGAAAAAGTCGTGGCAAGCGGGTTGCAGATCATGGAGAAGTGGCGCGAACTGGGCGTAATTACCGGAACGTTAGGCCACTGATTATCCGCGAGGTTGGAATCGTGAAATTTCTGAAGAAACTGCAGGGACTGCTGGATAGTACCCGCGCCGTTGACTGGCTTGGGCCACTTGCATTGCGCCTTTACCTTGTTCCCGTTTTCTGGGTGGCGGGCATGAACAAGGTGAATGGTTTCGACAATACCGTTGCATGGTTTGGCAACCCCGACTGGGGTTTAGGAATGCCCTTCCCTGAAGTCATGGCCTTCCTGGCTACCGCGACCGAGGTTGCGGGAGCGGTTCTGCTGCTGATTGGCCTCGGCGTACGCTGGATATGTGCGCCACTCATGATCACGATGATTGTTGCCGCGGTTACGGCCCACTGGGAAAATGGCTGGCAGGCCATTGCAGACCCTAAATCGCCGTTTGTCACCGAGCGTGTCGATGGCGCGATCGAGCGACTGGGCGCTGCAAAGGACATACTGAAGGAACACGGCGACTACAGCTGGCTGACCGAAAACGGCGGTTTCGCAGTGATCAATAACGGTATTGAGTTCGCGGCGACCTTCTTCGTCATGTTGCTGGCCCTGTTCTTCATCGGCGGCGGCCGCTTCGTGAGCCTCGACTACTGGATTGCCAGGCGCACCCACTCCTGACGACGACCCCCACCCCGGCCCCGCCCACTCCTGAGCGTAGTTTCCACGACCAGCCTGTCTTTGACTATAAGGCTGGCTGATCTGCGCGGCATTTAGGCTGGTGGCCCAGCTGATGGTAATATTCCAGTCACAACGATAAGAAGACGGGGGTATTCTAATGGCTGCCCAACGTTACCGCAGGAAAGTGGAGGCAATCCTTGCCTCGGCGGATATCCAGATCGAGGGCAATCGCCCCTGGGATGTCCACGTTATCAATAACGAAATCTATGAGCGTGTTGTCGCCCAGGGGATGCTCGGCGTCGGCGAAAGCTATATGGACGGTTGGTGGGAATGCGAGCAGCTGGACGAAATGATCTGCAAAGCATTTCGTGCAAACTTTCAGCAGCAGATCAGGCCGCTGAAACAACTTGTTTTTACCCTGGATGCGCACATCCGAAATCTGCAGCGCAGGGCCCGCGCTTTCGAGGTCGGACAGAAACACTATGACCTGGGCTTCGACCTTTACCGCGCTATGCTCGACCAGCGCATGATCTATAGCTGCGCGTATTGGAAAGATGCTGAAACACTGGACCAGGCACAGGAAAATAAGCTGGATCTGATCGCCCGAAAATTGCACCTGGAACCGGGTATGAGGGTGCTGGATATCGGATGCGGCTGGGGCGGCGCGCTACATTACTACGCAGAGCAATACGGGATAGAGGGAACCGGCATAACGATATCCCGCGACCAGTACGAACGGGCCAGCGAGCTATGTGGCGATCTGCCCGTCGAAATTCGACTCCAGGATTATCGCGAAATAGACGGCCATTATGACCGCGTATATTCAATCGGTATGTTTGAACATGTCGGTTACAAAAACTACCGGTCCTATATGAAAGTGGTGCGGCGTGGCCTGGCTCCGGACGGGCTGTTTCTACTGCACACCATCGGCACACGGAAGAGCCTGACGCGAACAGATCCATGGCTGACACGCTATATCTTCCCCAATGGAATGCTGCCTTCGGCTGCTCAGATTACACGTGCGGCCGAGGGTTTACACAACCTCGAGGACTGGCACAACTTCCCGCAGGACTATGAGCGCACCCTGATGTGCTGGTACGACCGATTCGAGAACAAGTGGGATGAATTGCGTAACAATTACGATGAGCGTTTCTTCAGGATGTGGCGCTATTACCTGCTCGCATGTGCCGGGGGCTTTCGGGCCGGCGGCAACCAGCTCTGGCAGATCGTATTCTCGCCGAACGGCGTTTCTGGTGGGTACGAGTCAGTCCGCTGAAGAAGACCGGTTGTGACCCGATCTAGCGGTTAGACCAGATGATCGAGATTGTTACCAGGTTTTCGTCTGCATCGATCAGTGGATCGTTACTGTCGATGATGTGACGGCCAACCTCTGCCCGCAACTGCAGATGCCTGCGCATCTGGTACTGGATACCAGTAATCAGCCAGGACTCCTGGTCTTTGCGTAATTCAGGTGCAGGGCCCTCGGTCAGCAAATCCTTGTAGTCAAACTCCGACCAACTGATCGTACTAACCCAGTCGAACCGCGGGCCAATAGGAATACTGATATCAAGGAGGATTTCGTCTACGTCGCGGTCTTCACTACCCTCGCTATCTGCAACTTCTAACTCCTGCACATAGGTTTCTTCGCGTGCAGCTGCGGTCAACTCTACAGTAGCAGTAGAGATAGGTCCTCTATAGCTAAACTGCAAACCCTCCAGCCGGTACACGTCAGCTGACACGTTGATACCACCCAGACCAAGGCTGGGCTGCCCCTCAACGGTACGCGATGCATCAGTGAATATATCCTGATAGAGAAACTCCCATTCAGCTGTTTCACTAACTTCACGGGCGAAGCGCACAAATACGCGCTCGCCGTCATCGTCGGGCAATTCCTTGTAATCCAGGTCTGTTGAACCCGCCTCAAGTTCCAGTGTGTTAGACCCTCTCCTGAAGCTGGCGGTCAGGTAGCCATCGGTACGGTCGTAGTCGCCGCTAACTATCCCTAAGGGGGAGTCCACCAGTTCATCAAATTCAACGTCCTCCCACTCGCCGCTTAAGCCGAGGTCAAAGCGGTTAGATACGGAGTGAACGTAGGCAAGACGTCCGGTATTGCGATCACTGTCAAATTCCGGTGTGTCTTCAGCATGAGTCCGGATTAAACCACCTATCAGGTCGATACGATTACGTTGCCCCATGCGGAACGTAAACTCGGGGCCCGTAAAAAATACATTAATATTTTGGCGGTTGTCCGGAATATCAGCCACATCGGACGCGATTGGTTCGTTACTCAGATGATCTTCTATACGCCAGTCAATCAGATCGGGCACGAGATGGAAGTCCAGTACCAGGTCACCAAAATACAAGGTCTCACTGTCGCTGGTATCCTTGGTGTAATTGTAATGCCGCACCAGCCCCTCGATTTCTGCATCAAGCCTCGGGGTTTGGCTTTCATAAATCAGGGTGCCACTTGGTACCAGGGAAAGTTCGTCCAGCCCATCGCCGGGGATCATGCCTATATTGTCTGTGTACCGCGTTTCCAGTGCCAGCTCCCACGAGAAGTCGCCGGCCTGCACAATACCGCCCGTCCCGGCAAAAATGACTACTGCACACGATATCAAAAAAAGCTTCAGCGCTCGCCTCAAAGAAAGAAGGATATAAATCGACCTCAACATAGTAACCATAGGAATTGTCATGAAAAAATGGCTGGACTCTTATTCAGCAACACGCCGGCAATCCTATCATTGCGTATTCCACGCAGGGAGTTTTTCAGCTTTTCGGGAGTCAGGCGAGCATAGGGAACCACAAGAACTATGGCATCACTTATATCCGAGAATATTCGCGGATCACCAGCGGAATCCAGGCTTGGGCCATCGATAATGACAAAGTGATTTGAGTCCGCTCGCAGATCATCGAACAGAGTTGTCAATTTACCAAGCGATACCAGGCCACTTACTGAGCCAGTGCCACCACCTGCCGGCATCAGGCTCACGTTTTTGATGCCGGTTGGATAGATAATATCTCCGCCCGAGAGCGAAGAATCTTCAATGAAGTCCAGCCAGCCATTCTCAGGCCGGACTTCCAGCGTTTTACAAGCCGGTGCATTAGCCAGATTGCATTCGACTATTGTGCAGCTAACGCCCTTTTCAAAGGCGATCACCGTGGCAAGGTTTATTGCACTAAACGTACCGCCGCCACCTTTTACCGCCGAGGTAACCAGAATTACCCCGTCTTTGCGGCCATCGAGCTTCTCAATTACTCGGCGGCGCATGTAGCGGAATGTGTTCAGCGTGTTCTGATCTTTTGATCCCGGATAAACAATACGCTTGCGGTTAAGCTGAATAGGGTCGAAGGAACCATGCGTAGCAATTTCTCCAGGCGTTAAGGAGTCGCCTCCCAGTTCGGTGAACCGGCTTCGTCTCGAATCAACGGAAATCACATCGGCCTCGGAACGGTTTTCTTCCTTTTGCTCCATGAGCCGTTTGATTGCTTTTTCGGTCAGGCCTTCTTCCACGCTTGGCTCTCCTTGCTCAACAGCCTTTAGTGCGCTCGTTTTGTCGTCAGTATGTGACATTTTGCAAACACCTCAATCTGGCTGCTAGGCGCCTGCCAGTATTCGCGCCACGTTTAACCATCCGAGGTAAGCGTAAACGACAAAAACTATAATTACGCCCGTGCCGAGCACCATCGTTACCAATCGGTGACGCGCCTCTTCCTGGCTAGTTAAAACCATACCGACCTTACCGACTACCTCGAAGCCGAAGTCGTCGCTGATCTGTCCCTCGTGCCTGATGCGCGGATCAAACTGCAACCAAGCAATGCTTAGCCCCAGCGGCAAAAGCAAGCCCAGCAGCGGTCCGATGATTGCAAAATGCAGCAGGCGCAAGCCATCGGGAACGACCGGGTAATTGGCCGCGTAAAGCACGCGGAAATTACCGCCACTTTGTTCGAGGTCCATATTCATCGAAACGCGGGCGTTCTCCCTGCGTCTCAACAGATCCTGGTAAACCGTGTTGTTCACTTCATAGTCTCGCGTCAGTTCCGCGAGCGTGGCTTCGATCTGCGGTATACGCTTAGCCCGCTCCACTTCAATCTCCAGCAGCCGCTGGTTTTCAAATAAACGCGCCTCCAGTGTCGCAACCTCAGTCTTTGCATCCGAAAGCGACTGCCGGAGCCTTTGCCACAGGGGGTTTGACATCGCCGCACTGGTGGTATCAATTTCACCGGACGAGATTCGATCCGCGGAGTCTATTTCCCTCTGCAGCGCCTTCTCCAGGTCGGCAATCTGGTACTTCAGGTTCACGATATCCGGGTAGGTATCGGTATAACGCAGGCGGAGGACGGCGATCTCTTCCTGCAGGCTGGCTATCCGTGTACGGAACTGCGATACGCGAGTTTCCCTGACAACGACCTGCGACTCACCGGAGAGCTGTGCCTCGAGCGACCGTACCCGGGTACGTGCTTCCCGGAGTTCCAGCCGGTTGCGTTCGACACCCCCCTGAAGACCACTGATGCGTTCCGATACTGCGGCCTCGGTTCCCTGGCCTATATCCACATTGCTGGCGCGGTGCTCCGTAAGCCGCTGTTCCGCTTCAACCAGCTTGGTGTGATACTCACGTGCCTGGCCATCAATAAAATCAAAGGCTTCAGTGCTCTCGCGGGTCTTCTCACTCTCACTTTCACTGACAAGCAATTCCGAAAACAGCTGCGCCAGTTCATATGCGCGGTCTGGCATCGCATCCTCGACCGTTATACGCACGAGGTTCGGTCCCGTTGCATCGAGCGTAGTCCGCTCAGTAACATCACGTATCGTTTGCTCTTCAAGGGTGACATTGCCGTTACCCTCGGGTATCAGGCCAGTCTCCCGAATTACCCGCTGCATGATGTCGCGACTGAATAGCAGCTCACGGTAAAAACGCAGGCGTTCCTGGTCGTTAATGCGCTCGGCGGTATCTACGGCACTACCTTCCATCAGCGGAGTGAGGATTTCCCGCCGCTCTGCCAGCACCGTCGCTGCCGAGGAGTAGCTCTTGGGCATCACGGTGCCCAGCAGCAGCGCTGTAAGCGATACCACTATGAAACAAATAACGACTGCTACCCTGCGCCGGGAAACCTCGGCGATGGTAAGTCTCAATAACTGTTCCAGACTCCAGGTTTCCATTTCTAGAACAACCTTTCGGGTACGCTGATAATGTCGCCGGGCGAGAGTTCGTAGTTAGTGCTCAGATCACCGCGCTTCATAATACGATTCAACTGCACCCTTAACTGCATCGTATCGCCGCCTTTTTTACGGAAAAGTGTGGTGTTATCCGGTGATGCAAACTCTGTAACCCCGCCCGCCTCAAGAATGGCGTCAAGCACGGTCATGCCCTGACGGTGGTTAATTGAAATAGTGTCGACCACCGCACCGGTCACCCGAATGCGCGACAGGTACTCATGGCTGTGCAGTTCGGAAAGGATGACGGCGACTTCAGGATTACGGATATCCTTGGAAAGTTCCTGCGTAATCGATGCTGACAGTTCTTCAGCCGTCAGGCCGCCGGCCCTTATATCCCCGATAAGGGGCATGGAAATCATCCCATCAGGCCGAACAGGGACTTCCGATGAAAGGTTAGGGTTACCCCAGACATCGACGCTGACGACATCACCCACACCAATGCGGTACTCCTCGAGTACTGAGTCACCGGTTATATCGGTCGGTTCCGTCCACTGGCTTGTGCACGCGCACAAACCAGCAATTACCAATAATAGAAAAAATTTCGACATTTTCAGGGGTTCTTCTTCTTTTTATTTAAGCCAAAGGCGTTTTATTTCTTCTTCTATATGCCATTTGAGCTATTACAGTGACGCTACCATAAAGGTCTTACACAAACTACGTACCAGTCTCACGTTTTAGCAAGCACTTCTTATGTGAAACTGTCCTTAGCAATACACCGGGCTCCGACTCAACTACCGGCAACTCTGTCAGGCCTGTTGCGATTCATGCTGACCAGCCGTCTGGCCGGCATGGGCTTCCATTCTGCTGCCCCTGCCCCAGATGACTACATCAAGGGTCTGCAGCAGAATAAACAGATCAAGGATCACGCTGTGATTCTTGATGTAATACAGATCGTACTGAAGCTTGTTTCTCGCATCGTCTATCGATGCCCCATACGGATACGCAAGTTGTGCCCAACCGGCCAGCCCCGGTTTTACGCTATGCCGCTCGTTGTAGTAAGGGATCTGCTCGATTAGCATTTCCACGAACTCCGGTCGCTCCGGCCTCGGGCCAACAAAGCTCATGTCGCCGCGAAGAATATTGATAATCTGCGGCAATTCATCGATACGAAAACGACGTATTATATTTCCGATGAAGGTAACTCGGGGGTCATCCGACGATGCCCAGCGTGCGGCACCATCAACTTCTGCGTCGACATGCATACTCCTGAACTTCAGGAGGTGAAAACTTCTGCCCTTGTAACCAACCCGTTGCTGGCGATAGAGGACCGGTTCGCGGCCGAAACTTTCGAGCCACAGGGCAATTGCTGTCAGTACCATGACCGGCGACATCACCAGCAACAGAAGCAGGCTGGTGAAAATATCAAATATCCGTTCCGAGACTATATGGATAGGGCCTCTCCGAAACCCATCGGAGAAAATGATCCAGCCGTCGCTGATCACCTCCAGGCTTACTTTGCCGGCTTCACGTTCCACGAAGGAAGTGACGTTAGTGATCTCAAACCCTGCCAGCCTGCAATCCAGCAACTCGCGTGATGGGAAACAATCCCGCCGGTTGTCCATTGCGACGACGATTTCACTGACCGCTTCGCTTACGACGAAGTCCACGAGTTTGTCTGGCGCGATAACCTTACCTGCACATTCCCTGCTGATTTCCTCACGCCCCGTATGGATATAGCCAACGATCATGAAACCCTGCCGGTCGTCGTCTGTTACGAGGCGCGCGATAGTAGATGCCTGTTTGCCTGCACCAATTACGAGGACCCGGGTTTTAAACAGGCTGCTGTCTGCAAATGCAAAATAGATATAGCGGCACATGCAAACCAGCAGGAGCGCCGATAACAGACTCAGGGCAAATGCGCCGCGGCCAGTAAACGTGAACGGCAGCAGGTAGTAAATGATGGTGCTGGCGAGTGCTCCGAGTGCAATACCAACAACAATGCGTCCCAGGTTGGAACTCAGGCGTGGTTCCTGCCGGATCTGGTAAAGCCCCATAGCGAGCATGCCGAGCACAATCATGCTGCCGAATACGAGTGCGCGGGGGTAAAGCGGGCCGGCGATACTTTCGGCAATCAGGGCCTGATCGCCACCGAACCGGATGTAGACACCTGCGTAAAGAGAAAATGCTCCGAGCGCAAGTTCTGTAAATACAAGCAGCACCACCCATACCGGGACGGGGTGAGAGAAGATTCGAACGGTACTGTTGAACCCTGCCATGTTTGTCGATATCCCTTATCGCTGCATCCGTGCAGTCTTGTTTTACCCGGAGATGTCGCTAACGCCGAAGACGCGCCATCAGGTGCAGCCAGTTACCTGACTGCCCTTCAGTCCTTATTCAATACGCGAAAAACTTCAGCAGTATTATTTTTTTGAATCATTATCGCGGAGCTGAGTGCGACCCCGCTTATAATTCGTTTATCGCCTTAAATAATACTTGCTAACACCTTATTACACCAGCTTTTTTTGGGTTTACTTATGTCAGGACAAACCTCCGGGACATGCCGAAATTATTGTTTTTCGGCTGTTTTTGGACCCTGTTAACACTGGTTAACAAAAGCCCGCTGAGCGGCTTTTGCATAATCCGCGCACACCCCGGAAGTAACCACTTGGGCACTGGCAGAGCCACGGCTTCCCTGCAATGCCCCGGCGCCTCTGTACTGTCAGTTATCGCTGGTGTAGCTTGCGCAGAGCACCGGCCAGGCAGAGAACACAAAATGACAAACAACGGAGTGCGTGTCGCACAGGTTGTCGCTTCTCTGGAGGTGGGCGGGGCCGAACGAGTTGCAATTACACTGGCAGCCGGACTCAAGGCTTATGGATGGGATACCCGCCTGATCACGCTCGCGGGCGACGCAGACGACAGTGAGCTGCTTCAGCCGCTGCGCATCGACGCGGAGAAACAGGGTGTCGAAGTAGTCGGCGTGCGTTACAGAGACCTCTGGGATGCCGATTCACGCAAGCGCCTGAAACAATATTTACTGGACAACCAAATCGAACTGGTGCATGTACACAATCGACCGGTCGACTGGCAACTGGTGGTACTTGCCAGATCATTGGGCATAACCGCCCTGTATACGCGGCACATGGTCTACCCCGATATTGAGTTCAGGGCGTGCTTGATTTACCGGCTTGCCGGCAGGCTGGCGCCGAAAACGGTGGCTGTCTCGCAAGTTGTCGGTAAACACCTGACACAGGTCGAGTGGCTGCCGAAACCAAAGCTGGAAGTCATCTACAACGGTATCGATACAGCACGCTTCAGGCCGCCGACTGCGGAAGAAAGAGCTCGCAAACGTGCCGAACTGGGGCTCGCTGATGATGATTTCTTTTGGTTTACGGCCCTGCGGCTGGATCCGCAAAAAGGCCTCAGCTACCTGTTGAAAGCCATCGCCCGGCTCCCCGACAACCCGAAACGAAAAATCGCAATTGCAGGTGACGGGCCGGAGGGTAAGGAACTCAAAACTTTAAGCCACGAGCTGGGTATCGAAACAAGGCTTGAGTTTATGGGCAGGCGCCAGGACGTGCCCGAACTGCTCTGGGCGACCGATGCCTACCTGTGCTCATCCCTCGGTGAGGGCCACCCCATTGCACTCCTCGAAGCCATGTCCGCCGGTGTGCCGATCATAGCGCCGCGACTCGCGGTTATTCGCGAGGTCGCATTCGATGATTCAGCTTTTCTGTACGGGCCGGATAAGGGTGGCCTAGCCGACAGCCACGATCCGGATGATATAGCCGGCGCAATACAAACACTGGAGTCTGACAAGTCGCTGCTGCAAACAATCGGTAACCGCGCGCGGGAGCACGTCATCAAACATTACTCCGAGGATGCAACCCTGAAGGCGCACGACGATCTTTACCGCCGACTGCTGGCTACCCGCTAACGGCTATTCTGCGGCGGCCGTTTCGACCAGCGGCCCCAGGACACGATACATTTCCTCTCCCGCAACCTGGTGCCCGTACACCGACGGATGTACCGGGTCTGCCGAAATGGATTTGTTGCGGAGATAAAGTTTCTCGGCCTGCTCACCCCGGAATACCGGCAACAGGTCGACAATGGGGATATTCCGTGATTCCGCAAAGCTGCGGAGCCGAACCTGCGGGTCACCACTGAGGGCTGTATCGGCGAGCTTGAGACCCAGGGATTCCCGGTACTGTTGCAGCGTGGTTTCGTTTAACTGCATCTCCAGAGGAAATACGACCAGCGCTATTTTGTAGCCTTTCCCCAGGGCCAGAGCATTAATATTGTCCAGCATCCAGAAGGTTCTTTCCCAGGTATGCTCGAGTTCGTCACTTGGCTCTGCAAGAGCGACGAAGTTGTAACCAAGCAGGTCATTAGCATCCAGGACCCCGATGCCGTAAAGGATTCCCTTGAGGCTCGAGTAAACCAACTGGTACAGGTGGAAATTCTTCTGCATGAATGCGTTGATCTGCCTGACAACACTCGGCGCAGGGACTTCGAAGACCGGCTGATCGGTGGCGACAGCGAAGTCGGCATAAGCCTTAATATCGTTTAACACGAGTCCGATAAGTACCAGGTCGGGCTCCAGCTCGTCAGCCAGCCGTAAAAAGTGGTAGTGATACTCCAGCGCGGCCGCAATCAGCCCGCCGTTGACCACTTCAAAGCGTGTATTGTTTGGGCTCTCGTTGAGCTTTCGCTCAAATACCTTGAAATAGATCTCATCGAGCTCCACGCCGTAACCGAAGGTGACCGAATCACCGATGGTCAGTATCCGGTAAGTATCGGGGGGTTTGGGCACACCGATTTCCCGGTCGCGCAACGCCAGGCTGTTTATTTCGACAGATACGCCCGTGTAACCGGGATTCCCGGCATTGGGAATGAGCTCGGCCTCCTGCCACGGCAGACCGGAAGGCCGGGCAAACTGGCCATAGTCATAGAAGTCTGTGTTTTGCGGCAAGACCATACGAACGGCAAGTTCCGCCAGGATGAGCGAGATCAGCAGGCTCAACAACGGCACCAGTATTCTTCCGTACCATGACATAGCGTCGGCCTTGTTCTTATTCGCCTGCTGGCATCCGGTTCATCCGCCTATTCTGCCACTTACGCGGTTGCGTTAGAAACCTGCTACTGCTTCATCCCAAACGACATAAGCTGGAACAGCACGCATTTTTGCTACCCGTTATGGGCTATATTCTGGTCGCGCGAAAAATCACTATGAGCGAAGCAGACGACAATCCATCCCCCGGCCAGAAACCCGAGAACAGGGAGCTGGACAAACCGCTGCTGAAAAGTATCGCCTGGACGGGTTCTGTCAAATGGGCCTGCCAGCTGGTCACGTGGGTCTTTACCCTCGTAGTTGCCCGCATATTGAGCCCCGATGACTACGGTCTGATGGCCATCGCCACTATCTATCTCGGCCTCGTGATCATGCTCAGCGAATTTGGCCTTGGTAAAGCCATCGTTGTCCTGCGTGACCTCGAACACGAGCAGGTCGCGCAGATAAACGGGCTGGCAATACTTTTCGGACTGGCAGGAATGGCGGTCTCCTGGGCATTTGCTGTGCCCGTATCGCACCTGTTTTTCGACGACCCTGAGCAGGTGAAGAAACTTACCGAGGTCGTGCGGGTACTGAGTATTACCTTTATCACAGGCTCGCTCAGGACGATCCCCTTTGCCTTGCTGGAGAAAGATCTGCGGTTCAAGGCGCTTGCGCTGACCGATGCGGGACGCACACTGGCGACCGCCTTAACCACCCTGACCTTTGCCTTACTGGGCTATGGTTACTGGGCACTGGTCGCGGGTATGCTCATGGACTCCTTTGTCGCCAGCGCACTGGGGCTCAGCCTGCGCAGGCATGCACTGGCGTGGCCGCGGCTGAAGGCAATACGCTCAATTGTGCAGGTAAGCTGGCACTTCGTCGTCGATGTGTTTTCCTTCTATGTCTATAAGTCGGCCGACCAGGCCATCGCCGGCAAGTTGTTGGGGACGGGCCCGCTGGGTGCCTACGCGCTGGCCAACCAGTTCGCACAGATTCCTGTCGACAAGATTGCGGCGATAGTCGCACGGGTAACCCCGGCCTTTTTTTCCGCCGTCGGAAACAACTTTAGCAGCGTGCGGCGCTACCTGCTGATCCTGACGCAGGGCCTCGCGCTGGTGACCTACCCCATTACCATCGGCACCGCACTGGTCGCCGAGGAATTCGTACTGGTAATCCTGGGCGATAAATGGGCGGCGATGATCATACCGCTGCAACTATTGTCGATCTCTGCCGCGTTCAGTGGGGTGTATGCATTGATGCCACGCGTGCTCTGGGCAACCGGTAACACGCGCTTTACCATGTGGGTCAGTTTTATAACTGCAATCGTAATGGCCGGCGCGTTTTACCTGGGCAGTTTCTGGGGCACTGCAGGTATCGCAACTGCATGGATTATTGCTTACCCGCTTACCCAATCACCCGTTTACTGGCTGGCTTTCCGGCGTATCGACCTCAGCCCGACCGTTTACCTGAAATCGCTCTGGCCGGCGCTCAGCTCCGTACTGGCTATGACAGCAGTACTCATTGGCTTCGACAGGATGTTGCCGGCCGGTTTCAGCCTGGCTTATGAACTGGCACTTAAGATCGTGCTGGGGGCAGGTACCTACAGCCTGACTATATTGTTACTACACCGTAGTACTGCCAGCACGACTTTGAAAACCTTCCGCCAGTTGCGCAATCAGTCTGCCGAACCTGTGTCAGGTTAGTGTCGGACGCCTGGGCAGCCTTCTCAGGATTTGAATGGCATAGCGCGACGCGGTGCGCAGCATATTCGAGGTCAGCAGTTCCTGCTCGGCGCCGGCGCCAATAGCTGTGACATCCAGGTTTTTAAACATCCCGACTTTCATCCGGTCGCTGTTTGCCGCAATAAAAGCACACAATTTCTCGAAGCGGCGGCGCACCACTCCATCAGGCGCGCTGCGGGCAGGGTTCAGAAGTTCAAAGCCGTGCGACACGATGACGAAACTGGACCAGCCACGATCGCAGGCCTGATCGAGCATTGCCGATAACTCCGCAAAGGAACACGCGGTCAGCTGCGTATGCCGGTAGTGCCCGGGCCAGTCCTGGAAAAAACTAACCGGAAATTCGAGCACGCCTTCCAGCATCGAAGGTTGCAGTAGTGGTTCGGATGTCTGCAAATCGCAGTCACTGGCCAAATAGCAGTAGTTGTAGCTCGTATCGAACTCTATCCCGAGGCTATTCAGTACTTTCAGAGTAGAAAAACCAGCGCCGTAGTTCCCGGCACGAAACGCACGCGGACCGGGAACACCTGCGGCCGCCAGGTTGTCCAGCCCTGTCTTCAGCATCTGGTATTGCTGGTCCTTGTTGTAGTCCTGCAGGTTATTTCCGCCGTTATATAAAGACTGCAGTTCGGGGACCGCCTGCGCCCATTCGGGGTGCAGATGCATCTGCACTTCGTGCCCGGCCGCCTCCACCATACCTGTGATATCACCGAGCGCGCCGGCCCCCATACCCGATGCGAACAGGGACTCGACAAAAAAACTTGCCTGTATCCCGTGGTCATTCATAATTTTTAGCTGCAGGGGCAGACCGTAGTCACCTGCTTTCGTTCGCCCGAGTATGTCGCGCCGAAAAGCAGCAGCAAAAGACTCCTCCCCGGGGCCGCCGGCGAGGTCATTTGGCCAGACTTCGGTATCAACGGTGATAAAGACGTTCAGCATCTGTAACCGGTTGCCGGAAACCGCCTACGCTTTTGCGCCTGCGAGCCGGCGGTAAACAGGCTCGTACCTGGATACCAACTGCAGCCACGCCCGTTCTTCCAGCACATACCTGCGTGCATTCTCACCCAGGGTCTGGCGCAGTTGACCGTCATTCAGAAGGCGCACGCACTTGGCCGCCAGGTCTGCCGGTTCGGCCGCACGAAAAACCAGGCCGGTTTTGCCGTTCTCCACGAGCTCCTGCATCGCCGGCACATCACTGACGATGACCGCACGTTCCATTGCCATTGCCTCGAGCGGTTTTAGCGGCGTCGTAAGCGCGGTAACTTTCGTCAGGATGCGCGGATACACCATGATGTCGGCCAGCGCGAGCATCGGACGCACCCGGTCATGGGGGACCCTGCCGGCAAAAGTAATGCAGTCCTTGAACTCCGGCTCCCGCGCGAGCTGGCGCAGGGCTGCCAGCTGCTCATCCTCACCTGTAATCAGGAGGTGGGCGGCGGGCACTTCCCCGGTGATCTGCGGCATTGCCCTGATCAGGTTTGCTATACCCTCGTAGGGTTGAAAGGTGCCTATGTAGCCAATTATCTGTTTGCCCTGTAGCCCGAGGCTGGCCTGTAGTTCCGGGTCCGCAGGTGCAGGGTTGAACTGTCCGATTTCTACTCCATTGGGCACAACGGAGACTATCTCCGGTGACGCTGCCCGGGGTGCAACCTCTTTGCGTAATTCTTCGCAAATTGTCACAACATGATCCGCACTTTTAATGACGCCCGATTCGCAGGCGCGGGCAATTCTGTACCGCAGGGAACCATCAGAAAATTTACCTCGATCTACCGAAGCGTTCTCCCACAGGTCCCGGATCTCATAAACGAACGGAAGACCGGCCGCCCGCGCCGCATTCAGAGCCGGACGGCCGACCAGGACCGGCGAATGCGCATGCACGATATGAGGCTTGAATTCGGCTATTGCGGTATCAACCGTTTTACGCAGCGCCCTCATCAGCCGCCATTCACGTATCAGAGGCGGCTGCACCCCTACTAGTTCAGGGGTACGCCGGTATATTGTGCCGTTTATTACTTCATTTAATTGCGGGCCGTTCGGATGACGTGCGGATGTAACAACCCGGACTTCAATGCCCAGGTTTTTCTGGTTCTCGATGATGCATGAACTACGGATGCTGTATCCGTTCAACGCAGGCAAAGAATTATGCAACACATGCAAGACGCGCAACTTTGTTCTCCCGGTCCGCACAAAACAAGCGTGCTACTATAAAAATAAGAAAAACTGAACGGCGCCCCTATATCCAACCCAATACGCAGCAGCTTGTAAACGATACAGCTCATAAATCATGTCACAAATAAAACAGTATGTGTGGAATCTGCGGCATCTTTCGCGCTGACAGTCTGCCCGTCGACCCGGATCGGGTAACGGCGATGCGCGACATAATGATTTCACGTGGCCCCGACGATGCCGGCCTGAGTACAGGCGAAGGATTCGGGCTGGGGCATCGCCGCCTGTCCATTATTGATTTATCCGAACACGGCAGGCAGCCAATGTCCTCGGGCGCCAATACAGAAATTGTATTCAATGGCGAGATCTATAACTTTCAGGAACTGCGTGCGGAACTCGAACACAGCGGCCAGGAGTTTCACACCCACAGTGATACGGAAGTGTTGCTGCTCGGATACCGTGTCTGGGGCATAAACGAACTTGTCGCACGTCTGCGTGGCATGTTCGCGTTTGCACTCCTCGATCACAACAAGGGGCAAATACACCTGGCACGCGATCCGCTGGGCAAAAAACCCCTTTTTTACTACCGAACTGATGAGGATGAACTGCTGTTTGCGTCATCCGGGCGGGCGTTGGTCAGGGGCCTGGCAACGCTACCCTCGATCAACCCACAGGCGATAGACGACCTGCTCTGGAACCTTTATATCCCGGGCCCGGACACGATCTTCAATGGTGTAAAAAAGTTGTCCCCCGGCACCCTGCTCAGCTGTGACAAGCAAGGCAACAGCCGTGAGCGCCGCTACTGGCAACCCGATTTCATTAACAGCGATTTTGCGCCGACTCCCGAGGAATGGCTGGATCGTGTCGACAGCGGGTTACGCAAGGCGATACGCCGGCGCTTTGTTGCAGACGTGCCGGTCGGTGTGCTGCTGTCCGGCGGTATAGATTCAGGACTCGTAGCCGCACTCGGTGCCCAGGAACGTAAAGAACTGCAAACCTTTTCGGTCGCAACCGAAGATCCTGAACTTGATGAAAGTTCCTATGCGGCCGAAGTCGCGCGGATGTATGACACCAACCACAGCACACTCGCGGTGCGCGGCTCGGAGCGCCGGAACCTGGCACGACTGATACAGAGCATGGGTGAGCCCTTCGCCGATGCGTCAGCTATCAACGTCCAGGCGATTGCCGAGGTCGCACAGCAATCGGTCAAGGTAGTCCTGACCGGTGACGGCGGTGACGAAGCCTTTGGCGGTTATAGTTTTTTCTGGGCCGCACACCATGCGAGTGCATGGCGCAAAAATCTGCCGGCGGCATTGCGGCCCCTTGTTACCGGTATGAGCCAGTTTTTGCGGGGCAACCCCGTTCGCGGCTTAAGCCGCGCCGGTACATTCCTGAACTACGTGGGTGGCCCGGTAAACAAAACTTTCGTGGCATGGAACGACGACACTACCCGTGAGGAGCTGTTTACGCCTGCATTCCGTGACGCATTGATCGGCCATCACCCCGATGATCACTACACGCACATTGTCAATAATCAGGATCAATCGGCCCTGCTCGTCAACCGGCTTATGGATGCACACATACAAACCATCCTGCCCGACGATTACCTCACCAAAGTTGATCTCGCTACCATGAGCGTGAGCCTGGAGGCGCGCTCACCGTTCCTGGACCTGGATTTATTTGAGCTGGCCATGCAGATACCGGACGGCATCCGCTTCGCCGGTGGCAAACCCAAGTCTTTGCTCAGAACCCTGGCCAGGAAATACCTGCCCCCCGATGCCGCCACCCGGCCGAAGCTCGGTTTCGTAACGCCTATGGGCAAGTGGCTGCGGGAAGACTGGCGTGACCTCGTGGATGCCTATGTACTCGGTCCCGCGATCGAGCAACGCGGCTGGTTCCAGCGCAAGGCCCTGGAAGGAATTGTCGAGGGACAACGCGGGGGAGCAAACCACGACTACCTGATCTGGTCCCTGCTGGTGCTGGAACTCTGGATGCAGATGACGGTGGACGGGACGCTCGCGGCCGACGCGGTGCTCTGAATTCAGGCAACCCTGGGTTGTTCGACGGTGTCGTCCGGGCTCTGACCGGAAACCGGCCAATTGTCACACATCCACTCTTTTATAGTCGCATACAAGCGCTTCTGCGGGGCCGGCCCGCGAAAGATATGATCGGCGTCGGGCCAGTACTCGACCTGCAGCGTATCGCCGAAATCCACGCCGGCGAATGTTTCCGCAAACTGACCCCGGTAGTTGTACTCCATGTACATGCCGTCGGTGAACACGTAAAGCTGCTTAACCTTTCTGCCGGCCAGCACATCGAGCGTTTTTGCAAAATCTTCTTTGGGCGGAAACTCACGCACATAAGTCGGCAAGGCATGCGTCTCCATGTCGAGCTCTTCCTTGGCCTGCTTCGAGGCACTATTAAACAGGCGACTCATCACCCGGCCGGCAAAGCGCGCCCAGACATCCATCTTTAACGCCCTCGGGCCGTAGTGGTTCAGGTACCACTTCCACGTACGATAAGCGACCGCATCTAGCTGGATCAGCCCGATAATGCGCCGGTCCATCGGCCCGACCTGGAATGCTACGTCCGCCCCGGAACACAATCCGAAGATGACAAATTCCTGGCAACCGGCGATAGCTTCCATACGGTCCATCGCATCCTGAACTTCGCGTGGTGCACTTTCTTCGAACGCCAGATCGTCGCGGCGCGGTTCGCTGTCGCCGATGCCGGAAAAATCGAAGCGCATTACAGGAAAACCCAGTTCGGCGAGCATGCGCGCGATAGTGACATGCAGGCGCGAGGCGCCGATGCGATGGAGGATGCCGGAATTAAGGAGTATTACGCCGGGCAAGCGTGGATTATCGACCGCGGGACGAGTGTAGATACCCACCAGTGATTTATTGCTGCCGAAAGTAACCGCCTTCTCACGCATTTGCGCTGGTCTCCTGATCGAAGCGTGTCACGATACCCTGAATCACCTGCTGCGGCAGCAATACCGATCCAAAATCATCCACTTCGTTCCAGTTATCGGGTGCCGGTATCACCTCGTAGTCGACCGAACCGCTGAACTTCCGGAAGTGATCCGCTATCTGTGAATACTGTGGCAATTCTCTCGCCACCAATATGCTGAAATCAGTATCCCCGGTTTCTTCCTGCAGGAGATCGAGTCCAGACATGCTGTCGACGAGGTGTTCTGTCAACGGGAAGCCGTGTATCGTGCTCTTCAGGCTTGCTTCGCCCTTAAGCTCGCCGTCGTATTCGGAACGGGATTCCAATAACTCTTGTATATAGGGCGCTCCCTGCACTATGGGATCCCATAGTACGACCCGGGGTATGTCACCGCGGCCTTTGGCAGCAAGCGTCACAAGCGCCGCGCCCAGGCGCAGTCCGACCAGCGATACTTTTTCTATGCCGGCAGTGGCCTGTAATTCTTCGATCGCAACATCTATGTCTTCCAGCCATTGCTCGATATCGCCTTCGCCCGTGCGGCCGCCCGAATCGCCGGTGCCGTAATAATCGAACCGGAAAACATGATAGCCGGCCCGGCTCAGCAACAGGGACAACTGCCTGAAGGCCCTGTGTGAGCGCATGTATTCATGCCCGAAGGGATAGCACAGCAGGATTCCGCTATCGCGCACCGTGTCGCCCTTGGGCGGGTGGTAAACCCCGAACAGGGGGTGGTCCGATGTACCGAAATAAAGAGGTGTCACTTAATGCCCTAAACGAAGAATGCCGGAGCCGGTCAGGATGCTTCCAGCATTCCCTCGCATTCCTTTGCAACCTGCTCCAGCGTCTGCAGAACCATTATTGCCTGGTTCAATTGTACGCCGGTTTGTTTCTTGACCTTGGTAATCACACGTATCGACAACAGGGAATGACCGCCGACATCAAAGAAGTTGTCGTAAACGCCCACTCTTTTCACACCAAGCACATCCTGCCAGATATCAGCTATCATTTTTTCAGTATCGGTGCGCGGCGCAATATGGTCGTCACCCGGCCCGAATGGGTCAGGCAATGCTGTGTAATCCGGATCGCCGTTTGATTTGCGTGGCAACTCATCGAGCTCCACGAATGCGCGCGGCACAAAATCAAGTTCTACCTTACCTTTAACAAAGCGGCGCAACTCGGTAACGGTTGCATGTTCCGCAGGGTCGTAAACAAGGTATGCGATAACCCGCCGCTCTCCGGGACGATCCATCACAGACGTGGCCACTGCTTCGGCAATTGCGGGATGCTCTAGCAGGATTTGCTCCAGTGCCGCAAGTTGCGGATCGTGGGCTATCTCTTCTTCAGCTTCGCTGCCCGCAGTAACGCCCATAAGCGACCGGAGTTCGGCAAGCAGCGCATCAATCGGCCGCACGCTAACGACAACCTGGGGCAACCCCCGGCACGCCAGAATCCTGTCCAGCGCTTCCAACCCCTGGGCCGGCGCAATGCCAAGTTCAAGACTGCGGCTGACCAGTTCGAGTGCGGCTGAATCGGTATCTGCGGGTGCGGCAACTGCCGCTTCAGCATCGCTGGCGAGTAACGTCCGGTCTGCAATACGCTTCATCGTGAAGTCGCTGATGCGCAGCATATGTTCGCCTGACTCATCCATCACATCGATATCGAACAACGCAATATCCTGGTCGTGCTGACCTTCGGCATTGGGTTTGTAGTTAATCAGGCTGTACAAACGCGATTTGAGCGGCGCATTGAGGCGCGCCGATGTGCACCCGATTGGCACAAAGAAATCCTTGTCCGGATCAAACCCGGTAATCAGGCTTTGCGCGGCTGCCATCGACAGGTCAAGCAGCGCAGGGTGCAAACCGTATGCATCCAGTTCGCCGGCAAACTCGGCCGGCATTTCCAGCGAAACCAGCGCCTGGTTGCCGCCATAATCGATCTGCCGGAGGCTGCCCCAGCGCGGCCCGAAGGCAATGTATGAATGGTGATCGTGACCCGAAAATTCTTCCGAGCGATCTGCGCACGCTGACTTTAATGCACTGATATCGGCGGGTGCGTCGGTACGCGCAGCAGCACTTTTAAGTGTGCCCCGCACGTGCTCGGCAACGCCGCCGCCGGCTTCGCTAAACAAGACGAACTCATATTCGTCGGCACTTTTTTCGAGCCGTATCTGCAACTCACCGGTCTCACCATCGGCGACTGTAAACGGCGCCATAAAGAAGACATCGGCAAAATCGGGCTTACTGTCGCCGGTATATACCTCGTAGGCTGCACGTGCCAGCTCTATATAGCCGGCACCCGGTATCAGGCAGGCACCATCGCGCAGCCGGTGCTCCGCAAGTATCCAGTCTGACGCCGGATCCAGTTGGGTTGAGAACACGGCTTCAGTCGGTGTTTGCCTGGTACACCTGTCTAGCAACGGATGATCGACCGGGAACCCGGCCTCACCACCGAGCATTCGGGCCAGCTCGGCGGCCATGCCGACTTCCTGCCAGGCGGGCCAGTTAATCGCGACGGTGCGGGCGCCGTTGCTGTTCCGGCAATGGGCATACGCATCCATGAACGCATTGGCTGCGGAATAATCGACCTGGCCGGGCAACCCCGCAAAACTGCTGACAGACGAGAACAATATTGTGAAGTCGAGTTTCTCACCTGGAACCGTTTCGGCCAGCACCATACTGCCAAGCACTTTTGCACGCAGGACCGCTTCGGCCTCCGCCACCATTTTTAGCAATACCGGCGCATCGTCGAGCACACCCGCTGTGTGAAAAACTCCATTAATCGGCCCAAACTGTTGCTGCACCTTTTGCACCAGTGCATTGACCTGATCTTTGTCGGCAATATCGGCACTTATATAGCTAACCGCTGCGCCGGCCTCTTCAAGCGCCTGCAGGCGGGCGATTTTGCGGCTGGTCAGATCGTTTTCCGCATGATCGGCGAGCCAACCATTCCATTCAGACGCCTCCGGCAATTCGGAACGGCCGGTTAACACCAGGTTGAGGGGATACCTGCCCGCGAGATGCCCGGCAACTTCCAGCGCGATCCCGCCGAGACCGCCGGTGATCAGGTAGGTGCCGCCTTCCCGAATGCTGATATCGTTTTGCCCCGGCGCGCCCAGCGACAGCGGATCGAACGCACGCACCAACCGGTTGTTACCACGGTAGGCAATAACGTCATCGGCCGCGCCAGCTATCTCGTTGAGTAACGCGCTCACCAGGTTCTGCTGACTGCCGTTCGCTTTTGCGCTGAGCGATACATCGATACTGCGGGCTTTCAGGTCAGGGAATTCGCGTGGGATCACGGAAACCGGCCCGAGCGCCAGTGCTTTCAGCGGCGCATGTGCGCCCTGGCCGGCAATGTGCTGCATACCGTCCGATATCGAAATGATACTGACCGCGTCACTGATATCGACATCTGCCAGCGCTTGGGCAAGATGGAGAAGACTCACAAAACTTTTATCGACCGCCGATAAATATGCATCGGCTATCCCGCAGTTGTCGGCCGCTGCATCAACATCGAGCAGGCTGATAATGACATCGGGAAGCACGCGCTGTTTATCGAGATCAGCGAACAAACGATCGAAATCGTCACGGCTTTGCAAATCGATCCGGTACTTGTCATCGCCAAGTTCCGCAAAGTCTGCGCCCGCTTCAGCGGTTACCACTACCCTCGCTCTGCCACGGGCTTCGGCAAGGAAGGCATCGTCGAGCGGCCCGCCGGCTGTCAGCACGAGTAACCGGGAACGTGCAAGCGCGTCAGGGTCTGTTGCGGGCAAGGGCGACGGCCGCCAGACGGGCGTATAGAACCAGTCCTCGGGCGCTGCAGCAGTCGTATCAGCGGCCGCAGCCGTTTGAGTCGGCTCTATCCAGTAGCGGCGATGTTCGAACGGGTACGTGGGCAGCGACAGGCGGCAGCGTTGCTCGTCAGCATAAAAACTCTGCCAGTCGATCTCTACGCCTGCAGCCCACAGTTCACCGAGGGCTTTAAGCATGAATGCGGCATCTGAGGTGTCACGGTCTTCGGGATGTGGCAGCGAGGTAAGTTTTGCGCGATCGGCAGCCTGATCGTCGTGTGATTTTGCCAGCGTCGCAAGGGTACGACCCGGACCAACCTCAAGCAGGACACGCGACGGATCCTCCAAAAGTTTTACGAGTCCATCGGAAAACCGCACTGTCTCGCGCAGGTGACGAACCCAGTACTCAGGTTTGCTAACCTCGTCAGGCTTGACCCAGTCTCCCGTCAGGTTGGAAATAAAAGGAATTTCCGGTTTGCCCAGCATGAAGCCCGCAACGTAATCTCGAAACTCTGCAAGAAAAGGTTCCAGCATCAGTGAATGCGCTGCCACTGATATATGGATGCGGGTACTTTCGATATCACGTTCGGCGAGCCGCTGTTCAAGCGCCTCAATCGCAGCGACCGGACCGCCTGCAACAGACAACTCCGGTGCATTGGCGGCAGACAGGGATAATTCGTCGCCGAGCAGAGGTTGTAGTTCAGTCGCCGACAGCGGGACGCTCAGCATAGTGCCGGCAGGCAACTTCTCGAACAGCCGACCGCGGAATGCGACTAACGCCAGTGCATCCTTGAGGTTCAGCACGCCCGACAGGCATGCCGCCGTGTACTCACCCATGCTGTGACCGACAAGTGCGCCCGGCTGCACGCCCCAGGCCATCCATTGGCACGCCTGCGCGTACTGGATGGTAAACAGGGCCGGCAATGTACGGGTGGGCCTTTCCAGTTCAGCGGCCGCGGCATCCATGGCGTCCGGTGCGGGAAACAGTAAAGCCTTAAGGTCGAAATCGATTTCCGGTTCCAGTAAAGAGAGACATTCGTCCACCGCTGCACGAAATACGGGTTCACTTTCGTAAAGTTCGCGTCCCATACCGGCGTACTGTGCTCCGCCACCGGCAAACATAAACGCAATCGAGCGTCCGCCGGTTTCTACACCGCTAATCAACTCAAGGTTGTCCGTATCTTTCAGGGCGGCAATCGCATCCTTGCGTGACTCGCAAACAACAGCGGTTGCCTGCGTCATACGCGTCCGGCCTACCTGCAGTGTCCAGGCAACATCGGCAAGGTTGATTTCGGACTCGGATTCAATGTGTTCGGCAAGGTTGATAGCGGCTTCTTTCAGTGCGTCGGGTGTTTTTGCCGACAGCAACAGAAGTTGTCTTGCCTGTTTCGAAATATCGCTCGCAACCAACGGCGCTTCTTCGACAATCACATGTGCGTTGGTGCCACCGACACCAAGCGAACTGACGCCCGCACGGCGCGGACTGTCCGCGTCCCCGTACCCAGGGTTCCAGTCGGCCAGTTCACTGACAACGTAGAAAGGACTGTTGTCGAAGTCACATTCCGGGTTCGGACTATCGAACCAGATACTGGGCGGAATCTGCCGATGCTTGAGCGCCTCGACTGTCTTGATGAAACTGGCAACGCCCGCCGCTGTGTCCAGATGCCCGATGTTCGGCTTAATCGAACCGACGCCGCAGTATCCGGATTTCTCGGTACTGGCCCTGAAAGCCTGGGTGAGTGCCGCTATTTCGATCGGATCACCCACGTTCGTACCGGTTCCGTGGGTCTCGATATAGCTAATGGTTTCGGGATCGATATCGGCAACCGCAATCGCCTCAGAGATCGCCTTCGCCTGACCATCCACGCTCGGGGCCAGATAGCCTACCTTGGCCGAACCGTCGTTATTAATCGCCGAGCCTTTAATAATTGCATGTATGTGATCGCCGTCGGCCAGTGCATCTTCGAGCCGGCGCAGAACAACGACGCCGGCCCCGCTGCCGAATACAGTGCCCTGCGAATCCGCATCGAATGCGCGACAACGGCCATCCGGTGAAAGTATTTCGCCTTCTTTATATAAGTATCCCTGGCGGTGCGGCAGTTCTATCGTGACGCCGCCGGCAAGTGCCATGTCCGCCTCACCGTTCAACAAAGCCTGGTAAGCGAGATGAATCGCCACCAGTGATGTCGAACATGCTGTCTGGACATTAACGCTGGGACCTGTGAGGTTGAATTCATAGCTTACGCGGGTAGCGAGAAAATCCTTATCGTTACCGGTATGCCGAACCAGGAACAGCCCCATCGAGTCCATCAGTTCCCTGTTATTCAAGAGGTTGAAGGACATGTACGAACCCATGCCCACCCCGGCGTAAACGGCGACCGGGCCTTTAAAGCGGTCGGGCGGATGCCCCGCGTCTTCCATTGCCTCCCAGGCGCATTCCAGGAAATGCCGGTGTTGCGGGTCCAGGACTGCCGCATCGTTGGGGTTGAAACCGAAGAATCCGGCATCGAATCCTTCCATGTCCTCGAGCACTGCACCACGCTTTACGTAGTTGGGATCGTTCAGCACCGACTCGGGAACGCCGGCGGCCAGCAACTGTTCATCGGTGAAATCCGTAAGCGTTTCCCTGCCGTCACGCAGGTTTTCCCAGAACTGCCGGATTGTGGCAGCGCCGGGAAATCGCCCCGACATACCGACGACGGCGATATCAAATTGCGACTCGCTTTGGCTCACCGGGCGGCATCCCCCGTCGAGGCCGAACCGGCGGTGCGCTTGCCACGGCGCCGCTGTAATGCGGCGCGGCGACTGGCACCTCGATCCATGCTCTTCTGCACTTGTTCACCGCTGTCGTCGCCACCCGACAGGAACTCGGCGTAAGCCTTGATCGTCGGATAACGGAATATATCGGTCACCATCAGTTTACGGTCGGACAACTTGCGCAGCAGGCTGTGTAATTTGACGGCAAGTATTGAATGACCGCCCAGCTTGAAGAAATTGTCCTGCACACTGATGTCGGGAAGGTTCAGCACCTCTTCCCACACCGCGGCAACTGCCTTTTCCATCTCGTTGGACGGCGGCGCCAACGCTTCATCACGGCTGACACCGACTTCGGCAGGCGAAGGCAGTGCCTTGCGGTCGATCTTCCGGTTCGGCGTCAACGGAAATGCGTCCATAGCGATGAAATTCGACGGCACCATGTAGTCGGGCAAACTACCGGACAAATGCGCACGCAGATCCGCTTGTTCTATTTCCTTATCACTCACCATGTAGGCCACGAGGCGCTTGTCGCCGGGCACATCTTCGCGTGCTATGACCACAGCTTCGCTTAACCCTTCGTATTCCAGTAACGCGGCCTCGATTTCACCCAGCTCGATACGGAAACCACGGACCTTGACCTGGTGGTCGACGCGGCCGATAAACTCGAGTACGCCGTCTTCGCGATAGCGCACCAGGTCGCCCGTGCGATACAGCCGCGATTTACCTTCGGTATCGAAAGGATTGGCTACGAAACGCTCGGCAGTCAGCTCGGGTCGGTCGTGGTAACCACGCACGACACCATCACCGCCTATATACAGTTCGCCGACGATACCCACGGGGACCGGCTGTTGTTGATCGTCGAGGACATACATCGTTGTGTTGGCGATAGGTTTACCGATCGCGACCGTACCCGCCTGGTCCGCACCGTTAACCAACTGGGTAGACGACCAGATAGTCGTCTCGGTTGGACCGTACATATTAGTAATGGACGCCTGCGTGACTTCACGGACCTCCTTGGTGAGATCGACCGGCAGGGCCTCACCGCCGATCAATATGTGATCGACTTTCGCGAGCGCCGTTCGGGTTTCATCGTTGAGCAGCAGCATACGCGCCATAGAGGGCGTGCACTGCATGTGGCTAATGTCATACTTGCTGATCTGCTCCGGAAGCGATTCACCGGCGACCGGTGACGCAGCAGCCGGTTGAGCAGCCAGGCGAACTTCGTTGAGGTTATCCAGGTGCTCCAGAACCAGGTCGTGATCGACACCGAAATCGATCAGACAGGATATTTCATCGACACCGGCACTCTGTACTGCCTTGATCAGCTTGAGACACTTTTCGGGCGTACCGTACAGACTGCTCGTTTCGAAATAGCGCTCGAAAGAAAAGTCCAGCAGGCTGTCCATATCTTCATCGCTAAGCTGATCGAGCGCGTTACTTTCGAGTTTGACGTCTACTGCAGCATCTTTCTTGAAAGCACTCCAGCTATCCGCGAAACCTTTCACGAGACTTAGCGCGCTGCCGAGGTAGTTCTTCATCGGCTGGCGGACGATTTCGCGGACCTCGTCGTTATCGTTACCGACGAAGGTGTGCAGCATAAGCGTCACGCTGCCCTGGCCGGGATGGCCGGCTTCTTTCCAGGCCTGCCGGTAAGCCCTGATCTTTTCCTCGAGGTCTTCGACAGCCTGGCCGAGCAAATGGGTCAGCACGTTCGACCCTGATTTGCCCGCACTTATATAAGTTTCGATACTGCCGGCCGTGGTAACCCACACAGGCAGTTCTTTTTGCACCGGGCGCGGCATGGTCTGAATCTCGACCATGTCGCCCTTGGGATTCCTGAACTTGACCTTCTCGCCGCGCCAGAGTTTGCGCACGGTTTCGATGTGTTCGAACATGACGGCCTGGCGTTCAGGGTAGTTCTCGGGCGCCAGCACGAAGTCATTCGGCTGCCAGCCGGAGGCAAAGCCTATACCGACCCCGCCGTTGGACAGGTTGTCTACCACCGACCACTCTTCCACCACTCGCAGGGGATTGTGCAATGGCAACACGCAACTGCCCGCGCGGATCTGGAGGTTTTCAGTTATGGCCGCAACGGCGGCACCTGCAACCGATGGGTTCGGGAATATGCCGCCGAAAGCGTGGAAATGACGTTCGGGCGTCCAGACCGCAACAAAACCGTTCCTGTCGGCGAACCTGGCACCTTCGAGTAACAACCTGTACTTGCCACGACCATGACCACCGTCATCACTGGCGAAATAAAACAGGCTGAAATCGATCGCCTGGTCGAATACCACGTCACCCTGGTCCTGTTCTGCATCGATGTCTGCCGCAAGCACGACCGTGAAGCCGCGTGCCAGGGTCCACAGGAGTTCCAGCACAGAAATATCGAACGATAGGCTGGTAACCGCGAGCCAGGCATCCCGTTCGCCGCGCGCGATGGACTGATCCATGCCGATGAAGAAATTGACGACATTGCCGTGTTCGACCATGACGCCCTTCGGCTTGCCGGTCGAACCCGACGTATAGATTACGTAGGCGAGGTTGTCCGCGGTGGCCTTATCCTGAATTGCCGCAGCATCGTTAGCCTCCCATGCTGCCCGATCGCCGTCCATGACCACTGTCTGGTAGTCGCCTGCCGGCAGCGTACCTTTCAGTTTCGACTCGGTCAGGAGCAACGGCGCATTGGCATCTTCGAGCATGAAGGCCAACCGGTCGGCCGGAAAATCGGGATCGAGGGGCAAATAGGCCCCGCCTGCTTTCATAATTGCAAGGAGGCCGGCCAGCATATCGACCGACCTGTTCATATGTATGCCGACGAGTACGTCCGGACCTACGCCCAGCGACTGCAGATGACGTGCCAGTCGATTGGAAGTTTCGTCGAGTTCCCGGTAACTGAGTTCCTGCCCGTTTGCCGCAACAGCGAGTTTGTCCGGCTGGCTGGCAACCTGCTGGCCGATCAGATCGTGGATGCGGGATTCCCGCTGATAGTCCTCGCTGGTTGCATTCCAGTCGATCAACTGACGGTGCCGCTCGGCATCCGTTAGCAACGAGATGTTACCGACCGGGAGTGACGCATCGGAGGCCATCGCCGCAAGGATCGACTGCAGGTGGCCAAGCAGCCGGCCCATCGAAACATCGTCCAGGCGATTGCGGTCGTAGACAAGGTTTAACAACAGCCGGTCTTCGCCATAGGCATAAAGGGTCAGCGGTAAATTGGTCTTATCCAGCAACTTGAAGTGCCGGTTCGCCCAGTCGCCACCCTCCGCCTTCAACACCTGGTCCAGTGCGGCGCGGTCGTAAATCACGAGCGTATCGAACAGGGGCGCCGTGGCCGGCACCTCGCTCCACTGATGGATATCGACCAGCGCGGTGTGCTCGTAAGGACGGACGTCGACTTCCTGCTGACGCAGGACCTTTATCAAATCAGCCGGCGTCGTGTCCGGGTCTACCGTCACAGGTACGGGGAGCGTATTGATAAACATGCCGACGACATCATTGGCGCCGTCAATGGTGTGGCGGCCGGCGCGGGTCGAACCGAACACAACCTGCCGTTCACCAGTATAGCGACTAAGCAGGACAGCCCATGCAGTCTGCAGTACGGTGTTGAGCGAGGCCTTCTGGTCACCGGCAAGTTTCTTCAGCGCATCACTCAGCTCGGGTTCGAGGCGAACTTCGATTTCCACACGGTCGATGGCAGCCTCCGTGTCATCTTCCGCCTGGGCGAGCATCGGTAATGGTGTCGGGCCACTGACTCCCTGCAGGAGTTCACGCCAGAATTGTGCATCGCCCTCGGTATCACGTTTTTCCAACCAGTTTATGTGCTCCTGGTAGGCGGCAATTGCCGGTAGCTCGACAGTCTGACCGGCAACCTGTGCCGCGTAAGCTGCGAAGACTTCCCGCAGAACCACCGGGAAAGATCGCCCGTCCAGAAGTATGTGGTGGAAAGTCCATATCAGGATGCCGCTGGTATCGCCGGTGCGGAAAAAGGTCAGGCGAACCAGTGGCGGCTGCTCAAGTTCAAAACCGGCTGCCCGATCACTGGCAAGAAACTCATCGAGCTGACGTTGCTGCACATCGGCCGGCTGGCCGCACCAGTCGTGGCTTACGAACGGCACTTCAATATCGGTATGTACATCCTGTACAGGCTGGTCTACGCCCTCCCAGCGAAATGCCGTTCGCAAAGCCGGATGCCGGGCAGCGATAGACTGCCATGCGGCGGCAAACACATCTGTATCGATCGCTTCGTCAAAACGGCAAACGATCTGCTCGATATCCACCCCGGAATGAGCGCCGGACAGATGATGGAACAACATGCCCTGCTGGATGGGTGACAGGGAATAACTGTCAGTAACGCGATTACCAGAACTCATTGAATCCCTCTTGTTCTTCTTCTTGCCCGGGTTGTCAACACGCTGGCTGCATCGGGGAAAAGTTGTCGCTATGGTCGTCGACCGTAGCGACCTCCTGGTCACACGGAACCAGGCGCTGTCGAATTCAAGAACGACTTTTCGCCTGTTTCAGGTCACCGCTTCGCTGCACTCGCCATGGAGTGCCGCAGGGTGACTGCTACTTTTTTCAGGTGGGTATTCCCTGACCCGGCCACTTATATTTTTCGCTATTCGCGGCGTTCTTCCTGTTATGGATCAGACATGAGCAAGCTATAGCCTGCGTTATGTCTTTCCTCCAACCCCCTAAAATATCAGGGGGTTTTTAAAATTACGGACTTTGTGCCGGGAGCGCAAGTCGGCGTAAGTCCCTGATTCGGGTCCGTGCGGCAGGGGCCGGTTTCTTATTGAAATAACCCGCTTTTTTTGTACCGCAAAACGAGGCTCCGCGCGGCATGTGAACTGTACACGGTGATATTGTCAAAGTCTGTCCGCGCCCCGGGCCACTGTATTAACGGTTCAGGCCAAAAAGCAGGCGAGGCCCGGAATTCTGTGCCAACATGCTGCGCGATAGCAGGGCCTGGGCCCTGCCTCCGATAAGAAGACCATAAAGAGCCCGATGCGCAAGATTATCCGGTCAATCCTGCTGCCCCTTTGCATCAGCATCACACTGGCGCTGCCGGTGGCGTGTGGTGAGGCTGTCAAACCAGAAGCAGAAAACAACAGCGCGACCACGGTAACCGCCGTCCCGGTCAGCTACGCAGCACCCGAAGCGACAGCCCCAACGGATGTACAGACTTCCGGTTTGCCGGTGCCGGAACTCCGCCGCTGGGAAAAGCAGATGGTCAAGTACGGCAAAAAGTGGGGCCCGACCCTCAACCCGGCGGAATCGGATGCAGGCAAACGACAGAACAACGCCTACTACGATGCGCTGTATGTTTATTACCGGATCATGGATTACACGGGCGAAACGGAACCGTGGCTAACCTATGCCGGCTGGGCAAGGCATGCGTGGATAGAAGAACGCTACGGCAGGCCCGAATACAACATGGTCGGTTACCACCGTTTTTCGCTCGGCATGCTGGAAGATTTCCGGCGCGGCCATCCGACGGCAGACGCTGAACATCCGGTACCCGGCAACACACCCCTGACCCCGGATGATTTCGTGCGCATTCGCGACCTGGGTTCGTTTGCGCAACCGTTCTATTTCGTCGAAGAGTATTGCGGTTCGTGCAGCAATATTTCCCGCGAACTCGCTTACAGCATTGTGGCCACCGTGGTCTCCGAACGCGCGGGCTTGCCGCGGGTAAACCATAATGATTTCGGTACCGGCAGTGAACCCAGGTTGCAAACCTACGTGCGCTGGGCTGGCCGGCACCTGGAACAATGGCGCAACGCCAGTTACGAGAAGCGTGGATATCAACCCGATGAGAGCTACCACTATATGCAGCCCTTCATGACGGGCCTGACCATGAAGGCGCTGATCGATTTCTACGAATGGGAGGTCGAGAACGGCCGCGACCCCGACGCCTATTGGGAAGACCCGACGCCAGACGGTTCATGGCCGACCATAGTCGAGGCATTAGGGGACTTCTGTAACTGGTTGTACTCGGACGCCACGGTGCGGGCCGGGGGTGGCACTCCGAAAATGTACGTCGGCGAGCGAATGTGGGACGAAGCCTTTGCAGGCTTTCGCTACGCAGACCGTTACACACCCCACGAGGGTGAGACCTCGGATGTCGTCGAGGCCGCTCCGGACCTGAACCTGCTCATTGCACCAGCCTACGCCTGGGTCTGGCGGCAGACCGGCAACGCACGATTCAGGACCCAGGGTGATGCAATATTTGCAGCAGGCGTGCGCAACGGCTCCCCCGATCGGGGAGGTAAACAGTTTAATCAACAATATTTTTACGGCTTCGATTACGTGCGCTGGCGTTCCGGCGAATAACTTTGTCGCAATTAAGCCACGCGGCACACTTAGCAATATCAATCCTGTTGGTAAAAAACAAACAAATGCCGTCCAGTTATTGCGGCGCAACGCATTGATTTTCCTCGGCCTACGGCTAATTGTCATAACGGGAATTATCGTTAAACTGCGGCTCCAATATCTGCACCAACCCGACTAATTGAGACCTCCGTCACAAATCGGAAGTCATATTAGTGAGACTTTTGTCACGGGTTAGATCGCGGCCCTCGATTCCGGTTTTTTATGGGTTAGACCGGATTTGCATGTGGAGAGAGCCAGCGATTCACAGACGGTTTTACCGTCGTTGATTGTTGTTGAGGCGCGTTAAAAATGGATTTTCCTGTGCGAAGGATTCGCAGCGCGGTACCGCGGCTGCCGGTTTTAAACGGATTTACTCTTGGCCAAAGCTCTGGCCGGACATTCAGACTTATATCCACCCTTGCGCTCGCGCTGATACTCGCCGCGTGCGGCGGTGAAAGCACGTCGTCATCGGCGGCCGGTGGCGCGGGCGGAGGCTCCGATGACCCGCCGCCTGATCCCGATGCGAATAAGCCCCAGCTGACGCTGTTTACGGCTACCCCGTCGACCGTAGAACCCGGTTCGACGACCACGCTGCGCTGGGCCACCACGGATGCTACATCCTGCGATGCTAGCCAGGACTGGTCGGGCACCAGGCCGCCACAGGGCATAGAGCAATCCGACGCACTTAGCGAAGACAGCCAGTTCCGGCTCGTTTGCACGGGTCCCGGTGGTCAGACCAGCCGGACAATCAATGTAAGCGTAGAAGAACCGCCTGTTGATGCGCCGACGCTGGCAATGTGGGCATCGCCCACCTCGGTGGACATGAATGGCACGAGCAAGATCGACTGGTTATCCAACCACGCCAATACATGCGTAGCCAGCGGCGCCTGGTCAGGTTCACTCGCTACGCAGGGTTCCTTCAATACACCGCCGCTGACTGCAACCAGTGCGTTCAACCTTGAGTGTACCGGCGACGGCGGCAGCGTGAACCGGTCTGTGACCGTGTCCGTCGGCGTTCCGCCGCCTCCCCCGGCACTGACGCTGACGGCATCCCCGACAGTCGTAAGCGCCAACGGATCTTCCACGCTGACCTGGGATTCCACCGATGCGACATCCTGTACAGCGAGCGGCGACTGGTCGGGGGACAAGAACCTGGATGACAGCGAATCTACCGGCTCGCTCACCGAGTCCAGCACCTTCAGCCTGGACTGCAGCGGCCCGGGCGGCGATGTTTCGCGCTCGGTCACCGTCAGTGTCGACAGCGGCGACAACGGCATACCGGAATTCGCCCAGTGGGAGCAGAACATGATCACCTACGGCCAGCAGATTGCGCCGTTGATGGATCCGGGCACCTACGGTTACAGCAGCCGCATGAACCATGCCTATTACGACGGGCTCTACGTGCATTTGCGGATCATGGACTACACCGGTCAGACCGAGCCCTGGCTGACTTATGCCGGCTGGGCCCGCCAGACCTGGTACGAAGAGCGTTACGACCGGCCGAACTACTATATGTCGGGTTACCATCGCTTCTCACTGGGCATGCTCCAGGACTTCCTGCGCGGCAATCCGACCGCGAGCGCGGCATCGCCGGCACCGATCAATTCGCCGTTCACGCTGCAGGACTTCGAGTCTATTACCGAGCTTGGCGCTTTTGCCCGGCCGGTCGAATTCCAGGGTGACTACTGCGGGTCCTGCACCAATATGTCGCGTGAGCTGGCTTACATCACCGTTGCGCACGTCGTATCCGAACGGGCCGGCCTGGCGCGCAAGATGCATAACACCTTCGGCGTAAACGAGGCCCGCCTGCAGACCTACATACGCTGGATCGGGCGCCAGATGGAACAATGGCGCAATATCAGCTACGCACAGCGGGGTTATCAGCCGGATACCGGTTACCACCAGATGCAGCCCTTCATGACGGGACTGACGATGAAGGCGCTGATCGATTTCTATGAGTGGGAAGTCGAGAACGGCCGCGATCCGAACGCTTACTGGGAAGATCCGACCGACGACAATTCGTGGCCGACGATCGTAGCGGCACTCAGTGATTTCACCAACTGGCTGTTTGCCGAAGCGGTAGTGCGCGCCCAGGGCGGCACGCCTGCCCAGTACGTCGGCCAGCGCCTGTGGAATGAAAGTGCCGAGGCCTTCCGTTACGCAGACCGCTACTCGACCTCAGAGGGCCAGTCCCCCGACGTCGTCTCCCCGGCACCGGACCTGAACATGCTGATCGCACCTGCGTTTGCCTGGGTTTACAAGCAGACGGGCAACGAAACCGCGCGCATCCAGGGCGATGCGATATTCGCGGGCGGCGTCCGCGGTGCCTGCCTCAGCTGCGGTGGCAAGCAGTTCAACCAGAACTATTTCTACAGTTTCGACTATGTGCGCTGGAGACTCGAGTGATCTCGGGTATAGTGCAGTCGTTGCGTACGGAGTTTGGGGTCTAGTGGTGGTCGACACAGGGATGTCTCGGGCGCTGACCAGTTGCCTCCCGGCAATTGCGGGACGGGCAGCCGTTGTAGTACTAACGCTCGTACTCGCGGCCTGCGGTAGCAGCAGCTCCGGCAAAGACGAGGGCGCCGGTGGCGCCACTGCGCCGGGTGTCCCTGTACCGCCGTCGCCACCTTCTCCCACGACCAAACCGACGATGACCATCGTCGCCAATCCGGCGGAAGTTACGCCCGGGTCATCGGCAACCATCATCTGGTCCACCACGAACGCAACCGACTGCCTCGCGAGCAACGCGTGGGAAGGCTCGCGCCCGACCCAGGGACAGGAACAGACGGGTACGCTCTTCGAGACCAGTAAATTCCGGCTCGTGTGCACCGGCACCGGCGGCTCGGTCAGCCGTACATTGACGGTGCCCGTGAACGACAACCCGGCCCCACCGCCTCCGCCTGTCCCGCCGGCGAATGCATCGGCGCTGGGCAGCGAATGGCACCCAGACGCGGACGGTGACGGCGTAACCGGCACGGATAACTGCCCGAACATTTACAACCCCGGACAAGCGGACAGCAATTCGGACGGCACCGGCAACGCCTGCGACCCCGGCTTTGCCCCGCCGCAACTGAATGGCCCGGTGACCGACCTGCGTATTGAGCACGTCACGCCTTACGGCGCCTGGTTCAGCTTTGCTTCGCCGCAAACCACCGAGTGGGGCTGGTCTGCAGCCCTGGCCTGGACGACGGATATCTCCGAGACCACCAGCCTCGACGGGGTGCAGGCAATGATCGACCGTGGCGACAGCATGGACCGGTTGGTATACGAGCCCCACGGCGACAGCCTTGCACAACCTTTCATCATCACCGATATGGATCCCGCCACGGATTACTATGCCGTCGTTGTACATGACGCGTGGGACGGCCTGTCAGGAGAGGTGAGCAATGTAGTGGCATTCCGCACGCAGTCCGCGCCGCAGATAAGCCTGGGCAGCCAGCATCCACGCGTTTATGCCAACAACGATCTTATTAACCGACTGCGCGGGCACCACAGCGCAGGTGACGATGTCTGGCAGGAATGGGCCGATGAACTCGGCGGCCGGGCCCTCCAGGCCGCGGCAAGCCCCGGATCGGTATTCCAGTCACGCCTCTATTGCAGCATCTCGGCCCTGCTTTACCAGGTTACCGACGACGAGCGCTACCGGAACGCAGCACTGACGCTGTTCGACAGCAATGTCGATTTCTGGGAAGGCGGCTTAATGAGTGAGCTCACCTATATGTTCGAGGATGCACAGCTCGGTATGTGCCTCGACATGTTATGGAACGAGTTGTCACCCGCGCAGCGTGAACGCGCTGTGCTGGCCACGCTTTTCCAGGACGAGCACCGGCTGAACAATGTACCGCTGGTACTCGTGGACACCGACGACACCGTGGGTCGTGTGCGTAACATGCTCATCGACGGGCTCACCGCCTGCGGCAGCAGCGGGTTATCCAGCGACGTGGCCAGTCGTTCGTGTGCTGTCATGGATGCAGGCCTGCGAGGCTGGTTCGGATTCGAATTGCCCAAAGCGCGGCGCTCGGAAGGGTTCTTCGCCCAGAGCGGCGGCACGCATCCCGACGGCGTTTTCTATGACGGCGCGACGATGGGTTACTGGTACCAGAACTTCTGGGTGCTGCATAACTCGGGGGTCCCGATTACGAGTTATGCGCCCTACCTGAGTCACCAGCTACAGTCGATCACGCTGCACGCCATTACACCCACGGAAGGCGGCACTTATACAGCCGGCGACATCGAGGGTTATCCGAACGCCGAGTCAAACAGTTACGAGATCACCAGGCTTGATCAGCAGAACTATGCATGGTTACGCGGGTTGCTCGAGATCAGCGGTCTGCATACCGAGGCGGGCTGGGCACAATTTGTGCTCGAGCGGCATTTCCCGCCATCGGGCGCCGACGCACGCAGCCTGCCTTTGCTGCTCTTCAATACCGACACGCTGGCACCACGCGATTACCGCCTGGATGTGCCGCTCGCCAACCTCGATTCCGGCCTGGATATCCTGCTTGACCGTACATCATGGTCAGAGAATGCCTCGCAACTGATGTTCTCGGGCGGCTGGTCCGGTATCGACCACAATCACGCCGATGCCGGTCACTTCCAGCTCTATAGAAGGGGTGCCTGGATTACGCACGAGCCCTTCGGTTACCAGGGAGCGATCGCTAACGGTGGTGGAGCGAATACCTTGCAATTACAGGTCCACGATGACCGGGTGCAGTACTCCTACAACGCCGCGCAGACCCAGCGTGTGGTACGGGCCAGTTCCAATTCGGCGCACAGTTACGTGGCCTCCGACCTGCGCGGCGCTTACACGTCTGCCCTTGATAATTTCGCCGGCTACGACCTCGTGCAGCGCTCACTGGTCTGGCTGAAAAGTGACGAATCGAACACGCCGGACACGGTTGTGATCTTCGACCAGGTGCACAACAATCCGTCGGCAGGCAGTCCGCCACGCAAGCTGCGTTTCCATATCGATATGGCGCCACAGATTACGGGCCGTACCGCTACGGCAACGTCAAACCTCGGCGACGTTTCGCAACGCATCGAAATCGCGGCGGTTTTACCGTCCAGTTCGTCGCTTGAGCACCTCGGCGCATCCGGCGCACAACCCGGCGACTACCCGGGTGGTTACCACACCCACCGGGTCGACATCGATCCGGGGACGGCGGCACAGCAACTGGCCATGGTTAGCGTACTGCGCGCATCCAATGCCGACGGTTTCGTCGCTATGAACCCGGCCGGCATAGACACGCCACAGCTTGCGGGTGCCGTCATCGGCGGTGAAGCGGTGCTGTTTCTTAAAGATGACCTGCGCTACACGCCGGGCGCCGGCAACCTGGCGGTCAACCTTCCGGCTACCGTCGGGCGTATCTGGCTGGCTGGCCTGAAACCCGAAGTGAGCTACAGCATACAGGCCGTGAGCAATAGCGGCAGCGTCAGCCTGACGATAAGTGAAGACTCCGGCTCCGGTATCGTCACAGACGACGGCGGTTTGCTGAGCTTCGAACTGGACGGCAGTACCGCAACCGCCACCTACGAATAAAGATACCCGTTACTGCTGCAACAATGGCGGAGGCGGTAATTCGTAGTCCCGGTATTCATTCGGATTGCCCGAGCACCCTGCCTCTGCCGCTTTAACCAGGTTATACATCTCTCGCGCGCTGACGTAATGCAGCTGGTAGTCCTCGCCGTCGTTGTACGCGCTGTTGAGATAAGCATGCATTGCCCGGATAGGCTCACCCAACAGCGCCTCGTGGGCATCCTCCTGGGCGCCGTGCGTGTATATTTTTACGAACAGCCAGTCTGGCCGACCCTGCACCACGGGAGCCTCCCGGATCCACAGGTCTATGCGGTCCGGTGTCGGGTTGAATCCGCCGCGTACTTCACTATTTTCGACTTTGGGTATTAATCCAAACTTGCGTTGTTTCCAGTTCAGCGCGAGCGGTCCCTGGATCATCAGCAGGTCACCTTCCGCGCTGCCGCCCACACGAACATCCGTGCCCGTATCATGTGATTTGGGCCGGTCGGGATCGTCGGTAGCGTAATAGATGCTGTTTATCTTGCTGGTCTGGGCCGGGTCCGGTGCGGAAGGCAGAGTGAAGTCTGCGTAACAGCCAAGTTCCCGCAAGACGATAAGTTCGTTGTTGATACCACACGCGCTGCCATCGGGTGCCGAATTATCGAGTGCCCAGTTACCGTGTATGAAAGCAAACATCGGCTGCCCCGTTTCCGGGTTGACCGGCAGGGAACCGTGCCGGTTATGCAGGGTAGCGACAAAACTCGTTAACTTCGCCCGCAAACCTGTTTCCGTATCGTTATGGTGGTGCAGGTGAATTTCTATTTCGCCGAAACCCTGCCTGCACAGCGCTGCCAGCTTGTCCAGGTGTTCCTGTCGGTATTCCTCTTCGGGGTAAAAGAAGCTGTGTTTCGGTGGGTTGCCGTCAGCATCCCTGAATTGCGATGCCATTTTCGGGTAAGCATCCATCCACCGGTTTACGCGTTCCTGCTCAACCTCGTAGGCCGGGTTGCCCCACCGCGGTTCATAGTGGTCCGCAAAACAAAACAGGACGTGCCTGGTGCCCGCATATTCCCGCCTGGAGTCCCGCGTTATGTAGGCAGGCAACCATATCTGCAGGTTACGCCGCCGGCCCTCTGCGACCACGGCAACGGTCAGGATCCCAAGCAAGACAAGGAAATAGGTCAAGACGGACATGGATCTTTCATGGATATTCTTTTCGGCAAACGCAGCATAACAAGCACCAGCCACCGAACATAGCAGACTCTGCGGCACTGTCAGACGCAGACTACATAATCGCCGTGATTTGACTGTCTCGAGACTTTTGTGAAAACCTGCCCTCCCGCATCCGAATCTCAACACCATAAAGTCATGTCCAATGTCGCGCCGCTACTGAGCCGCCTGCAGGTTGCCGCAGGATTACTGCTTGTACTTGCCGGCCTGCTCCTGAACCCCTGGTTCATAGAATCCGGTCTCGTGCGCGATGGCACCCTGGACCAGAAAACCTATGTGCTTGCTGCCGACGCCCTGCTCCTGGTCCTGGGTATCATTCTGATCGTGCGTGCTAGAGCAGCACACGTGACACCCGTAGATTCGAGATCGGTGCAGATCGCGCTGGTAGCACTGGTTATTGGCGCCGGCGTCGCACTGTTGCTGGCCGAGGCAGCCGTGCGGGTTATACTCGACCCTCAGCACCTGTTTCGTGACGATGAAGACGGCTGGTGGCAACTCCGCTGGCAGGCCAACCAAGCGTCGGCAGATGCTAATACGCTTACTCCGGAAGGGTTTTCCTTTGATATTTATGACCCGCTGGTAGGCTGGAAACCCAAGCCCGGCTATCAGTCCGACAATATCCGTGTCAACTCGCGCGGGGTGCGGTCAGACCGCGAGTACCCGCTGGAGAAAACACCGGACTCTCTCCGCGTCGTTATTGTCGGCGATTCCTTCACCTGGGGAGAGGATGTCCGCAACGAGGATACTTTCGCTGCCCAACTCGAAAACCTGCTGTCCGGATCGGAGGTCATTAACCTCGGCGTACACGGATTCGGAACGGACCAGCAGCTGTTGCGCCTGCAGCGGGAGGGGCTTGCCTACAGCCCTGATGTTGTGATGCTGGTTTTCTTCGAAGGCAATATCACCCGCAATGTGCTGGGTTTTCGCGATTACGGCAAACCACAGTTTCTGCTCGATAACGACCAGCTCGTGCTGCTCAATTCACCGGTCCTGACCCGCGAAGAGTTTCGCCGGATGGAGGTCTCGTTACCACGCTTCTGGATCGGCAAGCTGCTTATCAATGCCTGGATGGACATCATAACCGCGACTAAACTTTACCCCCCGCTTGAGGAATGGGAGCGCTGGAAAATAACCAGCGCGATACTGGCCGAGGCGCGGCGCACATCGGAATCCGTCGGCGCGAAGTTCCTGCTCGGCTATATTGCAGATTCCGAAAGCCTGCAGCCCGCCGAAATCGAACGGGTGATGGAAGCCTGGGCTGCGGACTCCGGCACGGGTTTCATCAATTTCAGCGATGTTTTCCGGGCCAGACCCGACGAGGAATGGAGCCTGATCTACCAGGGTCATCTGACGCCCTACGGCAACAAGCTGACCGCCGAAACCATCGCCGCTAAACTCCGGATTGACGTTCCGGATGCAGCAGCACCAGGCGGCGGGGAATAAATGACTAACGGCAGTGACACTGTAAGGCTGGGGATTGTCGGTTGCGGCGCGATCACCCGTGAGGGGCACCTGCCGCAACTACTGCGCTTCCCGAATGTCGAGGTACGGTTCCTGTGCGATACCACGTACGAATTCGCGGAACTCGCGCAACTGGAGTTCGGCCTCGACGCAGAGATCACCAACGACATTTCCGACCTGAGTAACCTGGTCGATTGCGCGCTGGTCGCAGTACCGCCCAGGCTGCATGCGCCTATCAGTATGCGGCTCATGCAAATGGGCATAGACGTGATGTGCGAGAAACCCACCGCGGACGAGGCAGTCCAGGCGCAGCGAATGGCCGACGAGGCGAAAAAGCTGGACCGCGTGCTGTCGGTCGGCCTGACTACCCGCTTTCACCGCAACAACCAGGTACTCAAAGCACTGGTCGACAGCGGCGAACTGGGCGAGATCGTCGAGGTCGCCGGCGAGATGGGCGCGCCTCTCGACTGGGCTATGACGACTGACGCCTACTACAACAAGGCCACGACCGCAGGGGGGGTATTTTACGACGTGGGCGTGCACATGCTCGATCGCGTTATCTGGCTGCTGGGCGACCTCGATAACCTGGGCTATGAGGATGACTCCTACGGCGGCGTTGAATCGAACGGCATCTTGACGGCGGACCTGCACCTCCCCGGAAAAACTGTGCCGTTTCAGGGCAGCTTTAGCTGGACACACATGCTCGACAACTGTATCCGCATTGTCGGCACCGAAGCGATCGCCGAGGCTCGCCTGGATGACACGGACCACGTACACCTGCGCCGCCGGGCCGGCGACCGTACATTCGACATGGTCGTGAATCCGCCAGGTGACGCCGGCGATACGAACCCGCTGGCCGATCAATGGCAGGATTTCCTCGATGCGGTTGCCGACCGGACACCGCCTCAGGCAGCGGCAGACACCACGGTAAGAGCTTTACAGGTAATAGAAGAGGCCTACCGGATCCGCACGCGCATGGCACAGCCATGGGTCGAGACCGGACGGTCGGCGATATGAAACCAACCAGAATTCTTGTCACCGGCGCTACCGGATTTATCGGTTCACGGCTTTGCGAACGACTGAGTCTTGTCCATAACCTCCCGTACCGCGCGCTTGTGAGAAATTTCTCGCGCGCCAACCGGATCGCGCGCGTCGACGCGGAGATGGTAAGCGGCGAGTTGCTCGATAAAGCAGCACTGCAAGAAGCGCTTTCGGGTTGCGACGTGGTCATGCACCTCGCGCACGCGGAAGACCGGCTTGCAAAAAAGGAAACCCGCGCGCTGGTCGATGCCTGCCTGCAAGCGGGTATTCAGCGTTTCGTACACGTGAGTTCGATGGCAGTTTACGGCCCGGAACCCGGGCCTGAATGTTCATCGGAAGAAACGGCGGTGGTCGGTCACTACGGTGAGGCGTATTCGGATTCGAAAGCCAGCCAGGAAGCAGTCGTTATGGCAGCCGTCAGGAACCGCAATTTCCCTGCTGTCATCGTCAGGCCGACGGTCGTTTACGGCCCCTACAGCGGTTTCGTACCCCCGGTTATCGAAGCGGCTCAGCACGGTCATATCACGCTTATCGATGATGGCAAGGGCATCTGCAATGCGGTTTATGTCGACGATGTTTGCGATGCGATTGTTGCCGCCATGCAGGCCGAGAGCGTAATTGGCGGGGCTTTTGTTATCAACGGCGATATACCGGTTAGCTGGCACGATTTTAATCTGCAGCTGGCCATGCTGGTCGGCAAGCCTTTCGACGTGAGCAACCTGGCATCGGCCGAGGTCAGGGAATACTGGGATTCACAGGCGCCCGGGTTTACGGATAACTTCCGTCAACTGGCCGGCCTGCTCGCTTCGAACGACTTTCATACAGAGTTGGCACGGGTACCGCTGTTCGGGTCGATACTGGGCTGGACCAAGAATTTTCTGGGTGAGAAGCTCAGCGATCAGCAGAAATTACGCATCAAGCTGAAACTCGGCCAGAGCAGTGCGCCGGTACGACGGTCGGCAACAAGTGTCGAGTGGCCCGACCCGGGCCGGCTGGTCAGGGAGTGTTATCCGATAGTGCTTTCCAACCAGAAGGCAAAGAATGCGCTCGGCTGGGCGCCCGCCTACAGTTTCGAGGAAGGCGTGCAACTTACCGGCCAGTGGCTGAACTTTGCACGCATGATCGACGGGCGCCGCGACACCTGATCGGCAACGGACTCAAGCCCCGGCTGCGCGGCGTTTCCTGACCCAGCCCTCGCCCATGACCAGGGCGATCAGCATAAATATAGTGGCCCTTTGCAGCAGCAATGTGGGCCAGTAAGCGATGGCGGTCAGCAGCGTGGACCGCGATCTGGAAAACTGCCAGTTATCCATGAAGGCCTGGGAATTCCTGAAATACCGGTTGCCGTAGGCTTTGCGACGCAGCCACCACGATACCTCCAGGTCCCCCGAGTTAAATATCTTGTCGAGGACCATCAGGTCGGTCTTCAGCAACCGCTCGGCATTTTTCGGTGAACACAGACCCTCACCGGTGATCCGGTACCGGAATAACTGATCGGCGTAGACGGCTGTCCTGAATTTCAGGGCCAGCCGAATAAACAGGTCCCAGTCCTCGCTGCCGTTCACCAACGATTCGTCGAATAGTTGCACTTCTTCCAGGCAGGCACGGCGCACCAACAGACCCGAAGGCGACCCCAGCGTGTTACGCATCAGGTTGTCGCCTATATCCGAGCGGTCGATCAGCGGCGGCTCATGGCTGATCCAGAAAGTATTGCCGTAGGCTTCCGAAACGACTTTGCGGATTACCTGTCCGTCCGGGTCCACTTCAATACAGTCCGAACCCAAGGCAGCCATATCAGGATAACTTTGCATGACGTCCAGTTGCTTTGCGGTCTTATCCGGCAACCACGCGTCATCCGAATCCAGAAAAGCGACGTACTCGCCCACGGCGACTTCCAGACCGGCATTCCTGGCCCTTGCTACGCCGCTGTTCTGTTGGGAAATCAGTGTGATGCGGTCGCCGAAGCCACGTAATAGTTCTTCCGTCCTGTCCGTAGAGCCGTCGTTGACAACGATTACTTCAAGCGGGGCGACCGTTTGTGCAAATGCACTCTCGACCGCTTCGACGACAAAAGCCTCTGCGTTGTAGGCCGGGATTACGACGCTGATGGTGGATGAGGCACTCATGACCGTGAGCTTCCCCCGCTATCTTCCGCGAACAGCCGTCCCAGGGTTGCTGCATTATCGCTCCATCCGCCTGCATTGACCGTTGATGAATTTGCGGTCCCGGCCGGTTTGCGCTCCAGCACCGAAGCCATTGCTGTGGTCAGCGCCAGCGGGTCACCGGGAAGGGTCAGCCGGCCGTTAGAGTCATCGATTATTTCCGGCACGCCGCCGACAGCGGTCGCTACGACAGGCAGCCCGCAGGCCAGGCTCTCGAGCAATACATTGGGCAGCCCTTCATGGTGGCTGGGAAGACAAAGAAAATCTGCGGCATTCATCCAGTCGGCCAGGGCCGTGTGCTCCACCTGCCCCACAAAATGGATCGCTGACTCCATCCCCGCTTCCCGAACCCGCTCGCGCAGCTTTCCCTCCAGCGGACCCGCACCGATGATATAGAACGCCAGGTTGAACTTACTGCACAACGCGGGAGTCAATGCGTCGAGCAGATCGTCAAGACCCTTGACCCCGACGAGGTTACCGACAAACAGCCCGACAGCGCCGGAATGCTGCAACCCAAGCCTGCGGCGGCAGTCATCCTGGTCCTGCGGACGAAACTTCTGCCGGTCGATGCCGTTGTACACGGTGTGAATCTGCTCGGCGGGTACGCCGCAGTAGATAAGCCGGTCACGCAGGTAATTACTGACCGTGATGACGCCTGTTGCTCTTGTCAGAGCGCGAACGGTAAGCGTCCGTCTGATTGTTCTGCGCCCCACCAACTGGGCAACATCCGTTCCATGCACCTTGACGTATACCGGCAAACCAAACAGCCGCCCCAGCATTACGGCTGCATAACCATCAGGAAATGCCCACGTTGAGAACACGACATCTGGCGGATTGTGCCTCTGCCGCAGCCACGCCGGCAATACCGAGATGGCCATCAGGAAACCATTCAGGAAACGCAGTATTTTCGGTATCAACCAGGCCGTTGGATAGCGTACTTCAAGTTCTTCCCACCGGTGGCTGCCACGCGGCCCCCAGCCTTTCCCGGAACCGGTGTATTGCACTCGCCGGGCCAGCTCTATCGGGCTGATTACCGTGACGTCCACACCGGCAAGATCGTTCAGTGCAGCGAACTGCAGATGATTAAAACGTGCTCGCAGTGGCTCGCACGAGTTTGGATACAGATTGCTAAAAGCTAGTATGCGCATGGGTGCAGAAGGTCGCGTAAGCCAACGGGTTCTAGGCCAGAGACAAACCTACTTTCATACCCAGATAAGAAATAACCAGGGTAAATATCCAGAAAGCTATAACCTTGGTGATATTACCTTTTAACCCGATCACTTCGGTTGTTTCTGGCCAGCGCCGCCTGCAATTCTGATAGTGAGCGACAGCAAGACCGCACCAGATAAATAAAGTAAGGTCATAGGAACGGCTGAGGAAAAGCCCTGCTGAACAGAAAGCAACCAGCGAAAACATCAATGCCCTGGCAATCTTCTGCTGATTGAGATATGCGGCTATTTCGCCCGGATTCTCAAGGATGTCGTCAGGGACTTCTGCTCGCTGAAACCGGTACATCATATACAGGCTGAGCCCCAGAAAGGCGGTCCAGACGAAAGCGCCGATAAAACCCAGCTCGGCCAGCGCAACCACGAAAGAATTATGCGCCGTCATGAAAAAATGTTCACTGAACCGGTCGACCCCGACACCGAAAAAAGGCTCCAGTCGGGCCATATTGAAACCCTCGTACCAGGCCTCAAACCGAAACAGAGCGGAATCGTCCAGCGTGCCGGCCTCAGCCATGTCCCTGAATCGCGACGGCGCCAGAATAAATGCCAGCGGGCCCAGAACCGCCCCAAGAACTGCAGTGCGCAACAGACCGAATCGTGACCAGAAATAAACCCCGGCCGTAGCAGCCAGTCCGATAACGGTGCCCCGCGAATTAGTCAGATAGATCGCATAGATAATCGACACGAACGAGGCGACCAGAATAAGTCGCCATAAGATAAAACGGGCATCGTTGTAGAGAAATATAAGGACAGGCAGCGATGCAATAAAAAGCATGCCCAGGTCGTTAGGGTCGTTGAATATTCCTACGTAGGTTATCCGACCCGCCAGCAACTCCGCCCCGCTCCAGCCGGTGCCCGACTCAACCTGCAGAATGCCATGCCAGGCCATTACCGTTGCGGCCAGGACTATAATTTTTAGCAGCAACCTTGTGCGTGGTGCAGAATCTGCAGTACAGGCGATCAGAAAAAACAGGCCGATAGACGGCAGGTTATTGCGAAACACCAACACCGCACCACCGGCCCAGTCACTGGCGATCATGGATATACACATAACTGCCAGCAACAGCGGCGCAAGATAATATTGCGGGGCTTCGAAATCACGCCGGCCGTACAGAAACCAGGCAACGAAACCGGCAAGCATAAGTACCGGCAGTACCGGCACATCGATAAGCGGACTAAGCTCGTACTCGTGTGGCCGCAACAGTACGACCAACAAGTACGCTGTCAACAAATAGAAAGGCGGGGCCCACTTGTTTGTACTTATGATTGTCATGGCGGCCAGTTAATCGAAAACTCTTTCTGGTGTCCGGAATCAGCTTCAAACCCTGGAAAAATCATCCAAACTTTTCCGGAGGGCATATGCTCGATGCAAGCAGATCAGGCGCAAAAACCTTTAGGGTTGCACTCTAGCGCCTTGTTTCTTAAAGATTTGAACAATGATTTACGCCCATCTTAAATAAGGTGTCAAGTCGCGCAAAATCAGTGATTCCCTTATGTCACCTGGGGGTACAAAAAGCAGCCTTTTTGCGGCCCGAACCAGCTTAAGTTTAATAGTGACGGGGCATTCAAGCCCTTTTATTGCCTAGCGACAGCGGTATGTTCCAGTGTGTGACCTGTACAATTGTGGATACGGGGAAATCGTGAGATGCTCCGCCGTTCTTGGGATACAAAAAAATAATAACAACCCATGTATCTAGAACATTTCAAACTCGATTGCAGACCATTTGAAAGCTCTCCGGATCACAGGTTTCTGTACCTGAGTCCCCAGCATGCGAAGGCACTTGCCAACATTGAGTTCGCCCTGACCAACCGCGACAACTTCGTGGTTATCTCAGGCGATATCGGGGTTGGAAAAACCACCCTGCTTAACCAGATACTCGATGATCTGCCGAGGGATGTTGTTATTGCACGCCTCACCCATACGACACTTAGCCCTACTGAACTTCTGCAGAATATCCTGCTGGAGTTCAAGATCGAGTCCTACAAGAAGAACAAGGTCTACCTGCTGAAACAACTCAAGGACTTCTTCCGTAAACAGAGGGAAGCGGGTAAACAGGTGGCGATCCTTATCGATGAGGCCCAGAACCTGTCTAAAAAGGCTCTCGAAGAACTGCGGTTGCTGTCGTGCCAGGAACTCGACCTGTCCGGACTCGTGAGCATCGTCCTGCTGGGTCAACCCAAACTGAACAGAATGATCGACTCAGCCGAACTCGAACAGTTAAGCCAGCGCACACGGATCCGACAGCACATTCTTCCACTGAACGAGAAAGAAACCAGTGAGTACCTGGCGCGCCGGCTCGAAGTTGCCGGCGGCAATGTAAAAAAAATAATGACCGACAAAGCCATTGAGCAGGTCTATGCCTATACCTCGGGCACGCCCCGGATGGTTAATACACTCTGCGAGATGGCATTCACAGCGGCCTGGGTTGATAAGGCCAAGAAGGTCGATATCGAACACGTCGACAATGCGGCCCAGGAGTTACGCTGGCAGGTGCCTACATCGACGGTTCAAACCCTGACCGAAAATGGGGGGACGGATACACCCAGAGGCTGGTTGTTAAAAACCGATACGAGCAAGAAGGAGTCCTGGGTTCCGATTAGTGAACTGCCCTTCTTTCTGGGGCGGTCAGCAACGACCAGTCTGCAACTCCGCCACCCGCACATCAGTCGCCGACATGCATTTATCGATGAGCATGAGGGCGAGTTGTTTGTGCAGGACTACAACAGCTATAACGGCACGTACGTCAACGGCAAGCGTATCCGGCGTGACCACAAGCTTAACGATGGGGACATTATCGGGTTCGGCGGCGGCCTCCAGCTCATTTTTCATAGCCAGGCAGACGCACCGGCCGGGGCTGACGTCGAAGCAATTACGGCTTGATCGGGCACCACACGTCGCACGCCTGTAATAACCCGGAGCCACGCGACCCGACACCTCCCTGTAGCGAGTAACCAGCCGATGTGGGAAGTAATTTTCTGGTTGTCTGCGGGAACTATTGTTTACACCTATTTCGGTTACCCGCTATTGATTGCAGTCGCGGCCAAATTGTTTTCACGCCCCATCGCCCGGTCCGGCTTTACACCCAACCTGACGGTCATCCTTGTGGCCCACAACGAAGAGGCCACTATCCGGCAGAAACTGTACAACCTTCTCGGTCAGGAATATCCGCCGGACAAAGTGTCAATTATCGTTGCATCGGACGGTTCGACAGACAGCACGGCTCAGATCGTTGAATCACTTGAAGACCCGCGTATACGGCTGCTCGACTTTAGCGACCAGCGCGGCAAGGCTGCCTGCCTGAACGATGCCGTTGCCGCGTGCAGCACGGACTTCATCGTCTTCGCGGATACGCGCCAGCGCTTCGCAGACAGTTCACTGCGTAAACTGGTGGAGAATTTTGCCGACCCTTCCGTAGGCGCGGTCAGCGGTGAGTTGATTATCGAAACTGAAACGGGATCTGGTTTTTCGCAGGGGATCGACTTTTACTGGCAGTACGAAAAATTCATACGCCAGGCGGAAGCGCGTTGCGGATCGGTCGTCGGAGTCACGGGTGCAATCTATGCACTGCGCAGGTCTTGCTACAAAGATATCCCCGCGGGACTGATCCTGGACGACGTGCTGATCCCCATGAACGCTGTGCGCAGCGGTGAGCGCGTGATATTCGAACCGGAGGCACTGGCTTACGACATTCCTCCACCCAGTCCCGAATGGGAACATAAAAGGAAGGTACGTACGCTCGCGGGTAATTACCAGCTTGTACAACGCTCTCCCGGATTACTGTTGCCATGGCGAAACCCCATCTGGATCCAGTTCGTATCCCATAAGTTGCTAAGGCTCATTGCACCGGTTTTTTTGCTGTCGGGCTTTGTGGCCAACATCGCGCTGGCCGACCAGTCACTGTTTTATGCGCTAATCCTGGCCATTCAACTGGTTCTTTACGCGGCAGCATTTATCGGGATTATGCTGCCGGCTACGCACCGGCTTATCGCCATCCGCATCCCGATGACTTTCTGCCTGCTGAACTGGTCAGCGATCCAGGGTTTCCGGGAATTCGTAGCCCGTCGCAGCGAACAATTATGGTGAGCACATAAATAAGACCAGGGAAATGAGCATGGAGTTTTCTTACCAGCGCCGCCGATTCCTTAAGGCTGCACCTGCCCTTTTTGCCGCACCTCCGGTGGCCACGCTAAGTGCATGCACATCGAATGATCTGCCACGGCCCGCGGGTGTCCCGGTCGGACCCTTCGGCGCAAATTCCACCGCGGAAGAAGTAACCGCCGGACTCGACCTCACTGGCAAGACCGCCCTGGTGACGGGCTGCAACTCGGGGATCGGCTTCGAAACCATGCGTGTCCTGGCGCTGCGCGGCGCTCATGTGCTCGGTGCCGCCCGCACGCCGGAAAAGGCCGCGGACGCCTGCGCAAGCGTCGAGGGCCGTACGACGCCGATCGTGGTCGAGCTGACCGAACTCGATACGATTGCCACTACCGCCGGGCAGATACGTAGCATGAATATCCCGATCGACATGCTCATCTGCAACGCGGGCATCATGCAACTGCCGGAACTCGAACAGGTCAACGGCTTCGAGAAGCAATTCTTCGTAAACCATATCGGACATTTCGTCCTCGTCAATCAATTGCTCGAACAGGTCGTCGCCTCACCCCAGGGACGCATCATCAACGTTAGCAGCGGACGCGCGACCGGCAACCCACCGGAAGAAGGCATCCAGTTCGATAATCTCTCCGGCGAAGCGGGCTACGACCCGAGCAAGGCCTACGGGCAATCCAAACTGGCAAACGTACTGTTCACGCTTGAACTTGCACGACGCCTGCGAGACACCCGTGCAACGGCGAACGCATTACGCCCGGGGGTCATAGCAACGAACCTCGGCCGGCATCTGCCTCGCTGGCAAGTCATCGCACTCGAAACCGTCGGCTCGCTGTTTACCAAGACCATGGGCCAGGGGGCGGCGACCACCTGTTACGTCGCCACGGCGCCGGCATTGAGCGAGACGAGCGGCTATTTCTTCGAGCACTGCAACCCGATTCGCGCCGGTGGTTATACCGAAGACACCGAGATGGCCGCGAAACTGTGGGCGGTATCAGAGGAGATCGCTGCTGGCTATGTCTGAGCCCGCGCGATGTGTTGCCTCGTCGCGCCTTATGTGCCGGCCGAACCAGGTATACGCCGCTATGCCCAAAACCAGGTTTGAAATCGCGGCAGCGACAAAAATGCCATTCATGCCGATCAGTGCCTGCCCCGCAAAGGCGAGCGGCAGGAACACGACGAAGGCCCGCGACGCCGAAATCGCAACACCCGGCAGCGGGTCGCCGATGCCATTGAAGCCAGCGCACATGGACATGACGATGCCGTAACCGGCGTAACTAATCACCATGATCCACAGGTATTCGACCGCAACCGTCTGGATGCTTTCGGTATCGGTGAATACCGCCGTTAACGGCCCGGCAAGGAAAGCGAACGCAACGGTCAGGATCAGTCCGTAGACAACCGCGAACTTCCCGATAGTCCGGCGCGCTTCATCCAGCCGTCCGAACTTGTGGGCCGCAATGTTCTGACCCATAAACGGGCTGGTTATCGCCGACATCGCATAGAACGCTATCAATGCGATCGGCTCGATACGTATAGCCACGCCGAAACCTGCCACGGCATCGACACCGTAAGTGGCCAGCAACGCCACAACAATACCGTTCGCAAGCGGCACGATGGCATTGGTCAGCATGGCCGGCAAACCTACATGCAGCATGCGTCCCCATGAATCCATCACGTTGCGTATGTGCGTAAATGGCGTAGCGAACACACGCAAGCCGAAGTGCAGATACCCGAGTGTGCCCGTAAGCACCAGCATATTCGAAGTCAGTGTCGCCCAGGCTGCGCCGGCAATCTCCAACCGCGGGAAACCGAGCAGGCCGAAGATCATGATGGGGTCCAGTATCGCGTTAAGGGCGGCGGCAATAATAATAATCTTGCCCTCGAGCATCGTATTGCCGCGCGCGCGCATCGACGCAAGGCAAATCCAGGTTACTGCCGACACGGGCGCCGACCAGTACCAGACTTCCATGTAGTCCCTTACGAAGGGCATGACTTCAGGGGTTGCACCGAGCAACCCGAACACGGGCGCGATCGTAAACAGGCCGGCAAGGCAAAGGGCCGCAACCACAAGGCCGGCAAGCATAGCCGTGTCGGTGGTCTGGCGGCGCGCGCTCAACCGGTCGTTACGGCCGACCGCGCGTGAAATCGTCGACGCAGCGCCGGCCTCGAAACCGATGATCACACTCGTCAGGAGCCACAGGACCGGAAAACAAAAACTGATCGCGGCCAGTGGCATATCGCCAAGCCGTGACACGAAGAACAGGTCGACCGCATCGAAGGAAATAATTGCGATCAAACCCAGGCCCATGGGTATGGCCTGGCGCCGCAAATGCGCAGGAACTGGCCCCGTTGTCAGGTCAGAAGACAAAGTCAGCAAACCTCGTGTAAACCCGGCAGGAGTGCCGGCGCTGAAGGTACTCTATTCTGCCATATCGGCGGTGCACTGGCCGTGTTTGTGCATCGGTCGTCGCCGGAAAATAGCACGGCCTGCAGCTGAATTAAGGTACAGTGAAAATCCTTTAACACATTGGGAACCGGGTTTGTCATGATTCGAAACAACAGAATGCGGACAGTGATTACGGCCATCGCCAGTATCATGACACTAACTGTACTCGCCGGATGCGCAACGACCGGCAGTAGCGAGCAGGATGCCGATGTGGCGCGAGGACGCGAACAAATGATCCGTGCATTCGATGCGGCATGGGTCCGTGTCGTTGCAAGTGGCAAGGCCGAAGAAGCCATCGCCACCCAGCCGCCCAATCAGCCGGGACTGGCGTCGTCATATTTAGTCAGGATTGCCGACTGTTTACCCCTGCCGCACCTGACCCCGTTTCCCCAGAATCCAACCGGCCTCTTAAAGAAGGTCCTCGAAACGGGCAAGATCCGCAGGCTGATTCAATCAGCTCCCAGTACGCCAAAAGACACGGCCTATTACTTCTCGGGTGCGACCAATCAATACATGGGCCTCATCTTTGCCGAGATCGAAAACCATTACGGAGTCGAGATCGAGGTGATAGACGTGGCCAAGCCGCCGGGACCCCTGGCCAGCACTTCCGCCCTGGTCGACGACGAGGTGGACTTCGTTTCCCAACTCAACGCAACCGGCGGACGAACGCAGGATATGCGCCGCCGTACTTCCCGCCGCTTCGGCTGCACTATGTCCGGACTGATGCAGTACATCCACGTACCACGGGAATCTGCACTTGCAGGCGAACTAAACTCGCTGGCGGATCTGCGAGCCCGCCCGGATGTACGTATATGTGCCGGGCCGCTATCGACTCAGACAATCAAGGCATACGTGCCCGAGCACAAAGTGACAACGCGCTACATATCGGACCTGACCGATTGCCATGCACAGATCGAGGCAGGTAAACAGGACATTATTGTGGGGCCACTGCCCAATCTCGATATCGCCGCCATCCCGGGCTACAAATCGGTATCCACGATGATCGTTGCGGGTACGCCCTACTGGGTCGCGCTCGAAGGTGTTGAATGTGATGCGCCGACGGGTCCGCGCGACGAAGGTAAATGCCGTGAGATCGATCCGCTCTAAACCATATCAGGCACGCCAGGCCGCATATGTATTCTGCATGTGCGGGCTGGCGCTGCTCACTGGCTGCGCAGGCCTGACGCCGAATTATGAGGCGCCGGGGGTTACGGTCAGCTATATCAAACCCATGCCGTCAGACGGCGTCACGTTGCGTTTCGAAATAGGCCTGTGGGTCACGAACCCGAACGACGCAACGCTCGAACTCGAAGGCGCTTCTTACAGCGTCAAGCTCGACAACTATGAAATCCTGACAGGCGTGAGTAACGAACTCCCGGCCATCGATGGCTACGGTCAGGCAGAAATTGTGATCAATGCACAGGCCGACCTGTTCCACAGCATGCAGTTTGCGCGCAGCCTGACGACTGAACCCCGCGACAGTTTTGTCTATGAATTCAGCGTCAAACTGAGTACCGGTAATTTCTTTGCCCCTATACACGTAACCGATACCGGCACGATGTCCTTCCAACTCTGACTCCAGGTGCTCCCTCAAGGCTGCATAGACGGAGTACTTGTTGTCATTCGCTATTTTTGTGGGATACTGAACCCCTTGTTCAGCCATTATCAAGGAGGTGATCACAGTGTCTAGTGAGATAGCGAGTAAGTCGTATCAACCTGGGTGTATCGGTCGTTTTGTGGAGCAGCCTCCGCCGTTCGGCTGATGCACCGTATAATCAGGGGCCTCGCTGGCAATAGCGATGGCCCGGAGGTTGAAGCGATTCAATCTCACGGAGGGCCGCAGCGATGTGGCCCTTCTTTATTTGCTGCAGATTTTCATATTCGCGACAGGCAAACGCCAGGCGGGCCTGATTCAGCCGCCTGCCGCCCGGCGCGCATCAATCATTTTCTTGAATTCACCCGCGGAGCTGGTCATCTGTGGGCCGTTCCATTCCGTTGGCGCGGTCAGGTATTCCGAGTGATGCTTCTCGATGTAATCGAGTATCGGCCGAGGCAGTTCTGACGGGCCTTCCATCAGTTTCATGGAATGACTGTGGAATACCATCTTGCCGGGTGCATTGCCCATTTCCATAAACGGCAGCCAGTCGGCAACCCGGCTCCAGGACATCGTGCAGTACGCCGAAGTGGTATCCGGATCCAGAATATCGCTCTTGCGGCCCATCAGGCCCCACAACTCCGCGTGTTGATCGATGTCCCCCGATGAATACAACGGATAGTCCTTCCGGTTCATCGCTGCAGGATGCTGGATAAAGAAATTCCACTGAAACACGACATGATCGCCGATGCTTACATAGGGGTACGGTGGTGTCAGCGGCCCCGGCCCCTTGAGTGAAAACACGCCATTAACCGGATCGTTGGCAATATGCACGACTTTAACAGTGCGCCCATCCAGGAAGGGATTATCCCACTCTTCGAGGATTTCCCCGGTGTCGGGATCGAGGTAATACAAAACCTCGCGGCTGTAGATCCGGTAACCCTCGTCGACTTTCTCGTATCGGCCTGACCCAAACCCAAAGGTTCGAAAGCACCGGTAGTTCTGCTCCTGCGGAACCATCGCCCAGGCCTGGCCCGGAAATGCAAAAAAGAAATCGTCGCCGCTCAGGTCACCCCTGAGTTTCAGCAGGGAGTTGAAATTAACCTCCGGATCGTCAAGATCAAGGTCCGGATCCTTATCCATGGAAAGATTAGTCGACTTCAAAAGACGCAAAGTCATTGCCTTCTCCGTTTTTAGTAAATAAGACTAGCGGTACCGTAGCCGCTTGCAGAAACTCACCTCGCATACCTCGCAACGTGCGTTGGCAACACAAACATTGCCGGTCGCTTCATTGCCGAACAGGCGCAACAGGTTTTCAACGTAACGTTTGTCCGCGCCGGCCCTGGCACAGAAATCCTCCAGCACCGCATCGACCTCCCCCGCCTCCGGCTGTACATGCCGTACTCCGAACCTGCCCGGCCCGAGCATGATAGCGATCAACTCGTTATCGACATCGGATTCAACCGGTCCGTCGCCGGCTGCTTCAATCAGACCCGAATAGTCGACATCGTGCTTCGCCAGTGTCCGTTCGATCTGGCTGATCAGTTCCGCTGGCTGGTACCAGGCCTGGTTGGGACGAAACCAGTAGTAAGCCTGCACCATGCCGCCGCCGACCGCACTGGTAAGGTCTTCGAATTCTTCACGCGCGAAAAAGCGTTCCTGTAACTCGGGCGCAAAAAAGGCCTTGATGGTGTCACGATCGACACGCGTGGGTCCCATTTGCCCGTTTTCCTGACCGGGAAAACGTGGATGCCAGTGCAGCAGAACAAACTCGGCACCGGGCGCCAGCGTTTTAAGCACGCATGCACGATAGGCGTCGTAGCGGACCGGGTCCATGTTGTGTAGCAAGCCATGGTCCAGCACGAGGTCGTATTGCCGCGGTGGCTCCCAGTCCGTGATATCGGCCTCGATCGGGGTTACAGATACACCCGCCTCGTTTGCACGTTGCTGCGTGTACTCGAGTGCCATGGGCATGAAATCCAGCGCGGTGACATCCCAACCTTGCTGTGCAAGAAAAAGTGAGTCGGTGCCGGACCCGCAGCCGATATCGAGTGCAGCTCCCGGGGCCCGCCTGCGGCAGATTTCTGCGAGGAAAAGTGTGGGCTCCTCGTGTGACCATGGGAGGTCTTCCCAGCCCTTTGCCCAGTCATAGGTCGCAAAGAAGGTGTCTTTCTCGTGGGTATTCATAGGGGTTGATCCTTATTCTTCTTCGGCGCAGTTTGCCACTACCCGCAGGTATGTGGTGGCATTGCGTGTTGCAGCCATGCGCACAGTGGACAGCCCGCGCTTGATTGGAGCCCGACCATAGCGCTGCTGCGATGGCTTGTTAAGCTACATCTCACAATAACGAAGCGTAGCGGAGTTATACGATGACCACGCATCAACACCGGGCAACAGCCCGTAACATATATCCCCTGTTTACAGTTCTAGCGGCTTTCGTACTGGCCGGCCTGTCGGGACCGGTAATGGCCGGGGGGCACACGGCCGCCCCCAAGGCGAAAGAACCCATTATCCTGGACCCGGAAGCGCGCAGCGGCATCACGGGAACAGTGCTGGTATCGGGCGCCAACCGCGGCATCGGGTTGCGTCTTGCGCGGAACTACGCGGAGCGCGGCTGGACCGTCATCGCCACCGCCCGCAAGCCTGGAAAGGCAGATGAACTGAACGAACTGGCGAAAGCCAACCCTAAAGTATCGGTTGAGCGGATGGATCTGCTCGACCACGCCAGCATCGATGCGCTGGCCGCAAAATATAGAGATGTCCCCATAGACGTATTGCTGAACAATGCGGCGATGCTCGGTGATCCGGCGGGCCAGGATATCGGCACGTACGACTATGAACTGCTCGAACGTGTCCTTGCGGTCAACACCATCGGCACGATGAAAATGGCCGAGGCCTTTCTTGACAATGTGGCGGCGAGCGAGCAGAAGAAACTGGTGGCGGTTACCAGCCAGCAGGCATCGATAGGGAGCCTGCGCGATCCGTTAATTCCTTTTTACAAGATGAGCAAGACAGCGCTGAACATGGGCATGAAGTCCATATCTCGCCGCCTGAAACGCAAGAAAGTTACCGTCGTGCTGATTTCGCCGGGCGCAGTCGATACCGATATGATGAATTCTGCCCTGGACTATGCCGGCGTGAAAGGCGGATTCCTGATTACGCCGGAACAAAGCGCGGAAGCGGTTATCAATATAATCGACCAGTACACGCTGGACATGACGGCAGCCTTCATGTCGCACCGCGGGGAGGAGATTCCCTGGTGAAATAAATTGTCGGGGGCAGCGATTCTGACGAACAATCACAGCGCGACTGACAGACAAAAAAATGGAAAAAACATGAAAATTCTCCGCAGAATCCTGGCTGCGATCCTGATTATTCTCATAGCGGTGTTTGCCTACAACCGTTATGACCACGCCGACCGTGAGCACCGCCCCACTCCGCAGGCGCTGGCCGCACTGGAATCGGATTCAAACGTAACAATCCGCCAGGGTGACTACATAGTCTTCAGCCCGGCCGACAGCACACCGGCCAGGGGACTTATTTTTTACCCCGGCGGTGAATGCGACGAACGCGGTTACGCGGAAACCCTGAGAGCAATTGCCGACGCGGGGTACCTGGTGGTCCTTGTGCCCATGCCGTTGCAGTTGGCCATTCTCGGCATAAACAAAGCGGATGACGTTATCGCCGCGTTTCCGGACATTCAGAGCTGGTCGCTCGCGGGACATTCGCTGGGCGGATCGATGGCAGCCCGCTACGCCCTTAACCACCCGCAGTTGCTGGACGGTCTCCTGCTCTGGGATTCCTACTCAGATAAAGACCTGACCGGCAGCGGCCTGGCGGTGGCCATGATCCACCGCTCCGACAAGTCTTTGCAGCCACCCGAATCCTACATCAAGTATCTGCCTATGCTGCCGGAGGATACACGGTATGTACCCATAGTCGGCGGTAACCACCTTAACTTCGGCAGCTTCATTGCAGGCAGGATGTACCGCGATGAACCGCCGGCGGAACTGGCGCACGATACTCAGATCGAACGGGTTGCCCGGGCCACTATTAACTTTATGGATTCGATTACAGACTAGGACAGGTATTCCGCGGTCAGCTCCTCGGACACCTGCCAGAGATTCGCGGCAAGTTCCGTATCGTGCATGTGCGGGCCGGTCGGCTCTACCGGGTTGCAGTCCTCGAAATAATAACCACTGACCCCTTTCAATGCGGGCTCAATCGCGACATAGACCTGTGTTGATGCGCCCTGATCGGCTGTCTTGAAACCTTTGCGCAGCGGTTCATCGGGGTCACGCGGCTTGCCGCCGCGTACATGACGGCCCAGCTCGGTCGCGACGAATCCGGGGTGTACCGCATTGGCGCTTACGCTGGTGCCCTCATAACGGCGCGCCAGTTCGAATGCAAACAGTGCATTCGCAAGCTTGGTTTGTCCGTATGCGACAAACGGGCTGTAACTCTTCTCACCCGAGAGGTTATCGAATTGAATACCTTCCTTTTTAGGTGCGTTCTGGTAACCGATACTGGACAAAACAACAATTCGGCCTTCCGGCGCTGCTTCTACCCGGCTGAGTAAATGTTTTGTAAGTAAGAAATGACCAAGGTGATTCACGACGAATTGTTTTTCCAGGCCATAGACCTGCTCAAGTTTCGGCAGGGCCATGATGCCCGCGTTATTCATCAGGATATCAATCGGTTCATCGAGCGATTTAACACGCTCGCTGCATGCAACCACCGAGTTGAAGTCGGTCAGTTCGCAGACGACGGGCGTTGTCTTTCCCCCCACGCTCTCGCAGGCGGTCACAGCCTTTTCCATATTGCGGGCCGCCCCGATTACGTGTGCTCCCTGGGCGGCCATGACCCGCATCGACTCGTAGCCCAGGCCTGAATTGCAGCCCGTGATAAGTACTGTCTTACCGGTCAGGTCTATGTTGGCAGCGACATCATCCGCGGTTGTGGCGAAGCCATAGTCACTACGTGGAATATCATCGATACCCGCCGCCCAACCGCGCATAGGCAGCAATGTGTTCAGGCCTGCGACCGAAGTACCCAGAATGAGCTCACGCCGATTGATTGTTGTCACCAGTTTCCCCCAGCCTTTTCGGTTCTGTCAGTTCCTCAGTCTCGGCCAATCCGTTGGTCGGGCTAAGCATTGCCGCAATGCTAAACCGCACCGCGGTGAGCAGCCGGTAATCCGTTGATTCAATATGCCGACTGACCATAGTTAGACCAAACTTCTCTCAATCGTTCACAGGTATCGTTCAAAGGTAATGCCATGTATAGAACAACAATGCCAATAAGGACCCTGATAGTCGCTTCCGTATGCCTCGCCACGCTTGGCTTCCAGACGAATGTTTTCGCCGGTGGGCACGAGGCATCCACTGATATTTCAGCAGAATACGTACCCACCGTGCTGATTACCGGCTCCAACCGCGGTATCGGCCTCGAAGTGGCCCGTGACTATGCCGAGCGGGGCTGGAATGTCATCGCTACCGCGCGCAGGCCCGAAGCGACCGGGGAACTGAAAGCCATCCGCGCACAACACCCCGGGCTCGTCATCGAGCAGCTCGATGTGACGGACAATGAACGCATCGATGAACTGGCAGAGATTTACCGCGGCAAACCGATCGACATCCTGATCAACAATGCCGCGATTTCCGGCGGGCATGAAAATGCTAAATTTGGATCGTTCAACCACGATGTCTACCGGCAGGTGCATACGGTTAATGTCCTCGGCCCCACCAAGATGGCGGAAGCCTTCCTCGATAGTGTTTCGATCAGCCAGCAGAAGAAGATTGTCAATATCACCAGCGGCCAGGGCTCTATAGCCGGAACCTGGGGATGCTGCTACATCTACCGCAGCAGCAAAGCGGCGCTGAACATGGTCATGCGCAACATTTCGCTGGAACTAAAAAAGAAAGGTATTACGGTAGCGCTGATCTCGCCAGGCTTCGTCAAGACCGGTTTCACGCCGGGTCTGGACCTGCCCATGATGATCACCCCGCAGGAAAGTGCAGCCTTCGTGATTGCGGTTATCGACGATTACGATATCGAGGATACGGGCACCTTTATTTCGCATAAAGGCGAGATTATTCCATGGTGAAATGACAGGAAGCTTGCAGCTCTCAATCATCGTGCTTATGACTGTGGCCGTGCGAATGGCCATGAGAGTGATCATGGCTGTCCGAACCTGATTTTTTGTCGTTGCCATGGTTGTGAGAATGATCGTGCGAGTGCACATGGTCGCGCACTATTTTGCCTACCCCGCCCTTTTCCTCACCATGGTCATGGCTGTGGCCTGCAGGAGCCGGATCGGTGTGTTCCGCATGCGGAGTTGCGGAATCGAACATGTGTCCGAACTTCGGCCGTACATTCGGCTTCCTGGGCGTGTCGTCTGAATTACGCCAACCCTTGCCCTTCAGGTGAAAGGCAGGTGCCGACAGGAGTTTCCTGAGTTCGGGCTGCCCGCATTCAGGACAATCCGTCAGCGCATCGGCACCGAGCTTCTGCAGGATGTCGAAAGTATGTCCGCAGGCCTGGCACCGGTAATCGAATATCGGCATAGCGAAGTGACTTAGTGGTTACAGGGCGGGCAAGAATACCAGTTTTCGGAGCCATCAGGGCCGAATACCGAAGGGAGACGAAAGGCTAACAAAGACCGCTCGGTTCATGCTTAAATCTTCGCAGGCTCGACTTACCGGGCGCCCGGTACCTGGCTCCGGCATGGCTAACATACCGACCCCGCGACCGTCACAGTCCGCGAAGGCTGGCAACAATGGTGCGAAAGCTTGTACTGCTCTTTCTCGGCGTGGCGTCGCTGGCCATGCTCATTTTGCTTGGTTGGTACCAGGTTGACGGCATTCCGATCGAGGAAACCGAGTCCTTTCTGTCCGGCGATAACTTCACGTCTACGGAAGAGGAGGATGGCAGCCTTTTGTTTCACCCGGCGGACAGCAACGGCCGCGGCATCCTGATCATGCACGGCGCGTTGATCATGCCACTGAGCTATGCCAAGACCGCTGCATACTTTGCCGGCCTGGGTTACACCGTTTATGTGCCCATGGGGCCCGCCCGTTTGTCCATAGGCGCTGTCGACCGGGCCGCTTCGAGAATGCTCGAAATGGAACCGGACAAATGGTTTCTGATCGGCCACTCGATGGGGGCCATGGCCAGCATGGAAGTTGCTACCCGCCACAGCATCAATATTCAGGCCATCGCATTATGGGCGGGCAGCATGCCGAGCAGTTACGCCCATGTGGATGTGCCTATCCTCTATATCTGGGGGGATAACGACGGCCTGCTCCCCGAGGAACGGTTCAAACTGAGCCGCTTCAACCTGCCCCGCTCGGTTAGCTATGTCACGCTCGAAGGTGCGAACCACAAGAACTTCGCTATGTACTCGCACCAGTTTTTCGACAAGGACGCGAAAATCGACTGGATGGAACAGATCGATTTTGCCAATCAAACAACCGCTGAATTTTTTGCCCGATATCACTGAGGCGTAAACCCCAATACCGGGCAACCGGAGCCAGGCGGCCTGCCCGGCCGCAGACTTCTGAAGGGGCCGCAGGTAAGTCGATTCTTAACGCCACATTGGTAGTGCGTGTATTCGGACACGCTATTAACAAGTCGCGTAGCGACTCAACCTGACCGAAGGTCAGGAGAGCGCCTGGGGGTTTTCAGTAAGCGGCTAGCCACCTGCTGAGAACCCTCAGTCGAGTGCGAGGCAAGGCAAGAATCGACGAACAAGCGGAGTGTACACGCCAGTACATGAGCATTGTGAGTTGATTCTTAACGCCGCATCGTGCCGGCTGAGGTTTCTCAGCAGGTGGCTAGCGGAGGGCGGGGGCGACGCGCTCGCCTATAAGCCTGATAGCGTCGGCCGGATCTTCATGTACTCGAAGAGCGATTTCGGTCAGGCCGGCTGCGGCGAACTGGTGCAGAACCTCGATCGCGCCGTCAATGGCGTCCAGGCCGCCCACGAAGGAAATATTTTCGATCATCTTGGTCACCAGTTCATCCGGCACGTTGGCAATGACGCCAGTCTTAGCAATCCACGCGTCCAGAAAATCCTGGAAATGTTCGCGCATGAACTTAACTTCTTCGGGCGTCAGGAATGGGTCGAAGTACTGCTCACCAAGGTAGCCGCGCAGTATTAGTTCAAGCCGCGCTTCCTTCCACGAGGCCTCCGCATCCTCCTTGATATGCCATGCCCAGAAATTGTTGATCCTGAAGCTGTCGCGTGGCCTACCCGCCTCATCCAGCGCTGCATTGATCTTGCCGACAAAACGCTCCATCAGCGGAACGCAGAAATCACTGGTCATCAGGCCATCTGCATACTTGACCGCCAGTTGCATGGTTTGCGGATGATTGGATGCAACATAGATCTGCGGCTTGGGATCCGTCGCCCAGTTCAGGCAATAATTCCAGGTCTTGTAATACTTTCCGTCGTAGTTGAGGGGAGTGTCGGTCGTGATGCCAGTCAGGATTTCCAGGCATTCCTTCAGGTCGCCGATCATGTGATCTCGCGTCATGCCTATCCCCTGGATGACGCCACCACCCCCGCCGACACAGACCATGGCGCGTCCGTTGCTGGTTTCGTTCAGTGTATGCAGTGCATTGCCGATCTTGAGAGGGTGCAGTTCCTTCGCACAGATCGCCAGCGGCCCCAGCCGGATGTCGGATGTCCGGTCTGCCGCCAGGATCAGAGTCATGAAGGGATCACGCCGATCATGGTAGCTGCTGGACCATACCGCACGGAGGCCATAGCTTTCGGCAAGCTCCGCGAGTTCTGCCGACTCCGCAACCGTCGCAAACTCATTAAGAATGATGTCTATTTCCATCTCATCACCTGTAAGGTTTCTGGTTCCCCTTGCGCACACCTTTACGCATCTTACGCGCAATATATCCCGCCATCATGCGGGCAAGGGGATTGATACGTACATCAGTATAGTACTCGGCATCGAACCAGTTGTGTTCTTCCCAGTAACGCCAATTGGGTGAATCCTTCTGGTTGCGCGACATGTTCTGCATTGCCCGAAAATTCATCAGGTGCCTGAACTTTGGCGAGCCCAGCTCACCTTTGTTTATTTTCTCTATAAATATTTTTGCTATCTCTTCCGCAACTGAATCTACCTTTTCAAGATAATGTGGTTTATGCATCTGTGTACTGGAGACCCCCATACGGCTGACAACATCACAGCCCCATGCGTTTGCGGTCTGCTCAAGAAAATCGAGTACAACCTTATGGCCGCCACCCGATGCCGTCGCGGTAACTACCGCCTTTTTTCCAAAAAAAGTCGGGCGATTCCGCTGGTACATAAAGTACTCAACAAAGTTTTTCATGAGCCCTGTGACATTGAATGTGTGTATGGGCGAACCCAGGATCAGGCCATCTGCTTTTTTCATTTTTTCAGCGATGGGTCCGATCGTCGCGTACTCCGGACAGGCCGTTTCGCTGACGGTGATGCATTTCAGGCAACCATCACAAAACGGTACATTCAGCCGCTGCAAGAAAATATATTCAAAGCTAACTGGTTGAATTTCCTGTATCTTTTCCTCAATGATGCGGATACTCCTGTAGGTCCAGCTCTCCTCGTTGCGAGGCGAACCCACCAGCACCAGTATGTTTAAAGGGTCCATAGGAATCTGAATCACAACGATTTGACGAGCGGGCATATAGCCCCTGTGGTCCGCATAATGATATACGCCGCAGGAGTTGTGCACCCAAACACCACCAAACAATTCAACTGGTGGACTGCCGTAATGCGCTGGTTTACGCTGTCTCGAGGCTCCCGAGGAAACGGGGCTGCAGAAACAAAAACAGAAACGGGGAACTCGTGTCATGACACCTTTATTAACAAGCTTTCGCCTGCTGGCCGGGACACTGACAACCATCCTTTTTATTGCTTCACCCGTCAGTGCTGATGATGCCCCGCTGCCGAATCCCACCTCCACAGATTTCTGCATCGCAGTCCAGAATATGCTGGCGGATACGCAAGTAGAAAGCACGAATACCATATTCGACGACATGCCGGAATACAGGCACTCCAAACCATCCCCCGACCCGCTAATGATCTACCAGGTAGTTACTTATGATGAGAAGAGACCGGTCATGGTGTCCTGCAAAATCAAGGCAGCGGATCATATCCGTGCCGTTTATGGTGAAGATGCCGCCGGTGAACAGGGAAACTGTGCCGACGTAACGAAACTGGTAAAAGCGCAGGCAATAGCGGAACTGGAAGTCGATAACCCCGACAATGTAGTTGAGAAGGCAAAGTCATTCGTTATCGATGTCAACGAACCCTACACGACCGGGCGCAGTTACCTGTCGGATTTTCCGTTGAGCTTCAAAGGCGATGACGGCAATATTCATTTCAATTCGCCGGGCCTGCAGGTGGACTGGGACAACTGGAAGTTCTGGCTTATGCCCAACGTGATCCGCGGGCAGACCTACTGCCATATTCCAACCGTTTCCTATATGAAGGCCGTCGCCACTGGAGCGGTCGAACCCGGTACGGTGATGACGACGGCAGATGACGCTCAAACCACGCCTGTGGCGCGTTAACAGCCTGCGTTTGTAAACAGGTCCCCGGCCTTAGGGATTGCCGGACCAGGTCACGCGCCACATGCGGCCGTGCTTGTCCTCGCTCAGATAGATCTCACCGTTCGGCCCCTCGGCGATGCCGACCGGCCTGTATGCTGTCAGCCCCGGGTTCATGAGTTTGTCGACTCCTGTAAAACCATCGGCAAAAACCTCCCAGTCTCCCGTAACTTTCCCGTCGCGCATGGGCACAAACACAACGTTGTAACCCTGTTGCTCCAGCGGCATGCGGTTCCAGGAACCGTGGAAAACGATGAATGCACCCTGTGCATATTTTCCAGGCATGTTTTTACCGGAATGGAAAATCATGTCCATCGGCGCCCAGTGGCCGGGGAAGCCCAGCAATGGTTCCTTGTAATCGCCCTCAGCCTCGGTCTTGCCGTCACCACCATACTCGGGCGCCTGCATACGCATATTCCTGAGATGATCGTAATAAGTGTAGGGCCAACCGAAATTGTCCCCCTGTTCGGCCGCGTGAAACTCCTCCGCGGGCAATTCGGCGTTGTCTTCGCGTGTATAGAAATCTTTCCATAGCATGCCGAGGCTGTCGCGGCCGTGCATGACGAAGTACAGCTTGTTTGCCCACGGATTCCATTCCATCGCCAGTACGTTGCGGGTGCCGGTGACGAAACGCTCACCATCGCGCAACTGGTCCTGCAGTTTGCGGTCCGCATCGAATTTCCAGATGCCCCCCGAGCGCTCGAGCTGCGGGCAGGGATCGAAACCCGGTGCCCGGGGCGTCATACGCTTGGTCTCACACGCATTCGTAGGTACGCCCGAGTTTACATACAGCACCCCTTCCGGATCGATTTCAAAGGTCTTGTCCGCATGCGAGCGCTGCATCGGAAAACCGCCGGCGATGGGCTCGGCAACGCCCGCGGGAACGAGGTTGTCGTCCAGTTCAATCCTGTACACAGCCAGGTCCGTTCCGAAGTACAACCACCCGTCGTGAATGACGACTTCCGTCGCAGTCGTCTGCGGGCCGAATTCCTCGACCTGGTCTGCGACCCCGTCGCCGTCATTGTCGCGCATCGCGAGCAGCGCACCCCAGGCAGCATCCTGCCCGAACATGGGCGCCGCCAGCCTGAAATCCCGCGCAACAAAGACGTCACCGTTGTCGCGCACGGCAATATGGCGCGTCGCCCCGGCGGCTGGGTGGAAAATTGTGGTGGCGAAACCATCGGGCAATATCGGCTGCACTGTTTCCCAGTTTTCAGGCAATGGCTCGGCTGCCCGCCCGGGCGCCTGATCAGGAGCTACCGCGCAGCTACTCAGCAGGATCACTGCGGCGGGAAGAAGACAACGCGAGAAGGAAAGAACATTCATTGGGGTCACCCTGTTTATGCTTCTTTTATGCATTTATAACATGCCCACAAAAAAGGCCGGCATATAGCCGACCTTTTGGTATGCACTGTATGAACAGATCAGTGATGCACTGGCTCTTCCGGCACAAAGTCCGGGGCCGAAAACACAACCTGGCGGGTCAGATAAGTGTAATCACCTTCATCAACCATAAACCAGATCAGGAACAGGATCAGAATAGGCGGCAGCAGAATTACCGTAATCAGCGCCATACGCTCCCACAGCATGTGCATGAATATGGCAACTATAAATCCTGCCTTCAGGAACATGAATAACAGGATCAGGGACCAGCGTAAATACCCCTCAAGCTGCATATAGTCAACCAGGTATGAAAACCCGCTGAGCACAAACAGCAGCCCCCATATCCAAAGGTAAATTGAAATTGGATGTTGTTGCCCTTCTGCTGCAGACATAAGCCTGACTCTCCTTATAACGGCAGGTTTCTGCGCCTACCAGAGATAGAAAAATGCAAAAATAAATACCCAGACAAGGTCCACGAAATGCCAGTAAAGCCCGGCGATCTCGACAGTCTCGTAACTGCCTTTCTTGTCGTAATCACCACGCCTCACCCGGTTCGCAATGATCGCGAGATAAATAACCCCCGCTGAAACGTGCGCGCCGTGGAAGCCGGTAATCATGAAAAAGCTGGCACCAAACTGCGGTGCACCCATCGGGTTGCCCCATGGCCGCACGCCCTCTTCGACAATAAGCTTGGTCCATTCGAAAGCCTGCATGCCGACAAAGCTCGCTCCAAGCAGCGCGGTAGCGAACATCAAAAAAACAGTTTTTGCCTTGTCTCGCCGGTAACCGAAGTTAACCGCCATAGCCATCGTGCCGCTGCTCGTGATCAGGATAAATGTCATGATCGCGATAAGGATCAGCGGAATAGGCTCACCACCGAAACTCAGTGCAAAAACTTCACTCGGGTTCGGCCACGGAATCGATGAGGAAATCCGCACGTGCATGTAGCCGACGAGGAAACATGAAAAGATAAAGGTGTCGCTGAGGAGGAAGATCCACATCATGGCCTTGCCCCAGGGCACCTGGAACGCCTGCTTATCGCCAGACCAGTCGTTGACGATGCTTCCCATCCGCGTTTCGTCTACGGTACTTGCAGCATCATTGGCCATAAACCAATCCCCTCAGGTAGACAGCAATAAGGTAAAAAATACTAACCAGACTATCAACAGGTAATGCCAGTAGGTGGTGCAAAGCTCGACACTCAGGCTCAGTCGCTTGACCTCCATGCCCTGCCACGAGCGCACCGTCGCTTTGGACCAGACAAGCAGACCACCGGCCAGGTGGACGGCATGCAAGGTAGTAAGCAGGATAAAGAATGCGGTGGCCGGATTGCCGGCGGCATAGAAACCGAGTCCCCGCAGCTCCTGCCAGGCCATGTACTGGCCAACCAGGAACCCGATAGCTAACACACCCGCCATGATCAGGTTGTTGCGAACCGTGGTAACAGAACCCTGTTTGGCCGCAATGCGCGCACGCTGCATGGCGACGCTGCTGAACAAAAGCAGGGCCGTATTCAGCCACAGAATTTGGGGATCCGAGATGGCAACCCAGTCGGCCTCTTCCATGCGCAGGCGATAGCCGAATACAAACAGCAAAAACATGCTGCTCAGTACCGCGAGCAACATGGTCAGACCGGTCCTGGCCGCCGGACCCTGCCCCGCGCTCCGGTCATTAATCTGGCCAATGACCCCCTGGGTCGCCCAGCTCTTGTCCATGAGTTCTTTAAAGATGCTCATACGTGGTGCGGCCCTTCATGGGGGTGCCCCGGATGGAAGCCTTCCTGGTGCCCGGCCGGTGGTTCGCTCTGCGGGATAAAGTCCAGAGACTCGCCCGGCACACTGTAATCGAAGGCCCAGCGATATACGGTCGGCAGTTCCTGCCCCCAGTTACCGTGCTTCGGCGGATGATCCGGTGTCTGCCATTCGAGCGTTGTCGCACCCCATGGGTTCGGGTCTGATTTCTCACCCCGCAGGCTGATAATCATATTGATGAAGAACAGTACCTGCATAGCAGCTACGAACAGTGTCGCGTAAGTTATGCCTACGTTCAGGGTCTGGGCCGACTCCGGAATGAAGTCTGTCATCCCGTATGAATAGTAGCGGCGTGGTATACCGAGGATACCGAGGTAATGCATCGGCAGGTAAATGGAATAGGTCCCGAGGAAGGTTGCCCAGAAATGCCATTTACCCAGCGTTTCGTTGTATTTCCTGCCGGTAATCTTTGGATACCAGTGGTAGATCGCGGCGAATACGACCATCACAGGCGATACCCCCATCACCATGTGGAAATGCGCGACTACGAAATAGGTCTCCGTTAGTGGCACATCGACAACGACATTGCCGAGGAACAGGCCTGTTAGCCCGCCATGGGTAAAGGTAAAGATAAACCCGATACAGAACAACATGGGTACGCGCAGGTGTATATTGCCCTGGTAAAGCGTCAGCACCCAGTTATAAACCTTGATGGCGGTCGGCACCGCAACCATCAGCGTCGTCGTCGCGAAAAAGAACCCGAAATAAGGATTCATGCCGCTGACATACATGTGGTGCGCCCAGACGATACAACTCAAACCACCAATTGCAACAATTGCCCAGACCATTTGCCGATAGCCGAATATGTTCTTGCGCGCATGGCAGGCAAGGATATCCGACACAATACCGAAGGCGGGCAGCGCAACGATATAGACCTCCGGGTGCCCGAAGAACCAGAACAGGTGCTGGAACAATATCGGGCTGCCGCCCGTGTAATCCGCATGTTCACCTGCTTCCAGGAGTGCCGGCATAAAGAAGCTGGTGCCCAGCAAGGCGTCCAGCGTCATCATGAGGCCGCTGACCAGCAGCGCCGGGAATACCAGCAAGCCAAGCACGGTCGCCATGAATATGCCCCACACCGACAGCGGCAGCCGCATCAGCGTCATGCCGTTGCAGCGAGCCTGCAGGACCGTCGTAACATAGTTCAGGCCACCCATCGTGAACGCCACGATAAACACGACCAGGGAAACGAGCATGAGTGTTATTCCCCAGGTCGCGCCCGGGGTCCCCCCACCGAGTATTGCCTGGGGTGGATAGAGCGTCCATCCTGCCCCCGTGGGTCCGCCCGGGACAAAAAAACTGGCCAAAAGAATCAACACGGACAGCAGGTACGCCCAGTAACTCAACATGTTCATGAACGGGAACACCATATCCCGTGCGCCGCACATGAGAGGAATCAGGTAATTGCCAAAACCGCCAAGAAGCAATGCGGTCAGCAGATAAATCACCATGATCATGCCGTGCAGGGTTATGGCCTGCAAATACTCCGTAACGGCAATAAACGCAAACGCGTCCGGAAACGCAATCTGCAGGCGCATCAGGCCAGAAAGCACCAGCGCAACCACGCCAACCAGGATCGCGGTCACCCCGTACTGGACCGCGATAACTTTATGATCCTGGCTCCATATATATTTCGTGACGAAGCTCTGTGGATCGTGCAAATCATGTTCATGATCGCGATCTGCGATTGCAACGTAAGCCATCTATCGTCCCCTCAAGGCTGTATTCGGTACCGGCTAGTGACTTTCGGCACTGTCCAGACTCGCTACTCGTGTACTGCCGAGCGTATTCATGTAAGCGACCAGGTCATTTATCTCCTGGTCTTCATTCAGCATCCGTGCGATCTGCGCCATCTGCTGTCCGTATGGATCCTGCGGGTGCGTGCCGCGCAATCCATCGCGGAATGACTTTAGCTGGGCGGCGGTGTACCAGTCATCCATGCCGGCAGCACGTGGCGCATTCATTGCCCAGATCCCCTGCCCGTCCTTGCCGTGGCAGTAGCTGCAGGTCTCATAAAGTTCCTCGCCATGCTCCACATCGCCCGTAATCGTTTTTGCTGCCGGCAAATCAGGCAATGTCCCGATATAAGCGACGACGTTATCGATGGCGGCATCGTTGGATAATGTTGATGCCATCCCCCGCATTTGCATTCCCAGCGTATCGGCCGGATCGGTCCCACGTATCCCCTGTTGGAAATTCTTTATCTGCCGTACGAGATATGCAGTATCGAGACCGGTCAGTTTCGGCGCATTAAGCGCCAGGTTACCTTCGCCGTTTTGGCCGTGACACCCACTACACGGCGCATATGAAGCCCTGCCCGCCTGCAGATCAGGCTCAGGCATATTGAGAGTGTCAGCATAGGTCGGATGCGAACCCAGCCACTGCTCATAGGCATCCCTGCTCTCGACTACTACGCTGCCACTCATGGCGTGGTGCGCTATTCCGCACAGCTCTTCGCACAAGAGGTCGTATCTACCTTCGACCGTTGGCTCAAACCAGAAGAAGGTAACCATGCCGGGTACCAAATCCATTTTCACCCGGAACTGCGGCACCGCAAAGTTATGCAGCACATCCTTGGAGCGGAGCAATACCTTCACCGGCTGATTGACGGGCAGATGCAGCTCCGGGCTGGAAACCAGGATATCGTCCATACCGGCCGGATCATCCGAATCCATACCGAACGGGTTGTCGACACTTATAAGTGACTGGTTAATATCGCCGAATTTGCCGTCTTTACCCGGAAAGCGATGGCTCCAGTGCCACTGCTGGCCAACGGTTTCAACTTCCATGGCATCTTCGGGTACGGTAACAATATCGTCCCAGACGATCAGGCCGGGTGCCAGCAGTGCCGCAATACCCACCGCAGAAATACCTACCAACCAGATTTCGAGTTTCTTATTTTCCGGTTCGTATTCGGACTTCCGGCCTTCTTTATGGCGGAATTTGAGTACGCACCAGGCCAGAAACAGATTGACCGACACAAACACAACCCCGGTAACCCAGATTGTAATGTTTACGGTGTCATCAACCGACTGCCAGTTCGAGGCAATAGGTGTAAACCACCAAGGACTCAAGACGTGAAATATGACCGACCCGACTACCAGCAGGATCACTACCACTGCAATTGCCATTCCCTGCTCCCCCCCCTTACAGACCAGTCTCGGAACTGCAAAAACTCAGGACGTTACGAACGTTTGTCTTTGGTGCAAGATAGTAAACACACTTCATTAAATTGCCCTTCAGCAAGACGCCCGTCAGGTTATTATTTTGAAACAGCCAGATATTCCCCATGCTCATCCCTGGCAGGGTCGTTTTCAGCCCTGAAAAATACTGTCCGTTGTGAGGTGCATCTTGGCATAACCGCCGGCTGCGCCAAGGTCTTATACGTATATGCACGTACGCGAGTCTCGCACATTTCCTGACTTTTTGCAGACTCGGTGAAGAAAAATTTCCCCTATGGATTTCATATGTAGCCGGTTTGAATAACAGCCACAAAGCTCCGCTGCGCCTGAGCCCTGACACAGTCAGGGCTGCCCAAACCTAGCTACCCCGCCACATACGCAGGAGTACGCCGTCCCTGGCAACATAGTGGTGCCACAATGCGCCGAGCACATGGAGACCAAGAATCCCGGCCCCCGCTTTCCAGCAATAGCGGTGAATTTCTGCGAAAAACTCGTATGTAAACGTCGCGCCCTCTTTCACCTGCGGCACAATCCGGGGCATATCGTCCCAAAACAAAAAGAATATCGGGAACTCGCCTTCGTAAGCAGATAGCGATGCCCAGCCCGACAAAGGGTATATAAGTATTAATGCGTACAGCACAATATGGGTAACCCGCACGAGCCAGCGCGTGTAAGCAGCGAGCGCCGGCGGCAAATCAGGGGTCGGGTTGCTGACCCGCCAGCCGAGCCTGGCAAACGCCATGCCCAGTACGAGCAAGCCCATCGTGTGGTGAATCCTCGACGTGTACATCACCCAGGTATCGTCAGCGTAGGTCTCGGTATAGACCTCGTAGACTTCGACCATCCAGAAACCCACCGGAATCTGGACTGCGATCATCGCCAGCATCGCCCAGTGGAAAGCTCGGGAAACCCTGCCCCACTGCGATACGGTATTTCTGACTCCCATTCCCGGCTCCTGTATACAGTTCCGCCTGCTAAACAGCGCGCCTTGCCAGCCACCCGGCCGGATTAACAGCCTTATAAAACAACCTTAAGTGCGTGACCTGGAACAGATTGTAAGGCCCAAAATACCTCGGGCACGGACACACGGCTGCTTCATGCACACTTTAAACCACGCCTACTTGTATGCGACTTGTATTCATAATCTGGCAGCGCGTCAATATTCACGAATAGAGTTTTTATCGTCTTGTAACCACCCCGGTACCAGCTTAATATGACGGCGCGAGATAATGACTGCACATAAAACACCTCGCGCCCCCGGTCATCCGGGGCGGAATACAACTAAATAATATAGGGAACTCTACAATTGGAATTCTTTAAAGCCGCGGTTCGGCTGATAGTGTTTGCGTTCGTATTAGTAGGCACCATGATTACCCTGGCGGGCACCCACGACAAGGTCGCAGACCAGCCGACCATATCTGCTGAAAAGCAGGAAGCCGATAAAAGTTTTACGGCGTCCAAGCAGGAACTGGTCAGTACCGACCTGGGACCCACAGGCTAGACAGACAGCCCTGATACTTCCAGGAAAGGCCGGTTGAGCGATGCTCAACCGGCCTTTCTTTTGCCCGCCCCGCGCGTCCGTGACAAAATGCGACAGGAGTTAGTCCACGCGATGCCCATAGACCGACGTGACTTCGTACGACTGGGGGCCGGCGTCCTGCTGGGGGCAGGCTCTGCCCGGCTGCAAGCTCAGGAACAGCGTACGCGGCCATCGATGCTAAAGCCCCTGAAGGATTCAGGCTTGCGGATAGAGGCGCTGATGCATACCGGCCAGACTTTCGGTACCTACCAGCCGCCCGGGATCATGGACGGCATGGGCGCGTGGGACTGGAACGCGACGACCGTACGCCTGTTTGTCAACCACGAACTTCAACCGAATGTGGGTTATCGCTTTTTGCTTGCGAATGGCACCGGTCTGACCGGCGCACGGATCTCCTGGATCGATATCGACAAGGAATCGAGGCAGATAGCGGATGCCGGCAACGCGATACGCGAAATCCGTGACCGGCGGGGTGAAATCGTGACCCGGCCGGCACAGGTCAGTGAACTCTGGAGCGAGGAGACCGACAAGGGGCTGAGCAACCTCTGCTCTGCGCAGGGCTACCGGGCGGGAGAATTCGGCTTCGTCGATGACATCCTGTTCTCGCACGAAGAAGTCACCTCGCCCGAGAGGCACCCGCACGGGGGCACCGTCTGGGGACTGGACGTGCGCAGCGGGCAGCTCTGGGCGCTGCCCGAACTCGGCCGTGGCGCCTGGGAGAACGTCACCGCGATCCGCACCGACGACCAGGACAGCGACGACGGCCACATTGCTCTACTCCTGAGCGACGACCTCGAGTTCGGCGGTGCACCCCTGTACCTGTGGATCGGCAGAAAAAAACCGGGGGCAGGATACGTCGCCCGTAACGGCCTGGCCGAAGGTCAGCTGCACGTATGGACATCGTATAAAGACGACCGTGACCCGGGCGACTGGAACGGCACCGGATCGGTACGCAGCGGCCGCTTCGTGCCGGTCAGCACCCGCACTCCGGCCAGCGCCGGTAAAGAGGGTTTCGACCGCGACGGCTATGTTAATGACACGGGGCTGCGCGAGCGGGCCCGGGAAGTTGGCGCATTTATGTTTTCCCGCCCGGAAGATCTGCACACCCGTCGCAAGACCGGCACCACGGCGGTGTTCTGTTCGGCAGGACATGGCGACAGGTTCCCTGCCGATGACTGGGGCACGATCTACCTGATCGATGTTCGTATCGTCTTGAACGGGGACTCACCCTCCGCAACGGCACGGCTGACGATCCTGCATGACGGGGATGACTTCGGCGACTTCGGGATTCGCAGCCCGGACAATGTCGTCTGGGCTTCAGATGACATGATCTACGTACAGGAGGACAAGGCCACCAGGCGCCATGAATTCGGCGGTGAGTCGGGTCGGGAGACATCGACCTGGATCATCGACCCGGAGAATCCGTCCGCTTACCGGCGTATCGCCGAAATCGACCGCAGCGTTGTGCTGCCGGCAGACGCACGCGACTTCGCGTACATGGTGCACGGGGCCTGGGAATGCACCGGCCTTATCGATGTATCGCAGGAATTCGGCGCACCCGCCGACGAACTGCTGCTCATCACGGCAGTCCAGGCGCATACGATTCGGGGCGGGTCGCTCGGAGGACGCCGCAACCTGTTCCAGGGCGGTCAGCTCGTCATGCTGTCGGCGGCAAAAAAACCGGCAGGCTGAACGGCTCTCTCATTCCGCCAGCGGCATGTTCTCAGGCTTCACCCAGTCGCCGGTTTCGCTCTGGTAGACAATCGTCACGAACAGGTTGCCCTTGATCAGGCGCTGGCCCCAGACCGCATCAAGATCCGCAAATGGTTTCCTGCGTTTCATTTCTTTAAGGGTCAGGCCCTCGTCGATAAGCGCGCGTATGCGCTTGCGGCATTCAACCAGCATGTCCCGCACCTCGATGAGCCGGTCACGCCCCGACAACGGCCCGTGGCCAGAAACAATAACCGTGTCCGGCCCCGCCATTTCGATCATCCGGTTGGTGGCTTCGATCTGTCCCGCCACCGTGCCGCCGGTCGCGATATCGATGAGCGGATAGCCACCGTTGATGTACGCATCACCGGTCAGCATCACGTCAGCATTCCTGAAATAGAACACCGAGTCACCGTCCGTGTGCGCGTCCGGGACGTGCAGTACGTCGATGGCATCGCCGTTCAGATAGAAAGTCATGCTCTCGCTGAAGGTGATCACCGGCAGACCCTCGGGCGGAGTCGGGGCGGACCGGGCTTTAAATATGAGGTGGAACTGTTCTTCGCTCATGCGTTTGCGCACGTTGTCGTGCGCGACAATAACGGGTCCCAACTTGCCGAAGTTGCGGTTACCGCCCGTGTGGTCGCCGTGCCAGTGCGTATTAAACAAGTAACGTATGGGTTCGTCCGAGAGTTCGGTGACCGCATCGATAATGCGTTCCGTCATCGGCCGGAACTGGTCATCCACAATCGCGACGCCGTCCTCGCCCGTGAACACCGTAACGTTACCGGCCGGCTCCATGACAAGCATATGGATATTGTCGCGGACATGAATGGTTTCTATTTCGCCCTCCATGCGCCGCACCTGTGCCTGTGCATCGCCAAAGCACAGCCACTGCATTGCCAGTCCGGCAAGTAAAACAGCTGCAAATCTTGCGGAACCCATCGTCTGCTCCTTAGTATTGTTGTTCGGGTTGTTCTTCGTCTCGCCGGCCCGCCGGTCACACTCATTTATACCCTTATCAAAAGCCCGCGCACTGTGCTTCATATGCATGCAGCCAAAACCGATTATTTATCTTTAAATACAATGGTTTATAAGTTGATCAGGCACGATGCCCACCACGGGAACGCCGCGCAGGCCCCGATACTTCGCGAACCGGGCCAAAGTTACTATGGGTGCATAAAGGCCCGGCCCGGGCCTGTAAGAATGAATAATCCGGGGATCAGGTAATGAAATTCAGGGACATGCGTGAATACCTCGCGCTGCTGGAGTCGGACGGACAACTGAAACATAGCGACATTCCGCTGGACGTTAGCCGCGACAACAAGGACATGCAGCCGCTGATGCGGCATCTGCATAACGACAACAATGTCGCACTCATCCTCGAAAACCTGCAAGGCTACAACACGCCGGACGTGCCGCTGATTTTTAATCCCTTCGGGACACGCGAACGCACGTCGATGACCATCGGCCTGCGCGATCCACACGAAGCCAAAGTTGAGCACGCGCGCGTGCTCGCAGATAGCAGCACATGGATCGAACCGGAGATTATCGACCAAAAGGATGCATCCTGCCGTGAAGTCATTATCAAGGGCGACGATGTGCGGCTCGACAAACAGATCCCGCACATCTGGTTCGGCAAGGAAGGTCCCGCCTACATCACGAACGGTGTGGGCATAACGAAAGACCCGGAAACCGGCGAACGTAACGTCGGCTGGTACCGCACGGCTTTGCTCTGGGACGCGTTCAACCCGGCCGGTGAGGAATACCCCGAGGGTTATGACCAGCGCTACATGGCGGTGTATGCCTACTGGAACCCGCCGATGAACCACATCGGCAACCACCTGTTCAAATCCAGCCTGCAGAACAAGCCGCTGGAAGTCGCGTTCGCGTGTTCCTGCGATCCCGCCGTGCACCTCGCCGCATGCACCGGTCTGCCCTACGGCCAGGACGAGTACGAGTTCGCGGGCGGGTTGCGCGGTGCACCCGTCGAACTCGTGAAATGCGAGACCGTCGACCTCGAGGTGCCTGCACATGCTGAGTACGTGCTCGAAGGCGAGCTGCACTACACGGACCAGGTGGCGATCGGCTGGCATTCCAATGTCGCGGGCTATTACGACAAAATCCACCGGATACCGGTCATGAAGGTGAACTGCATTACCCACCGCAAGGACCCTATGTGGCACGCAACGATCGAAATGGTGCCGCCCTTCGACCACGACTACATCGGCATGGTCCCGGTCGAGGGCGAAATACTTGCCGACCTGCAGCGCAAGATCCCGGAAGTACAGGACGTTGTGGTTACGCCGTCCTTCCTCTATATAGTGCAGCTCTCGGTCGACGGCGCGCGCAAACCGCACGCCGAATTCGGCAAGTACATAATCCACGCGGTCTGGGGTTCATCCGGTCGCTGGGGGCGCACGGCCAAGATCGTGGTTGTTGTCGGCCCGGACGTGGACCCCTACGACCTCGCGAGCGTCGAGTGGGCGATCATGTCCCGCGTGCAGCCCGTATCCGACACAATCATGAATCCCCATGGCCAGGCCTTTGTCGACGACCCGTCCGCCCCGATGACCGAATTCGGTTTTCCTGCCGTGTCCGAACAGATGGGTATCGACGCCACCATCAAGGTACCGGAACGCTTCGATGAATACAGGGAAGTCAGCCAGGCAGATCCCGATGACGTAGCGCGCATCGCGGAGCTGCTGAAACCGGTCCTGGGATGATGCGCAGGCGCGACCTGCTGAAAGCCGGCGCCCTTGCGATTACGGCGTCGGCTCCCGCGGACGCCGAGGATCCCGGGTGCAAGCCGGGTAACACAAAGGGGACATTCGTACTCGTGCACGGCGCCAACCAGGGTGCCTGGATATGGCGTGACGTTGAAACGGTACTGCGGCTCGAAGGTTACCAGGTGTTTACGCCCACACTCACGGGGTTGGGCGCATTGAGCCACCGGGTGTCGCCCAACATCGGCCTGCGTGATCACATTGCCGATATCGTCAACGTTATCGATACTGAAGAATTGGATGACGTGCTGCTGGTGGGCCACAGTTACGGCGGCACCGTCGTGACCGGCGCCTGCGATGCGTTACGCGAACGCATTAAAAAGGTGGTCTTTCTCGATGCCAACGCACCTGAGGACGGCCAGCCGACCATCCCGGGCCTGACGCCCGAACTGGTCGAGAAAGTGACTGGCCAACCGCCGGAAAACGGCTACCTGGTGCCGGCGCTGCCTCCCGCACGACTCGGCATTGACCCGGCAGACGAAGAACTGACCGCGTTGCTGGAAAGACGCATGACCGGCCATCCCATCCGCACGCTTAGCGAGCCGCTGGAATTGCCCAATGGCGGCACACAAGGTCTGGACCGTACTTTCGTCCTGATGACGCCACTGGACAAACTGCAGCCCTTTGCCCGCAAACGCATGAAAGAAATCGATGCGGACGAGAGCTGGAACTACCGTGAGCTGCTGGCAGGTCACCAGGCGATGCTGGTCGCACCGTGCGAAGTTGCCGAATTACTGCTGGAACTGGTCGAGGGTTAAACGAGCCTGACTAGAGCTTGCTGACGGCTTTGCCTATGTCATCGATGCCAGTCTCGGCTATGGGGTTTTCCTCGAACTCGATATCGAAGGTCTCGCATATCTGGCTCACCATCGTGTACACGCCGATCACGACCGTAAGTTCAATCAGTTCGGCGGTATTCATGAACCCGTTAACCCGGGTGAAAGTCTCCGGTGATGCGCCGCCGTCGAGCACAACCTCGTCGGTGAACTTTATGACGAGCTGCTCCTGTTCAGTGAACTCATCCAGCGATTTACCCGGTTCCAGGGCATCGATACGCTCGGGGCTCATGCCAAGCACACGCGCAGCGCGCTTGTGGTTCTCGAGTTCGTAGTAGCTCTCGCGCAGGTGTGCAACCCGCAGGATAACGATCTCACGCAATTCGGTATCGAGCACACCGTTATTGAGATAGGCGTTAAAAACGCGCGTGAGTGGCTGAAACATGGACGGACTCCCGGCCAGCATCCGCGAGATATTCAGCTGCGGAAGATTGGCGAGAAACTCGCGGTCATCGTCCGGTAACGATTCAGGGTCCGGGTAGGGAATGCGCGCCATCCTTAACTCCGTGTCGGCCGTTTCCAGATCCCGCGCTCGAAGACCCGCTCGACGGCCGCACGCACGACATCGTCGTTGGGTGCATGCTTGAGTGGCGGCTGATCGAGACAACGGTTCTTTTCGTAAAGTGACTGCTCATAAATCAGCTTGTACTGCTCCGTGCGCAGGTCCTTTAACCAGTTGCCCCACAGCGTGCGTTCACGGTACTCGCGCAGCCCTTCGATGTTAATAATCGCGCCGGCGTAAGAGGCGGCCCCACCCGACGTATGGTTCGCGATCAGGCGGCCCTGGTAATCAACGATCATGGACTGCCCGCCGAACATATCCAGCGGGAACGCGCTCTCCGCGGCGGGAGCGTAGGAAGCCGGGTTGGGTGCAACTACGTAACAGGTGTTGTCGAGCGCGCGGGCGCGGTTCTGCACTTCCCACAGGCCATTCGACACGTAGGGTTCCGGGTAACTCGGCCGGTAGATGATCTCAGCACCGTTCATCGCGAGACCTCGCGCGGTTTCCGGGAAACTGCCTTCCATGCAGATCAGGCAGCCAATGCGACCGATGTCGGTGTCCGTTACCGGGAAGAAGGCATCGAGTCCTTCGCCGTAAAGTTCCGTCCAGCGGTCCCACAGGTCGTGCGGCACTGTCGAATGTTCGCGCGCAAACACCTGCAGTTTGTAATGCTTGTGTACGATCTCGCCCTCGGGCGAAATCGCGAACGCGCAATTGAAAAAACGTTCAGGAAATTCCGGGTGCGTTACCTTGGCCTGCGCGATGATGTAGGCATTCAGCCCGCGCGCGAGGTCAGCCAGGAAACTGGTTTCCTTGCCGGGCAGGTCGATGGCCATCTTCTTGATGTAATCGACATGGTCCCAGTCAAAGATTTCGTCGGTAAAGCCCTGCAACGCGCCTTCCGGCAGTGTGTACAGACGCACCGGCAGCTCGATCTCGGTCACGTTCTTCGCGGCAAAGGCAAGTTCCGCGATGTGTTCCAGGTTGCGCCCGATATCCGCGCGCTTGTGCGCACCCACCATGACCGGCTGCAGAGCGAGCGCCATGTACTGTTCGATCGGGTTTTCCTTAGTCATTTTCTTATCCCATTAACTCAGGCCGCACCGGACGCATCCAGGCGGTCCTCGATTTCCTGCAGTATCGCCGGGTCGTCTATCGTAGGCGGTACGCTGTAGTCGTCGCCATCCACTAAATTACGCAGGGTGCGCCGCAGGATTTTTCCGGATCGGGTCTTCGGCAGGCGTTTAACTACGAGCGCTTTGCGGAACGCAGCCACCGGGCCAATTTTGTCGCGCACGAGCTGCACGGTCTCGCCGACGAGGTCGGCTTCGGTTCGGTCGACGCCTGCCTTGAGCACCAGGAATGCCATCGGCACCTGGCCTTTCAGTTCATCGTGTATGCCGGTCACCGCGCACTCGGCAACGTCGGTGTGCGTGGCCAGTACTTCTTCGATGGCGCCCGTGGACAGACGGTGGCCGGCAACGTTAATAACGTCATCCGTGCGGCTCATGATGTAGAGGTAACCGTCCTCATCCATGAGCCCTGCATCGCCTGTCTGGTAATAACCGGGGAACTCGTTCAGGTACGAATCGACAAACCGGTCATCCGCATTCCACAGTGTCGGGAACGCGCCCGGCGCCATCGGCAGGCGGCAGACCACCGCACCCTGCCCGCCCGCGGGCAGCTCGTTGCCTTCGTCATCGAGTATGCAGACATCCCAGCCCGGCATCGCCTTACCTGCGGACCCCGCTTTAACTTCGCCCGTGGCCAGTCCGGCCGCGTTCGCCGCGATAGCCCAGGCCGTTTCGGTCTGCCACCAGTGGTCGAGCACGGGCACGCCGAGTTGATCGCGGGTCCAGAATAATGTTTCGGGATCGCAGCGCTCACCGGCAACGAACTGGGTACGGTATTGCGACAGGTCGTGTTGGCGTAACAGTTCACCGCCCGGGTCTTCGCGCCGGATCGCGCGTATGGCCGTGGGCGCGGTGAACATGGCATCCACGCCGTAGTCCGCGATAACGCGCCAGAACTCTCCGGCATCGGGTGTACCGACCGGTTTGCCCTCGAACATCACCGTCGTGCAGCCGCGCAACAGCGGTCCGTACACGATGTACGAATGCCCGACGACCCAGCCGACATCGGAGGCCGCCCAGAACACGTCGCCGGTATCGACGCCGTATACGTTTTCCATCGTCCAGTTCAGCGCAACGGCATGACCGCCGTTGTCGTGCACGACGCCCTTGGGCTGTCCTGTCGTGCCCGAGGTATACAGGATATACAGCGGGTCGGTCGCTTCTACCGATACGCAGTCATGCGGGGTGGCGTCCTTGAGTGCATCCTGCCAGTCGATGTCACGCTCGTTCATCTCCGCGCGGCATTCGTCACGCTGCAGGATGATGCAGTGCTCGGGTTTGTTTGCTGCGATCTCGATCGCTTCGTCGAGCAGCGGCTTGTATTCCACGATGCGGCCCGGCTCGAGCCCGCAACTGCCGGCGACCACGAGCACAGGCTTGGCATCGTCTATACGGGTTGCAAGTTCCCGTGCCGCGAAGCCACCGAACACGACCGAATGCACGGCACCGAGACGCGCGCAGGCCAGCATCGCGATCAACGCCTCAGGCACCATCGGCATATAAATAATGACCCGGTCACCCCTGACCACCCCCTGCCCGCTTAGTACCCCCGCGAACAATGCGACTTCGTCGCGCAACTCGCCGAATGTGTATTTTCTTTTGGTGCCCGTCATCGCGCTGTCGAAATAAAGCGCCGGCTGGTCGCCTCTGCCTGCCTCTATATGCCGGTCGAGCGCGTTGTAGCAGGTGTTCAGGCGTGCGCCCGTGAACCAACGGTAAAAAGGTGGGTTCGATTTGTCGAGCACCGTGTCCCAGGGTTTGTCCCAGTAGATGCCTTCGGCCTGCTCTGCCCAGAACTCCTCCGGCGACTCGATCGACCGCCTGTATGCAGATTCGTAGTCGCCGGTCATAAAGTTTTAGTCGCGCACCCTGACCACGATCTTGCCTACCGCGCGTTCGGTCTGGCTGCGCTCGTGCGCTTCGCGTATCTGGTCGAGCGTGAACTCGCTGTCGATCACCGGCCGCAGCTTGCCCTCGCGCACCCAGGCGGCGAGCTGCTCGATATCTTCGGTCAGTGTCGTCCAGGCGACAAAATAGCCTTTGCCTTTCTCGAACTCGGACTGGCCCGGGATAAAAAAGTCGATGCCGGGAACCGGCACCAGAGTTAAATAAATTCCGTCTTCGGTCAGCGCTTGCCTGGCCTCGTCGTACTGGTGGACACCAACAGTGTCATAGACGATGTCATACGGGCCGGTCTCCAGCGCATTCTCTTTCGTGTAGTCGATCACGGCATCGGCACCTAACGACGCAACCAAGTCGGCATTCTTACCGCTGCACACACCGGTGACGTGCGCCCCGACGTTCTTGGCAATCTGTACCGCCAGCGTACCGACACCGCCCGAGGCGCCGACAATCAGCACCTTCTGACCGGGCTGCGCTTTCGCACACCGGACCAATCCGTTAATAACTGTTAAGCCGACCAGGACGATCGAGGCCGCTTCTTCATGGCTAAGCTGGTCGGGCTTTTTGACAAGCGTGCCGGCACTTACTTCAGCGTACTCGGCATAACATCCGCCAGTGCCGAGGTCCGAACGTCCGAACACCACGTCACCGACTTCGAAACCGCTGACATCCGCGGCGACATCGGCAACCACGCCGGAACAGTCGAAGCCCAGCACCATTGGAAAATCCTCGCCGAAGCGGGCAGCCATCTGGCCGTCACGCATCTTCCAGTCGATCGGGTTGATGCTGGTCGCATGGACCTCCACGAGCACCTTCCCATCGCTGACAGTTGGTTTCGGTATGTCCCTGATATGTATTACGGACGAAGGGCCGAATTCGTCCAGCACGGCTGCTTTCATTATTGTTCTCCGGCTTTCCCCTGCGCAGCATAACGCCCCCGGGGCCGCTGCGCCAAAACCGGTCTGTGTTTCGACCATGGGCCTACCGCCCTGCGGTCCGGTCAGGCGGGGCTTGGGCAGGCATACCGGTCTTATGCAGGTCACGCGCAACCTGTGGTCACAGGCGTGATATACATACCGGGTCAGAAAAAGTTGCGCCAGAATTAGTCTGTTAAGAACAAACCTGACGAACAAACCTACAGCAAGAATCAAACTACCTCGCCGGAGACCTCGGATGACAGATTCAGATCGTGATGACCTATCGGATGACCAATCGGATAACCAAGCGCAGGTGGACCGCCGCCAGTTCCTTGCCGTGACTACGGGCATCGCTGCCCTGACGGCCGGCTGCAGTTCCATTGCCTCGCAGGGCACCCCCGTGGCCGGCAGGACACCGACGGGCCCTGTACCAACGGCACCCTTCGATTCAATCCGCGACTGGGTTGCTGCACTGGACGCACACGGCCTGTTGCTGAGGTTTCCGGAGATAGACCAGGATAAGTACGAAGCAACGGGTATCGTGTTTCGGTCTACGGACCTTTACGGCCAGTATGGCGCACCGGGATTTCTTTTCGAGAAAGTGAAGATGGGCGGCAAGTGGTACGACGGACCCGTGCTCGCAAACATGCAGGGCCACTGGAATACCGACAGCATCGCATTCGGCCTGAAACCTGAGCCACGTGAACATTACAAGAACTACCAGGCCGTTAAGGACCTAATGGCCGAGATCCTCAAGGCGAACGGCGGCAAGTACCCGGAGATACCGCCGGTTGAGGTCGCACGCGAAGACGCACCGTGTAAAGAAATAACGCTGGAAGGCGACGACATTGACCTGACCAAGTTTGCCTTCATGCAAACCAACCCCTACGACGACGGACGTTACGTAAACACCGCCTCGGTGTTCACCTCCGATCCGGACATGGGCAACAACTATGGCACCTACCGATGCGCGCTAAGGGGGCCACGCTACCTCGCGCTGAATCCCGAGCCGAACCAGACCGGTTACAAGATGCTGATGAACGCAAAGGAACGCGGCGAGGCGACCCTGCCGATTGCACTGGTGCTCGGCCAGGACCCGATGGTCTGGATGATCAGCGGCACGCGCGTGGCACCGCGCTTCGGCCCGAAACCGGTCGATGAACTGGCAGTAGCCGGCGGCTTCCGCGGTAAAGCCGTGGATGTCGTCCGGTGCGACACCAACGATATGCTGGTTCCCGCGCACTGCGAGATGGTTATCGAAGGGGAGGTGCCGCTCGACGATGCATCAATGCGCCCGGAAGGACCGTTTGGCGAGATGTTCGGTTACCTGGGTCCGCGCAAGGAAACCAATTTTATTATTAACGTCACCAGGGTCACCCACCGGAAAGACCCGTGGCTCATGAACGCGTTCACCGGCATGCAGCGGGGCATGGTCACCGCGCCGATGGATGCGCTGTACGAAAATTTCCTCAAGAAACGCATACCCAACCTCGTTGCCTACCAGACACCGCAGTACTGCATGGGTGTCATTTTTATGAGCATCGACAAACAGGAACCGGGCGAGGGTCTGAAATCGGGCCTGGCGATTGCCAAGAGCAATCCGATCGCGAAGGTCATTATCGTCGTGGATGACGACATCAATATCCTGGATCCGCTTGAGATGCTGTTTGCGGTTGGCTCACGCTGGCAGCCCTACCCGGCCAGCGAGATACTCGAGAACGCCTTCGGGCTCATGACTGACCCGAGCCAGGTCGAGTACCAGAAGACCAGCAAGATCGTGATCGACGCAACCAAGCAGATACCGGGCGAAGGCGGCCAGGAAGTGTTCCCGGAAACCAACCGGGCGCTCTTGGAGAAAGGCGCACCTGATATCTGGACGATTGTGGACAGCAAGTTTGGGGAGAAAATTAAGGGCTGGAAGGAAGTTTAGAAGTTTGGGGACAGTGACCTTAACTTTTCGGTTGCAGGCTTATTCTTTGAGGGGCGCAATCGAAAAGTTAAGGTCACTGTCCCCAAAATAGCTTAAAATTCACCGAACTGAACTGACTGGAGAAGGAAACTACCCATAGTTTCAAACTCCGGAAAAGTTGTTCCAGGGGGCGCCTTCCTGGACAACTCCACCAATATACCTACAGCCGGATAATCCGGGTGCATACAATTCATACCGAAGGTCTCGTAAACTGTGTACTGGCCACCTCTTTTCGCTTCCACACCATAATCGTTCGAGGCAGACTGGTGGAAAACACATGTTTCCGGACGAGCGTCGTAGAGACGTTCCACAAGACTTATTTTTTCAAAGCGGCCTGTTGCCGGTTCAGCAGCGCGTCCTTGCTTCACTGCCTGGAGAAACTCCTCCTTATTTGCGTAACCCGGAAGGTCATATACCGAAGTGGCCACGATAAGTGTTTCGTTCGGGGGCATATCCCTGGTGCCGATCGCCGCCTGGTAGGTAGTCCGGATTAGTGCAACCCAGGATTTGCCCGCGGGCAGCTCAAAGGAAACCCCGGGCTGGTAGACCCGCTCGCCACCCCAGAACTCCTGGTAACTCGGGCCAACGACGCAGGCACTGAGCAAAGTCACAACCGCATAAATAAACATGCGGCCTGCGAACTTACAATGCCTCATTACCCTTCCCTCAACCATGTCTGCTTCGCGTGGTAGCCCTGCTTCCATAGCCATACGTCCGTGTACAGAATCTTGTCTGGCACGATCTTCGCAATCTGCCGCTCAAACGGTTTGCTCGTGTCCAGCCCCAGGTCTTCCATCCATGGCTGCCATTTGAAAATTTCCATGCCACGGTCCCAGCCCGGCGCATGCGGTTCGATGATCTCGGCCTTGCCGAAGAATTGCGCGCCGCGGCCACTCTGCCAGCCGTGGTATGGCATGTGGATCGCACAGCAGATCTCGGGATCGCGTTGCATGGCTGCGAGTTTCGGTGTGCCGGGATCAGGCAGGCAAATAAGATCGAGACCGTCGGCATAAAACTCGATCGGGCTCGCGATCGGCTTGCCGGCCTTGCTGATGGTCGCCATGACCATCGTGTTCACGTGCCCCAGAAGTTCCTGGATACGGTCTTCCAGTTGATCCCGGGGCAATTCTTTTTCGGGCCACGGCGGTTCGCACCAGGGATAGGCGACACCCATCGTTGTTCTCCTGTAAGTTCGGGGACAGTGACCATAACTTTTTGGTTGCGGACCGCGCTTGCGGGGGCACAATCGTCAGTTAGTCAGGTTTGCCACGGATCGCCAATCGTGATGCTTACCGATGTCTGAGTTGAGTCCGTCGCAAAATATTTTGTGCATCGACAGAGTTTTGGTCACTGTCCCCAATTAAGCGCGGACGGCCTGTAGCTCAGGCAAGGCGATCTCGTGGTTCTCGCTGTACAGGTAGTCGTTGAAGACGTGCTCTGTCGTCAGGAGCTGATAGCTACCGTCGGGCAGCTGGTTGGTGGTGTCTTTCAGGCGATAGGTGTTTTGCCCGCAGGTCCAGACATTATGCTGCCCGAAGTGATGGCAAAGGCAGATTTTGTCTTCGATGGGCAGTTTCTTGCCGTTCTCGTCGAAGCCGGTCGCATGGTATGCATCCAGATAGAGACAGGTGCCCTTGCTGCTCAGTGTATAACCCAGCGGCTCGCATTGCGGCTTGTAATTCGAACCAATCGCCGGGCTGTATTTCAGCATGCGCATCAGGTAGCCCGTTGCCGACAGGCTGTTTACCACGATGTCTTCCTCTTCCGCGGCCAGGTAACGTTGCTTGACCCGCTCGGGCAGGCCGCATTCCTCGGTCACCGTGAAACGTGTGGCAACCTGCACAGCGGCACAACCCATTTCCATGTATTCGACCGCGTCGGTGCCGGTAAAAATGCCGCCCGCAGGAATAACCGGGATATCGAGTTTCTCGTCTTTAATATAGTCAAGCACTTCCGGGACGATTTTCTTCAGGTCAAAGTCAGCCCAGTCCTCGCCAAAGCCAAGATGGCCACCGGCCAGCGGACCTTCTACGACCGCATAGTCGGGCAAACGGTCCATCTTCAATGCAGAGCGAATAAAAATCTTCAGCGCACGCACACTGGAAACGATGATGCCGATCTTGACTTCACGAAAACGCGGGTGATCCTTGATCAGTTTCAGGGTGGCGTTATGCAAACCGGCAGACAGTGTTATGCCATCGATGCCTGCATCGAGCGCTGCCCGGAGACGCGTACCCAGCGTGTCTGCAGCGGCACCCATGGTCAGCTTCTCCATCACGTTGATGAACAAACCACCGTCACCGGTTTTGCGTTCAACGGCAGCCGACACCACTTTAAGCGTCGCGTTGTACAACTCTTCGAGATTGAACTTGATCTGGGATTTATCGACATTGTCGCGATTGAACTTGTAGCGACCGGATTTTGTCTTGGTGAAGTGCGTCTTGAATTTACGATCGGACACCCACGGCGTCATCGCATCCGATATATGCCCGATACCGCCCAGGCGACAGGCTTCCAGCGCCAGGTCGGCCGTGGAAATATCCACCCCCATACCACCCACCATCAGGGGCGCGTACTCGTCATCCCCCAACCGCAGTCGGAAGTCATTCAATGCAGTCATTAATTCTGTTACCGGATCGGCTTAGCAAATTGCGCACATCAAAAAAAACGGCCTAAAAAACCGTCGCCAGAGCATAAATGTGCCATAAAAGGGCCGTAAACACACGATTTCCACAGGATGCGGACCCCTAATTTGGGCTTGACACGGGTACACAAGAGCTTGTTTCATATAGTGAAATAATAATAACGGGCCTTCAGGGCGGGGGATTCTATGAAGCTGAACCGACGAGAGCTGATCGCGGCGAGCGCAAGCACAGGCGCCTTAATGGGGCTGGGACTGGGCACTAGCTTTGCAGCAAACAGCAAACTGATTACCCGCGCAATCCCGGCTTCGGGCGAAAACCTGCCGGTCATCGGCATCGGCACCAATCGCTGGGTTGCAGACGGTAGCGCCGCTGAAATCGACGGCCTGCGTTCGACGCTGCGCACTTTTAATGAACTGGGTGGCCGCGTTATCGATACCGCACCCGCGTACCGCACCTCGGAAAAAGCGCTCGGTGTGCTGATCAGTGAACTGGGCATACGTGATGCATTCTTCCTGGCGACGAAAGTCGATCGCGCCGGTACCGAGGAAGGTATAGCCCGGATGCGGGACTCGCTCACCAAACTCGGGACCGAGCAGCTCGACCTGATGCAGGTACACAATATGCGTGACGCCGACAATCAGCTCGAGACCATGTTCGACTGGAAAGACAAAGGCCTGCTGCGCTATGTCGGTATCACGACATCGCGCGTCGACCAGTTTGCCGAGATGGAACGGCTGATGAATGCCTTCCCGCTCGATTTCATCCAGGTGAACTATTCATTAGGCGAGCCGCAGGCGGCAGAACGCATTTTGCCCACAGCAATCGACCGCAAGACGGCGGTACTCGTGAACCGGCCGTTCGGGCGTGGCCGGTTGTTCAAAAAAGTGGCTGACGTATCGCTGCCGGCATGGGCCGCCGGCTTCGATTGCTCGAGCTGGGCGCAGTACATGCTGAAGTACGTGGTGGCCCACCCGGCGGTAACCTGTGCGATTCCCGGCATGACCAAGGCAAAACATGTCGAGGACAACATGAGTGCCGGTCACGGCAGGTTGCCGGACAGCGCGCAACGCAAGCAGCAGGAAGAATTGTTCGCGTCGCTTTAAGTGGTTTTATTCGGGGTACAGCCGCGCCTCAACCCAGTCGGGTCTGCCCGGTAGCATCCCGCCATCCAGTTGCACGCCGGGCTGCGGCTTCGATGTCCAGAGCTGGTCCGCGAAACGCGGTATCGCCATCGCGGCGACGGGGAAACACTCCACCATGTGCCCGATCCCCACCGGCATCCCGGTCAGTGCATAGCAGAAAAAATTTTTGTCGTTGATGTACCAGAAGCCGAACATGTCTTTCACATTCGTCGCGATGGTGCCGTCAGGCTTGTTGTAGGCCTCGAAGGGAAAGTCTTCGCCGGTAGCCTCATTCTTCCAGCGGTAGTTCACCGTGTTGAACATCAGGTGGTTCCAGAAACTCGGGAAGCGTTCCGATGGCGGTTTACTCATGTCCTGCTGGGCGGCAGCGAAGTTGGTTTCCGGCCGCGGCCAGTCGACCGCGCCCGTCTCGATCAGCATGAAGGAAATCAGGTTAAGCCTGTCCCTGTCCGCAACAGCTTCAGGTATGCGCATAAAATTGCCGGGCAGATAGCCCTCCGGGTCGGCCAGCCATGCATCAAGGATATCCGGAGTCCACACGAACCCGGCATCAGCCAGGGCGTCCGAAAAATAATAGCCCTCCTTCATACCGACGACCCGGTCGAACATGCCCCACAGGTTGGGCCCGGTAATATCGCCGCTGTCATCCGCCAGCGTGTGACAGGCGCTGCAGCGACCCTGGAAGGTCTGCTTCCCCTTCATATAATCAGCGCCTTGCAGCGCTTCCATCGTCAGCGTCTCCTGCGCGAGGGCCGGTATGGCAAATGCCGCAAGCAACAAAACGGTTAACAACTTTTTCATACAGTGCATCGTTTACTCCTGGTCTTGAGGATCATGCTTTATTCTCCGGTATCACCCGGGTAGGTAAGTTCCGGGTCTACGGCCGCAAAGGTTTTTCCTATAGTCCGGTCGTCGTGCAGCACACCGACGATTAATCTTGCAAGGTCTGCGCGCAGGATGAAACCCATGGTGTTGCGATCCTCGCTCAAAAGGCCGCGGCCGGTACTGTTCGTCGTGTAGGGCAGACCGCCGGGCCGGATAATCGTGTAATCGAGGCCGCTGGCCTTCAGATGGTCTTCCGCCTGCGTTTTCAGTGGCAGAATTTTGCTCAGCACGATGCGTGAAGGCAGGGGTGCGGCATCAATA
>JASLMV010000006.1 GCA_030746435.1 Gammaproteobacteria bacterium | reverse complement strand
GCGTAAGATGAAAACTGATGAGCAAAACACTCGCTTAGATTAAACGCTCAGTTGTTCCATTTGCTTGAAGACGGACATAGGTAAAAAGGCGGGCTACTAACCGGATCGTTGACCGGCGGCCAACTCGACGCAAGCGTCGCGTCCCGCATACGGGTTACCAGTTATGAATCCAGCGGGCATTCTCCTGGAACTGTTTCGATGCATCACGCTTGTCCGCCGGGAGATGATCGAGGTACGCCGAGCGGTCGTAACGTGTCCGGTACTGGTCGAAAACCGGCCGGTAAATGTCCATGTGCACATCCGGTATCCGGTGCTTTTGCCGGAACTGGGCGATCGGAATCATCGCGAGGCGCTTGGTCTCGAACGGCCCGCAGTTCTCCAGTTCAACCCCACGAGGCCCGAAGATGGCTGAGTTGCCGGGCGCACCGTAGTTCGCGTCGTCGAAGAACCCCGGCATGCGTTCGCCGGTATTCACGGCGTTATTGGTCGCGATGGTGTACAGGCTGTTGTGGTACGAAGTCAGCCGGAAGTCGTGGTACTCGAAGCCGCCGGTTGCCACCCTGCAGATAATTTCGGCACCCTTCATCGCCATGCAACGGAACAGCTCCGGTTCGAACTGGACCGCGGACATTGCGATATTGCCGATATCGGTCTGCACCACCGGCACAACCGCATCGAGGCCATACATCTCGACGAAGCGGTCGTATACATCGTAAATCGTCGTCGTGTACGACTCCGTCGGCCAGAGGCCGCGCAGGTTTCGCTGTTTCCAGTGATTGGCGACCACGCCGTCCGGACCCATCAGTATCATCTGGTGCAGTACATGCCCCGGCCAGTTTTCTTCGTCCTTGAAATAACCACCGAAAACGATATAGCAGTTGTATTGCTTTGTTTTCGCGGCGACTTCGGCAAGCTCCGGGCCGTCGAGTGTCAGCGCAAGGTTGTAATGCTGCTCCTTGGTCCAATTGCTGAAGCCGGTAATCGGAAACTCATGAAATACCAGCAGGTCGCTTGGCGGACCCCCGCTCTGCGCGATATCGATGCTCTCCAGAAAATAGTCCTGGTTGCGGCGTATATCCGGGCCGGGGTTATCGCCGCTTACTCCGCCTACGCGAGTCTGCACCGTGGTAACGAAAATCATTGGACGCCGTAACTCTACGGTGGAATAGGTGCCGTCTTCACGGACCATATCGGGTGGATTATCAGATAAATTCTTAGATGAATTTTTAGACAAGTTTTCGGATGGCATAAGTGCTCCGGAAAATAGTGGGATTAAGTGCCGGCTTAACCGGGTTTTGTTTTTGTAAAAGGTGGTTGATTGTAAATCAGGGTCGGTGAGATTTCCCTTCGCAAATGTTTACAGTGTGTTAACGGAAATGTGGCAGCACCTGCTCCGCGAACAAGCGCGACTGCTGCACCATGGCTGCCTGACGCTCGCCGTGGGGATGCGCGACCGGCGAACCGCCCAGCAGGTAAACATGGTCCAGGCCCCTGTCTACCAGTGACTGCAGGCGGTCCCGGCATTTGTCAGGTGGCCCGCAAATCGAGAACCAGTCCACGAACTTGTCGCTGACTTCGGTTGCGTGGCTCGCTTCTTCCTGGGCGTGATGCTTCATGTCGTACTGGCTCTGCATATGCGCGGCCAATTCTTTCAGCTCGGGTGGCAAGTGGTCGAGTGGCGCGTTTTTCATGCCCGCGAAATGCGCGACCATGCCCGCGATCATGCGACCGAGGTTGATCGCCCGTTCCTCACTCGTATCGCATACCAGGTTAATGAAAGCTCCGATCTGCAGAGAGTTGCGATCTCGGCCAATTTTCTCCAGGTGTGCGGTTGCAGTGTTGATTGCCCATTCGATGCGCTCGGGCGCGCTGCCAACTGCGAAACTGATCCTGTCTCCGGCTTCGACGGCCATCTCGATCGTCTTCGGCCCCGTACACGCAATATCGACGGGCGCAGCCGGCACATTTTCGGATTGCAGCCACCGCACCTGCGATTCTTTGCCGTCACGGTCCACCGTTTCGCCGGCCATGTAAGCCTTGATACGCTCTATATAGGTGTGCAACTGCCTGGTTGTCGCATTCTTCATCCCGATGTGTTCTGCCGAGGAATCGCCGCGGCCGATGACGCACACCGCCCTGCCGTCGGACTGTTGCTGCAGGGTTGCGATCGCCGTGGCTGTTACGGCCGCATCACGCGTAATCGGATTGGTGACCCCCGTGCCCATGCGCAACGTCGTGGTGGCATCGGCAACCAGCGATAGCTGGCCGTAGGGGTCCGGCGCAAGGTTCTGGGTATCGGGGCACAACAGGTAATCGAAACCCATCGCTTCGATTTCAGCTCCCAGCTTCTTCGTGTAGCCGGGTGATGCCTCCATCACTACGCCCACTTCCAGTCTTTTGCTGCTGTTCATCGTCGGCGAAATACCCGCAAAAAAGTGGCCGTACTCTAACCGAAGCGACAATGGCTACACGGGAATCCCGGCACGCCTCCGCAGCATGGTCAGGTACTCGTCAAGAGAAGGCCTGAATACCGGTCTGGGCTCGGCCAAGGATCAGGGCATGTATATCGTGTGTACCTTCGTAAGTGTTCACCGCCTCGAGGTTCAGTGCATGACGGATCACATGGTATTCGTCGACGATGCCGTTACCGCCATGCATATCTCTGGACATGCGTGCGATATCCAGCGCCTTGCCGCAATTGTTGCGCTTCAAAAGCGAGACAGCCTCGGGACTCAGCTTGCCTTCATCCAGCAACCGGCCCAGGCGCAAACAAGACTGCAGGCCCAGCGTAATATCGGTCTGCATATCTGCAAGTTTTAGTTGAACAAGCTGGTTTGCCGCCAGCGGACGGCCAAACTGTTTACGGTCCAGCACATAATTACGGGCTGCGTGCCAGCAGAATTCGGCAGCGCCCATCACGCCCCAGGCGATACCGTAACGCGCCCTGTTCAGACAGCTGAACGCTGCAGACAGGCCTTCCGCCTCCGGTAACATCGCATCGTCCGGCACTTCTACATCTTCCATCACGACCTGGCCCGTTACGGATGCACGCAGCGCAAACTTGCCCTCAATCCCGGGCGCGCTAAGGCCCTGCATTCCTTTCTCCAGCAGGAACCCGCGAATGACATCGTCATCGTCTTTTGCCCAGATGACGAAAACGTCAGCTATGGGCGAATTGCTGATCCAGCTCTTGGTGCCGTTCAGCCGGTAGCCGCCGTTTGTTTTGGTCGCACGGGTGGTCATCGCCCCCGGGTCAGAGCCGGCATCAGGCTCGGTCAATCCGAAACACCCTACCAGTTCACCCGCAGCAAGCCCGGGCAGGTATTTTTCTTTTTGCGCATCGCTGCCAAAGCGATGAATCGGGTGCATGACCAGGCTGGACTGCACACTGATCGTCGAGCGATAGGCGCTGTCGACCCGTTCGACTTCGCGGGCAATCAGGCCATAGCTGACATAGTTCAGGCCCGCGCAACCGTAACCTTCGATCGTGCAACCGAGCATCCCGAGGGCGCCCAGCTCGGGAATAATTTCAGGGTCGAACTCGTTGTTCCGAAAGGAATCGAGTACGCGCGGCTGCAGTTTTTCCCGGCAATAACGCTGCGCAGAATCACGCACGGTGCGCTCATCGTCGGTGAGTTGCTCCTCGAGCAATAGCGGATCCTGCCAGTCGAAATTCATGCAACCTGCCTCTGTCCGGGAAACAAAAGATATCACCCCGCGGGGAGCGACACTAACTGTCTGAGCCGGTAGAGGATTATCGAGGGGCGCCTATCCGCGCTAAGATAGCCTGAGACTAAAGTTTTCAGCATACAAACAGGCCCTGACAATGCTTAGACCTCTTACACGTCGCCGCTTTATCGAAGGTGCAGCCGCCGCTACCGTGGTCACTACCCTGCCGGGTTGCAGTAACCCGGACGAACAGAGCGGGAGCCGGCCCGGGGAAGTTCCCGTCGGTCCCTTCGGCGCAGACTCGACTACCATGGACGTGGTCGAGGGACTCGACCTCAGCGGCAAAACGGCTTTTATAACAGGGTGCAACTCGGGACTCGGTTATGAAACCGCCAGGGTCCTGTCCCTGCAGGGAGCAACCATCATCGGCGCGGCACGCACGCTGGAAAAAGCAGAAAACGCCTGCGCCAGCTTTGCCGGAGAAGCAATCCCGGTCGTATGCGAGCTCAGCGAACTCGAATCGGTTGCCGCTTGTGGCAAGTCAGTCCAAAAAATTGGCATACCTGTTGACATGCTGATCCTCAACGCCGGCATCATGGGATTGCCTGAACTGGAACAAATCAACGGCATAGAAAGGCAGTTCTTCGTAAACCACATAGGTCACTTTGCCCTGACCAGCTATATCGTAGACCAGGTGGTTGCGGCACCGCAGGGCCGCGTTGTTGTGGTCAGCAGCAGCGGCCATAGCTTTGCGCCGGAGGCAGGAATCGAGTTCGACAATCTTTCGGGCGAGCGTGACTACGAGCCATGGAAAATGTATGGCGTCTCCAAGCTAGCCAACGGATTATTCAGCCTGGAACTGACCAAAAGGCTCGCCAACACGAATGCGACATCCAATGCTATTCATCCGGGCATAATCAATACGAACCTCGGGCGGCATTTTCCGTGGTGGCAGCGCGTCGCGGGCGATCTGATCGGCTGGACCTTTATGAAATCAATCGAGGAAGGTGCGGCCACCCAGACCTATGTTGCGACCGCGCCTGCGCTGGCCGGATACAGCGGTTATTACTTCGCCGACTGCAACCCCATCATGCCGGATCCGCGTATGCTCGATGAAGCCCAGGCGGCCGAGCTGTGGCGCATTTCAGAGCAGATTACCGAGGGTTACCTCGCAGCTTAACGCCGCACCACACCGCCTCAGGCACTTTAATAAAGCTGTTATGGGGCAGTAACCGAGTTAATACTTTCAAAAGAAGGTAAATCATGTCAATCGAACTTGCTAACGTTAAAACAGGGCTTGCCATTGTTTTGCTGGGTTTATTTTTTAGTATTGCTCTCGGTATTTCCTTTGGTGTGAATGAGGATGCCTACAAAGATTTTGTTGCTGATGGTGTAGCAGCTCATCCGGAGGTTCATGATGAGAAGAGTAAGGATAAGATTTGGAGATATGCACAGCGAACACATTTTCATGCTGGGGGAATTGCAGCCTTCTGCCTAGGGTTAATTATTCTGGTAATGGTTTCAGATTTGCGGCCCAGGTGGCAGGGCATTTCGTCGATACTGATCGGCCTTGGCAGCTTTTATCCTCTCGCGTGGTTAAGCATGTTTTTCTTAGCACCTTCGATTGGTCGTGGACCAGCCCACGAGCATATTTTTACAAAGTTACTTACCTTTGTTGGCGTAGGCGGAATATTGCTCGGTAGCATTATCCTGCTTGGGAGTCTTTTTTTTGGCCTTTTTTCGAGGGCAAGGTGATACTTGAAGGAACACCTGGTTCCAATAGATGGCGAAGGTTCGGTGCTCACCCGTTGGCAATCTGGAATAGCGATCGCCACTATTTGGACTACATCATGTTGCCCTATAACCAAGACAAGTAGTTTGTGCCCTATGGGCGCAGGACAGGCCACCGGCCAGCCTCTGTTGTGGGTATTAGTGGGCCAGAATGACAAACACTCAATGAGCGCACAGGCAAAATTCTGGTATTTTCGACGCTGGCTCTTTGTTAGCTTTGCCTGGTCATTGATTGTGGCAGGGGTGCCAGTGGCAATAAGAAACGGCCTCATGGTATTTCGCACACTATCAACAGGTGGCGATATTAATATTTTTATGTGGCTAATTGTATTGGGTTCTATGCTCCTACCTATTTGTGGCTATGTGATGCTGAGGCAGCCGGTCTACTATCCCAATTATGTTGGTGGCGTTATGGGATATAGAAATCGTGAAGTTTTCGAGGACGTGAAGCGCAAAATGGCCAAGCAAAGACTTTATTCCGGTAAGCAACCGGATACCGGTGGACATTAGAATCCTGGCCCACTAAGCAGTTGGGGCTACCGCCGCGCCACCGCCACAGGCGTTAGATCATTACGGCCGCTTCGATGGCCAGCACGGTTTCCTCGCCGTAGACCTGCACGACCATGTTCCGGTCGGGGTCAAGTTCCACGACCATTCTTGCCATGTGCGCCCGCCTGGCCTGCCGCTCGTCAGCTGTTACCTGATCGAGCTCAACCGCATTGTTATAGAGCTTCAGCCACTCATCGAAATAGCGGTTTGCGATCGCATCCATTTGCTCCATTTGATCAGCGGGCATGCCGAAGGTACACAGAAAGAATGGCGAACAGAACGTACGCATATGCGTTTGCCGCGACGGCTCAAACACGATATCGCCCTGCTTTGCATCGTTAAACACGGCTTCGACTCCGACACACTGCTCTTTTAGTGCAATGATATTCATCGCCATGTCGATGTCGGGAAGGATATCAGTCGAAATCTGGCTGCCATGTGTGCTGAGCATGCCTTCCAACAGGAAACGGGGAATGTTGTAACGGGATTCCGGAATGACGTGAATATTGAAATATCGGGCTCCGGGCATGATATCGATCGACAGGCATGCCGCCTTGTCCAGTTTGTCGGCATCATAGACGTTTACGTGCCCGGTCGTTTCACCAGCCAGATTTTTTATCTCGGCAACATCCGCATGTTTACCGGACGGTGTGCCGCCCAACTCATTTTTAATGCGTTCCTCAATTGAATTACCAAAGGTCGCCAACATATTTTCTGCACCCATTTGCATGCTGTCCTTATCAGTCATTCGCCGTCGCCGGCACTGTTGTTTTTGCTACACGTAATGCTGCGATACATAGTATGCCGTTCGCAATTCCAATCAGTACGAACGGCGCAACCGGGGCGATGCGATCGAAAAGCAGGCCGCCTATGCTCGAAATGAAAAGAATACCGGCTGCGCCAAACATCGAGAACATACCGACGACCGAGCCCCGGTAGGCCGGCGGTGCCTCCTGGCCGATAAGCGTCTGGCTGGCGGTAACTGCGCTGATCTGGCCGATACCCAGCAACACACCGGCCGGATACATCCACGGGCCAAGCGGGTCCGGTATGAACGCACAACCGGTATAACCAACTGCGGCCAGGAACATCGCGAGCGCCATCGCCTTTACCCGGTCCATGCGGTCGTTGAGCCAGCCGGCGATCGGCGCCCACAACAGAGCACTAGTCATTACCATCGCAAACAACCCGCCAGTCGTGGCTGCAGCCTCCGAAGGCTGCATCCCCGACCGTATTCCCGCCTGTGTCAACCACAGCGTAAAAAAGGTTCCGATAACGACCAGGTCGCCGCGCGCCACAAAAGCGCAGAAATAGGCAAGCAAAATGCGTGCATTTTCCCGGCCCGCGCTGATCCCGACTTTTACGCGGGCAATAAGGGCTTCGTGCTCCGGGGCCTTTGATGGCCGGCCGCCCTTGATGCCAATCTGCACCACCAGCGCCATGACTATTGACAGAGCGGCCATCGTAAACAGGGTGTAACGGATAGCGGTCAGTTCAGTCACGCCAAAACGAACAGCGAACACTTCCGGAAGTTTCAGGTAAACGAGTCCGATCATGATGTTGCCGATACCGATCATGACACCGGCAAGTGCGACCAGCTGGCCACGCGATGCCTCCGCCGGGTAATCCACCATGAGTGCTGAGATCATGACGTTGACGACGGCAATACCGAAGGACATGAACACGCGCACCGCAACAAGCGTTACCACGCTGTCGACATAAGCCATCAGTACCCAGCCGAGCGCAAGCACAAACATGCCGCCGACGAATACGCCGCGCCGGCCGATACGATCTGAATAAGCGCCTATAAAGGAGCTGCTCAGCAACAACACGCATTCCCCCGCGAACAACGCCAGGCCGCTCACCTGCCCCTGCTGTTCCGCCGGCAGGCCGAGGTTTACGGCAAGCAGATTTGGCTGGATCGTGCTCAGGAAGGTTGTAAGGCTTATCCCGAGGAATGCCGTAAACAGGAAATATGCAGCATGCGACGGGCGCACTCCGTCGGCCAGCCTTACGTGACCCAGCTTATTGGACTGCTCTGACATATGCGGTTCTTATTCTCCCGGGGCTCGGCGACGGCGTACTGTACAGGAAGTAATCTCTGGGTTATATCTGGAGCATAATGATGCCGTGGCAAGTGCAGCATATACACCTGGAGGGGCCCGGTCGCGCCGCCAGCAGCACCCCGCGAACATGCGGCTTAATAACCAAAAAGGCAATAATGAGAATCATGGCCACTATTAACCTCAGTCCCGATGAATTACTGACGACTACCCGCGCCGTGCGCAAGCGGCTGGACCTCGATCGCGAAGTGCCGCTGGAACTTGTAACAGAGTGCGTCGAAATTGCCCGCCAGGCACCGACCGGCAGTAACTCACAGGGCTGGCATTTCATCCTTGTCGATGATGCGGAAAAACGTGCAGGCCTGGCGGACCTGTACCGCCAGGGCTGGGACCGCTATTTGAATGCGCCCGGGTCATTGCCGGACACCATAAGCACACATTCAGAGAATGCCGGTAAGGAAGCCAAACATAACGAACAGATGAAACGCGTTCTCAGTTCCGCTCAATACCTGGCAGATAACCTCGAACGCGTACCCATGCTAATGGTGCCCTGTATGAAGGGCCGCAACGACCAGATGACGGGTCCATATGCAAATGCCGTTTATGCCGCAACTTATGGTTCGATTATTCCAGCTACGTGGAACTACATGCTGGCTGCACGTGTGCGCGGGCTTGGCACAGCCTGGACATCAGCACATTTAATTTACGAACAGGACGCTGCCGAACTCCTGGGTATTCCCTATGCCGAATTCACCCAGGTGGCGTTGATTCCTACCGCTTACTACAAGGGCGAAAGTTTCAGCCCGGCGCTGCGCCGGCCAATTGCGGAAGTCCTGCATCACAACAGCTGGTAAAAAAATGACGCTGCAAGCGGATGACCCGCCACCTGACAGTGACGCACTCCTGAGCGAAGCAATGGCCTGCCACCGGCAGGGTAATCTGTTCGATGCAGACTACCTGTATGCGCAGGCCATCGAACTCGACCCACACAATGCGCAGGCACTCCGTTTGCGCGGAATACTCGCACGCGAGCGCGGCGACCCGGAAACCTCACTCAGCCTGCTCGAACAAGCGGTGACGCTTCGCAAGGACAACCCTGAACCACTTGGCGAAATTGCGCTGTTGCGGATGGCTATGGGTGAACTCGGTGCGGCCGAAGCAGCGCTGCGTAAAGCGCTGCAGCTTGACCCGAACTACCTGAAAGGCCTGACAAACCTCGGCGCCCTGCTGCAACAACGGGGCCACCTGCGGGAAGCCGCGGAATGCTACCGCAAGCTGCTGGACGCCGAGCCGGGCAATATCGAGGTCCGCTGTAACCTCGCCAAGGTGCAGGTGGACATCGGCGAGGACAGCGAAGCATTAACCGAATGCGAAACCGCGCTGAACGACAGCAACCGCCATCCCTATGTGCTTGCCATCTTTGGGGCGGTACTCATCGACCTCGAGCGTTATTCCGATGCGCGCGATGTCCTTATCGAGGCAACAAGCCCCGGGACGGACGACGACATGGCGCTCGTCAATCTCGCACTGGCCTGTTACCAGCTAGGTGATGCAGAGTCGTCTACCGTCCATTTACACCAGGCTGTCGAGTTGAACCCGTTTAATGCGCGCGCAGTCGCGGACCTGGCCAACAGCCTGGGCGCAATCGGCAAACAGAACGATGCGTTACGGATATGCGAGGAATTCCTGCACCGGCACCCCGGCGAAAGGCTGGTCGTCGGCGCCTATGCACTTGCATTGCACAACACAGGCAAAGGAAGTGAGGCACACAAGCTCACGGACTGTGCGCTCCTGGTCCAGAAACATTCATTGCCTGCACCGGACGGCTACGACGATCTTGCCGAATTCAACGGACAACTTGCCGACCTGGTTCGCACGCATCCTTCGCTGGTCAGCAACCCGGTCAGCAAGTCGACATTCGGCGGAGACCAGACGGGCGAGCTAAACCCGGATACAAACCCGGTGCTGGCAGCACTGGAGAAAGCCTGCAAAGAAACCATAGGGGCAGCGGTGGAGCGTTACCGAAGTGCTCAGCTTGAGCAGCACCCGGTACTGCAACCGGCGACGGATAAGTGGGCACTCAGGACCTGGGGCACCCTGCTCCGCAAAGGAGGTCAGCAAACTCCGCATATGCACCCGCTGGGATCCATAAGTGGCGCCTACTACGTGCAGCTGCCGCCCGATATGGCGGGGAAATTGGACAAGTCGGGCTCGCTGGAATTCGGACGGCCACCGGAACGCTTTTACAGGCTTAAGGAACCGGAACGTACGTTATATGAACCCCGGGAAGGTGAACTGATCCTGTTCCCGTCATGGTTCTGGCACCAAACAATTCCCTTTGACACAACCGGCGATCGCATCAGCATTGCATTCGATGTGATACCACAGACCAGGCTGCAAGTGCTGTAGCAGGTAGCTAGTCTTTTAACGCAGGGACTACCCGTTCGCCGATAATTTTCAGAGCATCCATCGGATCGGCGTGCAGGCGCAAAGCAATCTCGGTCCATCCGGCTTTTGCGAATAAACGGAAACGCTCGATTTCACGGTCGAGGTCTTCGAGGCCACCCGTTGAAGTCAGTCCTTCGCACAAACGGTTGGAGATTTCCTCCGGTATGCCGGTGACCGGCTTCGACGGGTCAAAATAGAAGTCCACATACTCAGCGTAGTTATCGCGCACAATTTTAGTTTCATCCTCGTCGAGGTACATTGCCAGCATTTCGGGGTCGAGCAGGCGCGCACGCCAGGGCAGTTCGCGGCGTGACTCGGCATAAGCTGCTTCACGGTCTTCCTTGATGTGCCAACCCCAGAATGTGTTCACACGGAAATCATCCGGCTGGTCGTCACGCCGGCTCAGGCCCGTGCGCACATGCTCCATCGCGGGTTCGGCCACTTCCGGCGGAGTACAGCCGATATAACAACCGTCCGCAACCCTGGCTTCCATGCGCATCATCATCGGCCGGTACGCGGTTCCATAGACCCGTGCCGGCTTCGCTTTGACCCATGGGTACGCACATGGCAGGTTTACATTGAATATTTCACCTTCGTAGCCACCGGCCAGTTCTCCGTTTGCAGCTTTGCGCACGATTTCGATTGCTTCACGAACCGCGAGCACAACTTTTTTGGGTTTCTTAAGCGCCATCGCTTCAAGGTTGCCTTCACCCGCACCCATGGCAACCATGGCACGGCCATTCGACATCTCATTGAGCGTAAGCAGCGCGTTGGCAATTTTTAGCGGATGCATTTCAAAAGGACTGACCGCCAGCGGCCCCATCAGGATCTTATCGGTCCCGTTTGCAAGCGCCGACAAGCTCAGAAACCCGTCCCAGTGCGCAAAATAGTTGGAAGTCCAGATTGCCCGGATACCATACGCTTCAGCAACTTTACCAAGTTCCGTAATCTGCTCGGGGTTAAGGTCCGGTTCCAGAATAAGATCGATATCCACTCGCTGCTCCTCGCAAAGCCTCCCTGGACCGGGGGCTGCCTGTTTGGGGGACGCAAAGATAGACGGTTTAGAGGCCGAAAGCCAGACCAGCCCGGCGCAACAAAGGCCTGACAAACTTTGTGTCAATGGTCGGGGCCTGCTGAAAACGTTTCAGGTGGATGCGAGCCAAGGCAAGCATCGACTCACAATGCCCATGTTCTGGCTTGTACGCTCCGTGCTGGACAGGATGTCCGAATGCCGCACGACAGGCAGGAGCCTAAGTGTCGCGGAGCGCAGGGATGGAATCTGCGTGTATTCGGACACGCTATTAATACGTCGCGCAGCGACACGGACAGGCCGTAGGCCGGAAACGAGCGACGAGCGCAGGGATGGTAGTGCGTGTATTCGTACACGCTATCAACAAGTCGCGTAGCGACTCAACCTGACCGTAGGTCAGGGGAGCGGCCCGGCTGAGACTTTTTCAGGCCTAGTTCTCGTAGCGGAGGCGTACGGCACTGTTTACAGAAGTAACTTCCCCTCTACGGGTGTAGGGCTTAAAGATCCACTGCTCGACCGCGGCGATCGACGGTGCTTCAAAGCGCCGTGACAGGTCGCTGTCCACGACTTCGATATTGCTGGTAGCGCCTTTGTCGTCAATAGTAAAACTTACATCTACCCAGCCTGACATGAACCGGTCACGTAACAGCCGGGGGATTCTCGGCTCGGTGTAATTAATGAACTCGAGTTGGGACAAAGGTATCGGTTTTGCAGCTTCTTCGGCAGCCTTGAGCGCCGCGGCCTCGTTCGCCTCTATCTGAGCAGCGAGTGCTTCTTCCGCAGCCGCCACCGACTGTAAAGCGTTCTGTGTTCGCAGTTCCGCGATCAATAACTGCAGACCGCGAATATCCTTTGCGTCGGCACCATTTACTTCCGCCAGTTTGGTCCAGCGTGTAGCGCTTTCGGCATCCCCCGCGTACACGGCCTGGTCAGCCTGCAATAGCAAACTTTCGACGAGGCTGACGGTTGCGGTTGCCACCAGCAGCGAAGCCGGATCCTTGGTACGCATCTGGTCGAGCCACAGGACTGCATTGTCGTCGGAGGGTTCGAGCAGCCTGCCTGCCGCAAGCGCCTCGTGGGTTTTGCGGTTGAGTATTCCCATCTCTACGGCTACTGCTGCGGAAATAACAGGCGCTTCGGCCGCTGCAATTACAGGTTCTTCCCTGACCTCAACTACGAGCGCTGTTTCATCCAGCAACGGCTGTTTATCTATCTCAGGGACCGAAACAACCTCGGCGTCAGCTGCCGTAAACAGTTCTTCTTCCGGCAGCGGGCTTTCCTCTGCCGCCGGCGGTTCTTCGGTCTGCGCAACCGACTCCACAGCGATGAGCTGCCCGGGTTCCTCGAAGAAAGGATCTGCCTGCTCCAGGGCAGTTTCTTCAACCGGATCGGGCCCCTGGGTGTCAGTCGGCGCAATCTCTGCATCAGCGGCAGCGAGCACTTCCGTATCGGCACCCGCTTCTTCCTGGGCTTCACGCATGGTAACGATCGTTCCTATAACCCGCTTGGCGGCCGGTGCTTGTGTCTGCCGTGGTGTGTCGTCCGGCAATAAAGTCCAGGTAACCACCGCAGCAACCAGACACGCGGCCGCAGTAACACCGATCGTGTATGTACGGCTATTTGCGATTGAACCGGTGACGTGAGCAGGTTGCTGGCGTTGCGAGTCTGGCTGCTCCACGGTAGGTTTATCAAAGAGCGCCGAATCGAGTACCGGAATATTGACGGTTTCGGTCGGCTCGTCGGTCAGTTCAGGTTCGGGTTGCTCAAATAACTCACGCGCATTCTCGGCAACGATCGGCTCGTGGTCCGCATCAGCAACATCAACCAGAAAATCGACACTCGCATCAGCGGATTCCGCAAATTCCTTACCATCACCCAGGTCAATCGGCGGTGTCATGATCGGCAGGGTCATCGTATCGGTATGCTTCAGATCTTCTGCTCCGTCGACTTCTGTATCGCGGGACTCGCGACGCTGGCCGAACGCCTCGGCGAACTCGGCTACGCCGACAAACCGGTCAACCCGCCGGAAGGCCAGCGCCTTTGCGAGTGCGGCCCAGCGCTGGTCACTCATGCCGCCGATGCGCACCGGTTCCATCTGCAAGTTTTCAGCCTCCAGCGCAGTAATCGCGCCATAGACACGGCGCCCCGACAGCAGCCGATAAATCAGGCAGGCCAGGGAGTAGAGATCATCCTGCGGCGTGGGCTCGGCTTTCTCGAGACGCTCGCAACTGGCATACGCCGGCGTAAGTGCGACTGCCTGGTCCCTGTCACGGGTCGGGGCGGAGGAAACGTTGGTCCGGGCGATACCGAAATCGATCAGCTTCAGTTCACCCGGCTCGGTCAGAAATACGTTGCCGGGCTTTACATCGGCATGCACCACATGCTGTTCATGCGCGTATGCCAGGGCATCGCAGAGTTGTTCGATGATCGCGTATGCCTGTGCGGGCGGCAGCGCTGATCCCTTGCTACGGTCAAGAAGCGCATCGAGGGACTCGCCTTCAAGCCATTCCATGCTAATGAAAAAGTGGCCCTGGTCGCGGTCCAGTTCGAAAAGATGGACGATATTCGGATGCGACAGGTGCTGCGCATTATCAACTTCATTTTGAAACGTCTTCAGCGCATCACGATGGTTTATGAACTCCGGACTGATCAGCTTTATGGCAACGAAGGGCTCGTTCGCATCTGCTTCCAGCTTAAGGAGATCGGTTGCCTTGTAGATAATCCCCATGCTGCCGCGGGCAACTTCCTCGTCAAGACGGAAGCGATCGCGTAACACATCACCCACCGCAATTTGTGGAAGCTCGTCCTCGTAGCCCGAGCCGACCTTCCATCCTTCGTCCGAGGCATCTTTTACCGGTTTCAGTTCAGCGACTTTGTCATCCGAACCAGCGGCGGAGAATGGTTCGTCATCATCCGCGAGCACCAGGGTCCCTTCATCGACAATACGGTAGATACCTGGTTGTTCGGGCGCATCTTCTGACCACTCGGTTGGCACATTTTCAGAAAGCACCGCACCGAGGCCGGTTACCAGTTCACCGTAGTCGGAAATGCTCAGTCGCCGGGCCTGCAATTCTTCATCCAGGAACTCCTGGATGGATTCGCCCGCTTCGGGATGGTTTTCCAGTGCGGTCGCCAGAATCTGCCGGACATCCCCAATGCACAGGTTACCGTGCGAAAGCTCGCCTATCGCTTCCGCCAACGACTTGGGAATACCTCCGTGTGCAGCACTGGAAATCGTGGATACCATTAGCTATCTGAGCCTTCCATAGATTCACAGGAGTCTAGCAAGGCACCTATTTTATATAAGGTCGAGCCCGTCACATTTCGCCGCGCAGGAAACCCGCATGCAGACTAGGGTACGTGCGATCAAGGGCTATAGCCGTCCGTTATTTTTTCAACACACCGGCACAGCATCGAACCCAAACGTTGACCGGTTCCCTAAACTGCGAACCAGCGCACGTTAGCCCCCTGCAGATCACCCGATCCAACTGTGACTTTCGTCTTCTAATACAGTTATTTACAGCTTTACCATCGATTTGCAGTAGTGCGAATCAGTTGGTTGACTTCGTTCCGGCATCTGGCAAATTTCACGCTTACGTCGTGACTGGCCTAAAGGCGCGGATCGACCAGAATCATTTGCCGGGCAGGGACTGCCCAAAGTACACAAAGGACTGAACAGGCATGAAGAAATCCAGGCAAACCGTCGTCAGGGCGGTACCGGTACGGGTAACCCCGATCGCGGCTGCAGTTGCAACAGCCATGGGAAGCTTCGCAGGGGTTGCGCTAGCGGCCGATGACGTGGTTACCAAACCCGAAATTACGGTTACCGCCACACGTCGCGACACAACGCTGCAGGATGTGCCCTTCAGCATGTCCGTTCTGGAGAGCGATGCGCTCAAGAAGCTGCAGATCGACAACCTGTCGGGTATCGCCCGCTGGACACCGGGCCTGACTCAGATCGAGCAGGGCGGGCGCGACGGGAGCCCGCTGGTCATGCGCGGCATTAACGTGAGCAAGATCGACTCACCCGAATTCCTGCAGAACACTTCCGGCGGACGCGTTGCAACCTATTACGGCGAAGCGCCGATTTACCTCGACCTGAAACTCATTGACGTGCAACGAGTCGAGGTACTGCAGGGCCCGCAGGGCACACTCTACGGCGCCAGGTCGCTTGGCGGCGCCGTCCGCTACATTCCCGCGAAGCCCGATACCGAAGACTTTACGATTGACACGCATATAAGCGGCTGGAAAAACAGCGAAGCTGATGACCTGAGCGGCGAAGGCGACATCGTTATCAATATACCGCTGATCGAGGACACGCTCGCGTTAAGGGCCCTGCTCGGTTACAGCTACGACCAGGGCTTTATCGATTACAACTATCTGGTCAGGCAACCCGGTGTGTCCTGTGCCGAGCCCGGCATGGTGGCTCCTGAATGCCCCGCCACACCGGAATTCGCCGAGGACGATCTCTGGAAGAAAGAAGACGTTAACGACAACCAGACGAAGACGGCCGGCCTGTCGCTGCTCTGGAATATCAGCGATACCGCGACAGCGACCTTGAGCTGGCGTCACCAGGGGCAGGAAACCGGCGGACGGAATATCAATTCCAGCGCGGCACTCGAGCTCATCGAAGCCAACCGTGGCATCGATATCGACACTGGCAAGTATGTCTCCGGGATGCGCTTCCAGGAACCGAACGAACGCAATAACGATATCTTCAACCTGCAACTGGACTTTGACTTCGGAGACGTCGAGCTGGTCTCGTCGACATCGTACTCGGAGTACGACCAGGACGGCCGGCGCGACCAGACCGACCTGTTGCTCTCCCTCGAGTACTATTACGAAACCTTCCCGGCATTCGCCGCATTCACGGTCGATCAAGCAGACGAGGAAATCTTCACCCAGGAAGTACGACTGGTCTCCAAGGGCGACAACCGTGTGGACTGGATTGCCGGCCTCTACTTCACCGACATGGACTACACGGCCATCTCACAGGAATACACACCCGGTTTTGCGGAGTTCGATCCGTTTATCGGCGAAGAGTTCGGCGACCTCGAATACGACTCGAAGACAACACAAAATAAAGACGAGTTCGCCCTGTTCGGCGAACTGGGCGTCGACATCACCGATCGCTGGAACGTAACGGGTGGCATGCGCTGGTTCGAAGTCGATGCCAGCGTGGAAAACTGCTCCACGTTCCCGATGTTTTCGACCCTCGACCCCGGCATCAACCCCGACGTGGACGCGCCGGAGAACTGTGTCTCGCAGGATATCGGTAGCAAGGTGGATGATGACGACATACTGCTGAAACTCAGTACCTCGTACGACTTCTCCGAAGAACTGACGGCTTACGCGATCGCTTCCCAGGGCTACAGCGAAGGCCTTTTTAATGCGCGCACGGATATTGCGCCAGAAGAAGTATACGTAAAGCCGGAAGAAGTCGATAACTACGAATTTGGCTTTAAAGGAAAGTTCATGGACGGCCGGTTGTCCCTGAACGCTGCGCTTTTCTATATGGATCTGGAAAATACCCACCTGCAGGGCAAGACCGATTCCGGATTTTTCCTGATCTGGCGCAACGGTGGCCCGGCCGAGTCCAAGGGCTTCGAAGTCAACGCTGAAGCATTGTTGGGCGAAAACTGGACCCTGAGCGCTGGTTATACATACGCGCGGCCGGAGCTGGCCGAGGGCTGCAGCTACGCGGAATCCACCGACCCCGCGAACGACTGCGCGATCCCGGATGCCTATACCGCCGAGGGCGACGAACTGCCCGGCTGGCCCGAGAACCAGGGCCACGTGCGGCTGACATACAGCACCGTGATGGACAACGGCATGGACCTCCACGTCGATTACGGGTTCACCGCACAAAGTGAAATCCTGACGACGATCGGCGACAGCAAGTCGGACGCCTGCTGCCGTGAGGACGGCGAGGAGCTGCCCGGGTACAGCGTGCACTACGCATCTGTGGGCCTTGCGGACGATTCCTGGGAGGCCAGCCTGTTCATCGACAACCTGTACGACAAGTACGCCGAAACAGGCGTTCGGCTGAACGATACCTGGCTGTATACGGTCGACCCCTTCGTACTGCGGCGCTATTTCAAGAATGTGCTCAGGCCGCGGACTGTCGGCGTGGACTTCCGCTACAAGTTCAGATAAGCAACCCCGTAGCCACCCCAATATCCGCCGTTTGTGCTAGCCTGCAAGCCTGCGCAAGCGCGGATATTGTCGTTGCCCGAAGTTAGCGAACATACAGCCGAACACAGGCTGCAGGATGCCGCCCGGCTCATCCATGCGGGGCGGCTCGACGACGCCGAGAAAATCTGTCTCGCAGCACTCAAAACAAATGTTATGGACGAGGATGCGATTTACTGGAGCGCGATCATCGCGCTCGAGCGCCGCCAGTTTTCCGATGCGGCACGGCTATTGCAGTATGCCATCCGCGAAAATTCAAACCGGCCGGAGTTCCATGCCCAGTTGGGCCGCTGCTTCGTAGCACTAAAGCGCTCACAGGATGCGCTGGCTGCCGCCGACGCTGCAATGGCACTGCACCCTGCGAACCCGATGACGCTCGACACCATTGGCGTTATCTATAGTTACGCGCGCTTCCACGAACAGGCGGCGCAGGCCTTTAAACAGGCGGTAGCCGGCGATCCGGATAATGACTCCTACTGGTACAACCTGGGTGCATCCCAGCAATTTGCGGGCCACTTCGACGCAGCAGAAGATGCCTACCAGAGGGCCATCGAGATCAACGGAAGCCTGGACAAGGCGATCGCCGCCCTGTCACACATGCGCCCCCAGACACCGGACAGCAACCATATCGCCACGCTTTGCGAGCGACTGGACGGCTATGAGGGCAGCCTGCGGGACGAAATGAGGCTTAAGTTTGCGCTGGCAAAAGAATACGACGATACCGGCCATTACAACGAAGCATTCGCAACGATCAGCGAGGTCAGCCGCCGGTGGCGCAGCAAAATCGAGTATTCGATTGAGCAGGATGCACGGTTGTTCGACTCACTGCATGAGTGTTTTACACCCGCGGCGGTCAGCAGGGCCGGTGCAGGCCACGATTCCACTGAGCCGGTATTCGTGGTCGGGATGCCGCGCACCGGGACGACACTGACCGAGCGGATTATTTCTTCGCACTCAGCCATTTATTCGGCGGGCGAGTTAAACAGCATTGGGTTGCTCGTAAGCGCTGCAGCGAACCTCAGGGTCGGTTCGGTATTGACCCCCGAGGCGGTCGACCAGGCCTTAGGCAGCAACCTTAAAACCCTGGGAGAGCGCTATATAGAGCTGACGCGCCCGGCAACCGGTCGTACGCCGCATTTCGTGGACAAGATGCCGCTCAACTTTTTGTGTGCCGGTTTCATCCTGCTCGCACTGCCGAATGCCAGGTTTATCTGCGTACGCCGCAACCCTATGGATAGTTGTCTAAGTAACTTTCGCCAGCTGTTTGCGCTGAGCAATCGTTACTATGCTTTTTCGTATGACATCCTCGACTGCGGCCGCTACTACCTGATGTTCGATCGCCTGATGCGTCACTGGGACGAGCTGTTCCCCGGCAGAATTCTGCAGATCAACTATGAAGATATCGTCGAAGAGCAGGAAAAAAGCTCGCGTGACCTGATTGCATTTTGCGGACTGGACTGGGAAGACCAGTGCATGGATTTCGACAAGAACGAAGCACCGGTTGCGACGGCAAGCTCGGCACAGGTCCGCCAGCCGCTCTACCGAACGGCGCTGGAGCGCTGGAAAAACTACGAGGAACAACTCGAGCCGCTGGCCGCATTGCTTCGCGAGGGCGGGATCAGGATCCCCTGACTGGCTAGCCGGCAAACTCCAGCGACTTGTAGAGCCTGCGCACCAGGGACTGCATCAGCAGTTCTGGGCGGTCGTCCACGAACAGGTGCCCGCCATTGATCATGTGCACACTCGATTCGCCGGCAGTATGGGCCGCCCACGCATCCAGCCGCGCGCGCTCCATTGTGTCGTCACCCATACCTCCGTACACCCAGATCGGAAAATCAAAAGACGGTTCTTCGCTGTACTCGTAGGTTTCATGGGCGACGCAATCGGCGCGCAGTACCGGCAGCACCAGGTCCACGAGTTCCTGGTGATCCGCAACAGCGTCGGTCATCACGCCGAAGTTGCGGATTTCATCGATCAGTTCTTCGTCCGGCAATTTGTGAAACAGCTCGGTTTCAGGCGTATGCGGCGCACCACAAGCGAAGGGCAGCAAACAGACAGGCAGTGGGTCGCCAGCCTCACGCAGTTTCCGGGCCAGCTCAAATATCAGCAGGCCGCCCATACTCGTGCCGAGCAAAGCATAGGGCTTCTCCAGGTAGCCACGGATGTTCCCGAACGCATCGGCCGCCATTTTGCGCATATCGTCGAGCGGGTCTTCCTGAATCCGCCATTCCCTGCCGGGCAATTGCACGGTTGCAACCTCGATATCGGCAGGCAACCACTTGCCCCACTCCCTGTAGGTAGCCGAACCGCCACCCGCATAGGGGAAACAAAACAGGCGCATGCGTGCAGCAGGATTAGGCGACCGGATGTTAACCGGACTGCGCGGCTTCGGGGTCACGCTGTTAACGTCCGGATCCCGCCGCCTTCGAGACAGGCGCTTCCCCGGTCAGTGCCACAAAGTTTTCGGGCACCATGACCGTATCTTCGGTTTCACCGTCGGGCAGAGTATCCGGGTAATCCAGTGTGTAATGAAGCCCGCGGCTTTCCTTACGGCTAAGGGCGCAATTGATAATCAGTTCCGCAACGGTAACCAGGTTACGCAGCTCGATCAGGTTGTTGTCGATCCGGAAGTTACTGTAGTAGTCACGGATCTCGTCCTGCAACAACCTCACCCGGTGCAAGGCACGCTCGAGACGCTTGTCGGTTCGGACGATGCCGACGTAATCCCACATCGCCCGGCGAAGCTCATCCCAGTTATGCGTAACCACGATCTGCTCGTCGGGGTCCGATACCTGTGTTTCGTCCCACCGCGGCACTTGCGTATCGTCCGCCGGCACCTCTGCCGTATCGGCCAGGATACTCCCGCTCGCCGCCGCTGCCAGGACCAGGCATTCGAGCAGCGAGTTACTGGCAAGCCGGTTGGCGCCGTGCAGACCGGTACTGGCGCACTCGCCCGCGGCATAGAGCCCGGCTACATCGGTACGGCCGTCCAGGTCCGTCACTACGCCGCCACAGGTGTAATGAGCGGCAGGCACAACCGGGATGGGCTCAGATGCAATATCGAAACCGAATGCGGCACAGCGGCCGGAAATATTTGGGAAGTGCGCGTGTATAAAATCTGCCGGCTTGTGGCTGATGTCGAGGAATACGGAATCATAACCGCCGCGCTTCATCTCGTAGTCAATAGCGCGGGCCACGATATCCCGCGGCGCAAGTTCACCCCGCTCATCATGATCTTGCATGAACCGTCGACCGTCGGGCAGCTTTAACTGCCCGCCTTCACCCCGGACCGCTTCCGAAACCAGAAATGATTTTGCGTGCGGGTGATAGAGACAGGTCGGGTGGAACTGTACGAATTCCATGTTCGCAATCCGGCAACCAGCGCGCCAGGCCATGGCTATACCGTCGCCGGTCGAGGTATCCGGATTACTGGTGTAAAGGTAAACCTTGGAAGCGCCGCCGGTGGCGAGAACGACCGTCGAGGCGGTGAAGGTTTCGACATGCCCGCCCTTTTTGTCCAGCGCATACACGCCCAGCACCCGGTTCGGGCCGCTCAGCCCCAGTTTCGCAGAGGTAATAAGGTCGACAGCGAGGTGGTAATCGAATACTTCGATATTGGGCGAGTTACGAACCCTTATCTCGAGGGCGCGCATGACTTCCGCGCCGGTCGCATCACTTGCATGCACGATGCGCCGCTTGGAATGGCCACCTTCGCGTGTCAGGTGCAGGTCATCGCTCTTCTCGTCACGCGTAAACCCCACGCCTTGTTCCAGCAACCATTCGACCGAGGCCTTGGAATTCTTCGCAATAAACTCTACGGCTTCCCGTTTGCACAATCCGGCACCGGCCTGCAGTGTATCTTCGACATGGGAATCAACGCTGTCGCCCGAAGCCATCACGGCAGCTATGCCACCTTGTGCATGGCGACTGGATCCTTCGGTCAGGACACGCTTAGCGAGCAGCGTAACCTGGCGGCCACCCTCGGCAAGCCTCAGGGCAACGCCAAGCCCTGCAATCCCACCGCCCAGAATCAGGACCCGGGTTTGATTAGGGAAACCCATGCAAAGTCCTAGCGACCGATCTCCAACATACGCTCGACTGAACCGCGCGCCCTGGCCGCGATCTCGGGATCGATCTCTACGCGATACTGCTTATTGCGCAGAGAATCGAGGATCTTGGGTAACGTGATCTTCTTCATGTACGGGCACAGGTTACAGGGCCTGATGAATTCCACATCCGGGTGTTCCACGGCGACATTATCGCTCATGGAGCACTCGGTAATCATAACGATCTGCTTCGGCTTGACTTCACCAACGTGTTTGATCATTCCGGATGTCGAACCGACAAAATCTGCTTCTTCCAGAACATCGGGCGGACACTCCGGATGCGCAATAATATGGATGCCCGGATAGTTCTTGCGGTACTCGCGCAATTCTGCACCGGTAAATCGCTCATGAACTTCGCAAGCGCCTTCCCAGTAAACCAGGTTAACGTCGGTATTGGCTGCTACGTACTGGGCAAGGTAACCGTCGGGCGTAAAAATAACCTTGTCCGTACCCAGCGATTCGACGACTTCCACCGCATTGGCGGACGTGCAGCAAATATCAGTCTCGGCTTTTACTTCTGCGGTGGTATTCACATAGCTGACCACAGGAATGCCCGGGTTGCGTTCGCGCATACCGCGCACATCTTCCGCGGTAATCGAGGCGGCCAGCGAGCAACCCGCACCCAAATCAGGTATCAATACGGTCTTTTCCGGGTTCAGTATCTTGGTGGTCTCGGCCATGAAATGGACACCACACTGCACGATAATCTCGGCATCGACCTCCGTCGCTTTACGCGCCAGCGCAAGCGAGTCACCGACAAAATCTGCCACGCCGTGGAAAATCTCCGGCGTCTGGTAATTGTGCACCAGCAGTACCGCATTCATCTCGGCTTTCAGGTTATTGATTGCTGCGATATACGGCGCATGCACCGCCCATTCCACGTCCGGAATAATGTCCTTGAGGCGCTCATAAACCGGCTCCGTCATGCGCTGCACTTCGGGCGTGTATTCAGGCTCGGATATTTGCGGGTTCGTGCTCAAAATTCAGCTCTCTGTTCAGGTGCATTATGTTCTTTTAGACAAGGCGCAAAGGGATAGATTCCCGTGCCGCCGTATAGTTTATATATAGAGTATATAGTTTGCCCGATTAGTCGCCTACAGTACCAGGCAATGGCTGCGCCGACCCGCCACGTCCCTGGTGCGCCACACACTCAGCCCCCGCCGTGGGTTCTGCTCCGCCCGGCCCCGACAGACGGGCCCGGATTCGCTAGAATAGACGGCTGCACTGAACATATCTACAACATGCCGTGCTTGCGGCTGAACACACAGCAATGGCTTCAAAGCAACCTCTTATATTGCCGGACGACATCGAACTCAGTGAATGGCTGGAGTCAATGGAGTCACTACTCCAGGCAGACGGCCCCGAGCGAGCCAAAACCGTTTTTCGTGCGTTACGCGATTACCTGACCGATGCTAATGTCATCGTCGAAGATGCCACCCTGAATACGCCGTACCGGAATACCATTCCACTGGAAGATCAGCCACTTTACCCCGGCGATATCGAACTCGAAGAAAAACTGGAAAATATTCTGCGCTGGAATGCTATGGCGCTGGTACTGCGTGCTTATGACAGCGGCACCGGCGTCGGCGGCCATATCGGCACCTATGCTTCGGCAGCCACGATGATCGAAGTTGGCCTCAATCACTTTTTCAGAAACCGCGACGAAAACTATGGCGGTGACCTGGTGAGTGTGCAGGCGCATGCATCACCAGGTATTTACGCGCGTTCACTGCTCGACGGCAGTTTGCCGCAACAACGACTTGAAAATTTCCGCCGCGAACTGCAACCGGGCGGTGGTTTGTCATCCTATCCCCATCCACGCAATATGCCCGACTACTGGCAGATGCCCTGTGCATCGATGGGGCTAGGCACGCCCAGCGCAATCTACCAGGCAAGGTTTGCCAAGTACCTGGAAGCGCGCGGCCTTAAACCGGACAACGGCGGCAAAGTCTGGGCCTTTCTCGGCGACGGCGAATCGGACGAGCCCGAAGTATTGGGCAGCATCAATATTGCCGCGCGCGAGCAACTCGATAACCTGATCCTCGTTGCCAATTGCAACCTGCAGCGGCTCGACGGTCCCGTGCGCGGCAACGGCAAAATCATCCAGGAACTGGAGCGCAGCTTCCGCGGAGCCGGCTGGAATGTCATCAAGGTCATCTGGAGCGGCGAATGGGACGTTCTGTTTGCCCGTGACCACGAAGGTGTTATGCAGGCACGCATGGATGAAGTCGTGGACGGCGACTACCAGATGTACTCGGTATCCACCGGTCCCGAGGTACGTGAACACTGGTGCGGCGATAACCAGAAACTACGCGAAATCATGCAGATCCTGTCGGATGAGGAAATACGCGGGATACGGCGTGGCGGCCATGACCAGCGCAAGATATATGCCGCCTTCCGCAAGGCCGTGGAAACCAGGGGCAAGCCCACAGCCATCCTGATTAAAACAATCAAGGGTTATGGCATGGAGGGTCACGAAGGCTCCAACATAGTCCATCAGAAAAAAGACTTGGCTGCCGAAGAACGAATTGCAGCGGCCCAGAGACTGGGGATACCCATTGGTGAAGAACAAGCGAGGGCCGCTGAATTCTGCATTCCCGATAGCGATAGCGCCGAAGTTATTTACATGAAAGAACAGCGCGATGCGCTGGGCGGCAGGTGGCCGCAGCGTTCAACCGAGTGCCCCACGCTTATTGCACCGGACCTCGAATATTTTGGCGACCACCTCGAAGGTACGGGAGAGCGGGCAGTTTCGACGACCATGGCCTTTGTCCGGATGCTGTCGAAACTGCTGCAGCATAAGGATGTCGGCAAGTATGTCGTGCCCATCGTGCCGGACGAGGCGCGCACATTCGGTATGGAAGGCCTGTTTCGCAAAGCAGGCATCTACTCATTCGAAGGTCAGAAGTACAAACCGGTAGACAGCAGCACACTGATGCCCTATCGCGAAGCCAAGGACGGTCAGATTTTGCAGGAGGGCATTTGCGAGACCGGTGCAATGGCATCTTTTATGGCGGCGGGTACCGCCTATTCCGTACATGGAATCCCGACTATTCCCTTCTATGTTTTCTATTCTATTTTCGGTTTCCAACGCGTAGGCGACATGATCTGGGCCTGCGGCGACATGCTTTCCCGCGGCTTCCTGCTCGGCGGCACTGCGGGCCGCACAACCCTGAACGGCGAAGGCCTGCAGCACGAGGACGGGCATTCCCAGGTTATGGCCAATACCGTCCCGAACATGCGCAGTTACGACCCTGCCTTTGGTTACGAGCTGGCAGTCATCATTTGTGACGGTATCGAGCGCATGTACCAAAACCATGAAGAGATTTTTTACTACATCACAATTTATAACGAAAACTATTCTATGCCCCCAATGCCGGAAGGTGCAGAAGACGGCATTATTCGCGGCATGTACCGGTTCGCAAGTTCCACAAATAAAGTTGAGAAGGACCGCAAGGCCCACCTGTTTGGCAGCGGTTCTATCATGATGCAGGTGCTGGCGGCACAGGATTTTCTTGAAAAATTTGGTGTATCGACGGATGTGTGGAGTGTTACGAGCTACAACGAACTAACGCGTGACGGCATCGCAACGGAACGCCGCAACCGGCTGCAAAGGAATGACGAAAAGCCTTACGTCGAAACCCTGCTGGAAAAGGAAACCGGTGTATTCGTTGCGGCCAGCGACTACATGAAAGTGCAACCGCTCGGGATTTCGCAGTGGATACCTGGCCGTTACTCGGTGCTCGGAACGGACGGCTTTGGGTTCAGCGAGTCGCGCCCCGACCTGCGCCGGCATTTCGAAGTCAGTGCTGAACATATTGCGTACACGGCACTCGCCGCCCTCGCGGATGACGGCAAGTACGGTGAAGATGAACTCGCTGAGGCTGCGGACAAGCTCGGCATAGACCGCGATAAACTGGACCCGGCCACGTCAGGACCGGCCCAGGCAAACCCCGGCTAGTTATTCAGGCACCTAAGGTGCGAGCATCAGCTCGGTCCTGGTATGCGCCTCGATAGCGGCGTCGCTGAACCACCAGTACTTAGGTTCCCCAGACCGCCACGCCGGTAACTGATCCTTGAGGTGCGGATCGAACTGCCGGCCGCTGGCGCCCCCCGATACAACAGCCATCACCTTGTCCGCATCGCTCATGTCGGCAACGAATCGCATTGAATCGATATAGGTCACGCGGTAAGGGTCCATAAATTTGTACTTGCCACGGTTTATTGTCTCACCGGACCCGGCCAGTGGCTCGGTTCCACCGCCAAGGTAATCCGCGGCAAGGTCGCCGGGGATTAGCGGACTGTAAAAAGTAATGGTGTGCAGTTTCCCCCACTGCCAGCCAGCGGGGTCGGGGCCGACCAAAGCTGTCAGTTCCTCGCGCGCATCCCGGGCCGCAAGCCGGAATAAATCGCCGAGTGTTTCACGATCAGGTGTTGTGACATCGTCGAACCAGGGAGAATCCAGTGACTTCACCATGCCGACCAGTCGCTCTTCCCAGTAATAATTGAGCGCCAGCATGCGCGCGGTTAGTTCTGCGCCCAGTTCGTCCTCGTATACCCGGCGCGCGAAATTACGCCAGACAGCCTGGAAAACCGCCGGTGCAACTTTGTTCGGATCGTCTATATGGTCCCAGTCCGCAAGGATATCCGCCAGATCCTTATCGGACCCATTAAGCGCATCTATCATCAAGGGTATTAACTGCTGCGCCAGCACGTTCCCGGTATCGAACATGAAGCGCCAATGGTCTTTGGCGGCAGTGGGACGACCTGTATCCAGCAACTGCAACATACGCCGGTAGCGCCATGAGTGCGCAAAATATGTCGAGTACGTGTACTTATAATCGGCCGGCAGCGTACGGTTGTTGGCATTACCGACCCACCCCCGGCCCGGGTTGATGACCCCCGGCATATCGGCGCGCGGTATGAGCCCATCCCATGCTTCGCCGATATGCGCGGGCACAGGCGCCGAACCGTCGCCGACACGCCTTACGGGCACACTGCCCGCAGTAAAGTGCCCTATGTTGCCGTCTTTATCTGCAACGACGTAGTTGTAATGGGCATTTACATTAGCGATTTTCAACGCTGCCTCGTAAACAGATTTTGCCAGCAGCGGTCCGAGCGGACCCGCGTCCGGCTGCATGCCTTCGGGCGCTGCCCAGCGCGCGGTGATTACCCGGCCATCGTCCATGGTCATACCGTGATCGGAAATAACCGGCCCGCGTTTGGTCAGCCGTATACGCAGTTTTTCTTCGTCGAAACCCCCGGTCGAGCGATTCAGGACGCGCATGGTTTCTTCGATAACCTCGAAGGGCATGGAAATACCCTGCTCGAGATAATGATCGGGATTTTCGGGATCGAGCGTCTCGACAAACAGGTCGAGGCCATCGCCATTCGCATTGGTAACGCCGAAGGCTATGTGGTTGGTCCGTCCGACCGCGAGTCCAACACTGCCCGGACCCGCCGCGCCGATCGCACGAAAGTCCGGCGTGATCAGTCCGATCGGATGCCAGATGCCGGGGAGATTATTAGAATTAACGTGCGGATTGTTAACGACGATCGCACCGCCGGACTTCGTCAGCTTCGGGCTGAAAACCCACTGGTTGCTGCCCAATTCAAAGTCCCGGGAAATTTCGTCGGGCCAGCCACCAGCGGATAAAGCCGGCGCTCCAGAGGCCTTGAATCCGGGATTTGCGCCTGCAGGCACAGCGATCCCCACGTCCGGGTTAACAGTGATCTGACTGATTTCCGCGGCACGCGCCGGTCCGAGTTCGTCGATAAGGGCCTGCGCGATCAGTTCGGCCTCGAGGTTCGGTGTGCTGGACCAGCTGAGAAAGTATTTCAGTGCCATTGCGCCTTCGACAGTCCAGGGTTGCGGCTCTATACCGAGTAACCGCAGACCCAGTTGAAATTCTGACTGCATTGTCTCGAGGTAGGCGTTATAGCCGTCCAGATAGGCCTGCACATAGCCCCGCGACTCATCGCTGAGTATCGCAGCGTTGGCACGACCGTGGCGCGGTATACCCAGCACCCGCATCCGGATGTCCGATTTAAGTCCAGCCGGCCCGATAAGTTCTGCCAGCCGGCCGGCCGAAAGGTAGCGGGTAAATTCGATCTGCAGCAGCCGATCCTGCGCGGTTACAAAACCCTGCCCGCGAAATACGTCGTCCAACGATGCCGCATACACATAGGGTATGCCCTGCTCATCACGGACTACACGAACAGGGTTATCCAGTACCGGCAACTCGATGAAACCCGTTGCCTGGTAGTTGTTGTACTGGCTGAGCATTAACGCCAGACCGACAATAACCAGCAATAGGAGCGCTATCGCACCCAGCAAAATCTTCTTGATCACGCCGACACCCCCGCCTTGATCGCTGCTCTTATTTAATCTTTTTGCTTAACGATATGCCGCTAGCATAGTGGTTAATACTAACAATAAAACCGCAAAGGAGTCCGTCGTGCCAGCCTGTCGCTTGCCAGAAAAAATATAAATTCTCAAGCTGTTATTAGCGGCTTCCTGTCCGATACAATGCACTGCCGACTAATACAAGCCTGTGGATCTGCACTTGGCAACAAAGAATAAGAACCTGTTCGCGCTGTTCGAAGAACACTTTCCAGCGGACCGTAACAGCCCCCTGTTAAGCACCTTAGACGGTGATGTCTGCAGCTATGCAGATGCGATGGATGAGTCCGCCCGGTTCGCGCGCTGTCTTTCCGATATGGGCCTGCAGCGCGGCGACCGGGTGACAGTACAGGTAGAGAAATCGCCGGCAGCAATCTGGCTCTATTTCGCCTGCCTGCGCGGTGGTTTTGTGTTCCATCCGCTCAATACAGATTACCAGCTCGATGAACTCGTGTACTTTGTAAGCAATGCGGAACCGTCGGCAATCGTGTGCGACCCATCGAAAGAATCCCTATTTCGCGAACTGGTCAAAGACAAACACTGTGAAGTATTAACCCTTGATGCGCAGGGCCAGGGTCAGCTATATGATGCGACACTGGAGACGGCACCGAACTTTCAGACACGTAACTGTAAAGCCGAAAACACTGCGGTACTGCTTTATTCATCCGGCACTACGGGCGTCCCTAAAGGCGCCATGTTGACCCACGGCAACCTGGCGGCAAATACCGCAGCACTGGTAGAGGCGTGGGGCTTTAGCCAGAACGATTGCCTGTTGCACGCATTACCCCTGTACCACGCCCATGGTTTATTTGTAGGAATTGGCTGTGTACTTCTGAGTGGCTGCTCGATGGTCTTTCTGCCCCGGTTTAACCGTGAGGATGTGATCGCGGCACTACCTGAATGCACTGTCATGATGGGCGTCCCGACTTTCTATAGCCGCCTGCTTACAGACAAACGGTTCGATAATAAGCTTTGCGCAGACATGCGGTTGTTTATTTCCGGCTCGGCTCCGTTGCGGCCGGAAACCTTTGCCGAGTTCCGTGAACGCTCAGGCCATGAAATTCTGGAACGCTACGGCATGACCGAAACCAGCATGAATGCCTCGAACCCCCTTGACGGGGAGCGGCGGCCCGGAAGCGTGGGCAGCGCATTGCCGGGTATTACCCTGCGCGTAGTCGACAATGACGACAAGGAACTGCCGGCAGGAGAAATAGGCCACCTGCAGGTAAAGGGGCCCAATGTTTTCCCCGGTTACTGGCGCATGCGCAAGAAATCGGCAGAGGAATTTACGGAGGACGGCTTTTTCCGTACCGGCGACGAAGCCGAAATCGATACCGACGGGTATGTGACCATCGTTGGCCGGGCCAAGGATATGATTATTTCAGGGGGATTGAATGTTTACCCGCGGGAAATCGAGTCAGTACTCGACAGCATGGATGGTGTAGCTGAGTCCGCCGTTATCGGCGCGCCCCATCCCGACTTCGGCGAAGGTGTTATCGCAGTGGTGGTCACATCCGGCAGCACGACATTATCGGGGTCTGCACTGATTGCACAACTACGTCCCCACATGGCAACTTTCAAATTACCCAAACAGGTTTATGTCGTGGATAACCTGCCCAGGAACAGCATGGGCAAAGTTCAGAAATCTGTTCTTCGCGAGCAATACGCATCGTCGTTCGAAGCCGGGTAACCAAACCCGGGGTCACCGTCTCTGCTTTGTGAATCCGCTATAATTTGCGTTTACGGAACAAGGCTCTCATGAAGCAAACGATACGTCCGCGCCGTTCGGTACTGTACATGCCCGGTTCCAACGCCCGGGCCCTGGAAAAAGCTCGCGAGCTACCAGCCGACTGCCTGGTCCTGGACCTCGAAGATGCGGTTGCGCCTGATGCAAAGGCTGCGGCACGCGATCAGGTTGTGGAGGCACTGCAGGCGGGTGGCTACGGCGATCGCGAACTGGTAGTGCGGGTAAATGACCCCAACAGTGAACTGGGCGAAACCGATATCGATGCCGTAGGAGCCGCCGGTGCCGATGCAATCCTGCTACCCAAGGTCGAATCAGCGGAAACCATAAGCATAGCCGGCGACTCGCTTAACTCAGCGGGCGCTCCGCCGGCTATGCCTGTCTGGATCATGGCGGAAACTGCACGCGGGATATTGGACCTGGATGAGATAGTCGCAAACCAGCCGCGGCTTGCGGCCATCGTTATGGGCACCTCCGACCTGGCGAAACAATTGCGAGTCAGCCCGCGCGGAAGCCGCGCAGGGCTTGTACATGCGCTGTCTCAAACGGTGCTGACAGCCCGCGCTCACGGGCTTGATATAATTGACGGAGTGCATCTCGCACTGAATGATGCTGACGGGTTCAGGGATGCCTGTATACAGGGTCGGGAACTGGGCTTCGACGGCAAATCGCTGATCCATCCCCGGCAGATTGCCACCGCTAATGAGTGCTTCGGCATTTCGGAAGCGGACGCGGAATCAGCCCGGGAAATCCTCGCAGCGTGGGAAATCGCCAGCCAGGCCGGCAGCGGTGTCACCGTTGTACGGGGACAGCTAATAGAACAATTGCATGTGGACGAAGCGCAGCGTGTGCTGACTATCTTTGAGGCCACGGCGGGGCCAAAAGAATAATGAAAATGCCCTGCATAAGGTATATACAAGGAGTAACTTTTAGCGATGGCTAAAATCCGAAAGCAAACGCCTGAACAATGGCATGAGCTTGCAAGCAAAGAATCCAAAGGCCGGTCGCCGGATGAACTGACCTGGAAAACGCCCGAGGGCATCGACGTCAAGCCAATGTACTCGGACGAGGATCTGGAACGCCTTGAACACCTGGGCAATCTGCCGGGCTTTGCACCGTTCGTGCGCGGGCCGCGCGCCACCATGTACGCGGGTCGACCATGGACGGTACGCCAGTACGCCGGTTTTTCCACGGCCGAAGAATCGAACGCATTCTACCGCAAGAACCTTGAGGCCGGTCAGACAGGGCTCTCGGTCGCATTCGACCTGGCAACACATCGCGGCTACGACTCAGACCATCCGCGGGTGGTGGGTGACGTAGGCAAGGCCGGGGTCGCGATAGACTCCGTCGAAGACATGAAGATCCTGTTCGATGGGATACCGCTCGACAAGATGTCGGTGTCCATGACGATGAACGGTGCGGTCCTGCCCATCATGGCGATGTATATCGTTGCGGCCGAAGAACAGGGCGTAAGCCCCGAGCAACTGGCAGGCACGTTGCAGAACGATATCCTGAAAGAATTCATGGTGCGGAACACTTATATATATCCGCCCGAGCCCTCAATGCGCATCGTCGCCGACATCATTGGCTACACGGCCGAGAATATGCCACGTTTCAACTCGATATCGATCTCCGGCTATCACATGCAGGAGGCCGGTGCGACCTGCGTGCAGGAACTGGGCTACACACTCGCCGACGGCATTGAATATGTCAGGGCGGCGCTGGCCAGGGGCATGGAAGTTGACCAGTTTGCGCCGCGATTGTCGTTTTTCTTTGGCATCGGCATGAACTTCTTCATGGAAGCTGCGAAGCTGCGTGCGGCACGCCTGCTGTGGGCTGAACTGATGAAGGATCTGTTTCAGCCCAAGGACGAGCGTTCGCTCAAGTTGCGCACCCACTGCCAAACCTCGGGTGTCAGTCTCACGAGCCGCGACCCCTATAACAATATTATCAGGACGACTGTTGAAGCCATGGCTGCGGTGCTGGGCGGTACACAGTCGCTGCACACGAACTCCTTCGACGAAGCGCTGGCATTGCCGTCCGAGTTCTCGGCACATATAGCCAGGAATACCCAGTTGGTACTACGTGAAGAAACCGGCATTACAAAAGTGGTCGACCCGCTCGCCGGTTCCTACTACGTAGAGAGCCTGACCGCGGAGCTCGTTAGGGAAGCACGCAAACTCATCGACGAAGTTGAAGCCATGGGTGGCATGACCAAGGCGGTCGAGACCGGTATGCCCAAGATGCGCATCGAGCAGTCGGCCGCCCTGCGCCAGGCAAATATCGACCGCGGCGATGAAGTCATCGTCGGGGTCAACCGTTACGAACTGGCAAACGAACCGGATGTCGATGTTCTCGATATCGACAACACCGCGGTACGCGACGGGCAGATTCGCCGACTTGAACGCATACGCTCCGAGCGCGATGATGCATCTTGCCAGGCGGCACTGGATGCGCTGCAGGCGGCAGGCGATTCGGGTGACGGTAATCTGCTTGCACTCGCTGTTGATGCAGCCCGTGCGCGCGCCAGCGTCGGTGAAATTTCAGATGCGCTGGAGCGGGCCTGGAGTCGGCACACGGCAGTGATCCATTCCATCAGTGGTGTGTATGGCTCCGCCTACGAAGGAGACCAGGGTTTTATGAACATCCAGGAAAATGTCGAAAAGTTTGCAGTGGAGACCGGGCGCCGGCCCAGGATTCTCGTTGTAAAACTTGGTCAGGACGGACACGACCGTGGCGCCAAGGTCATTGCAACCGCATTTGCCGATATCGGTTTCGACGTGGATATAGGGCCGCTTTTCCAAACGCCGGCAGAAGCAGCGCGCCATGCCGTCGAGAACGACGTGCACGTGGTAGGTATTTCATCACAGGCGGCCGGCCACAAGACGCTGGTGCCCCAGTTGATCGAAGAACTGAAACAGCAGGGCGCCGGCGATATCGTGGTCGTCTGCGGCGGCGTAATCCCGCCGAAAGACTACGATGAACTCCGCAAAGCCGGCGTATCGGCGGTTTATGGCCCGGGAACCAATATTCCAGAGGCTGCCGGGGAAGTACTGGATATAGTGCGGGAGCGCAGCGCCGCAGCCTAGCCCTGCGACGCACAATAACGGATACTTATTCACGCCCGCACCAGGGCTGCAAAAAGCGTACAGCGTTCGTAACGGCAGATACTGTTTGGGGTATCGGGCTACAGGGAACCGGAACATCATGCAAGACATCATCGAGCAACTAGAGAAAATGAGAGCTGCGGCCAAACTAGGTGGCGGCCAGGATCGTATCGAGAAGCAACACCAGAAAGGCAAGCTGACCGCACGCGAGCGCATCGATCTGCTCCTCGATGAAGGCAGCTTCGAAGAATGGGACATGTTTGTCGAGCACCGCTGCACCGATTTCGGCATGGCGGACAAGAAGATCCCAGGCGATGGTGTCGTAACCGGTTACGGGACAATCAATGGCCGGCTGGTATTTGTCTATAGCCAGGATTTCACGGTATTCGGTGGATCTCTGTCGGAGGCGCATGCTGAGAAAATCTGCAAGGTTATGCAACAGGCGATGAAGGTCGGCGCGCCAATTATTGGCATGAACGACTCGGGCGGCGCCCGGATTCAGGAAGGCGTCGCATCGCTCGGTGGTTACGCAGATGTATTTCAGCAAAACGTACTCGCATCCGGGGTGGTACCGCAGATTTCCCTGATCATGGGCCCGTGCGCAGGCGGCGCAGTGTACTCGCCTGCCATCACCGACTTCATTTTCATGGTTAAAGACAGTTCATATATGTTCGTTACGGGCCCCGATGTCGTAAAAACAGTCACACACGAAACGGTTACCGCGGAAGAACTTGGCGGCGCCGTTACCCACAACACGAAATCAGGTGTTGCGGACCGGGCCTTCGAGAACGATGTCGAAGCAATCATGCTTACCCGGCGATTTATTAATTTTCTACCAGCCAGCAACCGCGAACCTGCGCCGGTCTGGGATACCAGTGACCCGGTAACGCGAATGGAGCCTTCGCTCGATTCGCTAATCCCTGACGATCCGGCCAAGCCCTATAACATCAAGGAACTGATAGTAAAAATTGCGGATGAAGGCGACTTCTTCGAGATTCAGCCCGATTACGCACAGAATATCGTGGTTGGATTCATACGCATCGAAGGACAGAGCGTCGGTGTTATCGCCAACCAGCCCATGGTCCTGGCCGGCTGCCTCGACGTCGATGCCTCCAAGAAAGGCGCCCGTTTCATACGCTTCTGTGACGCATTCAATATTCCGATCCTCACCCTTGTTGACGTGCCAGGTTTCATGCCTGGGACGGCCCAGGAATACGGCGGAATTATTAAGAATGGCGCCAAGCTGCTGTATGCCTATGCCGAAGCAACTGTACCAAAGGTGACCCTGATCACTCGCAAGGCATACGGAGGCGCATATGACGTTATGGCTTCCAAGCATCTGCGCGGCGATGTCAATTACGCATGGCCAAGCGCAGAAATTGCAGTCATGGGCCCAAAAGGCGCGGTAGAAATTATTTTCCGTGGCGATATAGGTGACGAAGACAAGATTGCGGCACGCACGGAAGAGTACCGGCAGAAGTTTGCAAACCCGTTTATCGCCGGCAGTCGTGGTTACATCGATGACGTCATCATGCCCCACAATACCCGGGCGCGAGTTGCACGCTCACTGAAAATGCTGCGGGATAAGGAACTTGATAACCCGTGGCGCAAGCACGGCAATATTCCCCTTTAAGCAGGCTGTAAAGAACAACATGTTTGACAAGATTCTTATTGCGAATCGTGGCGAAATTGCCTGCCGCGTAATCAAGACTGCCCGGAAAATGGGCATTGAGACGGTAGCCGTGTATTCGGATGCCGATAAGGAAGCGCTGCATGTGCGCATGGCAGACGAGGCTGTACATATAGGCGCGGCACCTTCCGCCGAAAGTTACCTGGTTGCCGAACGTATTATCGATGCCTGCAAGCAAACGGGCGCGCAGGCGGTGCACCCCGGTTACGGTTTCCTGTCCGAGAATGCGGCCTTCACGGACGCACTCGACAAAGCTGGTATCGCATTTATCGGCCCGGGCAAGCACGCCATCACAACGATGGGCGACAAGATCACATCGAAAAAACTGGCTGAAGATGCCGGCGTTAGTACCATCCCCGGTTTTACCGGCACGATAAAAGGGCCGGACCACGCGGTCGAAATCGCAGGCGAAATCGGCTACCCGGTGATGCTCAAAGCCAGTGCGGGCGGTGGTGGTAAAGGCATGCGCGTAGTCTGGAACGATGAGGAATGCCGTGATGGCTTCGAGCGGGCCAGCAACGAAGCCAGATCCAGTTTTGGCGACGACCGCGTGTTCGCCGAAAAATTTATCGAGGATCCGCGCCATATCGAGATTCAGGTGCTAGCCGACAGCCACGGTAATACCGTTTACCTCGGCGAACGTGAATGCTCGATACAACGGCGACACCAGAAAGTCATAGAGGAGGCCCCCTCGCCTTTCCTTGATGAGAAGACCCGCAAGGCAATGGGCGAGCAGGCCGTCGCACTTGCCAGAGCTGTGGACTACAAGTCGGCGGGTACGGTCGAGTTCATTGTCGACTCGAAGCGTAATTTTTATTTCCTGGAAATGAATACGCGTTTGCAGGTCGAACACCCGGTTACCGAACTGATTACCGGCCAGGACCTTGTCGAATGGATGATTCGTATCGCGGCCGGCGAAAAGCTCACGCTTAAACAGAAAGAGGTAAAGCTAAACGGCTGGGCGGTCGAAACCCGCGTATATGCCGAGGACCCCTTCCGTAATTTCATGCCGTCAATCGGCCGGCTGGTACGCTACGACGCCCCGGAAGAAACCGACAGCGTGCGGGTCGATACCGGGATCGAGGAAGGCGGCGAAGTCTCGATGTATTACGACCCGATGATCGCCAAGCTCATTACCTATGGCAAGGACCGGGCTGAAGCGCTCGACCGCATGGGCGAGGCACTCGACTCGTACTATATCCGCGGCGTCTCGCATAACATCAGTTTCCTGAATGCTCTGATCGCCCACCCACGGTTTATCGAAGGCAAACTCACTACCAATTTCATCGCGGAGGAATACGCGGACGGCTTCCATGCCGCCGATGTGCCGCAGGACGAGCCCGCACTGGCAATCGTTATTGCCGCTGCAATTTACAGGCGGCATATGGAACGTGCGGCACTCTCGACCGGTCAGTTAAATGTTTCTGCAGATCGTAATATCGCGCAGGACTGGGTCGCAGTGGTCAACGGGGGAAACCACCCCATAAGTACCAGTACGATTACGGGGGGTTACGACGTCGTTCTCGATAAGGCGACCTATCATGTGCTGACTGACTGGTCATTCGGCGAGCCACTCGTGCGGGCTACCGTTAATGACCGGGCAGTTATTTTCCAGCTTGACTCCGATGGCGCAGGATTCCGCCTGTTCCGGCGCGGTGCACAAATAGACATACTCATTTGCTCGCCGCGGGGGGCGCAACTCAACCAGCATATGCTGGAGAAAATCCCACCTGACCTCTCAAAGTTCCTGTTGTCACCGATGCCGGGCCTGCTGGTAAAGCTCAGCGTTGCAGCGGGCGATGAACTCAAGGCCGGGGAAGAACTGGCCGTGGTCGAAGCTATGAAGATGGAAAACAGCCTGCGGGCGACCGACGACGTTAAGGTTGCCAGGGTCCTCGCAGAACAGGGCGACAGCCTGGTTGTGGATCAGCCCATCCTGGAATTCGAATAGGCCATGTCCGGCGGGAACGCGAGCAATACTGAACTTGCATCACAGGTGCTCGAGGGCGACCGGCGCGCACTCGCACGCGCGATAACACTCATCGAATCCAACCGTCCGCAGGACCGCGAACCGGCACGGCTGCTCCTTGAGGAACTCGTCCCCCACTCCGGAAAGTCAATGCGAGTAGGCATCTCGGGTGTGCCCGGTGTCGGTAAATCGACCTTCATCGAAAGCCTCGGCAATCACCTGATCGATAAGGGGCACAAGGTCGCGGTACTCGCGGTAGATCCCTCTTCCGCTGTCAGCGGGGGTTCCATACTGGGTGACAAGACCCGCATGGAAAAACTTTCGCAACGCGAGGAGGCGTTCATACGCCCGTCGCCGGCAGGCGAAACCCTCGGCGGCGTTGCCCGCCGAACGCGCGAGACGATGCTCACCGTCGAGGCAGCGGGCTTCGATATCGTACTGGTAGAAACCGTGGGCGTCGGTCAATCTGAAACGACTGTGTCACGCATGACCGATATGTTCATCCTCATGCTGTTGCCCGGCGGCGGTGACGAACTGCAGGGGATCAAGCGCGGTATCGTGGAACTGGCCGATATGATCCTGGTTAACAAGGCAGATGGGGCTCTTGAATTAACGGCTGAACAGTCGGTAACCGACTACCAGAAAGCCCTCGGCTTTATGCATCCGCGCGCCGCGAACTGGGAGGTGCCGGTGGAAGCTTGTTCTTCGCTCAAAGGCGATCGGACCGGGCATATCTGGGGGATCGTGGAACAATATCGGGAGAGCCGTGAGGCCGCTGACCTGATCGCACAGACACGCTCCGAACAGGCACGTAACTGGATGTGGAACGAAATCCGCAGCGGGCTCCTCGAAAAGCTGCAGACAAATCCGGCGGTCGCCGCCCGTATCGCGGAACTCGAAGAGGCTGTTATGAACAACCAGCTCTCCCCTACTTCAGCCGCAGAAGAACTGATGCAGACTTTCCTCGAGTCTGCCGCAAAGGATTAATGGAATGATTGGAAAGCTCAACCACGTCGCCATCGTCGTACCCGACCTCGAGAAGGCAGCCGCCATTTACCGGGACACCCTGGGCGCAACGGTTTCCGCACCACTGGACTTACCGGAACACGGCATCACCACCGTGTTTGTCGAGCTGCCGAATACCAAGATCGAACTGCTTGCGCCGCTCGGCGACAACTCACCGATTGCCAGGTTCCTGGAAAAGCATCCCGCAGGCGGGATGCATCACGTTTGTTACGAGGTCGCAGACATCATGGCTGCCCGCGACAAGCTGTTGGCGGATGGCGCCCGCATACTTGGCGATGGTAAGCCGCAAAACGGAGCGCATAACAAACCGGTGCTGTTTCTGCACCCGAAGGATTTTTGCGGAACGCTGATCGAACTGGAGCAGGCCTGACCTACGAGTGGGAAGCCTGGTCCAGGCGTGTCACACGCGCTTCGTGTTCGGCGGAAGCCTTGCAGCTGCACTCGTTGCAGAGTGCCAGCGGACGGTGCCGGGTTGAGAGCAACTGACGCACGGGCTGCCTGACATGGCGCCTGAAACACCGGCTGCATATGAGCAAATCGGTAAATCGATCCAGGAGCTTGTAGCTCACTTTCTGGTTTGAACGTGCGTCACTAGCCATGAGATAGCCTCGGGACTGTTGCGCATTCAGAGTATTTCTATTGGCGCAGCAGAACCGTGCGCCAGCGCACATTATGGAAAATATATGTGCAGCAGCTAGCCGGGTTGGAGGGGATCCCGAATCCAGGGCCGGATAAGAAAGGCGGCCCCGAACATACCTGCACCTATTGGGTACGCTGAGTCTGCCTCGAAAGCTCGGCTTTCTTGTGTGCCGGGGTACGCACCGCCAGCAGCGCTGCGATGACCACGGCCACGGTAAACAGGGTCATTTCCAGCCAGAATTCCTGGGGCTTCTCCCAAAACTCAGTGAACAGGTGCCAGCGGCCGGCCAGCTCCACGGTGTTCCAGGCAATGATTGCTGTCGGTATGCCGTAACGAATGGCGGTCGTCACTTTCCAGAACTTGATCAGCCGCTGAAACAGGTAGACGGCCCAGATGGTATTCAGGAAAAAGAATACGTAGGCCGCAGGACTCCGATCGCCCGCAATGTCCTCGTTGTAGAGAAACAGCAACAACAGATAGAAAAACCAGATGACATAGACGGTTTCCAGCGCGGTTATAGCCGCGAAATTACGCTTGTAACCCTTGCTGGGCCGTCCCGTCTGCAATTTGGCATGCCGCTGGAACCAACGAAAAAAGTTGCACTTGCTCTCCGGGTTCATAAGAAAATAGACAAGTGTGGCGCCCAGGATTCCTACCGAAGACATCATGACCAGGTACTCGGCCTTGGTCGCAATTTCGCCTGGTACGTTGGGATCCATCAAGTCGGGCACATTCAGGAAATTACCTGACCAGACAAAGGCAAACTCGACCCAGCCGGTCCACAGGCAGGTCCCTGCCCAGAATCCCAGCCAGGTAGCGGAAACTTCATTTTCACTGCGCATACCAATAAACAGCAATACGGCTCCCAGCATGCCCATCGCAAATGCCGACTCATAAATATAGTGTTCTCCCGGCCATACTTCTTCCATGACGATCATGACCGTGTGGCCGAGCGCCTGCACAAAAAAAACGATGATAAAGGCCAGCAAGCCGACCCATGGAGGCCGGTAAAGCAAACCCATCAGTCCGCCCTCTCTACCCAAATCTGCGCTTCTTACATTCATGCCTTAGCTCCTGCCACCCGTGTAAGCTAATGTGTGTCTTTACCGGGGGCGACCAATGGTGATTCAATGCCTAAAGTTTAGGCCTGTAGCCGGACAAAATGTGTCAACAGAGGGTTAACACACGCAACAAATCGTAACGATGTATATGCTTGGCCGATGAATGAAAACCTGCCAAAACTGTTGCTGGTCGATGATGATACGGAGCTCGCTGCCATGCTCCATGAATTCCTGGAGCTGCAGGGCTTTGTCGTTGACAGCGTAGGCGACGGTGAAACCGCATTGGAAAAGATCAGCGAAGCGCTGCCGGACCTGGTCATACTCGATGTTATGTTGCCCGGTATAAATGGTTTCGAAGTCCTGAAAAAACTGCGTAAGGCTCATGATCTTCCGGTCATCATGCTCACCGCGCGCGGTGAAGAAGCCGACCGGATACTCGGGCTGATGGGTGGAGCCGACGATTACCTGCCCAAGCCGTTCAACCCGCTGGAACTTGCCGTGAGAATTCGGGCAGTACTGAAACGTTCGCTTACGGCAGACAGCACGGATAAAGAAACGGATCTGGTCGTCGGCCCGTTCAATATGAACCTGAAAAAACGGGAAGTAATCGTGAACGGTCAGGGCATCGCACTGACCGCAGCAGAAATGCGCGTGCTCGAACAACTCATGCGACATCCGGGTGAGGTCATGTCACGGGCGAAACTGACAGAACTGGCACTGAACAGGCCTATCGAGGCATATGACCGCAGCATCGATACGCTCGTAAGCAAACTGCGCCGCAAGATTTCCGAAACCGGAATTGCCGGCAACTGCATACGCGGACTCCGGGGCCACGGTTACGTACTCGACGAATACGAGGCGGGCAACGACTGATGCAATGGCCGCGCTCCCGGCTCTACCTGCGGATGGCGGTGCATATCGGTGCCGCACTCGCCGCATTTATCGCGCTCGGCGCGGCGGCGCTCGCGACAATTGCTGCATTCGAGCTACGCGGCTACGTGGAAACCCGGCACAGTACACTCGGCAGGGAGGCAGCCAGGGTACTTGTGAGCGGCGGCCGCCCGGCGCTCGAGAACTGGCTGCGAACCGATGCCGATATCCCGGAGGATGTGAGCATTTATATCCTCGACCGGAACAGCAAAGACATACTCGGCCGGAAACTTCCGGATCTATATCAGAACTTCGTGCAAACATCAGTCGTCGGCGCCGACAATGACGAGACTGCCAACTTCCGGGCGGTGCGCCTTGCGCCCGAACTCATCGGGCCGGACAACGAGTCCTACTTCTTCCTGGTGCTTCCCAAGGGCATTACGATCTGGGGCAGCCCGGCAACCGCACTCGGACTGATTACCGCTGCTTTACTCGTGGTTGCAAGCGTCGCCTGGCTGATTGCTTCCGGAGTCGGGCGCCCTATCGGCGAACTGCAGCGTGCCGTGAGCGAACTGGCAGCCGGACATACCGATGCCCGGGTGCCCGCTTCCATTGCCGGGCGACGCGACGAACTCGGTGTGCTGGCGGCCAATTTCAATGCCATGGCGAATCAGCTCGACGGGCTGATCGCAAGCCGTGAACAACTGATGCGTGAAATGTCACACGAACTGCGTTCCCCGCTCACACGCCTGCAGACCGCCATCGTCCTGGCTTCCGAGCACAACAAGCTGGACCCGTCCGAACAGGAACGCATCGACATGGAAATCAGACGCATGAACCAGGCTATTGGTGAAATGCTGCATTATTCCAGCCTGGATACCCGCGTGACGATGCAGCGGCGCCTGCTGCGTGTCGGCAAGTTGCTGAGACGGCTGGCCGAAGTAGAGGAACTCGAAGCATCGGACCATGGCTGCACAATCAACGTGGACAAGGAATCCAACCTGGCGGTAGTAGGTGACCGCGAATTGCTGCGGCGCGGATTCGAGAACATATTGCGCAATGCGATCCGTTTCGCACCCAGCGGCAGCAGTATAGATATCACGGCCCGGCGCAAAGGAAAGTTTATCGTCGTCGAAATCAGTGATCGCGGCCCCGGCGTGCCCACCGCTGACCTGGAACACATCTTCGAGCCCTACACACGGTCGACGGACACAAGCGATCGTTCGGTGGGCACGGGGCTCGGGCTTGCGATCGTTAAACGCGTTTTCGAACGGCATGCAGGTGAGGTAATCGCCTCCCTTCGCGACGGCGGCGGCCTGACCATCCGCGTGAAAATTCCGGCTGCAGAACTAACCTGAGACAGGGCGGCGGCGTATGTGGCGCGGCCCTATCTCATTCACGTTCCGGCAGCCCAGCAAAGCCATGTCGCGGTATATTTCGGCCGTAAAAATATCCAGTGCCTTGCTGACGCCTGCCTGCCCCGCCACCGTCAGCCCATAGAGGTAGGGCCTGCCGATCATGCAGGCTTTGGCACCGAGTGCCAGCGCTTTAATTACATCGGTACCCCGGCGTATGCCGCCGTCGACGATGACTTCGGCCTGGCCGTCGACCGCGGCCACAATTTCGGCCAGCGCATCAATCGTTGCCGGCGATGTATCGAGCTGTCGCCCGCCGTGGTTAGAAACCATAACGGCTGTCGCGCCGATATCAATGGCCTGGCGGGCATCATCGGGCGACAATACTCCCTTGACCGCAAAGGGCCCGTTCCATTCCGCGATCATCCGCTCCGCATCTTTCCAGGTCACCGACGGATCAAACTGCCTGAAAATATAGGCCATGCGCTCGGCAAGGCTGGCATTCTTATCGGGCACGTGACCGCTGACGATCGGCAGATCGAACCGCGGTCCGAATAGTTGCCTTAATGACCACCGCGGACGAGTAACGAAACTCAGATTGCTGCGCCAGGTAAATTTTGGCGGAATCGCCATACCCGTGCGTACATCACGCTCACGGTTCCCGCCCACAGGAACATCGATGGTCAGGCACAGTGCGTCGTAACCCGATTCGCGAGCTCGACTAATAAACTCCGTATTCAGCCCGTGATCACCCAGCACATAGATCTGGAACATCTTCGGGCCGTTCGAAACGGCGGCAACCGATTCGATAGTCTCCGAGCCGACCGTCGACAGACAAAACATGGTGCCGTGTTCTGCAGCAGCGCGCGCAACGGCAAGTTCAGCCTGCGGATGGAACAGACGACTCATGCCGGTAGGGGCAAGCATCAACGGGATGGGTAATTTCTGCCCAAGCACTTCGGTTGTGGTGTCGACATTTGCTACATCGACGAGAAAGTGTGGAATTAGATCGAAAGCAGCAAAGGCTTCCCGGTTTCGGCGTAAGGTCTGCTCATCGTCCGCCCCGCCTTCGAGGTAATGCAGCATGGGATCGGGCAGCACGCTTAGGGCCCGCTTCCGCAGGTCATCGATATTGCAGACGCGGGCGAGGCGCATCATCGGCTGACCCGCGTCAGGCGGCCTGGTCCCGGGCAGCGGCTTTAAGTGTTTCCACATTAATAATAGGTGTGTATTCAGCTTCATGCTCAAGCGCACGAAGATTTTTGTTGATGATGCTCTGCAGATTTGCCTTCTTCTCTGCGGGCGTCTCACCCTTGCCGATGCCGCCACCAAACTCGATAAAGCGGTTTATCCCGGCACCGACTGCGGTACGCATACAACCAACCCAATCAACAGGATTAAATAACTGGAAGAACAGGCGCGTGCGGATGGAATCCGGTTCGGCTTCATGGGCAAGGCCCGTATAGTTCGATAACACCTGGAATTCGGCCCGGCCGAATTCTACTGAGTCGAGCACAGCTCGAAACTCGCGTGCCGCCGCAACCATTAAATAAGTATGGAATGCCCCTTCCGTTTTTAACCGGGTGGCGCGCTTGCGCGGATAGATATCCGGCAGCGCGGCTTCGAGTGCGTCGAGGTCGGCATCGGTGCCACCGACAACTGTTTGCTGCGGAAGATTGCAGCTCGCAATCTGGCAACAAAACCGGTCGGCGACCGGAGCCGCTTCTTCGGTCGTCAACCCCAGGGCCAGCATGCCGCCTTCGCCATGTTCGCCCATGAGCTCGCCGCGCCTTTTTACCAGCTGCAGCCCGTCGGCAAAACTGATCACGCCGGCAACGACGAGCGCACTGTACTCACCGAGGCTGTGGCCGGCGGCCATTTTGGCCAGTATGCCGCCTGTCAGCTCCTGGTACACACGGAAACAGGCGATTTCATGCGTCAGCAAAGCCGGCTGTGTATGCCGGGTAAGACCCAGTTCTTCTTCCGGGCCATTGGCGGACAAGGTCGTTATATCGTAACCAAGCTCATCGTTTGCTTCTTCATACACCTGTTTTGCAATTGAAAACTCCGCACACAGGTCACTACCCATACCCGCGTACTGGGATCCCTGGCCGGGAAACACAAACATGATGTTCTGATCGCTGGACATTTAAACCACCTTGTTTATAGCCTGCAGGATAGCTACCACTGAAATACTTTCCAAGCCCCGGCGCCGGCTGTGGATTTTCAAAGGGTTGCTAGGCGGCTAAGGAAGCACGGCGTACCTCGTCGGCAATAGCGCTGATGCCGGTACGGACACTTTCACTGTCCTGCGAATAAGTCACACGGAGGCACTCGTGACGGTGCCCCCATGGCTCATCGAAGCCGGGAAAGAAATGATGTCCCGACAGGACGAGCACATCCCGCGCCTTCAGACGCCGATAAAGTTCTTCACTGCTGATCGGCAAACCGGGGAACCATAGCCACAGGAATAAGGCACCTTCGGGTTTGTGTACCCGGTAGTTGGTATCGCCCAGGTATTCATGCACCCAGCCGAGCGCTTCCTGAACTTTTTGCTGATAAAAAGGCTGAATGATCTCGCGGCTGATCTCAAGAATCCGCCCGCTCGCGACCAGTTCCTGCAACAGCACTGCACCGACCGTCGGGACTGCCAGGCTAAGGACTGAGTTCATCGCGCCCAGCGCTTCAACCACTTCCTCGTTCGCAACCACTATTCCTGTACGTATGCCGGGAAGACCAAGCTTGGACATGCTCATACACATTATTACGTTATCGTTCCAGACGGGCCGGACATCGGTAAAAAGTATCTGCGGGAACGGTAGTCCGTAAGCATTGTCGATAATCAGCGGTACGTCACTCGCTTCCGCCAGATCGACCAGACGCCCGATCTCGCCGTCGGTGAGCACGTTGCCGGACGGGTTGGTGGGACGCGACACACAGACAGCCGCAATATCATCCCCTATCGTCAGGGTGTCGAAGTCAATATGGTATTTAAAGGTATGCGCATCAATCTCTTTTATCCCAGGCTTAAGCGCGGTAAGCATGCCCTCGCTTAGCCCGACATCTTCGTAACCGATATATTCAGGTGTGAGTGGAAAAAGTATGCGCTTGAACCCACCGTCTGGCTGTCGGCCCGCCAGCAGGTTAAAGAGCATGAAAAAGCTGGCCTGGCTGCCGTTCGTCAGCGCAATATTGCGTGCGCTCAGGTCCCATCCGTATTCACTCGCGAATAGTTTAGCGAGCGTAGCCCGAAACCTTTCTTCGCCAACGGGCGACGGATAGTTGGCAAGCATGCGGCGGTATTCACGTTCGTCTCCGAGTACGCGCCGTAATTCACCGCTAAACACTGCCTCGAGTTCGGGTATGTGCGCCGGGTTACCCCCGCCGAGCATGCTTATAGGACGATCGCTTGCAAGCGCGGCCCCCAGGTCATCCATGAGTTCGCGCGCGCCGGTATGGCGCGTAAAGCGTTCACCAAATTCAGACCATGAACCCATTACACCCTGTTCCCTCTCCGTTACCGGGCAGACTGCCCGTCGCGCCGGGCCCACAACCAGAAAACCAGCCCCAGCAAGCCCCACCCCAGCAGTATGAGCCATTCATAAGGCCAGATAAGCGCTGCCGGACTGCCGGGAAGATACACCAGCAGCAGTGCACATGACAGCAGCAACGCACCCCAACCGACCAAAGTCCCGTACCTCACCCGGTAGGGTCTCTCCAGGCCGGGTTCGCGCCTGCGCAAAATCAGGAAGGAGGCGGCGACGATGCCATAGGCAATGATGACTGCGAAGCCGCCGGCGTCGATACACCAGACCAGTATTTCCTGCCCAAACAGTGGGGCGAGAAATGAAAATATACCGATCACAAGTACTGCTTTGTACGGTGTCCTGTAACGTGGGTGCAAATCTGCCAGCCACTCCGGCAATAGTCCGTCACGTGCCATCGCAAACAGCACGCGACTCGCTGCGACCTGAAACGCATTCCAACTCGATATGATTCCGGCAATGCCCCCAAGGACAATTAACTTTCCGGCCCATTCGCTGCCCCATGCCCGACTGGCTGCATCCGCCGTCGGCAATAACTGAAGCTCCAGCTCAGCTGAGGTAAAACTAAGCCCGGTGCCAAGAATCATGAGCAGATACCAAATGATTGCCATGCTGACTGATACGACCAACAACAAGCCGATAGACCGGCGTGGCAAATCGATTTCTTCCGCAGTCTGGGGAATGACGTCGAAACCGATAAACATCATCGGCACCATGATAAGCGTCGCCAGTACACCGCTGATACCAAAACTAAACAATGGCTCCAGGTTAGCTGTGTTCCCTGCCGTTAATGTACCTGCACCAAAAAATAACCCTGCAAATAAAATAATTCCGGTTACAACGGTTTGCAGGACTGCCGCAGGCCTTACCCCGCGCAGATTTATATAAGTAAGGATAACCGCGCCTGCCATACCAACGGCTACCCAACTTAGCCACACCTGAGCGCCTGCAAAGGTCCAGAGCTCGCCCGCCATGAAATCGGGCCAGAGATAGCTAATGGCCAGTCCCAGCGCAACCGGCTCGAACGCAACGACCGTTACGTACGCCAGGATTAACGCCCAGGTGCAAAGGAAGGACATATTTTTGCCAAGAGCCCGGTGGCTGTAAACATGCTCGCCACCAGCACGCGGCATCGCGCTCGCCAGCTCGGCATACGTAAGTCCAATAAGTAGCATCGCGACGCCGCCAATCAGAAACGCGGTCACTGCGCCCAGTGTTCCGGCCTGAACGACCCAGACTCCGGTCATCAACACCCATGACCAGCCAATAATCGCGCCGAAGGCCAGGGCGAGAACATCGCGCCGTCCCAGTACGCGTAGCAGCTGCCCGCTCATATATCCGTAACGCCCACCGCATTGGCAAGCACACGCCAACACTCGAGCTTCGCGCTGTAGCTCAGGCTCGCCATTGCGGGACTGGTTGAGGGCAGGCTTGTGTAATACAAATACGGGTGCACGCTTTCAATTTTCTTACCCAGCCGCTGCCGGAATATTTGTTCAGCTTTCTTCCCGTTAAAAAATACATGCCGTACACCGCCGTACTTAGTAAGGAAGGTGACCAGGTCATTAACTTCTGCGGTGCGCATATCAATATTGCTGTCGAGGCTGCCCGGACGCACGCAGGAAGCAAGCACATCCCATACCGCGATGCCCGCCTCCGTCAGGGTCATGCAACGCTCTTCGTAGGGCAAATCCGGGCCGGCAGAGAAACAATCCCCCATAATCCGCCAGAAACTATTCTGTGGCTTCCCGTAGTACTCCTGCTTTTCCAGCGAAGCCATGCTCGGCATCGAGCCCAGTACCAACACTTTTGCCGCGGGCGAAGCAATAGGCGGGAATCCGGATATTCTTTCTGTATCTGCCATTTGCCTGCTTAATTGACGCGCAAAAACCAACGCATTAGTCTAAACCGCCCTCCCAACATTAGCTAAAAGAAGAGAGTTAAGTGGAAACATTCATTATTACCGTCACCGCCCAGCCGGGCCATGACGATGGCGTCACCCGCTTCTACGAGGAAATCGAACCCCTGATGAGCGAAGCCGATGGATTTATCGGCCGTAAACTCTACCGGGCCCGCACGGGTACCATGGTAGAAGCGGTCAAAAAGGCGTACACAGCGGAAGAACTGGCTGCACATCCCGAACCACCGCACGAAGATCCCGGGACGCAATTCATCATCATCGAAGAATGGGAATCGGTCGACAAGCGTATTGCCTTCGGAAAAGCCAACGGTGATCGCAACAAGGACCTGATTCCCCACCTGCTCCCCTCACACACCCACGAGTTCTACGACGAATTCGCAGGCTAAGCGTTCGGGGCTACCCGGTACCGGCGGCAGACGCCAGTCCCGGCGATGACCACCGTACAAAAACTGCGAACGCGAACACGACGGTCTGGAATACCCCGAGCATTACGAAGGGCGCTGACGGACCAATCACATCGAACAGGTAACCGCCGAGCAAGGTTGCCACGAGGATGCCAATTGCGCCGAACCATGCATTGGTAGCCACAATCGTCCCGCGTTCGGCCGCAGACGCCTCCTGACCGAGCAGGGTTACCGACGCAATAATCGCGCTTCCCTGACCAATAGACAGCAGTACAAAGAACGGCAACATTGCATTATCCAGCGGCGAACTAATGAATCCCATCGAACCATAGCCCACCGCAGCCAGCAGCATCGCTACCGCCATGCCGGTAACGCGGTTAAGCCGGTCAAGCACAAAACCAAACAGCGGCGTCCAGATCAGGGTTATGGCACCCATCAAGCCCATCAGCTTACCGGCGTGCGCAAAAGCCTGTGGCTGAGTTATCCCGGCTTCCGGCGCTACCTGCAGCACCCAGACCGAAATGAACAGGCCCTTGATCGCATTGTCGGAACGGCCTGCAAAGGCTGCGAGATAGGAAAGCACGATGCGTGGATTGCGGGCCGCCCGCGCGCCGGCAAGCAACGTTTCTTTTAGCGGCGGCTTGCTGGTCGTGGCCGCTTCCTGCGGCACACCGCCTTGCAGGCCGAAGCGAAACACGACTGCCGATACAACACACAATGCCGCAGTCGTCAAAAACATAACCAGACCGGCGGCAACCGGGGTAAAGCCACGCGGCTCAAGTAAACCGGGAATTTGTGCCAGACCGGCGCTCATAAATATGACGCCCAGGCCGTTCATGAATCCCGAAAACCCGAACAGCCTGCCGCGTGAACGCTCGGCGGTATAGTCGTTACCAACCGTCGGTATCTGGGCCGACAGGATGGCGACACCGACTGCGAATATCACCCGATACACGATCAGTTCGTTCAGGCTGGTCGCCATTGGAAACAGCGTGTAGCCCAAACCACAAATCAGGATGCCCGCAATAACCAGCGGACGCCTGCCTATCCGGTCAGCCAGCACCCCGAACGGGATGATCAGGATAATTGCGACCAACTCGGTCCAGGTGGCAAGTATTCCGGTGGCAAAACCCTGCTCTTCTTTTGGCAGCGCCAGGTTGACGTCCAGAATATATGCCTGCAGAAAATTCATCCCGGCAAGCATCGCGATGCAGATAAACGATGCGTACATAAACGTCCAGAAATTAAACTTCCGGACGCCTGGCGTCAGAATGACTGGCCCGACCTTCTCTTGCGCTGTTGACACAATGGCCCCCTGCTGGGATATCGTCTCACCATAACCCAAGCGGGGTGGCGCGCCAATAAAGTGCTGTGGGCGTTCACCTCTCGGCACCTTTATACAAGTGTGCTTTCATGCCAGAATTGGAAATTGACAAGACCGGAGCCCAAAACGGTCGAGCGAGTGGAGATACAGCCATGTTTATTAATTTCTGGTATCCCGCGGAACAAAGTAAAAATATTGGCAGTGAACCTGTTAAGCGCCGCATGCTGGGTCAGGACTTTGTACTCTGGCGAGATAGTAAAGGCCAGGCCCATTGCCTGAGCAATACCTGCACACACCGTGGCGGTTCACTCAGCGGCGGCAAAGTCAAAGATGACTGCATCCAGTGCCCCTATCACGGCTGGCGCTTTGACGGTGACGGTAACTGTACCGCCATTCCTTCTCTCGGCCCGGACCCCAAGATTCCGGCACGTACCCGCATAGACACATACCCGGTAGTTGAACGCTATGGACTGGTGTTCTGTTTCCTCGGCGACCTGCCTGAGGAGGAACGTCCGCCAATCATGGGAATCAAGGAGTGGGAACAGGAAGGCTGGTCACACACAATCCAGCACTACGAATTCAATATCAACTTCCAGCGATCCATAGAAAATGGAATCGACCCGGCCCACAATGAGTTCGTGCACGACACGCACGGTTTCAAGGGTGATTGGGACGATTACAAAACACCGGAGGTTATTCCGGAGCGTACGGACTGGGGCACAGGTTTTGGTTTCACTATTAAGGCGCCACCGCTGGCAGAAAAAGAAATGCGTAAAGTTTCAGGTCGCGATGATGATGCGATTATCTGGGCCGCGACTGGCCATGAGGGTGTTTCAAGTTTATGGACATTCATCCATCCCACCGACGAAGTACACATACATCAATACATGTTTGAATGCCCTGTCGACGACGAGAATGTCAAAGTCTGGCTGATCAACCTGCGCAATTTTCTCACAGAGCCAGAACATGACGAACGCATGGTCGGCCGTAACGAATATGTCGTGTTCCAGGACCGGGACGTGTTGCTGGACTTAAATCCGGTAGAAACGCCCCCAACCCGAAACAATGAGTTTTTTATGCCGGCAGATCTGTGCATAGGGGAATATCGCGACCGGCTGAGGGAATGGGAAGCACGCGGCTGGCGCATCGATTCGGACGAAGTGAACAGAAACCAGATGAAGGTCGCGTATGCTATCCCATCACCGGAGCGGCGTAATATTAAGGGCTGGGTGCTTGATCCTGTACCACTTGTTGATGGATCGAACGCTGAACTTGAACTGGACAAGGCAGCGGGCGAGTAAGCCGAACGTTTTTCTTACCATGCGGTCAGAACAGGCGGGGCGGAAGGCCGCCTTTTAGCCAACGCGTTCCCTATGAGCCGATCCCGCCTAATCATACTAAGTCTGATCGCCCTTCTCGTTGCCGGTGCAGTTTATTTTGACCTGCACGAGGTAATAACCCTCGAGAATTTCAAGGCACGGCAGATCGAGGTCGATACATGGGTTTCTGCGAACCCCCTCGTCGCGGCATTTGGCTACCTGCTTTTATACGTGCTCGTAACCGCCGTAAATATTCCCGGTGCCGCAGCGATGACCCTTATTGCCGGGGCACTTTTCGGGATACTGCAGGGGACAATCATTGTTTCTTTTGCCAGCACTATCGGTGCCACGCTTGCTTTCCTGTTATCCCGTTACCTGTTGCGCGATTTCGTCGAACAGCGCTTTCGCAGGGTAACCACACGTATCAATAAAGGTGTGGAAAAAGACGGTGCGTATTACCTCTTTACGCTTCGCCTCGTGCCGGCATTTCCATTCTTTGCCATCAATATGGTCATGGGCCTGACCCGGCTGAATATAGTTACCTATTACTGGGTCAGCCAGCTCGGGATGCTGCCCGCAACTATCCTGTACGTGAATGCCGGCACGCAGATCGGCCAGCTTGAGTCGCTGAGTGGCATATTGTCGCCGCAGATCATCGTGTCTTTTGTACTATTGGGCCTGTTTCCATTGGTGGCGCGTAAACTTGTGGAAAACTACAACGCCCGTAAACAGCGGCGTAAGTTTACAAAACCGGCAGCCTTTGATACCAACCTGGTCGTTATCGGCGCCGGCTCCGCGGGTCTTGTCTCAGCCTATATTGCTGCCGCCGCTAACGCGAAAGTAACGCTGATCGAGCGCGAACGCATGGGTGGTGACTGCCTGAACACCGGATGCGTGCCCAGCAAAGCGCTTATCCGTTCCTCGCGGATCATGTCGTATATCAACCGCTCCGGTGAGTTCGGCATCACCGGCAGCGATGCGCAGGCGAATTTTCCCGCGGTGATGCAACGGGTGCAGGATGTCATTGGCAAAATAGAACCGCACGATTCGACTGAGCGTTATACCGAACTGGGCGTGGACTGCGTTACGGGCGATGCCCGGATAACATCTCCCTGGACAGTCGAGGTCAACGGTAAAACGATTCACACGCGCAGTATCATTATCGCGACCGGCGGTCAGCCGGCGGTGCCTCCTATTCCGGGCCTGGAGAAGGTCGACTACCTGACCTCCGACAACCTGTGGCAACTGGAAGAGCTGCCCAAGCGGCTCCTCGTGCTGGGCGGCGGTGCGATTGGTTGCGAACTCGCCCAGGCTTTCAGGCGCCTGGGTTCCGATGTGACACAGGTAGAAATGCTGCCCAGGTTGCTGGCCGTCGAATCCGAACAGGCTTCGGCAGAGGTGGAAGCGGCGTTCAGGCGGGATGGTATTTATGTGCTCACGGGGTGTCGCGCCACCTCTTTCGATTCGCAAGCCGGGCAGGACAGCATGGTTTGCGAAGATGCCCGCGGCGAACAACGCATACCGTTCGACAAGGTCATCATTGCTACCGGCCGGCGCGGTAATACCAGCGGCCTGGGACTCGAAAATATCGGGCTGGAGACGCGTCCGGACGGTACCCTGGAACTTAATGATTTCTTGCAAACTATTTATCCCAATATCTATGCCTGCGGCGACGTGGCGGGGCCGTATCAGCTCACGCACGCTGCCGCCCATCAGGCCTGGTATTGCGCAATGAACGCACTATTCGGCAAATTCTGGAAATTCCGGGTGGATTACTCAGTCATTCCGCGTGCGGTTTTCTGCGATCCGGAAGTTGCCAGCGTCGGCATCAGCGAGGACTCCGCTGCCGAGCAGGGTATACAGTACAAGGCAACGACGTACGGGATAGATGACCTGGACCGGGCTATAGCCGATGGCGAAGCCCGGGGCTTTGTCCGGGTGCTGACACCACCGGGTAGCGCTAAAATACTCGGAGTTACGATTGTGGGGCCGCATGCCGGCGACATCATCAGCGAATACGTGCTGGCGATGCGCAACGGCCTGGGTCTGGATAAAATCCTCGGCACCGTGCATATTTACCCGACACTGGCTGAAGCCAATAAATTCGCGGCAGGCAACTGGCGCAAGGCAAACCTGTCGCAACGCATGCTGCGCTTATCGGGCTGGTTCCACGGCCTCGGGGTAAAATGATACGTACTCTGGTTGTACTTGTTTTCGTTGCCGGCGGCATAGGCCTGGCTCTGTGGAACTTTCGCAAGTTCCCCTGGAAGGGAAAGCCAACGCGCAGTGAGTACCTGAAGGCACTGACAGCCCACCTTGTAATCGGCGGCGCCATCGGATTCCTGGCCGGTGGCTGGGCAGCCGGCCGGGTACCATGATACTAACATAAAATCTAATTTTTCCCCTTTAATAACAATTACTTATATTCCCTATATGTGGGCTCGCCCGCGTTACATTTTGCTACATATACCCGCTAGCTGAAATGCGATCATGTAAGTGAGGAATAAGCAAGATGGACGAGCCACAAAAGGAACCGCTTATAAGTATAAGCGGCATGCGGCGCACATACGATATGGGTGATATGAGTATCGACGCTTTAAGAGACGTCGACGTGGACATCTACCCCAATGAGTATGTCGCAATCATGGGCCCGTCCGGTTCAGGGAAAACAACGCTTATGAACATGATTGGTTGCCTCGATTCGCCCGATGCCGGCAGCTACAAGCTCAATGGCACCGTCGTATCCGATCTCGGTGACCGGCGCCTGGCGCAGATACGGAACCAGGAAATTGGGTTTGTGTTCCAGACCTTTAATTTGCTGGCGCGTGCAACGGCGCTGCACAATGTTGAATTGCCGTTGATTTACGCGGGCATGAACCAGAAAGAACGGACCGAGCGCGCCAGGCATGCCCTGAAACAGGTTGGGCTGGAAGACCGGGCCGACCACAGGCCCACTGAAATGTCGGGCGGTCAACGGCAGAGAGTCGCGATTGCCCGCGCATTGGTAACCCATCCAAGTATTTTGCTCGCGGATGAACCGACCGGAAACCTGGATTCCAGGACCGGTAAGGAAATCATGGCGCTGTTCGACGAGCTGCATAAGGACGGACAGACCATCATTCTGGTAACGCATGAAGCTGACGTTGCAGCTCACGCCAAACGTGAAATTCACTTACTTGACGGTGGTATCGAATCGGATTCGGTCGGACAGGCAATACATTGAAAAAATATCAAACAATTTTACTGATTAGCCTGGCCCTGGGCGGCTGCGCACAGGACGAAGAGGTGCGCACCTGGAATACTTCCGGTGTATCCACGCGCGATATCGTCGTGGCGGTCCAGGCAGCCGGCATTGTCGAGCCGGTGACCACAGTGGAACTCAAATCCAAGGCATCCGGCGAAATCCTTGATATCCGGGCGGAAACGGGTGACCTTGTGCAGGCGGGTGACTTGTTGGTGCAAATCGACAAGCGCACACCCCGTAATTCCCTGGCGCAGACAGAGGCCGAGCTCGAAGCCGCCCAGGCACGCCGGGACATCGCCAGGACGCAGCGCGACCGCTCCAAGAAACTGTTCGAGTCCGGAACCCTGAACCAGGTGGACTACGAAACCAGCATCCTGGAATACGCAAATTCGCGGGCCGAAGTCGTACGGGCCGAAGTCGCAGTTGAAAATGCCCGCATAGCGCTCGAAGACACCGAGGTTCGTTCACCGATTCAAGGCACGTTGATTCAACGCGACGTAGAAATAGGCCAGGTAATCTCGTCGCCGACCCAGGACGTGGGCGGCGGGACTATCCTCCTCAAGATGGCTGATTTGCGCTTTGTGCAGGTCCGTTCGCTGGTGGATGAATCCGATATCGGCAAAATTATCCCCGGGCAGCGAGCCATTGTTACCGTTGCGGCTTATCCGAACCAGCCTTTCGATGGCACCGTGCTGAAAATAGAACCCCAGGCAGAAGACGAAGAAGCCGTAACGCTGTTTGCGGTTATCGTCAACATCGAGAACAGACAGGGCCTGCTGCGGCCCGGAATGAATGCCGAAGTCGATATCGATATTGCAAGCCGCTACGGTGTGGCTGCTATACCCACGATGGCGTTACGCACCGTGAAGGACATCGAAGCAGCAGCGCTGTTTACGGGTATAGAAGAAGAAACGATCCGCGACCAGCTCCGCAGCGGCGGCATGCAGATAGCGGATGCCGTCTCGGGGGCCAGTGAAGATGCGCCTCCGGGCAACGGCAACAGCGGCGCAGGTGCGGACGAAACATCGGGGCAACCCTTACCGTCCGGTGAGCCACTACAAAATCAGGGCTATCTCTTCGGCGGCCAGTACTGGGTTCTTGTCATGCGCGATGGCATACCGTTCGCACAGAATATTCAGACCGGTCTGACCGACCTCGATTACAGCGAGGTTATTTCCGGGTTATCAGCAGATGAGGAAATCATTTTGCTGCCCAGTTCCGACCTTATAATGTCGCAGGATCGTTTCAAGAAATGGATGGGCGAAGTGGTGGGAGTGCCCGGCATGAGTTCGGATGAAGAAGAGGAGGAGGAATAGCATGCTGTTCTGGGAAATGTTTCTCGTCGCTTTGCAGTCGATCCGTGCGAATTTTTTCCGCTCAATACTGACCATGCTCGGCATCATTATCGGTGTTGCTGCCGTTATTACGATGGTCGCACTTGGCAGTGGTGCACAAAAGGCAATTAATGAGCAACTCGACAGCCTTGGGGGCAATATCCTCACGGTATCGATGGGGTGGGGTTTCCATCGTGGAGTATCGCAATCCCAGAGAAAGCTCAGTGTTTCTGATGCTGAGGCGATTGAAAGAGACGTCCCCACGGCCAAGGCCGTCGTGCCCCAAACCCAGGGACGCATTCAGGCAAAACTTGGCAATCAGAACCGTAATATTAATATCGTTGGCACCACTCCCAACTATGCCATCGTGAACAACTACGAATTTTTGTACGGCCGGATGTTTACCGAGGGCGAAAACGAGGCCAAAAGCCGTGTCGTTATCCTGGGCGGAGAAATTCCCGGTTTGTTCGACGTTGACCCGACCATGCTGATTGGCCAGAGCCTGATGCTAAAGGGTACCTCCTACCGGATTATCGGCATATTTGAGCCCAAGGGTTCGGTTGGCTTCAGCAATACGGATGAATACGCCTGGGTGCCGTTGAATACAGCCCAGTACCGTCTCACAGGCAGTGAAGACCTCGACTCGATTGGCGTACAGATCAGCCCGGACGTGCCGATGGATGTCGCCATTATCGATGTAGAACGCATCATGCGCCGCGAGCACCAGATTATTCCGGGCGCCAAGAATGATTTTATGCTGGCTGATCGCAAAATGTTCCTCAACATGCAACAGGATGCAGCCGAAATATTTTCTTACCTGCTGGCCGGAATTGCGGGTATCAGTCTGATCGTCGGCGGCATAGGTATCATGAATATCATGCTGGTAACGGTGACCGAGCGCACCCGCGAAATCGGCATACGCAAAGCACTGGGCGCAACCCGCTTCAATATCCTGCTGCAGTTTCTGGTTGAGGCCATGAGCCTGTGCGTTGCGGGCGGACTTGTTGGCATAATATTAGGTGGCTCCGCGGCCACCCTGCTGGCCTCCTTCGCGGGCTGGTCCACCCCGTTGTCGCCTTCGGCCGTCGCCTTCGCTTTTTTCTTCAGCGCGGGCATAGGCCTGTTGTTCGGCATGCTGCCGGCGCGCAAAGCGGCCAGCCTCGACCCCATCGCCGCTCTGCGATACGAGTAATAACCCTTTTTTCAATAGCTTAGACTGATTACGGTTGCCTCTCGCTGCCACCGGCTTAGAAGCATCAGCTATTTGTAATTCAGTTGATTTAATCTGTATGATTTAGCACTGCCGCTGGCCGCATCGCCCGCAAAACAAACAGACCGAAAAACCGGGGGAAACATGCAGAAGTATCCAGGCGCCGCGAGGCGCATCGCCGTTCTTTTGTCCGGGCTTGTGGCCGCAGCCCTCCCGACCATTGGCGTTACTCAATCGCTCGAAGAACTGGTGGTCACAGCGCGCAAACAGGAAGAAAACCTGCAGGAGGTTCCTATTTCTGTCAGTGCATTTTCTGCATTGCAATTACAAAACATGGGTGTGAACAGCAACGAAGAGGTTGCATTCATGACCGTAAACTTTAACAACATGTCGCAGATCGGACGCCGGCTGGACCGGCCGATCATTCGTGGCATGGCCGCCCCCGCCACCTTTGGCGAACCCAATGCATCGTTCTTTATAGATGGCGCTTTCGTATCGGGCACGATCGCGACGATGACCATGGGCCCGATCGAACGGGTTGAAATCCTCAGGGGTCCGCAGTCCGCTCAATTCGGACGAGCCACTTTTTCGGGAGCAGTCAACTACGTCACACGTAAACCGACGAACGATTTCACGGGCGAATTGATGGCACGGATCGGCAGCGACGAATCCCGCACTTTCTCTGCCTGGGCGAGTGGCCCGATCATTGAAGATACGCTCTTGTTCTTTGCGTCCGGCAGTTATGACCATTACGGAGGCGAGTGGGAGAATAACCTGCTGCCGGATGCAGCGAACCCGTCCGACGGTGGGGCGCTGGATTTCATTGACCCGCCCCAGGAGGGTGACTCCAGCGACCTCGGCGGCACCAAGACGGGTCAGCTCGAAGGCAAGTTACTCTGGAATATTAGTGATACGGCCGAACTCTCCCTCAAGTTTGGCGTTGTGCGTAGCGATGATCAGCACTATCCGCAACTGATACTCGAAACCGATGAGCTGAACTGTTGGTTGCCAGGCGAAGACCTGATGCCCGGTCATCCCGCCTACGACACGTCAGCAGGCGCGTTCTGCGGTGTTATGGGCGACCTCGACGACCGCGACATCCGGCTGAACCTGCCGGACCTGCGGACCGGTATGACCTACGATTTTTTCCTCGCGCCACCGCGTCCAACCGTCGCTGAGGACTGGACATCGGATGGCGAGGATGTTGGTTTGCGCCGGGACCAATACAGCCGGCTGCTGACTTACGAGCAGGATATCGGCGAATGGAATATGACCGCCCGTTTCGCCAACAACGCCAGCAACATGGATACTGCCTACGACCTGGACCACACTGAAGCGCGGGCATTCGCCGGCCTGTTTAGTTTCTACACGGAACTGAAGCGCAAGGACAAGTCCTTCGACCTGCGGTTCGCCAGCCCCGTCGACAGGCCCGTGAGGGGTTCCATGGGATTTTACTATTATGATTTTGAGCAAAATAACCGGCAGCATGGCAATGTGGGCCTGGCCCAGGGCCAGTTAGGCGACCCGACTGTTTCAAAAACCGAAAATATTGCCTTTTACGGAGGTATCGAATTCGATATCACCGATAAACTGAGCGTCGCGGCTGAAACAAGATTCGCACGGGACACCAAACGAATAGAGTCACCCATCACTTGCCATAGAAATATGGCAAGCCCTTATTACGATCCGGACACCCCCATATCGCACAAGGCCGAAACCAATTCGGTAACACCGCGTTTTACCGTACGCTACTTCGCGACGGACAACATCATGTACTACGGGCAGATTGCGGTCGGCAACAAGCCAGGTAATTTCAATAATACTTTCTACAATGACGGTGTCGAAGGCTGCGGAACCCAGGTCGCTTTCCACGAAGACGGGTTGGCCTACGTGGAGGAGGAAGACTCAACTAACTACGAATTCGGTGCGAAAACCTCGTGGATGGACAACCGGCTGATCGCAAACGTATCGTTCTTCTATATCGACTGGAAAAAGCAGACCGTATTCGAAACCCGCGATGTTGCCAGGGATTTTCTGTTCGCCCCGTCGTCCGTAGGCGTGAATGCAGGCATATCGACTGTGTACGGGATGGAGGTGGAAACCAGTTTCGCGTTTACCGACAACTTCACCGGCAGTTTCGCTTACGGGCTCACGGACGGCGAGTTTGACGAGTATTTTAGTGAGGACCTCGAGGGCACGACCGGCGACGGTGACGCTTCCGGCAACCAGATTCCCAACAGTTCCCGGCACAATATCGTGATGTCACTGAACTACGCCAAACAAATCAGTTCCGACCTGGAATGGTTCGCGCGCACGGATTACACCTATGAGTCGAAGAAATATACTGCACCGACGAATTTTATAGAACTCAACGCCCGGCGACGCTGGAATGCCCGCACAGGGATCGAGAGCGATGACTGGAAACTCTCGCTGTACGTGAACAATATCCTGGATGAGCAAACACCCTACGCTATACTCGGCTTTCCCCGCATTACCGAATCCAACGCGGCGGGTAGCTGGCCGCAGGGCTACGCGGCAACGCCGACACCAAGCAGGATAGTCGGCGGGGAATTAATCTGGCGGATCAGAGACTGACCGGGACGATCAGTAGCTGTGTTCGAGTCCGTAATCGAGCGGCACCTGCATGGCGCCATTACGTTTGGCGACCTGACCTGACTTCAATACAAAATCGACATCTTTCAGCGCGCCGATATCGCTGAGCGGGTCGCTGTTGACGGCGATGATATCGGCCCTGCTGCCGCTCTCGATGGTACCTGTCAGCCCCTCCAGCGCAAACAACTCGGCGGCAACGACAGTCGCCGCCCGGATCGCATCGGCCGGCGTCATTCCTAACTTAACCATCGTCATAAACTCGTCGGCATTTTTACCGTGTGGATAAACGCCGGCATCTGTCCCGAATGCGACTTTGACGCCCATCTTGTAAGCATTCTCGAAAGACTGGTATTCATCCCGTATCGTCACAGAGATTGCTTTCCGTCCGCCCAGGAAGCCCTGCACAAACGATGGCGGCTCGGCTACCGTAACAGTCGGCACCAGGAACACACCCTTTTCGCGCATTAGCTTCAGGCCAGCCTCATCGGCGAGATGGCCGTGCTCTATACAATCGACACCCGCGTTGACCGCATCGATAACCGACTCCGGTGCGTAGGCGTGGGCGGTAACGATAATGCCGCGCATGTGTGCTGCCTTTACAATTGCCACCATTTCGTCACGGGTCATGTGCTGGCCAAACCCGGTATTCGTACTGAAGCCGCCTGAGACCTTGATCTTGATCAAGTCGGCACCCGCTTTCTCGAGCTGGCGGGTTAACCGCCGGCAACCATCGACGCCGTCACACACGGCGGCACCCGGACGCGAACTACCGTGCGAACTCGTGACACCTATGGACGGGCCGCTCGCGAGTATCGTGGGCCCGAGCATCGCCCCCTTGTCTATAGCATCGCGCACGGCATAGACCGATTCATTATCTGATCCAAGATCCCGCACGGCTGTAAACCCTGCGTTTAGCGTCAGGCGAATATTTACCATCGTATTGACGGTGGCCGGGCCTTTGTCAGGCGCCGCATTAGCTATCGCATTCTCCTGGTACGCCCCGGTTGCACGGTTCAGGTGTACGTGCGAGTCCATCAGCCCCGGCAAAACGAATTTGTCGCTGAGGTCGACAATTTCCGGTGTCGCCCTGCCGGGCTCTACATCATCGGTCCCGATGTAGCCGTCAACTACCGCCTCGATGCGGTCGTTACGGACAACGATGCTTTGTTCGGCCAGCGGCGCTTCGCCCGGCACCGCCAGCAACCGCCCCGCATGGATGATCAATAGTGACTCAGGTTTCTTGATCTTCCTGTCCCCGAAGGGCATACCCTGGGACCAGGCGGGCAGTGCCACGAATGCGCACAGGAACAAGATAAGCAACCGGCTGACTACGCTGTGCATCAGAATTTCACCGGGCTGCCTATTACGGGCCGAGTGTTTATGCTGCCCAGGTATTCGCTGTTTAGCTTAACGACTGCACCCGATTTCATTACGAAGCTGACGTCCTGCAGCGCCTCGATATCCTCCAGCGGATTAGCCTTCACGGCGATAATATCGGCACGCTTGCCACCCTGGATCACGCCCCGATCATCGCTCAAGCCGAACAGATCGGCCGTCGCTACGGTTGCCGAGTGAATCGCGTCGGCCTCGGACATCCCGAACGCAACCATAACGGCGAATTCGCGTGCGTTCTGGCCGTGGTCGTAGATACCGACGTCCGTGCCAAATGCGATATTGACGCCCATTGCATAAGCCTGCTCGAAACTACGGTATTCATCGCGCTGTGCAGCGCCCTTCGCGGTACCGGCCATATTGGCCCAGGCCGACGGCCGGCTGATCAGTAGCGTCGGTACAAGGTAAGTACCCTGCTTCTTCATTTGCCGCAACGCGCTCTTGTCGAGCATCCAGCCATGTTCGATCGAATCCACGCCCGCTTCGATAGCAAGCTTTGCGGCGTCGGCGCCATAGGCATGTGCAGCGACTTTGAGATCCCGCATGTGTGCCGTCTCGACAATGGCCTGCATTTCTTCGGGTTCATATTGCTGCTGCGTACCGGTGGCCGACATGAAGCCGCCGGTTGCGGTAAATTTGATTAGGTCTGCACCGAGGCCGATGTTATGGCGTACGGCTATCGCACACTCGTCTGCGCCATCGCAAACCCCTTCTGTGCGACGCACCTCCGTTTCCATCGAGTCACTCGCTCCGAAACCACGGTCGCCGTGCCCGCCCGTTGGCGAGATCAATGGTCCGGCGGTCAGTATCGATGGCCCCGCCAGCATGCCCTGGTTAATGGCCTTGCGGAGCGCGAATACGGACTCGTCGTTCGAACCCACATCCCGGATCGTGGTAAAACCGGCGGCAAGCGTCCGCTGCGCATAAACGGAGCCATTCATTGCGAGGTCAGAATTACTGATAGGGCCGCCGCCGCTGCGAGCATTGCGAACGAACGCACTGGGTTGCGCCATGATATGCACATGCGCATCCATGAGGCCCGGCAAAACAAAGGAATCTGACAGGTCGATCAGCGTTTCGTTGAAGAAAGGCTCCCTGAAACCCGCCGTTACCGAGAGGATGCGGTCGCCCCAAATAACGACGGACTGATTTGTGAGCGGCGGCTCCCCCGGTACCGCCAGCAGAGTCCCGGCATGGATCAGCAATTTGTCGCTGGTTATTACATACCGGCTTGGCGGTTGTTGCACGCTGTTATGTGCGCCGGCATGTAACCGGCTTGATGCCGCAAGTACGGTGGCAAGCACAGTGATAATAATGGCTAGGTGGCGCCAGGTCAGGGTCATTCGTTATTCCTGTTTTGGTCCTGTAGTGGCTTGCCGGCCCTGTAGTGATAGGCTATATCGGTTAAATCATGTGCGTTAGTTGAATCGGTGTCAATAGCAGGGGTTCGGCGGTTTTCCGATATTGCCAGTATCACGTAATATCTGTATACCAGCAAACAAATAAGAAAGAGGCGAATGCTCGTCCAACTTGGGGAAAAGTTTTGAGCTATCAAATGAGACTGGCACGATTGCCGGTATTCACCGCACTCGCATTGACAATTGCAGTTCCCATGAACTCCCGGGCCGCTGACGGACCGCCGGAAGAAATTATAGTGACCGCCCGTAAGAAAGAAGAGTCACTGCAGGACGTACCGATTTCAATAACCGCATTCACCGCCGACAAACTGCGTGAATCGGGCCTGGTCAATAACTACGATGTCGCGCTGTTAACCGTCAACTTCAATACCTTGCAACAAACCGGCAGGCGCCAGGACCGGCCGGTCATTCGTGGTATGGCCGCACCCGCCAACCGCGGTGAACCGAATGCCTCCTACTTTATCGACGGCGCTTACGTAGCCGGCAGTATTTCGACTGCTACCCTTGGGCCTGTCGAACGTGTCGAAATACTGCGTGGCCCCCAGTCCGCTCAGTTCGGTCGCGCTACCTTTGCCGGCGCCGTCAATTACGTAACCCGCAAACCTTCTAATGAATGGACGGGCGAGATCCAGACCCGCGCCGGCACTGACGACACCTACCTTCTGTCCGGGTGGACCAGTGGGCCGCTCATAGAAGACAAATTATTATTTTTCGGCTCGGCCGGCTGGGACAAGGTCGGTGGCGGAGAATTCCATAACAACCTGGAAGCTGGCGAAGCAAAAAATACCGCAAGCTTCATCGACCCGAACCAGTCCGGCGATCACAGCCGCCTTAACACAACCACCACCAAGGAAGTGCTGGGCAAGCTCCTGTGGCAAATCGACGAAACCTCCGAACTTACTTTCAAGGCCAGCTTTGGCGAGGGTGACGACGGTCACTACGCACAACTGATCATGGAGCAGGAGGAGCTTAACTGCTACCCGGACGAGGGCGGCCTCTACCAGGCTTATTGCGGTGTCATGGATATGGAAAAAATCCGTACCCGGGTTAAATCGGATCCTCTGAACGGCACGGATCGGGAGAGCCGGCTTAATCTGCCCGACCTGCGCTCGGGCATGACCCATGCACTCTACGGTAGCCCGCTTGTTGCACCGGAAGACTGGGATGCGCTGGTTTCAGAAGGCGAACGCGTTGGCACCCGCCGCGACCAGTACCGTCTGTTGCTCGAGTACCAGAAAGATATAGGCGACTGGCAGATGACGGTACGCGGCACGCGTAATAACGATGAGTTGCAGCAGGGATTCGATCTAGACCACAAGGAAGACCGCCCCTTTACCGGGCTGTTTACCATATACCAGGAACAGAACGTACGCGATCAATCGCTGGAAGTTCGTTTCGACAGCCCCGGCGACCGGCAGCTCAGGAGCACCATCGGCGTCTACTACTACAACTCGGACTGGGAGAGCAGGCAGCACCATAATGTCGGGCCTGCCGCAGGGAATCTAAGTACATCGACATGGCAGGAAACGACCAACGTCGCAATCTTCGGATCCCTGGACTATGACTTTAACGATCGCTGGACTTTCAGCTCCGAAGCACGGCTTGCACGTGACGAAAAATTCATTGTGAGCGACAGCCGCTGCCTGCCCGATGCGGGTAACCCCCCTGGTGCTCCGGCAAACCCAAACTGGAAACCTGAATTCGTCAAGTATATTGACCCCGATACACCCGTTGGGCACAAGATGGCAACTAACAGCCTGACCCCGCGCTTTACGCTTCGCTACCAGGCGACGGATAACACCATGTTTTATGTACAGGCGGCCAAGGGCAATAAACCTGCCGACTTTAATACCCCTTATTACCACGCCAACCGGGACGGTTGCCAGACCCAGGTTGCCTTCCACGAAACCGGTGATGCGACCGTCGACGAGGAAAAAGCCTGGACTTATGAGATAGGCGCAAAAACCAACTGGCTCGACAACCGTATCACCGCCAACCTAGCCGTATTTTTTATCGACTGGGAAAACCAGGGCGTATTCCAGGTAGCGCCGATTTCTCTCTATATAGAAGAATTCGTAGTCCCGGGATTTGAATTTTTTGCCTACACATCGATCGACGACACCATAATCGAAAATGCGGGCAAGTCCGAAGTGTATGGGCTGGAATTCGAGAGCAGCTATTTTATTACCGATAACTTCCAGATGAATTTTTCCTATGGACTGACCGTTGGCGAATACAAGGAATACAACGATCCGTTCTTCGCTGAGAAAACCGGGAGGGACGGCAACACGGACCCGGACCTCTATCCCGATGGCAACGTCGCGGGCCATAGCATACCCGACAGCCCCAAGCATTCCTTTGTACTTGGCGCTAATTATGCCGATAACCTTACCGGAGACACGGACTGGTTTATTCGCTCCGATATCGTGCATGAAACCGAGCGCTACGCGGGTGCAGATAACTTTATTCGAATCGACGAGCGCACTTTCTGGAATGCACGAACCGGTCTGCAAACCGACAAATGGGAAGTAACCGCCTACGTAAATAATATCCTGGACGAGCACTCGGCCGCATCAATTCTGCGCTTCGTAAATTTCGATGTACCCGGATCTCCTGATGCTTTCCCTGCGGGCTACGCTGCCAGCCCGTTACCCGGCAAGAACTGGGGTGTGGAGCTGCTGTTCCGCTTCGGGCAGTAGCGCAGGATCTGCTATGCATTCAGAGACAGGTCACACTTTCGGCCAGTACAAATGATGGTCGTCAATAAAAAACTCGTGCGCGTGCTTTAGCTCGTTATGACGATGCGAGTGGCTGTGCGGTTCCGACTCTTCTTCGCCGCTATGCGCATGCTGATGATGCGGACCGTGCGTGTGCAGGTGGCCATGATCGACTGATTCGTGCACATGTTCGAGTTCCGCCTCATCGCCCCGGGGCCACACCGCGGCAGCCAGGCCCGCGAATATCAGTATCGCGACTCCCATATAAACAGCGGTCTGCTCGATCCCGAAGGTTGCTCCCAGCTGCCCCGCAATGGGGTAAGCCAGCAGCCAGCACGCATGTGACAGCGCAAACTGTGCAGAAAAATAAGCTGACCTGTCGCCCGCAGACGACGAACGGTTCACAATGCGTCCCGCAGGCGTTTGCACCAGCGACCAACCCAGCCCGATCAGCATCCACACGGGTAGCATGGTCGTCAGGTCAGGCCCGGTCCAGATTCCCAGAACACCGACACCCATGCCTACGGCACCAACCAGCATGACCAGCCGATCAGATACATGGTCAAGTATGCGGGTCATGCTCAGTGCGGCAATCATGGAACCGAAACCGGCAGCCGCAAACGCCGCAGCGACTTCGGAATCGGTGCCACCAAGTGATTCCTTGACGTAAACGACCGTATTCACGATCACCATCGCGCTGGCACAGGCTACCGCACAATACAGTGTAAGCAGCGCCCGCAGCCGGGGTGTTCTCATGTAGGACCGCACCCCGAAACTGATTTCCCCCCATACTCCGCCGAGCCGATCCTGCAGTTTGCTCTCCGGCAGTACCGTGACCAGAATCAGCCACGCGGATACCAGGAAGGCAACCGAGTTCGCGCCAAACAAACCGGTGTAAGAGAAAAATAACAGGGCGATACCGGCAAAGGTCGGACTCAGTAAGTTCTCAAGATCGTATGCCAGCCGCGAATAGGACAGGCCCTTCGTGTACTGCCGCTCATCGGGAAGTATATCGGGAATAGTCGCGGCGAATACCGGTTTGAAGCCTGCCGAGAACAGGTTCAGCAAAAATATCAGGAGATAGATTTGCCATACCGCCGTCACGAAGGGCATGAGCAGAACAATTGCGGCACGTACAACATCGAGGCTGATTAGCAGAGGTTTGCGCGGGAACCGGTGCGCCATTCCACCCACTATGGGCGCAAACACGACATAGGCCACCATCTTGAACGACAAAGCCGTACCCAGCACGAGGCCGGCATTCTCCCCTACCATGTCATAGGCAAGCAGCGTAAGCGCTACAGTCGTTAACCCGGTTCCGACCAGCGCGATCACCTGGGCGCTGAACAGTTTGCGGAATTCGGTATTACGGAGCGGCGACTCCATGGATGAGGGCGCGGGCGCTTCCTGACTCATGGTTCAGACATCTTCCTGGTCAACACTTCACCGGTACACATAGTAAACGGACACGCGCGCCCGATACAGCCACCCGCGGGAGGAAGCGGAGCGTGAATTGCCGGTCGCCACACCATGCTAAAATGCACCTTTTATAGCGCGCATAACCGATAACAGTCATGCCGGACAGCCCTGCTGTAGCCCCGATCCGATCGGGCGAAGAATATATAAAGAGCCTGCGCGGCCGGGATATGGCCATTTACCTCTTTGGTGAGCGCGTCGAAGAGCCGGCAGACCATCCGATAATCCGGCCCTCTATCAATGCTGTTGCGAAAACCTACGATCTGGCGATTAGCAACCCCGATCTCGCCAGCGCCGTGTCCCCGTTCACGGGCCAACGGATCAACCGCTTCCTGCATATAGCGGAAAGCCCGGAAGACCTGGTACTGCAGAACAAGATGCAGCGTCGCCTGGGTCAGCTTACGGGGACCTGCTTCCAGCGCTGTGTCGGCATGGATGCCTTCAATGCTCTGTATTCAGTCTGTTTCGAGATAGACGAGCAACACAGTACGGACTATCACAATCGTTTCAAAGCCTTCATCACCGAGATGCAGCAGCACGGTTACGTAATTGGCGGCGCAATGACCGATGTCAAGGGTGACCGCGGCAAAGCACCACACGAACAGACCGACCCCGATATGTACGTGCATGTGACGAAACGCACCGATAAAGGGATTTATGTCAGCGGTGCCAAAGCACATCAAACCGGTTGCGTTAACTCGCACTGGATCATCATCATGCCAACCCTGAGGCTCAGCGAGGACGACAAGGACTATGCAATAGTCGGAGCATTCCCGGCCGATGCCGAAGGGATAACCTATATATACGGGCGCCAGTCTTGCGACACGCGTGCGATGGACGGTAACGGTCTGGACGCCGGCAACCAGAACTTTGCCGGCCAGGAAGCCATGATCGTCCTCGACAATGTGTTTATCCCGCACGATAAGGTTTTCATGGACGGTGAATACGAGTTTGCATCCATGCTGGTCGAACGCTTTACCTGTTATCACCGCCGCAGCTACGTATGCAAATCAGGTGTTGGCGATGTACTTATCGGTGCCGCCGCAACCATCGCCGAGTACAACGGGGTAGAGAAGGCATCGCATATTAAGGATAAGCTCGTGGAGATGACGCACCTTAATGAAACAATTTACAGTACTGGGATTGCATCGAGCTACCAGGCAACTGAAACAAAATCAGGCGTTTTCATTAATGACGATATGCTTGCAAATGTTTGCAAATATCATGTTACAAAGATGCCTTATGAAATAGGGCGACTGGCACAGGACCTTGCCGGCGGACTTATGGTCACCCTGCCCTCCGAACAGGATTACGAACACCCGGAAGTCGGCCCGCTGATTAAGAAATATCTAAAAGGGCGCGACGATATTTCCACCGAAGACCGCATACGGATACTCAGGCTTATCGAAAACATGACCATGGGCCGAAACGCGGTCGGTTACCTGACCGAGTCGATGCACGGTGCGGGTTCGCCGCAAGCACAGCGGGTTCAGATCGCCAGGCAAATGCAACTCGATATCAAGAAACAACTGGCGCAAAACCTGGCAGGCATAGACAACGATACGGTTGAGGAAATCAGTGCCGACCTCTCGGAGTATTTCGCGCGTGTGTTTCGCCCACCGGGTACCTGACCTCCAAAAACCCTGCTGAAAACCTCAACTCCCAAGGCCTCCTTGACAGCACCCTGATTAAATCGCATGATTTAATCATGAATGCCAAATCAGTCAGGTCCCCTACCCGCGACCAGACACGCAAGCAACTTATCGATGCAGCCGAGAAACTGTTTGCGGAATCCGGCATAGACGGCGTTTCGCTGCGGCAGATTAACGTAGCCGCCGGCCAGAAAAACTCATCCGCCGCTCACTACCATTTTGGCTCCAAGGATGCGCTGATACTCGCGATTTATGAGAAGCGCATGGAGCGGGTGAATGAACGGCGAATGAAAGCGCTTGAGCGCATAGAAGCAGGCGGTTACGAAAAAGATGTGCGCCGCCTGATCGAGGCCATTATCCATCCTATAGTAGAAGAAATTGACTCCGATAAAAGTGGCGGCAGTTATATACGGTTTATGGCGCAAGCCATCGGACACCCACAGCTCGATCTGAATAAGCTACAGAGGCAGATGCATGGCGAAGGTCTCGGGAAAGCACTGATTCTTTTGCGTGCCGCGTTACCTGATGTGCCGGATCCGATTTTTGGTCAGCGTTTCGGCCTTTCCTTCGAACAGATCGTGCATTCGCTTGCCGACCGGGAGAGGCTGCGTGAAACTACAAAAAGAAATTTTGCAATAAACTCGGCTGTATTCGTCAGCAATCTTGTTGATTGTGTCGCTGGCGCGATGGCAACACCAATTTCGGCCACCACGCAGGCAGAACTTGCGCAAATTTCACGCGACGCAAGTTAACTACTTATAAACTAATTTTAGGGCTGGCACCTTAATCGGCCGGTTGATCTCGAGCAGAAAAATAATGACTGAATCAACGGCAAAGCACCTGAAACTGGGTTTTCTCTGGTTCACGCCGGGCGTCACGGGCATAAACCTGGCTACCATGTTTTTTGCCGGGTTTGGCACGATGGCCATGGTCAGCTTCATGAGCTTTATGCAGCCGTACGTGCTGACCGAAATCCTCCACATCCCCGAAGAAACCCAGGGCAGCTTAACCGGCAATCTGCATGCATTTCAGGAAGTGATATTTATATCTCTCGCCGGCCTCGTCGGCGCCCTGTCGGACAAGCAGGGCCGGCCAAAGGTGTACGCATGTGGCTTCATCTTCGTATCGCTGGGCTACGGACTTTACCCGCTGGCTGATTCCGTCAGCCAACTGTATCTGATCAGGGGTCTGTTCGCGCTGGGTGTTGCCGGCGTAGCGATTATGCTCAGTGCCTGCATCGTCGACTACATACAGGAACGCTCGCGCGGCCGATGGGTTGGCGTGATGAGTGTTTTTAATGGTCTGGGCATATTGCTCATGTCCTTCCTGCTATCAAAACTTCCGGTTTTTTACAAAGAAGCAGGTGCCGATGCGCTGGCAGCGGGTCGCTATTCGTTCTGGACCGTCGCCGGCGTAAGTCTGGTTGTGGCAATTATTCTGTACCTGGGTTTGTTCAGGGGCGGCAACAAAGACACCGAAGCCGAACCGCTGTTAAGGCAGTTATCGGAGGGTGTAAAACTCGGGTTTGCGCGGCCGCGCCTCGCTGTCGCCTTTGGCGGCGCGTTTATCGGCCGGGGCGATTTCGCCGTGGTCGGCACTTTTTTCTCACTCTGGCTGACCCAGCGGGGGATCGAGAACGGCATGACGGCTGCGGAAGCGCTGGCCATTGCTGGCCCCCTGTTCGGGATGATTCAGCTGTGCGCGTTGCTCTGGGCCCCCGTCATGGGGGTTATTTCCGATCGCCTGAACCGCCTGACGGCGGTAAGCATTGGACTGACCGTCGCCGGATGCGGCTACCTGCTCATGAGCCAGGTAACTGATCCGTTCAGCTCGGAAATATACCCGGCAGTCGTACTGCTTGGCATGGGCGAAACCAGTGTTATTGTTTCAGTTGGAGCATTGATCGGACAGGAAGCCACGGGTAAATACCGCGGCTCGATAGTTGGGGTGTTCGGCCAGATGGGTGGCTTTGGCATACTGGCCACTACGCTGATCGGAGGTTATTTGTTTGATGGCCTCGGCCGCACTGCTCCATTCGTTATGATGGGACTGTTAAATTTTGCCCTACTGGTGGCCGCACTTTATGTGCGCTCCACTAACCCGGGGCCAGAACAACAGGGCACAAGCCCGGAGACAACAGAATGAAAACCAAGCAACTCGGTAATTCAGATCTCGAAGTATCGGTCGTCGGTGTCGGCTGCATGATGTTTGGCTCGATGTGTGACCAGGAAACGACCACTGCAATCATCAACACGGCACTCGAAGAAGGCGTTAATTTTTTCGATACCGCCAATATCTATGGCGCCCCTCCCGGCACATCCGAACAGTTTGTAGGCAAGGGGCTGGGCGACAGGCGCAAGGACATCATCCTGACCACGAAGTTCGGCGCCCAGAGCGGCGGCCGAGGCGGCAGCACAGAAGGTGGCGGCAGCCGTGATTACATCATGGACTGTATTGAACAAAGCCTGAAAAACCTGGGTACGGACTACGTAGACCTTTATCAGTATCATTTTCCGGATACTGACACGCCCGCCGAAGAAACCCTGCGTGCACTCGAAGACCTGGTGCAACAGGGCAAAACTCGCTATATCGGCTGTTCCAACATGAGCGGCGCGCAACTGCAGGAAGCGCTGGATGTCGCGGATGAGATCGGTACGAGCAAGTATGTATCCGCCCAGAACTGGTACAGCCTGCTGACGCGCGGCATTGAAGACGACCTCGTGCCTGTGGCCGAGGCCAACAACATATCTGTCATCCCCTACTTTCCGCTGGAGTCCGGCCTGCTGACCGGCAAGTACCGCAAGGGACAGGAAGACCCGGAGGGCTCACGACTCGCCAAATGGGGCGGCGCCTTCAAGACCGACGAAAAGATGGACAAGCTCGAGGCGCTGATTGCCTATGCGAAAAGCATAAACCACAGCATGCTGGACCTGGCCATGGCAGGGCTGACCAATCGTCCCTTTGTTGGCAGCGTGATCGCGGGCGTCACGAAGCCCGAGCAGATGCGCAGTAACGCTGCGGCAGGGAATATTGACTTGACTGACGAGCAGTTAGCCGAGATCGACCGTATCTGTATATAAATTTGGGGACAGTGACTTTAATTGCCGCCGCATCCAATTGCAGCAGCGGAAATTAAAGTCACTGTCCCCATAGTGACTACTCGGTCGGGGTATCAACCGTGTCTTCCGCAACCTCTTCGGCTGTAGAGCTCTCTTCCTCGACTGCCTGTTCAGCCGATTCCGCTGCGGGCTGCTCTTCCACCTGTTCCACTTCGGGTGCGCCTTTGTCGATGCCGTTCTCGGCGGGCGCCGCGCGCCAGGCTGCGATCACCTCATCGGTAATATCGACCGCCGGGTCGAACCAGACGACATTGGCATCGGCGGTCACGACGATACTGGCGCCAAGTTTGGAGGCAACATCTTTTGCGAGCGGTTCGACTTTATCGCGGTAATCGTTTACCAGTTGCTGCTCTAACAGCGAAGCCTGGGCCTGGGCCTGGGCCTGGGCAGAATTAATCTGCTGCTGCGCCTGGATACTGAGGGTCTGGAGCCGCTGCGCATCGGCCTCAGTCGGATTTATGCCGATTTTGTCGCGCTCAGCTTTTAGCTGTTCTTCGAGGCTCACTGCAAGTTGCTGCAGTTGTTTGGTCAACTCATTGCGCGCTTCCTCAGCCTGAATCCGGATTTCTTCCTCCTGTCCGGTGGCCTTCGCAACGGCCGCGAGGTCGATTACTGCCACATCAGGGCCTCCCTGTAGAGCGGCAGGGTCGCAGGCAGCCAACAGCAACGCACTCACCAGCAAAACAGGGATTTTAAAAATTTTCATGCATATCTCCCGGTGGCAACGGCATCGCAACCACCCAATCAGACCGACTGCTCCTCGGCAGCCTGGCGGAAAGGTTTCCAGGTGGCCCACAGTATGAGACCCCCAAGAGTGACCGAAAAAACATTGACGGCTGCGATCGACTGGCCAACCGCCAGCGGGTCGCCAAACCATGCGTCATTAATAACGCCGACAGCCCACGGGCCCAGTGCAGCGGTAATAATATTCAGGAACAGCATCCAGGCAGCGCCGATCTGCCCGCGCAAACGATTGGGTGTAACCACTTGCAAAGCGGTGGGGGCAAGCCCCATAGATATACTCGCGCCAAATGCAAAAGGACAAGCGAGGATAAGCGCTAAAGCCTTGCCGCCGACCGTTGTCGCAATAAAGCTGACCGGTATCATAAATACAGCTGCCATCACCGCGACACGCAGCGCGGCGTCCGTGTGGCCTTTTTTAAACAACGTATCTGCAAACCAGCCGCCGGCAATCACGCCGATGGGAGAGCAAATCAGGACAATGAGACCAAGCTGCAATCCTACTTCGGGGGGAGAATAGCCATGCACCCTGATGAAATAGGCCGGCACCCAGGTTGCCAGTGTTGTCATTGGCAACGCGAGTAAGGCAAAGCCTGAATAGTGCGCGATAAATACCCGCCAGCGTTTAAATGCGAAGCGAAATGCCTGCCCCAGGCTGATCTCATTTTCTGCAGCCGATGCGATGCCCCGGCGTAAGGGTTCTTTAACCAATAGCATCAATGCAGCGACCAGTACGCCGGGCAAACCAATGGCGATAAATGCCATTTGCCAGGGCTTCACGCTACCGATCAGGGGCAACACAATCGACTCGGCGCCCTTCGCGAACTGAATTGCCAGGCCGCCGAATATCAATGCAAACCCCACTCCGAAGAACGCCCCGGACTGATACACACCCAGTGCGCGACCCAGTTTTTCTTTCGGAAACAGGTCTGCGATCATCGAATAGGCTGCCGGCGATAGTGTCGCCTCGCCCACACCGACACCGACGCGCGCCAGGAACAACTGCAGGAAATTCTGGGCCATGCCGCAGAGAGCGGTCATGATGCTCCAAAGGAAAATACCCGCGCTGACGATCAGGGTACGGCTGCGCTTATCGACCATCCGGCCGATCGGCAAACCCATCAGCGCATAGAAGAGTGCAAAGGCAGGGCCCATCATCAGGCCCATATCACTGTCGCTCAGTTCCAGATCAGCTTTAATCGGGTCAACGAGAAGGCTGATAATGATGCGGTCTGCAATGGAGAATACGAACGCGAGCACCAGCACACCGACTGCAAACCAGGCAACTGCAGGTTTAGGCCAGGATGCTGAATCCGTCTGTGGCTCCGGCAATCGATTTCTCCTTTACTGAACCGCGGTGTATAACAGCATGAAAGGCTCAGGCGCCTAAGCCCAGAGACAGATTAGTCCGCAGGTGGGACAAGTATCCTGGTTTGTAGCTCCGCAATTAGTTGTTTCCGGGGCCTGTTGTTCAGTCATTACTCGATCCAGGTTCTATCACAATAAGCAGTTCGTCTAACCTTCAGTGGGTTCGCGGCTCGTCGCTCTCGGCCATCCATGGCCTCCGCGACATTCGGGCGTCCTGCCCAGCAAAGCCGTAAGTACAATTTTTACCCAATCCTCAAAATATATTTCCTGAGGCCCGCTGTTACAAACCGCTCATCGCAACACATGTATTCCTGAGGGCGATAGCCGTTGTTGTCAGACGAGGCGCACGTACGCGAGAAACGCGCAGCGTACACAGAAGTACGTGAGCAGTTTCGAGCGTGCGTGCAACGACGTATGACGGCAACGGCAACGTCCTCAGGCGACCTTGACATCGGGGATGCCAAAGAGTGACTTCCACTCTTTCGCAATCAACAGGTCCATCAGCTCACTGGCCTGCCCCGCCTGCTTCTTCTCCAGCTCCTCGTGCAGCGTTATCAGTGCTGCATCCACCCGGGTACCGAACAGGCTCCGCAGGTACTCCAGCGGCACCCGGGGATCGCTCTCGTCCACGAAGTTGCCCTGCTCGTCAAACTTCGGCGGCAATATCGGCGGCACGTAAAAGACATTCGGCTCGGTGCCGTACTCCGGGTGCAGGGGTAAGGCCACCCGCCACTGGTTCACCAGCTTGTCGATCGGCCCGTCAGCGTCCTCTAAAAAGCCCACAAAACGCAGCCGCCCCGGGCATTGCCGGGCACAGGCCGGCGCCACACCCTCCTCCAGCCGCGGGAAACAGAAGATGCACTTCTGGCTCTTGCCCGTCACGTAGTTGAAGTACACCTTGTCGTACGGGCAGGCCTTGTTGCACTCCCGGAAGCCCTGGCACGCGTCCTGGTCCACCAGCACCACCCCGTCAGCCTCGCGCTTGTAGATCGCCCGCACCGGGCAGGCCTCCAGGCACGCCGGCTTCGTGCAGTGGTTACACAACCTGGGTACGTAAAAATGGTAGTTGTTCGGGTAATCCCCGCTGGAGGTGTCCTCGTCCCAGTTGGCCCCCTTGCCCATCGGGCGTTCCTGCTGCAACCGCGTCTCGGTGCCCTCGAAGTACACCGCCCGGTGGTTTAAGCCTATCTCCTCGCCGTGGTCTTCCTTCACCGGCAATACCCCGGGCTTAAGCCCCGTGCCCGCCTCGTTCCAGCCTCCGCCACCGTCTTCCCAGTAGCGCGGATAACCAGGCCCCGGCTTGGTCTCCACATTGTTCCACAGCATGTACTCCTGGCCCGGCTCGTCCGTCCACAGGCTCTTGCACGCCGCCGTGCACGCCTGGCAACCAATGCACTTGTTCAGGTCTATTACCATGGCTACTTGCTTGTCCGTCATTTCCCGCTCCTGGCTCGCCCCGGGGCATCTCCGTAAATCATCAGTCGTACTACTCTTTTATGGTTCCTGCCTGCCACTCGAAATCACGCAGTAAACACTCGCTAATCACTTCAAAAAGTTTTCCATAGAACGCATCCGGTTGCTGCTGATTAATGCGTTCGACCAGTTCCGGTACCCAGTTACACAGATGGCGCTCTGCGAAATCAGCCTGCGCAAGTTGAAATGAAAGCACATCGCCATCTTCTTCCTGAGCCTGCTCAGCCTCGTGAAAACAGAGGAAATGCATAAACTCGAACTCGATCGACAAATGATCCGGCGCCCACGCAAATTTCTCATCCAGCCCGTAACTGAAAAAATCATAAAAACGAATAATGTCTTCCCTCAGCCCAGCCGGCTGGTTACGGTGCAGGTCTTCACGTATAGGAACAGGCGGCCCGTTACTGCCGACTTCGAACAGACCGCTGTATTCACGCTTCAGGTCCTCGCGATCGATCTGCAACCATTCCGCAAGTAACTCGGCCAGACCATTTACCTCGTAGGGTAGTGGCAGATCCGCAACATTAAATGTGTCGCCGGCAACCACGGGCTCGGAATCGAAAGGCGAAGCGACGAGGTCAGAAAACAACGCATACAACAAACAACGGCCGGCCGCCGTAACCTCAGCATCCCTGCCCGACACACTGCGCCCGGATCCGTCCGGAACCGTTTTCGCCAAATCACTCATACTATTGCTTTATCCTTAACCTTATTATTCTCTGACAGCTCAAAATCAGGGGTGAACCTCTTTATATATCAGGTTCGGTGCACATCCCGGCGACCGCTAACCAAGTCGGCCCCATGACAAGAATTCGAGGCAGAGTCCCCGGCATCGGCGACAGGGCCGTATTTTAGTGGCAAAGGCGCCGCCCCGGCACCGGCGAATTCCTGCAGAAAAGTGCGTCTATTGGTAGAAACAGGCATAGTTGCGCCGGATTAGTGACCCGCTTACGGTGGGCGTTGATTTATCAATGCTAATAATGTGCCGGGGTGATGCTATGCCCCAGTCCCCGCAAAGGCAAGCACAGTAAGAGATTGCCCCGGAATAACAAGAATGAAGAACATGATTTTTACAATAAGGCACAGAACCATGCTCGCAATGGGCTTCCCCCTGTGCGGAACGAGCGACCGGTCATGCTGAAATACGCCCAGGCACTGAAGATTATTGCGGACCATACCGGGCCGCTGCCGACCATCGAACTTGCACCGGCGGACGCAGTCGGCCACGTCAGCGCCGTGAAGCTGGAGTCTGCGATGGCAGTTCCGCCTTTTGATAATTCTGCGATGGACGGTTACGCAGTGCGTGCTGCGGACACCGGGGACGCAAGCGACACCAACCCGCTGGTTTTAACCGTTACGGGTGTAGTAACCGCTGGAGAAAAAACCGGATCAGCACAGGCCGAAGCAGGAACCGCATGGGAAATCATGACGGGCGCCGCACTTCCCCCGGGCTATGACGGAGTAATTCCTGTAGAACAGGTACAGGTGCAACGCGATAGCGATGGAATGCCGGTATCGATCGAACTGACGCAATCTGTTGCCAGTGGCCGGAACCTGCGCCGGACCGGGGAAGACTTCGCGCAGGGCTCACTATTGCTGGATGCAGGCCAGGTTATCGGCGCAAACCAGGTTATGGGCCTGGCAGCCACGGGCACAACCAGCATCAGTGTGCGGTGCCTGCCGCGTATTGCGGCCGTCACGACCGGGAATGAACTGGGTGACGAGCAAAGCGAATTGCAGCCGGGAATGATCCATGATGCCAACGGGCCGTATCTGCAGACAGCATTGGACGAGTATGGGGCAAAAAATGCGGGCGTCTTTCGTACGGGTGATTCGGCCGATGAACTGATAGAACGCATCGAGTCGCTGCAACCGGATGTGGATATGATCGTAACAACCGGCGGAGTATCGGCGGGTCGCATGGACTTCGTGCCGGCTGCACTGGAACAGATGGGTGCCGACATACTGTTTCACCGGGTCGCAATCCGGCCCGGCAAGCCGCTGTTGTTCGCATTGTTGCCCGACGGGACCCGTGTATTTGGTTTACCCGGCAACCCTATCGCCGTCGCCGTCGGGCTGAGGTTCTTCGTGGTCCCCGCACTGCGCACGATGCTCGGGTTGCCGGACGAACGCTACCTGTCCGCAAAACTCACGGAGCCAATGCGTAAAAAACCCGGTCTGCGGTTCTTTGGCAAAGCCAGCGCGGGCACCGACGATTCAGGCAACCTGGTAGCCCGCGTATTGCCGGGACAGGAATCCTTCAAGATCAGCCCGCTGATGCAATCGAACTGCTGGGTTATCGCGCCGGAAGAGGCGGATGAAATTCCGGAAGGGACCGCCGTGCGCGTCGCGCCCACAAAGCCGGGTACATTAATTTAGTGCCATTTGTCTAGCAGCCGAGTGAGGAGCCTCAGCTGGCTGCTAGTCAGGTTCGTGGACGGCAAATACTTCGGTATTGCCATCCCGGTCAAATGACAGGGTCTCGTAACGAACCGGGTTCGGCACTTCCATGCCGGGTGAACCAAGCGGCATGCCCGGCACTGCAATTCCGGCAATATCCGGTTTTTGCCGCAACATGCGTATGACATCTTCTGCCGGCACATGGCCTTCAACGACATAACCGTCCACAAGCGCCGTATGACACGCACTCAGTTGTACCGGCACGCCGTGCTCGCGTTTATAGACATCCACATCCTCGACATTGCTGGCTTCGACGGCAAAACCTGCGGCCCGCAAATGGTCAATCCATTTATTACAACAACCACAGGTCCGGGACTTGTATACCTGCACATGCGGGCCGGCGCCCGTTTCTGCGATCCCGATAATGGGCGTCGTACCCAGAATAAGAGCCAGTTGTCTCAGAAGTTTTCTGCGACCGATCATGTTCGGTCCTCCTTCGCCGTAGATGGTATGCGCACAAACCAGAAATAGATACCGGTCAGAATCGTCATAACAGCGCCCACCTGCATAGGCAAGAGTGTATCGATTTCGTACATCAATGCACCGGTCGCGGGGCCAAACACCATACCGAAGGTCGGCGCAGCGGCGAGCAGGCCCGCTGCTGCACCCTGCTCCTGCGGCCCCACCGACAGGCTTGCAGCGGCACTAAGGCTGGGCATCGCCAGGCTGACGGCAAATCCCATACCCGCAAACACGAGATACAGACCGAATAAACCCTCAACCTGCGTCATGCCCAGTAAAACCAGTCCAAATATAATAAAGGCGCTGCGCAACAGGATTTTTGGCTGCATCTTCCATACCTGCATGACCAGCACCTGCATGATGACGGTAACTATAGCCATGCAGAAAAATGCAGTACTTGTTACCCGGATAATACCCGGCGTCGTATCGATTCCAATCTGGTCACTAACAAAAAATGTTGCCACGATCTGAATGGATGTGAATACCATGAAGATCACGAACCAGCCCAGCAAGTATGGAAAGATACGTCCGAATACTTTGAACATGCCTTCACGGTTTTCATTGCTCGCATGAGTTTCCGGCTCGATCAAACCAAACTGTGCCCACAGTGCAGAGCCCAGACCGAGTGCTGCGGCAGCATACATTGGAAATAACGAACTGATTTCGGCAAGCAGCCCGCCGAATATGGGCCCGATAATCGTTCCTATCCCACCGGATGCAGCGACGAGGGCCATTCCCTGCGCCCGTGAACTTTCATCAGTCGTATCGGCTATATACGCCTGCGCAGCCGGCTGCACACCCCCGGCGAAAACGCCATAGACCAGGCGTGCCGCCAGCAGCGTAAGGAACAGCGGAGTTGCGACAATCACGCCCCAGATTCCGGCCTGCACACCAAACGCGAGACCGCCATAGCCGGCCGCATAGCCCAGCAGGCCGATGACGAAAACGGTACGCCGCCCGATACGATCGCTGGTCTTACCCCAGAGCGGGGCTGAAAAAAGAATGGCGACATTGGACGCTGATATGAGCACGCCAATCTGCCATTCAGGAAGGCCAATCTCGCGAACCAGCGGCGCGAATATGATGTAAAGCAACGACTGGCCGATTCCGTAGGTAATCAGCCCGGCAAGCAGGATCGTTCGAGCTTTACCGCTGCCTGCACCAGCCTGTGCGGGTTGTGTGTCTTCCATCGGGCCGATCTTTTTCCCCTACCGATCCGATGCCGCAAGCCCTGCAGGACAAGCGGTCCGGGTCGGTCAATGAAAAGAGCTTAACCGGCCCCCGAGCCGACTCGCTGCTTTATGAATCCCCTCGAAAAGTGGCACGCATTCTACAGTGTCTGCAGGAATTCGGCACTAAAACCTGCGGGGAGCGCCACAAACACACACGCTTCTGATAATCTTGTTCGCCCGTCGAGCGTGCAGCGCCTAATCACAAGAACCAATAACAGGAAAACTAATGGATATCGATATCATTCTGGAATGTGACGCCACCCCGTCGCAGGTGGTCGAACTGGCCGTCGAAGCGGAGAAACTGGGCGTTCGGGCACTCTGGACTTCGAATTACCACCAGAACTTTGACGGCTTTATGACGCTAATGCCGGCCGCCATGGTTACTTCAAAAATTATTCTCGGGCCGCTGGCTGTCAGTCCCTGGGAGTTACACCCGCTGAAAATGGCAAACGCGCTGCTCACATTGAACGAAGCATCGAACGGCCGCGGCATGGTGGGCATCAGCGGCGGCGGCGGAGTGCTGGGCGGTCTGGGCTGGAAGATCCACAAGGACGCCCCGGTATGGCCCGTTAAACATCCTGTTTCAGGAAACCGTTACCCCGAACGCCGCGTCCGCGGCGTGCAGGAATGTATCGAAGTCCTGAACCTGGCCCGCAGCGGCAAGATGAACTTTTCCTATGAAGGGGAGATCTTCCAGATTACCCGCCCGTTCCAGCAAGACTGGGCGAAGGCTGAAAACGGTCCCCTCATCATCGGCTGCTGCAGCGGTCCGATGATGGTCCGCATGGGCGCGCGCATCGCAGACGGTATACAGCTAAGCGACTTCACCGTTGACATGATGCCGGAAGCCATGGAGAACGTGGGCCAGGGTTTCGAGAAACGCGAATGGCCCGCAGACAATTTTCGCATCGGCAACTTCTGGGCCTGGCACATTAAGGAAGATAAAGAGAAATCGATGTATGAGGCACGCCGGGAGTTGATCTGGCGCGGCGCAATCGCAGCCAAGTACAAACACTATATCCGGGAACATGTCGACAGTGACGAAGAAGTGCAGGTAGTTGTCGACAACTGGGACAGCTTCTTCAAGGCCTACTGGTCACGCTCCGGCGAGATTGACAACGTGCCGGAAGCAACAATTAATAAGCTTATCGCCGGCATGTCTTCTGCGGGTGATGTCAGCGATATCGACCGCGAGTTGGAACGCTTCGAAGCCTTTTCGACTTCGGGGCTTACTGAGCTGTCCGTCAGGCTGTTCGACGACCCGATGGATGGGTTGAAACTGATCGGTGAACACGTGATGCCTAGATTTAGCTAGTTGGAGTATGTGAAAGAAAGGAGCACCAACGCGAGGGGGAAAGCATGGCCGCAGCAAAAGAATATGATCTCGTAATAAAAAATGTTGGCGTCGTTCGTCCGCATGCATCGATCGTCGATGCAGTCGATATCGCTATCAAGAACGGTAAATTCGCCAGGATTGCTCCCGGTATTGCGAGGAGCAAGGCGAAAAAGTCCTTCGACGGCAAAGGCCGGCTGGCCTTTCCCGGTCTTGTCGATCCACACATGCATACCGGCATCTACGCACCGTTAGACGAAGATGCCGTGACCGAAAGCCGGGCAGCAGCACAGGGCGGCGTCACCTCGAGCCTGAACTACATACGTACCGGTGGCTACTACCTCAACAAAGGCGGCCCCTACAAAGATTTCTTCCCGGAAGTACTGAAACTTTCGAAGAATAACTTCCACGTAGATTACGTGTATCACCTCGCACCGATGTCCGGCCAGCATATCCGTGAGATCCCGATGCTGGTGGAAAAACATGGCGTGACCTCATTCAAAATATTTATGTTCTACGGCGGTCACGGACTACACGGCGCATCCGACAACCAGTCGGAGTTCCTGATGATCGGCAGTGACGAGAAGTATGACTATGCGCATTTCGAGTTCGTTATGCGTGGCGTCAAGAAAGCGATAGAACGCAACCCGGACAAGGCGAACGAGATCTCGCTAAGCCTGCACTGTGAAACTGCCGAGATTATGGCCGCTTACACGAAGATGGTGGAAAAACAAGGCAAGCTCAAGGGCCTGCGCGCCTACAGCGCCGCCCGGCCACCGCACTCGGAAGGGCTGGCGATCTTTATCGCATCGTACCTCGCAAATGAGACGGATCTTCCGAACATCAACCTGCTGCACCTCACTTCACGCAAGGCCGTGGTGGCGGCGCTGCAGATGGCAGATGTGTTCCCGCATATTAATTTCCGCCGCGAAGTCACGATCGGCCACCTGATGCTGGATGTCGATGCCAAGACCAGGTGCCTCGCCAAGGTAAACCCGCCGATACGCCCGCGCGAAGATGTGGAATTCCTGTGGGAAGCACTGATCGCCGGTGAAATCGACTGGGTTTGCTCGGATCACGCCTGCTGCAAATATGAGCAGAAAGTCGATAAGCGCAAACCCGGCGATATCTGGCTGGCCAAGTCGGGCTTCGGAGGCACCGAGTACATGCTCGCAGCACTTGCGACCGAAGGCCGCAAGCGCGGTTTAAGCTGGAATGACATGGCGCGACTCACGAGCTACAACGCCGCCGAGCGCTTCGGGTTACGCAGCAAGGGTGATATCGCCGAGGGCCTCGATGCCGACCTCGCCATCCTCGACCCTAACGAAACCTGGACCGTTGACTCCGGCAAGTCGGAGTCCAGCCAGGGCCATACACCGTTCGAAGGTATGGAACTGACCGCGAAGGTCAAAACCACTTTCCTCCGTGGCGAACGCGTGTACGACGAAGGCAGGATTATCGGTAAACCTGCGGGCAAATACCTGAAACGCCCTTACTAAGTATCAGAGGCCGGCTGCAGGTATGGCTGCATCGCCTGCAGCATGGGTTGCTGGTCGCCGATGAACCACCAGTGGTCCTGGCCCGGCAGTTCGACAAATTTAGCCCCCGGGATACGCTCCGCCAGATCCCGCCCCGCCGAGCACTGCACCAACTTGTCGCCCTTGCGGTGCAGTACCAGTGCCGGACAGCGAATCTGGTCGAGTTCGTCGCGCACATCGATATCGCGCAGCACTTCGAAGATGCCACGGATAACGCCGGGCGTTGCGGCCGAGCGCAGATAGCGTGCCCAGCCGTCCTGTGCGACCGGATCGTTAGCGATCGACGGAGCAAACAATTCCAGTGATGCCGCTCCGCCCCATTGAGAGATAAGGCTGTCCACCCAGGTGTCATAGGTTTTATGGCTCCACATGTGCGGATAGTCGTCATCCTTGAGTCCGCGCGCAAAGGTGCCGTAAAGAATCAGTGCCGTGACCCGGTCGGGATATTTGGCCGCAAACTTGCAGGCCACCGGCCCGCTTTCGGAAACCGCGAAAATGACCGTACGTTTGCTCTTTGCCGCATCAAGCACGGCAAGCATATCCGACACGTTTTGCTCCAGGGTCGGGCGCTCACCAATGCGCTCTGAAAGTCCTACGCTGCGCTTGTCATAGGCAATCAGTCTCCTCCCCTTTGCGAGCTGCGTATCGAATTCCGTGACCTCGCGAATGCGATAACGGGTATCAAGGTGTGAAACGAAGCCCGGGGCAAAGAACACGTCAGTCGGCCCTTCTCCCAGCGTACGCCATGCGATATGAGTGCCGTCATTCTCGACAAAATGCACATCCGATAATCCCTCTGCCAGGAACACACTACCGGCCGGTTCCCGCACATCCGCTACAAAGCGGAATCCTTTGCGTGGCACGGTCCTGATAACCTCCGCCTCCTGAGCGTGGTCATCCAGCGCCTTCCGGGCCTTCATTATCGCGCGGGAAAGCGACGCCTCGGTAACTACTACATCGGGCCAGAGCTTGTCCTGCAACTCGTCCTTGCTGACTACCCGCTCCCGGTTCCTGAGCAGATACTCGATCAGGTCGAATACCTTGGGCTCGACCTCCCGCAATTCATCACTGAGTCGCAGTTCCCGCAATACAGGATCGAGGCTACGGCCTGCGAATCGGAAGCTGGTTGCGCTCGGCTTATGCATAGAGCCTGAAGGATACCGCGACGCGCCCTATCTTGCCGCAGACCTTATGCGACAAGCTTCCGGGCATGGTCACAAAAAGGTCAGAGTTTCGTTCGGATACGGTCAAGAAAGGCTAACGCGGAGGCGGCAGTCTGTGGCCATCGGCCTGACAGACAGGCTATTCAGAAAACGGGAGTACGTCATGAACAAGCTTATTACCATCACAGGCGCCCTGATACTTATCGCTTCAACGGCCCCCGCGGCCCTGGCCAATGATCTGATTTCGCGGAGCAACTACAGCAACGAACTGGATCGCTGCGTCGCAGAGATCGACACCATGCTCGGGGCCGGCATAGAGCGCAGGCTGCGCCACCTGGTTACAGACATCCGCAAGGACCGTTCCCGGTACACCTTCGTGATCGAAACCCAGGCTGTAGCTGGTGACATTACTACTGAAATCGCGACCACCGAGTGCATCGCCAATCGCTTCAACGAAGAGACGCTTGTCAGTGCGATTGAAGTCGCCCCGGCCTCCCGGGTCTCGCAGCTTTAATAGCAGCGGGGCGAGCACGATAAGGGCCGGCAATGCCGGCCCTTTTTACGATTGGGCTTTATGACTGGGATTTCTAGCTGCTTAGGTTTTTATGCAGCTGATTTACGCCACTTGCCGCGATCGGCATCCATCTGCACGATTCCGGCACGACGGTCCAACATAAATTTGGCTTTCTCCGGGGTAAATACTCTCTCCGCCAGCACATTCATGGGATCGGAACGGTTTGTGTATTCACGATAGGTGAAATCATAGTTCTGCAGAGTATCCCGCTCGTCGAGCGGTACTTCTTCAGCCTCGTCCAGCCAGCGGAACCAGCGGTCGACAAATTTCTCGAGGTAAGCCTCGCACACATCAATATGCTCGTCGCTTAGCTCGGTGATGTAACTCGAGCACACCGGTGACTGCATCCCGCGTATAGCCGGGCCATGGCTTGCGGACCAGACGAAATCTGTATTAGAGCGAAATTCGAGATAGTCCTGGTTAGCCTCACCCTCGTAATACTTCCTGACGTAATCTTCGCTGACCTTCACATCAGCTCGCGCCACGTAATCCGCGTAAAACAGCAAGTTTGGTACGGTACCAAAGATAATCATCAGGTTAGGCACCCTGGTTTCCTGCCCCAGCGTAACGTTGATATTCATGTCGATAATGCTGGCTTTGCGGTTGCCCAGCCACGAGCGCACGAACCAGTCAATACCACCGCCTGTGTAGCCGAAAAAGGCTCCTTCCATCTGGCCGTCGGGGGATGTGTAGTAGTCGGCGCCCTCGGAAATAGGATGCAGTTGGGCATCGCTGAAGTAACCCAGGATTCGGTCAGCTATTTTGCCGTGTATGTTCCAGCAACGCTCCCACTGTTTGGAAACATCTACGTTCGGGTTGTCCTCGAGAAACTCGTGGATAGTTTTTACAGTACTCTGCTCAGCCATTGGTATTCCCTGTTTTTAGTTTTTTTTGACTTCCGATGCGATGCTGGCCGCGCCGGGGGCAGCAATAATAGGGCGATTCCGGACGTTTCAGCGCCCAAAAACACGGTCTGACCGGCAAGTGGAACGAAATGGCCGGTCGCGGGGATGAAGCGCTGCTTTCAATCCGGCACTATAGCCCAATCAAAAGCTTTTCGGGCAGTGGCCGATACCCAACGAATGAGCAAATATTTTAATCACAGGCTTGCAGTTTGCTTGCTGCTTATCCTGGGCTGCACACCGATCCCGGTCATCAGCCAGGTCAACAACCCCGCCTACGCCGACTACTTCCTTGTGGGACGCTTCGGTGAAATATGCACGATGTGTGAAGCGATCGTTCTATGCGAAACCGGAGTACAGGCTAAGCAATACGAGCGCGTACCGGAAGCCGGCGATTTCACGATTTATCATTTGCAAACCCGCACCTTCTGGTCGCAGGTTGCTACGATCTGGGAATGGTTTGTCAGAAACTTTGACTCGAACTCGCTCGCACAATCCGGTCACACCCGCCCCGTCAACGTATACGAAATCACCGGTGGACTATGGTCAGGGCCGGAAGCGCTCGAAGCACATATCGCATTGGAGCCTGCGATCATCGAAATCGGCAGGTATACGATAGACAGGGTAGAGAGGGCCTGGCTCGACAGCACGGCAAGCACACCGACAGGCTATTGCCAGCGTATGCCACTTTGGGAATCGCTGGAAATTATCAACCGTCATCAACCGGCGGGCGACACCTCATGATGCAGGCGGCAAGTGCTTTAGTGAGTATTTGGTCCTGGCAGTGGATTCGCCAGAACCCGATACGGTTTACGGGCATCATTATGCACCTGCTGTTGCGCACCCTGTTCGCCATTTTCTGGCTTGCGGCCGGGATCAACAAACTCAACACCGGCTGGCTGAATACAGACATGCTCAGGGAAGTATTCCTCGACCGGCTGACCGAAATGCCGCCCGACAGTTTCGCAGTTATGTACCTGCAGTTATTCGCGATACCACTCTACATACCCGTAGCCTACTTCGTAACATTTGGAGAACTTTACTCGGCCCTCGGCTTGTTACTGGGCTGCACGACCCGCTGGGCCGCCGGCATAAGTTTTTTCATACTTGTTAATTTCGCTATTGGCGGTTACTACGATGCATCGCTTATCCCTTTCTTTATCCTGAATGCAATTTTCCTTGCCTGGCCCTCGGGACAGTGGCTCGGGCTGGACCGTATGCTGGTGAAGCGCTACCCGGGTTCGCGCTGGTTCCGATAAGGCTCGCCAGGACTTCGAAGGCAGACTAAATGCAGCTTTTTTCCGTCGAAGGCAACTACCAGAATATCGATGCCGGCGCGATGTTCGGCAACGTGCCGCGCGCGCTCTGGAAGAAGTGGGTAAAGCCCGACGAAGCGAGTCTTATCCGCCTGAGTTGCCGCGGTTTGCTCATCAAAGATCTGGGCGGCAAGAACGTCTTGTTCGAGACCGGTACAGGTGCATTCTTCGAGCCCAAGCTACGCGTACGCTTTGGTATCGAAGGCGACCGTAACCGGATCATCGATTCGCTCGAGGAGCACGGACTGTCTGAAAACGACATCGACGCAGTCGTGCTCAGCCACCTGCACTTCGATCATGCGGGCGGTCTGCTCTCCGACTGGCAGGAAGGCCTGGAAATGTCGCTCCGCTTTCCGCACGCCACCTACATAGTAGGCGAGCTGGCCTGGGAGAGGGCCTGCAACCCACATCCACGGGACCGCGCGTCCTTTATCCCCGAACTGCAGCCCCTGCTGGAGGACAGCGGCCGCCTTGAGCTTGTGGCCGGCGATACAGCCGTTGCTTTGGGCGACAGCGTGCGCTTCTGGTACAGCGACGGCCACACGCCGGGGCTTATGATCGCTATCGTCGGCGGCGACGGCGGGGTCGCATTCTGCTCGGACCTGATGCCCGGGCGAGTATGGGTACACCTGCCGGTAACGATGGGCTTCGACCGCTACCCCGAGAAACTCATTGATGAAAAAGAACAGTTCCTACGCGAATTGATAGACCGCAATATCCGCCTGTTCTTTACCCACGATCCTGAGGTATCGCTTGCGACACCGGTACAGGATGAGCGTGGACTATACGGTACGGCCAACGAACAGGCCTGCATCACCGGTCTCGAACTTGGATAGCAGTGTCCGTTCAAGTGGCTACGGACAGATACTCAGGATTCTACTTCAGTACGTACAGGGGCCGTCCGTCGTCTGCCGTATGAATTAGCGTATACCCGCCCAGGCCGGTGTGGTCGGCCACAAACTGGCAGAGTTCCTCCGGCGTGAACTTCTTGTACGCTTCTTCCATCTGGATCTCTTCATGCAGATGTGTTTCGAGAAAAATATATCTGGTTTTCAGGTTATCCAGAAAATTCGTCAGCTGGATAAAAAGTTTCTCGGTCTTGAGGAAGTGATGAAAAATATTCAGGGCGAGCACGGCCTCGTACTCCCGGCTCATGATTACTTCATCTTCCAGTACGGAGCCTGAGCGCAATTCAAATTTCTTGTTATTTGCCTTTTTGAACTTGTTAATAAAGTATAAATGTATATCGGCATTCTCCGATGCGATACAGTCGAAGCCCTCATCCTCGAACCGGTGGGTGAAATAGGACATGTTGCAGCCTATATCCAGCAACGCGCCGGAAGAACCGGGCAGATGCTTCCTGATCGCATCGAAGCGGTCGTCGCATGAATGGGTTGCCGGAATATCGACCAGGTCAGGATGGGTGCACGGCTGGTACAGAAGGCCCTTATTCTGCAGGTTTGCCAGTTCCAGTAATTCGCCGCGAAACTTGTCCCATTCCTTGTGCCGCACCGGGACAGTTACCGGAATTTCTTTTATTCCCAAGAGCTTCGCGACAGCAAGCCGGTGGGCGCCATCCGAAAACAGTAATTCACCCGTACGCCCGATCGCTACCGATATTTCGTCCAGGCGGTCCTCGTTGGCTTCGACGTCGGCACTACGTTCCGAGTGCGGCTGGTAGCCATCGCGCTCTATCGTGTTGTAAAGCTCCGCCAGGGATTCGCAACGCTTGTAAAACTCTTCCTCGGTCGCGCATTTCCAGGGCTTCCCGCCCTCATTAATCCGTTTTATGGCTCGCTGGTAAAAAGAGGTCTCAGGCCAGTCGGAGGTCTTGTTCTTGCACACTGCCTCAAAGGCTTTATAGACATCGAGGTCCTCAAAACGCTTGGTCGACAGGTCCCAGTCCCCATCCATGATGGCGCCCTGGAAATAACCGTAGGAGAACTCCTTGTTCGAGCAATGCTCGATCGAACGTGGATCGACAGTAATCAGCGCCTTGCCCGCCCTGGCGGAATCGACCTTGCCCTGACCCGTACGCATCGACCAGAGAGCCCTCCTGAGCCGCAGCTTGTAGGACCGGAACATCGGCAACAGGTGCTTCTCCGCACCGGGAAACACGGCATCGATCGCAGCTATACTTTTCTTGGCGAGCTTGGCCGGCAGGGAGCTTTTCTGGTTGACCGCAGGTGCGGATCGACCTTGCGGCTCTGTCGCGTCCGACATATTTTTCTCCATACTTTAAGAATGCTACTCCATGAGCACGAGCAGCGATGGGCCATGCGGAGCGCTAATCAGGCCGTGATGGTAGCGGAATCAATAGGTTGTATCAACGGAACGGCTTCGCGCCCCCGGCATTGGTCCGGAGTCTTTTGGCACACCGGGAAACGCCGTTTCTGCCCCCGGTTGTTGTTCACATAACGCGTGTCAGGATCGGGGCGTTGCTGTATAGCGCAGTTCGGGCACTAACCCTCGGCCCACTTGCTCAGCAACTTGCCGTACAGTGCTGCAGCCTGGTCAATCGCATCAGGTTGAAGCTCGTTCAGGAGGTCGCGACTGTTGGCCGCAAAAACTGCAGGGCCCCCTTCTTCCGGAAACTGACGGGTGGCATCGATGGCAATCTTGCTGGTCTTGCGGGGCGCGCGCTGGCTGGGATCAATGATGATGCCCCGGCCGTCTTCGACGATGTGCGTCGCCGGATGCGGCTGCCAGCGCGCCACTATGGCGCGAAGGATAGCCTGCTGATCTAACAGGTCGACATCGTCGTCGAGTACTACGGTTATCTTGGCCATGGGATCGGTCCGCGCAACTGCCTTGCCTACTTCCAACCCCTGCCCCGCTTTCGTTTTCTTTATCGTGAGGTAGGTGATGCCCATCGTATCGGTTGGCTGGTAATACTCGGTGACATAGGGAAACCTCTCTTGCAGTTCATGTTCGATCAGCGTGTAGAAGGGCGCAGCAACCATGCCGCGCTCCAACCCGGTAAACATGTTCGTAATCCAGGGTTTTTCACGGTGTGTCACCGCTGTCACATGCATCCAGAATTTTTCCGGGTCACGGGGACCGAGATAACCATACATTTCCCCAAACGGACCCTCCGGCTCCAGCGGTTCATCGAACAGGACTTCACCCTCGATAACCATTTCCGCATGAGCCGGCACCAGCATGTCATTCGTTTCACATTTCACTACCTCGAGCGGCTCGCCTCGCAAGCCACCCGCCAGCGATAACTCGTCGAGGATCTTCGCTCCCGGGCGCGGGAAACCGGATAACTTGGTACTGCTGATCATGAATACCAGCGGATCCTGGCCCACAACTACTGCAACCGGATAGCTTTTAGCGCCCCGTTCGCGCGCCTCGGTAATCATCCGGTAACCCGTCTGCGTGGTTTCGGGGTTCAGGGCGATTTTGCGCGGCCCCTTGATCTGGCATCGATAGGTGCCGAGATTAATACGCCCGCCTGCATCCTGGGTTACGACCGAGCCGGAATTTACGTAGCGCCCACCATCACCTGGATTGGTTTGTACAAATGGAAAGCGGCGCAAATCTATATCATTACCGCGCAACACAACCTGCTTGCATGCAGCGGCCTCACTATCTATTACCGATGGCGGAATCGTGGGCCAGCGGTGGCTATTATCCTTGTAAAACTTGCGCATATAGTTGCGCGCATGCCGAAAATCGACCTTGTAATCACCGGTGACTTCGAGTCCCCAGATAATTGCATCTGCACTCATATGGCCCTGCAGGTTGGCGAGCAGCGGCCCTTCCACCCACTTACCTTCGATCTTTACCCGGTCGAAGAGTAGTGCCGGCGCACCCCACCAGGTAAACCGGTCGGTCATCTCGTAAAAAAAACCTGTTGCGTGATAAGCGTCCTGATCGACCTCCGGGATTCGCAGCAATAATCCGTGCGCATCCAGCGCGGCGACCCAGTCACGTATGCTGTTAAACGGAGGTCCTGCGACCCCTGCTTCGGGTGATTTGGCGCGTACAGGGGTCCCGGGATGCGCAAGCGCTGCCAGTCCCAGCGACGCGAGCCCGCCACTCGTTGCGAGAAACCCTCGCCGCGTCAGGTAGTCCGAAGGACTGGTCCGTTCTGAATTCTTGTCGTTATGGGCCATCTGGCTGCGCAGCCCGCTTATTGTGATTCTGCCACCCTAGCAGAAGTCCGGGTCAAAGCACCGGTTTTGGCCAGGGTGGATTCAGCCTATGTTCAGTGAGTGGTGCATGGTCACCGGTGTACCCGGGCAGCAGCTAATAACCTGCTTCTTCACGTTCCTTGTTGACCTGGATAACGAAGGCTTCGTCGATTTCTAAAACATCACGCTCTTTGGCAACTTTAACTATGCCTTCCAGCACGGTAACCATAAATGCCGGTGGAATTCCGACCAGTTGCTCGCATGCCTCCTGGGTGAACCGCACCTCGTCATCCAGGCGGTTGGCTTCGTACATCACAACCTCGACTTTCGGTCCGCGTTCGGGAATCGGCAACTTGTATGCGGGCTTGCTGTCGCCGAACCAGAATGTGCTTGCACCACGAAACCCGTAGGTCAGCGGGATATTGGGCATCTTATCGCCACTACCGTCCAGCATCTTCACCCAGCTTTCTTTGAGAAGGATGTTATCGATGTTCAGCAACAGGTGCGCGGATGCCGAGTCCCGCAATATTGGATTCTCATTTATGCGTTCCACATCCAGTGTGCACTCATATACCTGGAAAGCATCCTTGATAATCTTTGGATAGATATCGTTCGATTCACGGCCGGGTGTCGGGCTGTCGATAAGCTCAAAAGTGTTGTACTCCATCTTCTCTTCGGTTGTCTGCCCTGGATAGCCAAACTCCAGCACCGTCTTGATACTTTCTTCATCGTATTCGACAAAGTTCATCGCACACTTGAGCGTACGCTTCACGTTCGTGGCGGTATTCGACGTGGGGCGGCTGATAACCATCCACGAGCGGCGGTCGATCACTTCGAAGGGAGCACTCAACTGGTACGGACCTATATTCGTTTGACCAGACTCACTTACTGTAGTAATGAGCGCGAATGATGCACCGTAAAATGAACTTCGCTGGTACCAGTTGTCCCGCATGGGACTGTTAACAAAAGAATCCGCCATCTGTCCTAACCTCCGTAAGAGTTGCGCAGGGTAACCGACCTGTGTTGCCTCGTCCACATAAGGTAGCCGGAAACCGCTGTCCGGATTTGCGGCAGGAGAAGACGTCAGCTTTTGCGCAGTTTTACCGAAGCGCGTACCTTATCGACCTTCTCATCTATCAGTTTGATAAGGACGAACGACAGCGCAAAAACTACCAGTAAAGATACTGCGCCCGATATAAGCGAGTGGCTCGAGGTAATCGAAAAATAGGCACCTGTAGCCGGCCGATCCCACAGCGTGTAACAGACGATCAACCCAACCGGCCAGTGCAGGAGATAGATGGGATAGCTGTACTTGCCGATCGCAGTGTCCAGCTTGCGATAAGGACTCGAACGGCCCATGCCGAGCAGCTTGAAGATGAACGCTGCGTTCAGGACCACGTTGATATACCAGCACACCGCAAACAGGGCATCGACCCGATGGGCGACATAGGCGTTGGCAAAGAACGCAATGGGCAGGATCACGAGGTACTTGTCACCCAGGTAATCACCCAACCGGCTGTCACGATAATGATAGATGAGCGAACCCACGGCAAACGGCAAACAGCCGGCAAAAATCGTGTGGTAACGCCACTCATAGTTCAGGCCGTTGGCAAAGGTCCAGCCAACGTAAACCAGGCTCAGCCCCAGCCAGATAAAGCTGGCTTTCGCCGTACGGGAAAACCCGATGGCCACGAGGAAATAGTTAAACATTTCAACCGTGAGTGCCCAGGTCGTGGGAACCAGGCGCGGTTCGTAGTACGCCGGGTTAAACATGGGAAAAATGAAGGTCAGGTTCGCAAACCAGCCTTCCAGATCCTCTGGTATGTACAGGACTTTGAAATACCGGATGACCCAGATATCGGGCAGCGCCCACACGAGTGCGATCGCAAAGAACAGCACTGCGAAGTACATTGGATACAGCCGCAGGAAGCGGTTAATCGCATATTTCTTCAACCCGACCCACGTGTACCCATACGTACCGTGCATGATCAGCGTCATCAGGTAACCGCTAAGAATATAAAATGCGAACACCGCATAGCTACCGAGCATTGGCAGCTCAAAGAGGTGCATGCACAACACTAACAGCGCCAGAATAGTTCTGTAGCTACCAAACATAATCCGCTCGGATCAATACACAGGCAAAAAATAGCACACCGCCGGTCAGACACTGCAACCCGGGTCACATCCCCTAATGTCTGCCAGACTTTCGCCCGGAATACGGCTAATTGCCAATATACGTAAAAGCACCGACAACTACTGCCTGCCCCACTCTGGTATATTGTCGTCTCCTAATTCGAGGTTTGAGTGTCAATGAGTAATACCGGATCAGGGCTGAAATCTTTTGTGCCCGCCCCTGCCAGGAAAATGCTAAAGCGCCTTATTCTGGGTGGCTCAGGCGAGGCCCAGGAGAGCAGCGACACCGGCAGGACCCCTGTCCTGTTCGACGACTTCCTTAGTCCCGAAGAGTTCCTGAAAGTCCAGCACTGGGCGCTTAGCCTGCCCACCGATGTCACACGTGAAGACAGGGACTGGAGTGTCTATATAACACTCGATTTTGGCGAATGCCTCATGAGCCGCATGTGGCTGACAGACGACGATGACTTGCCGCCGGAAGCGCAGCTCTTTGTGGACCGGGTACGGGAATTGGATCTGGTGGATGATGACGCCAGTATCCTGCTCGGTGTCTATCGATGGCAGCCAAGTTCCGGCATAGGCGAACACAGCGATGCCCACACGCATACAGCCATAACATTCTATTTAAACGATGTCTGGAAACCCAACTGGTTTGGCGACCTGATTTATTACGAATCAAAAGAAGACAGGCTAAGGGGTATCGGACACGCTGTCTCACCGATCGCCAATCGGCTCGTCATCAACAAGCATACTGTCTATCACAAGGTGACTTACAGCTCGAAGCTCGCGGTAGAACGTATTTCGCTGCAGGCCTTCGTGGTCCCGAAAGAGGACGACAGCGTCCAGTCCTGAATCACTGCACGTCGACAGCGTTTGCAGTAACGGAATCGGCAATCGCCTCGATATCCGCCCTGTCGATCACCGCAACAACTTCATCACGGAGTTCTTCGTCGCTAACAATCGCCACGATATTTTCGTCCAGCTCGGCGAGCTTATGCGCATCGATGCCGGCACGGCGTAGCTCGAGCTTTGGATGATCACCATGCTTGTAACCTTCTACCAGGGCCAGATCTACGTCAGCCAGGTGCCCGAGCAATTCCTGCAGGCCAGGCTCCTCGCCTGCACCCAACTCTCGTATATGGGCCCAGCGCCGGCTTGAGGACACGATGACCTCCTCTGCCCCGGCCTCGCGATGCTTAAAGCTGTCTTTATCGGGGTGATCTATATCAAATTCGTGATGGGCGTGCTTAATCGTCGCCACGCGCAGACCCCTGGCCCGCAGCACCCTGATAAGGTCGACGATCAGCGTGGTCTTGCCCACATTTTTAAAACCTGCGATGCCAAAAATCTTCATGATCGTCCGGAATTATTTCTATGGTCGGCATATTTCTGTAACAATCCGCAAGCCGCTAATTATCGAGGAACACCATGCCTGACGCCCAGCTTTTTATCATCGTGAGAACAGTTCATCTGATCACAATAACGGTAACGATTTGCGGTTTCGTGCTGCGCGGCATCTGGATGCTAAAGGGATCGCCGTTACTCAAGGCGTTGCCCGTGCGCATATTGCCCCATGTGAACGACACCATCCTGCTGATCAGCGCAGTGTGGACCGCCACATTTGTCGAACAGTACCCGTTGGTAAACGGGTGGCTGACGGCCAAAATGCTGGGCTTGCTTGCCTATATCGTACTGGGCGCTATTGCCCTTTCCTATGGACGGACCCGGCAAATACGCATTCGTGCCTTTGTCGGCGCACTGCTGTGCTTCAGCTACGTGGTACTCGTTGCCGCAACAAGAAATCCGCTGGTGATCTAGTCACCAGCGGACAGAGCATAGCGGGTAATCAGGCCGGTTTCGCGACCCAGACAGCACACCAGCCGGCTGCGGCAACGGACTTACCGGGCACGATGGCACACGGCCGCCAGGCATCGCCTTCGTTACCCTGAATCTGCAGGCAATTATCACAGGTCTGGCCCGCCTTATAATTCGGGGCCTTGGACTGAGCTGCGTCCTCCACATACTGCAGACCTACTGCCAGTGGGTCGTCGAGTGCCAGGCGGGGCAGATCCTGTCCCATTGCCGGGTCGATCATCAATACGGATCCCGCCGGGGCGGCCACGGCTAAATTACGCAGGAAGCGCCTGCGGGTCAGATGGTTGTCTCTCATTTTGTGGTCCTTTTTCCTTGCCGCCACAGATGCGGCCTCGAACACTGATTTTAACGGGGCCCTTCCCGAGCCAGCCGCAATACTACCAATAAGGCTCAACGTCAGGAACCTACTTAAACAAAAGTCAGGCGGTATTCTCTGGCCAGTTATCCGACACGTGGATAACCATAATCTGTGTCTTTGGTCACAGAAATATAGCGGCCGTTGGACGACATTAGCTGCAGTGGAAACAGGCCCGAAAACCCTTTGCGGGAGCAATTCTCCCTCAGTACGGGGGGGGGTGGAGTATTGTTATTATTACGGACGGCGAAACTCAGATCATAGCGCTCAAAGACGTTGCCGACAGCCCCAACTGGGCGGGTGGTCAGCAGCTCCGTATTGCGTTTGAGAATTCCATTCTGTCGCTTACCGTCAGCGTGTTCTGCGCGTTTATTATTGTTTCACTGTTCTGGCCCATTGCCGACAATCGCACCCTCATCCTCTGGCTCGGCGCAATTTCGGGTATTACGATGCTGCGACTGGTAATGCAGCAACGGTTCACACAGACCGATCAGACTTTGGACTCCTATCAAGGTTGGCACGGGTACTTTGTCGCGAGCGCTTTTGCGTCGGGTTGCATCTGGGGTGTACTGCCGACTTTTCTATTCCCCGCGGATTCAATATTGCACCAGGCTTATATGACCTTCATCCTGGGCGGCATATGTGCCAGCGCCGTATCCGTCTACTCGCCACTGCGCGGTGCTTTTCCGGCTTTTGCGGTGCCGGTACTTGTCCCGTACGCGCTAGCTGTCTGGACTATGGGGAATTCTGAAGGACTCCTGATGGCCGCGCTGGTCTGCGCCTTCCTGCTTATCCTGGTTCGCTCTGCACGGCAATCACAGAAAAATATCGAGGACGTGCTTAATCTGCAGGTGCGGAATGCGGGGTTGACTCGCGCCCTTCATTACCGTGCCACACACGACTCGCTGGTAGACCTGGTGAACCACGGTGAATTCAACCGCCGCTTAGAAAAACTGGCCAGCGAAAACAGGCGCGAAGGCAACGAATACTCGCTGATATTTGTCGACCTCGATCTCTTCAAAGAGGTAAACGATGAAGGTGGACACGCAGCAGGTGACCTTATTTTGAAAGGTATTGCAGAAATCCTTGTGCAGTACATCCGCTCAAGCGACACAGCCGCAAGAGTCGGGGGCGATGAATTCGCTTTGCTCCTGGACGGCTGTCCGCAGAGTCGAGCCCTCGAAATCGCAGAGGAAATCCGTCGGGATATCGCGGACATGCAGGTCGAATATGAAGCCGGTACCTACGGAATCAGCGCCAGCATCGGCGTGTCCTATGGCCGGACCGGTATCGATACTGCAGCCAGCATGCTCAAAGCGGCGGATGCTGCCTGCTATTCCTCTAAAGAAGGCGGCCGCAACCGCGTGTGCAGCAACCCCGCCGGCCGACATTTTGACACGACCGACCGTTTCGAACTGACGCAAAAAATAACCAGTCCCCCTGTTGCTCAATACTGATTGAATCTGACCGCGCGGGAACCGCAACAGCCGTTCGCGGACTCGCCTGTTTCCATTTTTCACGCTGAAAACCTGCCTGCGCGGCAGGCTGCTTTCCCGGGGCACGCAGACGTGCAGAAGGCACGAAGTTACAAAAAGTTACAAGGTGTTACCTGGGTGCGGAGAATCCTCGGAAGATCGACTGTATGTTGTTGAATTACTGGGGTATGCACGCCTCGAAACCGGTGCTATCCCATGCGGCTCCCGCCGCTAATTCGCATCATCGGGGGCCGGTTCGGTAGATGGGGGGTACGGAAATCCCATACCATTCAGTACGCTCGGATTGATATATATCAGGGTGATCATTAACTTAAGTTATTGTTTTTAAAAATATTATGGATGTTAAAACACTTTGTCTCGGACTATTGACGGTACACGAAGCTTGCGGATATGACCTGAAGAAAACCTTCGAGTCATCGTTCAAGCATTTCTTCCCGGCCGGTTATGGCTCAATTTACCCGGCACTTGCAGACCTCGCGGAAGCCGGACTCGTTAGTTGCCGCGAAATACCCCAGATAGGGAAACCGGATCGGAAAGTCTATCGAATAACAGAAGCCGGTGAGCAGGCCTTTATTAAGGCATTGAACAGAACCGACCCCCAGCACAAATTGAGGTCCGAGTTCCTGGCAACAATTTATTTTGCTGATCGCATCGACGACGAACGCCTTGCAGACTTGCTGGATGCCCGTGTCGAGAGGCTGCGCGAATCCATAGCAGATATTTCTGCATGTATGGATACCGAATCCCCAGGTGCAAGTTTTGTCGCCGGGTTTGGCGCGGTCGTCGCAGAGGCTGCAGCAAAATATATCGAATCCAATCGGCATTTGCTAATAGGTTCAGATAATCACGATAAGGATATGCACATCAAGGTCGCAACCGGCTGAAAGGAACCGCACTACTAATGAATATAAAAGCGACCATTGCAAAGCGGCCATGGATACTTGCGGTAATTGCAGCTTCGGTTGTCGCGGCGTGGATGCTGTCTGGCATGCTCGAAGAGCATGAAATAACCAAAGCGACTTCGGAGGTCAGCGCGCCGGGCGAGGCCGGAGCCGAGCTGAAGGTTCAGGTCGCCACGCTACATGCACAACTCATCACGCGAATTGTGAGTGTGTATGGCCGCACAGCGCCGGCCAGAACCGTTGAAATCAGCGCGGAGACAGAAGGCCGGGTTGAGGCTATTGAAGCCGTTCGTGGCAAGCACGTTCCAGCAGGCGCCGTAATCATTCGCCTCGACCTGCGGGACCGGCGCGCCCGGGTCGAGCAATCCAAAGCCAGCGTGCATGAACACCGGACATCCTATGACGCCCAGAAAAGCCTTAAGGAAGAAGGCTACGTGTCCGACACCCAGATTGCCGAAACACTGGCAAAACTCGAAGCTGCCAAAGCCGAACTGGTGAGGGCCGAACTGGACCTGGACAACATGATCATCAGGGCACCGTTCAATGGCCTCCTGCAGGAACGTGAAGTAGAAATTGGTGATTTTGTGCGCTCGGGAGACCCGGTAGCTACCTTCGTCGACAACACCACTTTAATTGTGACGGGCACGCTGGCGGAGCAGGAAATTGCGCATATCCAGGTGGGTGAATCTGCGACGGCGAGCCTGGTGACCGGACATCAGGTGGAAGGCCGGGTCCGCTACCTGGCTCCCGTGGCGGATGAAGCCACACGCACCTTTAACGTGGAGCTGGAAATCGATAACCCGGACGGAACGATCCCGGCCGGAGTAACCGCAGAAATGCAGCTCGAGGGCAGCGAAGCGCTTGCACAAAAACTTTCGCCTGCGCTGCTTACGCTGGATTCCGACGGCCAGCTCGGCATCTTCATCGTCGATGAATTCCAGCGTGCGAACTTCGTCCCGGTAACGATCGAACGTTCCGGTACCGACGGTGTATGGGTTTCGGGACTGCCTGAAGTCGCGGACGTAATTACCGTCGGCCAGGGCTATGTAAATCCCGGCCAGCGCGTCAATCCGGTGGAAGGTCCGACCGAAACTGCCGTGGCCGCCGGCCCCGCGCTTTAATGATAAGCATCATCGAAACGGCTACGAGCCGCAGCCGGACAATTATGATTGCCTTTATGGTGATCTTCGGGGCCGGCATTATTTCCTATATTTCCATACCCAAGGAATCCGAGCCTGAAATCGATATTCCCTTTATCTATGTCGAGGTCACGCTGGAGGGCGTATCGCCGGAAGACTCAGAACGACTCCTCGTCCGGCCACTCGAGCAGGAATTAAGAACGGTCGAAGGGCTCAAGGAGATGGTCGCCTCCGGCGGCGAGAACCGCGCGACCGTTACGCTTGAATTCGAAGCCGAAGCCGATGTCGACAAGGCGCTGACGGATGTCCGCGAGAAAGTCGACCTGGCCAAAGCCAAACTCCCGACCACCGCCGAAGAACCGCGGGTCATGCAGGTCAAGTTCTCGCGCTTCGACCCGATGCTGGTCATGCTGGTCGGCGGCAACGTACCCGAGCGCACGCTGCACAAGATTAGCTGGGACCTGAAAGACCGCATCGAGGCATTAACCGGCGTTATGGAAGTCAGCGTCGTCGGTACCCGCGAGGAACTGCTCGAAGTCATCATCGATCCACTGGCGATCGAAAGTTATGGCCTGTCACCCACAGATGTGCTGAATTTCGTCGACCGCAATAACCGGCTTGTGGCGGCCGGATCCCTGGAGGGCGAACAGGGCCGCTTCGCCGTTAAAGTGCCCGGCGTAATCGAAACGCCCGAAGATGTACTTACGCTACCCATCAAGGTCGATCAGGGCCGGGTGGTACGCTTCCGGGATATCGCATCGGTGCGCCGTACTTTCAAGGATACCGCGGGCTTCGCGCGGCTGAACGGCACACCGGCCGTCGCTATCGAAGTCGTTCACAGGAACAAGTCTAACGTAGTACTGACTATCGAAGACGTTAAGGCACTTGTCAGCGAGGCTGCGCAGTACTGGCCTCCCGGAGTTACGCTGACATACTCGAGGGATAAGTCTTATTTCATCAAGAAGAATATATCGACGCTGGTCAACAACGTTGCAACCGCCATTATTCTCGTTTTTATCGTCCTCATCGGCATACTGGGAATACAGAACGCACTGCTGGTGGGGATCGCCATTCCGGGTTCGTTCTGTGCCGCTTTTTTCCTTTTGAACCTGACCGGCAACACGATGAACATGGTCGTGCTGTTCGCCATGATTATGGCTGTCGGCATGCTGGTCGACGGTGCCATCGTGGTAACGGAACTGGCGGACAGGAAAATGGCCGAGGGCATACACAGGCGGGTTGCCTATACCGCCGCGGCCCAACGTATGGCCTGGCCAATAATCGCCTCGACGGGCACAACGCTGGTCGCGTTCCTGCCGCTCATCTTCTGGCCGGGTTTTACGGGCAAGTTCCTGCAGTTCTTGCCGCTTACCCTTATGTACACGCTCACGGCATCGCTGCTGATGGCCCTGGTGTTCGTCCCTACGATGGGCACAGTGATGGGCAGGCCGGGGCTTTATAACGAGCGGATTCGCCACGACCTCCTTGCGGCTGAAACCGGCGACATGTACAGCATCGGTGGTTACACCGGCAAATACATCCGGTTCCTCGACCGGGCGCTGGAGCGGCCGTGGCGGTCTCTCGGCATCATTACGCTCATGCTGATCGGCCTGTTCGCGGCATACACGATGTTTGGCAAGGGGATCATCATGTTCCCCGATATCGAACCCAACAGCGGCAGCGTCGATATACGCGCGCGAGGCGATCTCTCCGTGCAGGAAAAAGACCAGATTGTCCGCCAGGTCGAAGAACGCGTGTACGGGGTCGAGGGCATCGATTACATATACGTCAAGAGCGGTGCATCGAACCGCGGGTCGGCACCGGACCTGATTGGTTCGCTGCGGCTTAACCTGGCTAACTGGCGCACGAGGCGTTCGTCTACAGAGATCATTGCAGAAATCAACGAACGTACGGCTGATATAGGCGGCATCATAATCGAGCCGCGCATGCAGATGGAGGGACGCCAGGAAGGTAAGCCCATCGATATCGAACTGTCGTCACCGAATCTCGAGGCTCTCAAGGATGCCGCGAACAAGGTCCGCCAGGCACTCGAAACCATACCGGGCGTCATCAATGCCGAAGACACGCGGCCGATGCCGGGCATCGAATGGCGCCTGCAGGTCGACCGTACCGAGGCCGCCCGGTTCGGGGCTGACGTGAGCCTGGTCGGCAACATTATCCAGCTTGTAACAACCGGCATTAAGGTCGGCGAGTATCGCCCCGACGATGCGGATGAAGAAATGGATATTCGCATCCGGTTCCCGAAAGATAAACGCAGTCTCGACCGGCTCGGAGAACTGCGAATACCGACCCAGCGCGGCAGCGTACCTATCAGTACCTTTGTATCCCGGGACCCGGCCAATGCAACCCGCACGATCATGCGTACGGATATGCGCCGGACATTACTGGTCCAATCAGATCTGGATAAAGGCGTGTTCATTGCACCGGTGCTGGAGCAGCTCAAGGCCAAACTGCCGGCGTTAAATATCGACCCCTCGGTTAGCTTCCGGTTTAAAGGCGGCGCCCGCGACCAGGAGGAGACCCAGGCATTTTTGCTGAAGGCATTCGGCCTGGCACTGGCTATGATGGCCATGATCCTGGTTACCCAGTTCAACAGCCTGTTCCAGGCTTTCCTGATACTTACAGCGGTCGTGTTCTCGACGGGTGGCGTCCTGCTCGGTCTGCTTGTTACTAACCAGGCCTTCAGCCTGGTTAACTGCGGCATCGGCGCAATCGCCCTGGCCGGTATTGTCGTTAACAACAATATCGTGCTGATAGACACCTTCAACAAGGTGCGTGAGACTGTCTCAGACACCAAGGAAGCGATCCTGCGTACCTGCGCACAACGCATGCGTCCGGTAATGCTTACTACTGTGACTACAGTGCTGGGCCTGATGCCGATGGCGATGGCGCTGAATATAGACATCATCCACCGCGAGATTTACTTCGGCGGACCCACCACGCAATGGTGGAAGCAAATGGCTTCCACCATTGCCGGCGGCCTCGTGTTCGCAACCATCCTGACCCTGGTCCTCACGCCCAGCCTGCTTAAAATCCAGGCAAATGCTTCGGAGCGCCTGCGCGAACGGCGTAAACGGCGCAAGCTGAAACGCCAGAAGACTGCCACAGCGTAAGTCACTAGAATCGGCGGTGTCAGCCAGCAAACCCGGCACCGTGGATGTTTCCTGAATCAGTACAGGTATTTTTTGAGTCCAACCAGAACCTGCTCTGGTTGTGCACGCTATTTCTTGACCTGGGCCTGACGGTGCTCATGTACCGCCTGTTCGGTAAGGAAGGTTTGCTTGCCTGCATTGCGCTCGCAATCCTGCTGGCGAACCTGCAGGGGCCAAAGCTTACGGTCATTCTTGGTTTTCAGACCAGCCTGGGCGTAATTTTCTATTCAGGTATTTTTTTTGCGACGGACTTGCTGAGCGAACGTTACGGTCGTGCGGCGGCAAACCGTGCCGTCATGATTGGGTTCTCCGTTAGTTGCATCATTGTACTCATGATGAGCATGGCGCTACTGTTTGCCCCAACTGACCGTCCTGAAACCGCGGAATTCTCGCAGCGCATCCAGAGCTCTTTCGAAAATATCCTGGATTTCACTCCACGCTTTGTTTTTGGGTCCCTGTTTGCATACCTGATCAGCCAGCGGCTCGATGTCTGGTCGTTCCACTACATCAAGGAGAAAACCGGCGGCCGCGCCCTGTGGCTGCGCAATAACCTCTCAACGATGACGTCCCAGGCCGTGGACACATTGATCTACTCCCTTGTTGTATGGTGGGGCGTCGTCGATCTGCAAACGGCTATTCAGTTAGGCGTCGTCAAGTACGGGTTCAAGGTGGCAATTGCGATGTTCGATACACCGTTTATCTACTGGGCTCGTAGCTGGAAAACGCATTCGGAGCTCCGGGACGGGACAGCCTGATGACAGGCACGCCCACGATCACCCTCACAACCGATTTCGGGCAGGAAGGACCATTCGTCGGCGTAATGAAAGGTGTCATCCTTGCGCGGCTGCCCGAGGCGCAAATCGTCGACCTGACCCATGCGATCCATGCGCACTGGCCTGCAGAGGCCGGTTTCTGGCTCTCGCGTTCCTGGTCTTATTTTCCGGAAGGAACCGTGCATGTCGCCGTGGTCGACCCGGGTGTCGGCACAGCACGCGACATCGTGGCCGCGGAAATGGAGGGGCATACTTTTCTTGCGCCCGACAACGGTTTGTTACCGCTCGTCCTGACAGACAAAGTTGAGCGTATCCATCGCCTGGACATGATGTGGCTGGAGCAACAGGACTGGCTGCCCCTTAGCCCCACCTTTCACGGCCGCGATATATTTGCCCCGCTCGCGGCCGGGATCGCGGCAGGCAGCATAAGCCTGGCTGATATCGGCCCTGCCGTAGACGAACTTGTGCCCTGCCTGCTGGAAGAACCCGTGAAATCCGGCAACAGCATCCAGGGCACCGTCATCGCTATCGACCATTTTGGAAACCTGATAACCAATATAGATGAGCGGTTGCTGGGATCGTTCAATACACCGGAAGCCCAGGCTGGCGGCAAGCGATTCACTTTCCACCGCACCTATGGGCAACGCAAGCCGGGTGAATTCATGGCGCTGATAAATTCCTTCGGTGTAGTCGAGATTTCACGCGTGGAAAGCAGCGCGGCCGAATCGCTCGGACTAGGCCGGGGCGCACCGGTCCTGCTCAGGGAAGCGAGATAACCGGTGCTCCTGAGAGAATTAAAGAAATGGGTATCAGCCCGGTGGTACCTGGGCCTTTTCGATTTTCGCCCAGGAATCCCGCAGGGTAACTACCCGGTTGAACACCAGCCGTTCCGGCGTCGAGTCCTTTGAGTCCGTGACAAAATACCCCGTGCGTTCAAACTGCACCGCTTCACCGGATCTCTGTGCCAGCCCCGGCTCGACCCGGCATTCTTCCAGGCACAGGAGTGATTCTTTATTCAGTAACTCATTGAGTTTATTACCATAATTATCCTGATCGGGGGCCGGCGCTGTGAACAGGCGATCGTATAAACGGACTTCGGCACCTATCGAATCTGCGGCGCTTACCCAGTGAATGGTGCCTTTTACCTTGCGCTGGGCAGACGTTGTGCCGCTGCGTGTATCCGGATCGTAAGTGCATAACAGTTCGGTAACATTACCCTCGCTGTCCTTGATAACTTCCTCGCACTTGATAATGTAGCCGTAACGCAACCGGACTTCGCCGCCCGGGCGCAGCCGGAAAAACTTCTTCGGTGGGTCCTCCATAAAATCATCGCGCTCTATGTATAACTCGCGACCGAAAGTAATATTGCGTTCACCCATCTCCGGTTTATTTGGATGGTTCTGCGCCACCAGTACTTCAGTCTTGCCTTCGGGCCAGTTGGTCAGCGTAAGCTTTAGTGGCCGGAGGACCGCCATGACACGCGGAGCTTTACTGTCGAGATCTTCACGCACCGAATTCTCCAGCACGCCCATCTGGATTATATTTTCTTTCTTGGTTATGCCGATACGAGCACAAAAATCATGCACGGACTGTGGCGTGTAGCCACGGCGTCGCAGCCCGGCGATCGTGGGCATACGCGGGTCATCCCAGCCCTCAACGTGCCCGTCTTCTATCAGCGCGGCCAGCTTACGCTTGCTCGTAACCGTATATGCCAGGTTTAACCGTGAAAACTCGATCTGCCGGGGCTTGCCGGGCAAATCCAGATGCTCGATCACCCAGTCGTAAAGCGGCCGGTGGTCCTCAAATTCAAGCGTACACAACGAGTGGGTAATATTTTCCAGCGCATCCGAGATGGGATGCGCGAAATCATACATGGGGTATATGCACCAGTCGTCACCCGTGCGCTGATGATGGGCCTTGCGAATCCTGTATAGCGTTGGATCACGCATATTTAGGTTGGGCGACGCCATATCTATTTTAGCCCGCAACGCGTGCTCCCCTTCCTCGAATTCGCCAGCTTTCATGCGCTCGAACAGATCGATATTTTCCTCAATACCGCGATCCCGGTGCGGGCTGTTCCTGCCTGATTCGGTCAACGTGCCTCGGTAGGCCCTAATTTCGTCTGCACTCAGGCTTTCGACATAGGCGTTACCGTCACGGATCAGCTTAAGCGCACTGTCATAAAAAACAGGGTAGTAATCCGACGCATAGGTCAGCCGTCCACCCCAGTCGAAACCGAGCCAGCGCACGTCCTCGATAATCGCGTCGACGTAGGACTGGTCTTCTTTCAATGGGTTGGTGTCATCGAAGCGCAGATAGCACGGCCCGCCAAACTCTTCGGCAATGCCGAAGTTCAGGCATATCGATTTGGCATGGCCTATGTGGAGGAAGCCGTTCGGCTCCGGCGGGAAACGCGTTACAACTTTTGCGTCCGTGCCGGCATCCTGCAGATAGGAACGGACAATCTGCCGGATGAAGTCCTGACCACTGCTTTCACTCGTATCGTTCATCTTTTAGGGCTGGTGTGCTCCACCATGACTTTCTGCAGACGCGCCCTTTATCGGCACGGTCACCAGCAACAGGATAACGGGAACAATAATGATTGCGCCAACTACATAGGGCGCGCCGAAAGCAACCTGCGCATAAAGGGGGCCGGCCATTGCGGGACCGACGACCCGGCCCAATGCACTTGCGGACTGGAACCAACCCATAACGGTACCGCGCTCGTCCGTGGCGGCGGTCATCGAAACCAGGCTGGACAGGCAGGGGTTCATGAAACCCGTGCCGACAGAAAATACCGCCAGTGCCAAATAGGCATGCCAGGTACTCGTCGAGGCAGCAAAACCGATCATGCCGAGCATAAAGGCGCTGCTCGCAAAAATAACCAGAGTCTTCTCGCCGAACACCGGTGTCAGTTTGCGCATCAGGAAACCCTGCACGAAGACCGAGATCGTCCCCATCATCAGAAACATGTAGCCGATTTCCACCGGTCCCACTGCAAAAAGCTGGTATACCCAAAGCGGGTATATGCCCTCCATCATCGCCATCGATACATAGAACAGGAAAGCCACAATGATCAGCTTCAGCAATACCGGCCGGGAACGCAGCCGGGCAAACAGGGGCGTGGATTCCGTGACCTCGCCTGTGGACCCGAATAGCGGCTTGCGATTCTCTTCGGGCAGGCTTTCGGGCAACAGAAACATGGCACCCAGCATTGCGATAATGCTGGCCACTGCGGCAGCGACTGCCGGCGCCATAAAATTGGCAGTCTCCATGTCACTGCCCGCCAGGAAACCGCCGATTGCCGGCCCGAGCATGAAACCGAGACCCAGCGCAGCACTGATGATGCCCATGGCACCGCCACGGCTTTTCTCATCGGAAATATCGGTAACGTAGGCGAAAGCGGCGGCGATATTGCCGGCCATCAGACCGCCGAATACCCGGCTGGCGAGCAGTATCCAGAGTTCGTCAGCGTAACCCAGCATCAGGTACGAAACTGCCGAGCCGAGCATCGTTAGCACGAGCACCCATTTGCGGCCCCAGGAATCACTCAGTCGCCCCCATACCGGAGCCGCCACAAACTGGCCCAGGGAATATGCAGATACGGTCAGCGTAATAATTTCCGGTGACGCGCCAAGGCGATCCGCATAGAACGGAAACAACGGCAGCGTGATCCCGAAACCCGCGAGGCCGATAAAGACGATAAGAAACAATACGAACAAAAGGGACTCCCTGCCGGCGCCAAGGCCTGATGATCAGGACGCACAAAAGAGGCGCATTATAGTCGGATTACGCAACGCGACAGGACATGGAGCCCGGACCCCCCTCATCCCGGGCCGGGCTGTCGCAGCCGCAGCCTTCGGGATGCCGAACGGTGCTACAGCGGCGCCCGTCACAGCGCCTGCAAGGTGCTTATCCGGCCTCCTGGAGAGCTCCCTTCCCTAAGGGGGCGATCCCGGCCGGCGGGCAGGACGGGTCCGGGACCGCTGCCGGAGGCCAACCGTACCCCGCCCGGCAGCGGCCACCGGCCATACCACTGCTGCAGCGCTTGATTTAGGGTCAAAATTTCACATAATGCTTTAACATGTCAGCATACCCCCGTATGCTGCAAGGCATCGACAACAAGAACAATAATAAAGAGCATCTGATGCGTCATCTATCCGATCGTTTTATCGCCGCTGTTCGTCTGTGCACGGGTTCAGGCCCGGTGAAACAGCGGCTGACCGATGCCTGGCTGACGCAGCTCGATGAGATCGAACCCGGCGAATTACCGACTCACCTGCGCGCAGAATTTGCCAGCCTCCGGCAGGCAATGTACCGGTATAAACCGATGCCCCAGGAAACCGGACCCCAGGCGTCCATCCGCAAGATGTCCGCGAGCCAGGCGACACGTTATAAGGCTTTGATCGTGCGTATGCTGGGAGAAATCCTGCGCATAAAGTACGCTATTCAGAAGCGGGGCCCAGACACGACAAAGAATTCAAAGCTCGATACGGAAATCGAAACCAGCCTGGAAGCCGATCATTTGCTCAACTAGCCGGGATATCCGGCGATCAGTCCAGGCCGAGTGCTCCCGGATTCATTAATCCCTTCGGATCGAGTGTGTGTTTCAGGTTTCTGACCAACCCTGCCATTTCAGGTTTACGCGTTTCCAGGTACGGATAGTCTTTACCGATCTGCATGTGGCATGCGCCGTTCTTGATACACAATTCCTGTATCCGCTGTTTAATCTCTTTCACCAGCGCACGACCCTCAGGGTTATCCGGATGCGTCGGCACATCGGGCAAAAGTTTCGGTGGATAAACGTGCTTGTGATAGATGGTCTGTGAATCATCCCACAGGAAAGTCGGTTCATATATAAAAGCATTCGTGCTGAAGAACATCAGCATGCGGGTTAGCTGCACGCCGGCTGCCGCCATCCGCTCACGGTACTCATCCAGCATCGCCTCGAAATCGGCGTGATGCTGCAAAAGCCTCGAAAAAGCAATGATGCCGTGCGTGGGCTTCCAGCGTTCGCCACTGGGGCCCAATATAGGTAGCAGCTCCATGAACGGCTCGGCATTAAAGTAAACAGGGATTGAATTGGCGACTTCTGCCCCGTATTTACGGGCTATTGCGCGTACTTCTGCGATTTTGGCCCTGGCCTCGGCATTGGTCACGCCCTCGGCGCTGAAATGTGCCGAGTAACTGGCATTTTTCAGAAAGTTACGGCCAGCCAGGCCCATTTTCGCTATCTGAATAAACCCATCGAGCGGATTGCGCGCCGACAGAAAAACAGATTTCGCTGCATCAAGGGGATCGGCTGACTCCATTCGGGTCAATGCCGTTTTTTGCTGCCGGGGGTCCAGGCCGAAGTTCTGGGACACGACGCCCAGCCGGGCGATTTCGACCATCGCTTTGAGCGTACTTTCACCATCGGCAAAACCAAACGAACAGGCTGCAAAACCTTCGGGTCGATTCATCAGGCGCATACTCACGCGCGCCTTAATACCAAGCGCACCGGCATCGCCGACGAACATACCCGTCAGATCAGGTCCGTAAAAACGATAATACGGCGTGTTGTCTTTACCGCCTGCAGAACCGGTTGATAGTAGTTCACCGCTGGCCAGTACTATATCCATTCCGGTCAGAGACTCGGCCGATATGCCATACAAGCCCGAACCGTAATTGACGGCGTAATGCGACATGGAGCCGCCGACTGTCGCTGCAAGGCCGGAAAAAGGCCCCCAGAACGGAGTACGCAGACCTTTTTCTTTAAGGGCCGTATACAGTTCCGCCCATGTCACACCGGCTTCCGCCGTGACATACATATCCTGCTCGTTGATAGTGATCTGCTTGAGCCGGACCGTATCTATACTGACCGTGTTGTCGCGCACGGGCAGGTAACCGTCGGTATAGGATGCCCCGCCGCCACGAACAACCATCGGGCAGTTCGCGGCCGCGCAGACCCGCACAATCTCCTGCAGTTCCTCGACGCTCCCGGGACGTACAACTGCGGTTGTCAGGATATCGGCCTGACGGTAAACATCAGTCGAGTAGAAAGTACGTGATTCATCATCCAGCAGAACATGTTCAGCGCCGACCACATTTGCCAGCTGCTGAGGTACGTGACTGTTCTGCGGCTCTTCTAATTGTTCTGTAGACATGCGGGATACCTTAAGCTCAAGGCTAGTGTAAGTGACTGTGGAGACTGGAAGCGAGCCAGGGCACGCAGGACGTGGCCATGATACCAGTCAGTGGTCGCCGTCAAAGCCCCAGAGACTGACCAGGTCCCGGTCAATAAGACTCCCCAGGCGGGCTATGCGGGGACGTAGTTCTTCCCGCAGTTCTGAGACAGCTTCCCGGTTGTCATCCGGCCGTTCATGAGAGGTGGTAAAGGCCGTAATCAGGCGGGAATGTATCGTCTTCGCGAAACTACGTGGCAGTATTGCATCCCCGATCTTGCGGAGAAACGAGTCACGGTTGACCAGGCGCCCGAATAAACTGGCAAACATGAGCTGCTTATTGGTATTACGCTTCTCATAGTTCAGCTCGTCGGCAATGTTCGGGTCGACACCCAGGAACTCCATAATCTGCCGGAACTCCCGGGCAGGGTTCACCATGAAATCATCAAAGACGACGACCAGGATTTGATCATCAGAAAAATACTGTCGGAACCGTTCCAGGTGCATACCGTAGTCAGTAATGTAACGGTAGTTAATCCTGGTCGCATGCCGAAGAGCATTAGAATAGTCGCCAGCAGCCAGGCCCATGGCATTTCGCCTTACTGCTTCTGCAAAATTTGTGACGGGTTCTTCACGGTGTCGCACCAGGTAGGAGTGCCATGATCGCATTTGATCTACCGGGTTGCGGATGCTGATCAGGATTTTGGCTTCCGGATTGAATTCGGCGATACCCTGCGCTGCTACCCTTGAATAAAGATGACTCGTAGAAGCATCTCCTATGGTTGTGGCCGCTCCACAATCAGCATACTGATCCAGGTATTCCTGCTCATCCCGTATGCTGAATATTGTCATTTCCTTCCCGCGTTCCCCTTGTAATTCATCGCATTCAGCATGGAAGTCTTTTGAGAAAAAATGGGTTTCTTTTCGGGCCGAGAAGAATATATCCGGGTGCTGCTCCAGATAGTGATACAGGAAGGTCGAACCACATCGTGGGCCACCGACAAGAAAAAAATTCGGGACCGGCATGCCGCTAGTCCTCAATTCCGGCGGTAGGAATCTGTTGGTTCAGCAGCCCTAAGGAAATAAGGGGATAGAGCTCAAAATGCCTATTAACATCACCCGCCCGGAAGGCATCTACGCTGGCACGGAGCGCCGACCGGTCAAATATCCCGGCAGGGAAAGCAGACTCATCGCTAATAAGTTCGTCCAGAAAGTTCACGTGTGCCGGGTCATGCCAGTACCACTTATGCATAACATGCCATGAACCCGGGCTGCTCGTATTTATGCCGCCACCCTGTTGCTGCCCCCGGCGCGGCCTGATCTTCCTTAAACCATGTACCGCCGGACGAAGCCTCCTGCGTACCTGAACATTGGCCTTCTCCATCCAGCGCGGGAAACCCGGCGGTAACCAGAAATTTGAATTCGGTATCCAGAGCAAACGCCGGTCAAGATGCTTGAGAATCTTGCGATGCAGGATACCGCGGCCCTTGATATCTGCAGGTACGCGCTGCACCAGGTCAAACAGGGCATTGTCGAACATGATGTTGGCATGGCCTGCGACCGGACGAATACACTCCAGCATCATGTTGGTAGGGCAGAAACAGTTGTCATACCAGCGAAACAGGGCATCCATTGCATCACGTGGATCGTCTGCTACCCGGAAACTTGCAACAGCAACTTTATCGAACTCCTCCTTCCAGCTAGCCTGCAGATCATCTGCAACTGCGGGGCGAAAGACTTGTTTTAGTTGCTCAGGTTTCTTGTGTGTGTACTTGTCCATTGTTGCGTAGTAACCGGCAACTTCGCCTGGCTTTAGCTTACTGACTACTGCCCGACCTAACTGGCAGTAATGAGTATTAAAGTTTTCTGCCAGGTCTCCGAGAATGAATGTTTCACCGGGGACCGTATCCAGTCTTGGTACAGCCTGGAAAAAATGCCCGTGGTGAACGTTGTAGTTTCCACCAGCTATCAGCGCCGCTGCATTGAACGCCGACAGGTACCAGTTGTCATCCCGGTACAGGGTTCTGTGCTGACTGCCAACCGTTGTCGCAACCCGTTCTGCAATCTCGGAACTCAGGTTAGCCTGTGAAATAATTGTTGTGGTACGTGTACCCTCCCCCAGGGCTCCTGCCGCTATTCGTGAATCAAGGCCGCCACTAAGAAACAGGTTAGTAGTCCGTGTAGACGCCAGGTTCGATGCTGAAGCCCGCATTGCGGCAGCAATTTCAACACCCCAGTCGTCTGCAGAAGGCTGTGCATCTGGCCTGTAATCCAGGTCAAACCAGCGCCGGGAACGCGGACTGGCAATATCGGCAAAATTAAGCAGCTGGCCTGACCCTATGCGACTTATTTCCCTGTACAGACTTTTCTCGGCAACCAGCCGGTGACCGGCAAGCAGCGACCACAATCCCGCTTTATCGATGTGTAACGAACCGGTAAAAAGAGTCGCAACAACCGAGCTGAAGTTACCCAGCAGCAGGCACCCGTTGTCGGTGCCGTGCCAGACAGGCCGGGAACACCAGCGATCCGTGATAACACTTGTACTGCCTGCGCGGTGATCTATCAGGGTCAGCGAAAACGAACCATTAAGCTCCGGTATCAGCCGCTCGCCATGCTGCAGCCAAAGGTGCAATAAGCCGGCTGCTATGCCCTGATCAGGGTCGTGGTTAAGCTCATAGCATCCTGTATCACTTATGTAGCCGTCCAGTATCAATGTGGTCTGTTTTTCTGCATCTGTTGCCGCATCAAAATCCGCCCAATCCGGATTGTCTTTCCACATCCAGCAGTAAACGGCTGCATCCGGTTCATCACAAACCTGCCTGATATTAAACCCGGGTACCCCGGCAATCGAAAAACGCGAGCGCAAGGCTGCCACGCGCTCTGCACAATTATCCGATCTGCCTATGTAGAACCAACCACTCACGTATGAAAGCTGCCTGAAACGCTGACCGTTATTCCCTGCACACCCACTTCTATCAGGTGCGGCTGAATAAATCTCTGAAACGAAGCCCCATAAAGCAAAATCCCGCAATAGTGAACGCTGCTATAACCAACCACTCGCCACCCCAATACCATTTAATAAACCAAACGATAGCAATGAACGGGATTGCCTTGGCAAATTCACCCAGCAATATTCCTGCGGTCGACAGCGGCCTGACCCCTGTGCGATGCAGTATCCAGACACAGTTGGCGTAGTGCACGGCTGCGCTGGACAGGCAGAACAATGCGACGGCGAGCACCGGATCACCCTGCAGCCCGCCGTAGCCGAGTGATACTGCCCGGCCCGCCATCTGGACGGACTGGTATACCAGTCGTTCCTTTTGCCGCTCCAGCACGCTAAACAGCTGCACCAGCGGTGCAGTGATAAAAACGGACAGCAACCAGATGCTAATCCACTGGAAATAAATACCCGACGGGATCCAGGTTTTTCCGAGTACGATGGTAATTATCTCCGGCGCGGCAACCGTGATCAGCAACATCGGCGTCATGCCCACCACAGAAAGTTTCCAGACAACTGAGCTGGCAAGCTTGTCAAGTTTACCCTTATCGAGTTGCTGCTTGGCCTTGGGGAAAAATACCTGGGCTATGGAATTACCAAAAACCTGAAGCGGCATCGCCAGCGTCCGGCGACCCATCGAGTAATAACCGACGATCGTTGCCGAAAAGAATGCTCCAAGCATAAGAACCGGTAACTCGCGCGAACATGCATTTAGCAGGCTCGCACCACAATCGTAAATCGGGAAACGACGATACCGGCCCAATAAACTGAGCACCCGCGAAAAACTCGGGCTACGCCCGATACTTGCAAAGATTCCTCGCGCAACTTCCCTAAGCAGTATCACGAAATGGGCTGCCTGGCCGACAGCCTGGCCGATGATCAGCCCGCCGGCGCCAAGCTTTTGCAAAAAACCAAGTGTGAGTTGAACGGTCACTGTTGTCGCCGTTCCGCCGACGTTCGCACGGCTTATTCCACCGAATACGCCCATACGTGACGCCCAGGAGCGCAACACGTTGAACATGCTGACAGACCAGATAACAGCCGGGCTTAGCCAAAGCCACTCGACCAGACCCGGGCTGCCAAGGAAGTGGGTCAGGTCACCCGCCCAGAGCCAGAATGCCACGGAAGTCAGCATGCTGGTAACCGTAGTCAAACCAATACAGGCCAGCAGCAAGTGCGCCGAGTCCCGGTCCTCCCGCGGCAATACCACCGCCATCTCGTAGCGACCCATCGCCACCGAAGTGATGATGTTGTTGATAGTCATAAAGAGCGCCAGCCCACCAAACTCAGCTGGCGTGTAAATCCGGGCCAGGAAAGGCAGGGCAAATAGCACAATGATGCGCGACGCTACAGTGCCGGTCAGGATGGTGACTACGTCGCGAAAAAAGTTACTTCGAGAGCGAAAAAAGGTGCTCACTTTCTGGGCCAGACTGCCGGACGCCCTGATCATGGGTTGCAAATATCCCTACGGCGCAGAATCAGACAGAGTAACCGAGCATCTGCAGGGAAGGCCCGATCACCCGTTGCAGAGCATCTATCTGTTTCTGGGAAAGATCATCGCGCCACTTGTTGTTCATATTAGGTAACTTCTGAGGCAAGAAATCAAAATATGTCGCAGAAGTATCGAGGTCGCCGAATTTGAGCACCTGTTTTACAATTCTGTGAACATCATCGATAAGATCCTCATAACGGATTTCCAGATAGCGCTCACCCAGAAGGTCCTTCGCCAGTAACAACTCTTCAAGATTACGTTGCCAATGCAGGCCACACAGTTCGATAGGCTCTTCATACTGGTCAACATGCCGGGTAGCCTTTTCTTCGAGCCACCACAGGTCGATGACATCAAGCCAACGCTGGCCCCGGATCGAATTTGCTACCGCACGACCGTCCCGGATCAGGTGGATAAACAGCGCATCCGGGAACATACGGTTGAGCAGCCTGTAGCGCTGGTTATTGGCCGTCTGCTTGCTAACGAAGCGGGGCCGGCGCGCCCAGCGGAGATGGTTTTCGACCGTCTTGCGGAACCGGCGATCTACTTCGGGATCGTAATCGTCCTCGGTCGTTTTTATATCGTGGCGAAAGCCAGCCCGATCGTAAAGCGTTTCGGCCTCAACGGGACGTATATGAAGCTTCCCACCCTTGCGATTGATGATATTTCGCTTGACCCGGCCTCCCCTGGTCCCGGAGTCCAGAATTCTGTGGGCAAGGGGCATGAACGGGATCCAGGGAGCCCGGTTACTGATATTGGAAAACCAGCACAACTCAGGATGCACCGAGAGAAGATGGTACAGAACGGTTGTTCCTGACCGGCCTGAACCTAGCAGAAAGACTGGACGATCAATCATTACGCGTCACGGCTGCTCATATCCCGACCATCGACTGCTGCCGGTTCTTCGTAACGCTCGGAAAACAAGGCCGACGCAATATGCCGGGAAATAGCCAGGTAACGCCTTATCGGAAGGAAGGGGTTCCGAACTACGGCTTGCTTGAAGTATGTCAAACCCTTTACAAGTTCGCCTTCCGAGAGAAATGCCTCGGCCTGAATCATATCCGATATGGAATAGACATATCGGGAAGGCATCACCCCGAAAGAATCGATGAGTTCTTTGTGTTTGGCCAACAGTATGCACCTTGACTCCGCCGCAACACGTGCAAGGTTCTTATTCAGCGCAAGATAGATATTAACCAGGGGCTCTTCGATACTCATGATCTTGTACTTGCTTAGCAGCCGGATATAAAAGTCGACGTCCTGGCTGCGGACAAGCTTAACGTCCATCAGCCCCACTTCATCGAGGCACTGGCGTCGGAACATGAATGTGGGTGTCCAGATAACAAACCGCCCCATCAACAGGTCCTTAACCAGATTCCCTAACTTTCGCGGCTCATACACACGATGTCGCGTCAATCCACCCATCTTGCTTACATAGGCGCCGGTGTAACAACAGCCCCAGTCATCAGACAGGGCCTCCATGCATTTGATTTGTTTCTCGAGCTTGGTGGGCAGCCATTCGTCGTCACTGTCGAGGAAAGCAATATATTTTCCCCTGGCCTGCTCCATACCCGCGTTACGGGCGGCTGCCGCCTTCTTGTTAGTATCGAACTGGATATAGTGAATCCTTGGATCGCCAAAGCTCTTAACCAATTGGGCAGTCGAATCTGTCGAAGCATCGTCAACGACATAGATTTCTATATCTTTAACTGTCTGGTTAATTACGCTGTGCAGAGCGTAATAAAGAACACTGGCACGGTTATAGGTCGGAATAATGACCGTAACGAGAGGATCTGTAGTCTGGTTATAATCCATTTGCTTCCAGTCTAGCGGCTACGCAATTCGTTAAGCGCATTCTGCGCTTCGCGGCGGCCTATAAAATCCAGATCGGCATCGGCGGTTGCCAGCGCAAGCTGCTCTTCCGCAAGTATATTTTTACCATCTGCAAGATAAGCCATCCCAAGATGATAACGAAGCACCGGTATCTGACCGGCCTGCTCAACTGCTTCCTCAAGCAATGGAACAGCTTCCTCAAAGTTTCCCAACCTGTAGTGCACCCAGCCAAGTGTATCGACAAATGCGGGATTACCGGTATCTTCCAGACCTTCCGCAAGCTCCAGAGCCCTTTCCAGGCTCCCCCTGTCCTTCCGGAAGTCGGCAAGCAGTGCAGCAAGGTTATTTCTGACCGCAAGCAGTTCAGAATCCACTTCGAGAACTTTTTCGTAGGCGGCAATGGCGTCTTCGTATTTGCCTTCCCGCTCGTAAGCGGTACCCAGCAACAGGGCCAGTTCCTGGCTGGCTGGCATGGCCTCCAGACCGCGCTTATAAATGCTGATTTGTGCATCGACGTCGCCACCCTGCATACCCGCAAGTGCCGTATAGGCAGGCAGCCACTCTTCGTTGCTGCTCAGGGTGTTTTCTATAAGGTCTTTAGCCGCAGTTACATCGCCGGAGCCGGCAAGAACCTGGCTGAGCAGCGTTTGCGCATAAAGATTGTCCGGGTACTGTTCCATTATCGATTCGAGCATTGCAACAGCTTCATCATTTCGTTCGAGTTGAATCAGGCTGGCAATTGTCCCCTGCAGCGGCTCACGAGCATTTGGCTCCAGTTCAAGTGCAATGCCGAATGCACTCAGTGCCCGCTCGTGCTGCTCACGGACCTGATAAATGCTGCCCCGCAGATATTCACCCACGGCCTGAGTTTCCGGAATACTCGCCAGGCGCACAGCCTCTTCCTCGGCATCCGTATAACGCTCTCGTCGTAAAAGTAATGCGATAAGCGACCGCGATGCTGTTATATCGCTGGGAGCCTGTTTGAGCCGGGTCTTCAGGATTTCCTCTGCCTGCTCGAGCTCTTTTTCTTTTACAAGCAACCGCACCAGTTCAATGGGTGCAATTGCATTATTCGGGCTCATTTCAATCACCCGGCGATAGGCATCTTTGGCCAGCATATCGTCGCCCGCCCTTGTATGCGTCTGGGCAAGCAGCAATTGTGCGCGCACATTTTCGCTGTCATTGCGGAGTAAATTACGCAGATCGGAAACGGCGGCACCAAACTCTTTGCGGTTGGAATGAAGCGCGCCTCTGAGCAGCAATGCTTGCGAGTTCAAAGAATCGACAGCCAGTACTTCTTCAATCAACGCTTCGCCCGCTTCCTCGTCACCCTTCGCCAGACGCAAAGCCGCCAGCCTGCCCTTTGCCGTTAACGCCTCGTCGTCATTACCAGCAGCATTAGTAATATATTCGTATTCGCCGATTGCCTTGTCTTCCTGCCCGGTCGACTGCAATACCGCCCCCAGTGCGAGCCGCAGCTTGTGTTCGTCCGGCTCGGCATCTACAAATTCCTGCAACAGCGCCCGGGCCGGCTCAGCACCTTGCATACCACTGATAAACTGCACCAGCGCCAGCTTGGCCTGGTTGTCATCAGGCCGGCTGCGTATCAGGTCCTGCAGGACAGCTTCTACTTCGTCCACACGTCCAACACCAACCAGGAAGCGTGCGAGCTGGTAGCTATAGACATCCTGGTCGGGAAACTCACTTATGAGAGCACGGTATTCCGCGACCACGTCAGCATTGCGCCCGGCCCTTTGCAGTAACTGGATCTTCAGGAGGCGTAAAGGACTGTCGTCGTCGCTCGACGCAATACCCCGGTCGACAAGCACTAACGCCGCCTCAGGGTCATCGACTGCAACTACGCTGGCCAGCGGGCCCAGTGCCTGGGTATTACCCGGATCTTGCTCAAGTGCGGCTTTCAATTCAGTGCTTGCGGCCTCCAGCTCACCCTTGGCCGCCAGTAACCCCGCCCGCAGCACGCGCACACCCGGGTCGTCCGGCGCCTGGTTGGCCGCCACAGCCAGCTGGTCTTCGGCCGGCCCAATGGCTTGGCCCAGGACGTACAGGGTCCCCAGTTTCAGGCGTGCTTCCAGGAAGTCGGGCCGGGATTCGACCGCAGCCCGTAACTGCGTCGCCATCTCGGCATAGTCCTGACGGGACTCGGCAATTTGTGCCAGCAAAAAGCGTGCATCCGCATTCTTCGGTTCGATCTGCAAAGCATTGCGAACTTCGAGCTCTGCCTTGACGAAGTTTTTATCCTCGTAAAACTGTTCCGCCTTCGCAAGGTAACCGGCCGCCCGCTCAGCGGAGCTTTCACAACCGGCCAGTAGCGCAGCGGCGCATATACCCACAAGCAATAGTGCCAGCACCCTGAATACGTGCTGTAAAACTTCTTTAGAAACCAATACCTTCCCCATAAGTGACCCTTCAGGCTGCCGACGCAGCATCCAAATATGTTTCCAGACTCTTTACGCATCGCGGTGCCGTCCGCCCGTCCCACAGGTCAGGACAGCGGCTTGCCGGCCAGTCCCCGGCCAGTACCTTTTCTATGTTATCAAGCAACTCCGCCGGCTTGACCAGGCGATTGCTGCCCTGGGTCACAGTTATTGGCCGCTCGGTATTCGGACGCAGGGTCAGGCAGGGGATGTCCAGATAAGTCGTTTCTTCCTGTATACCCCCGGAATCGGTAACCGCCAGCATGGCGCCGTTAACCAGGCTCATAAACTCTATGTAACTGAGTGGCTCTATGAGCTGAATCCGGGAGCTCGACGCCAGCCTGTCCAGCAGGCCATGGCTCTCCAGCGATTTGCGGGTGCGCGGGTGTACCGGAAACACCAGTTTCAACTGCTCGGATGCGCACAGGAGCTGATTTACCAGTAATTCAAGCGAAGCACGCGCATCAACATTTGCCGGCCGGTGCAGCGTAACGACGCCAAATTGATCACCCGCGACACCCAGCTTGGCACCCGTATCGGCAGCCTCTATGCGCTCGCGCATGAGTTCGTAAGAATCGATCATGATGTTGCCGACAAGTTCGATGCGCGCCGCCGCCACACCTTCCTTCAGCAGGTTTTCATCCGCGTCGGGTGACGGCGTCCATAACAGGTCAGCAATCGTATCCGTTATAAGCCTGTTAATCTCCTCAGGCATGGACCGGTCACCGCTGCGCAGCCCCGCCTCCAGGTGTACGACCGGTATAAGTAATTTTGCACATACCATGGCCACCGCTGCTGTGGAATTGACATCACCTACAACGACCGTCCAGTCGGGAAGCTCCTGCGTGACTGTCTCCTCGTAGCGCATCATGACTTTAGCGGTTTGTTCGGCATGTGTGCCGCTGCCTACTTCAAGGTAGTGATGCGGCTGAGGCAATCCGAGATCGTCGAAAAATGCCTGCGACATATTCGCATCGTAGTGCTGGCCCGTATGTACCAGCCGTACATTGAATCTGTCATTCGCGGATAACGCATGGTAAAGAGGCGCAACCTTCATAAAATTAGGCCGGGCTGCCGCTATCAGGTGTACCAGGGTTTCTTCCGACATAGTCCGGGCCTCAGCTTTCCTCTATGCCACGCGGTATATAAAACGCGAGGGTGGGGTCAATATCCCGGATAAATTCCTGCATGCGAATGTCCGCCTCACCTATATCCATCGACTCCGGCACTGGTGTTACAAGGCGTACCAACGCACCGTCCGTCCGGTTCCTGGTCAGCGAATCCCAGAATATGAACCATTTAACGAGGTACTCATTGGTGATATTCCGGCCGCGCTGCTGAAACCAGTAGTAAACGAGCTGGCGGCTGGCGCCCAAAGAGATAACTGCACGGTTGACGTTTACCGTTGCTAACTCCGGGCCCACGTTGCTGACGGGATACTCGTCAAAACTTTCGATAGTCCAGCCCCCGCCCGGCAAACAAGCACGCGGTGAATGAACGGAAGCGCCTTTGCGTTGCGAACTGTAGTAGGCGATATAGAGCTCAACCGAAGTCTGGTCACCGTCGCGCACAAACCTGGCCATCAGATAATCATCGAGCTCCAGGTTTTCGACCAACCGCTGCTCCATCCCCTGTTCCTGCCCGCGCCATTCATTCAGCACAAGGGGGAAAGTGCTTAGCAGGCTGCGCTCGGGAATGAATTCTTCACGTGACTGGTAGGTAAACGTAAAAATGCTGAGGGCCAGGAACAGGCCAAGTAGCCCCGCATTGTAATTCGAGGGACGGATGCGCGGCATGAATACCGCAAAATCGGACATCGGCGGAACCCGGACATCAAAAATATCGGCAAGCGGCCGTCTGCTTAACAGGGCCAATAACCACATCTCAAAAAATAGTATGCCAACGCAGGCCATGAAGATAATCCAGCCCTCGAAATCATGCAGGAACCCCCGAGCCATCGAAATGCCATAGTGTTCGACAAGAAGGCCGATCACGCCAATCCGAAAACTATTCATTAAAAGCGTAATCGGAACGCTGGACAGAAAAATAATTACTTTCTGCCAGACCGCACCCCGGAACAGAAATGCGCAAAGGAAGCCAAAACTCATTAGCGGAAACAGGTATCGTAAACCGCTGCAGGCCTCAGCTACCTGCAGTTTGAATTCGCCCAGATCGATTACGTTACCCTCGAGAAAGACAGATACACCCGCCATACGTAGAAAGGACACGCCGGTTTCCGAGGACATCAACTGCAATTCATTTGACAGGTTGTCGTACAGGAAGTTGGGCAGCGGGATCATGAAGAAGAGATAAGCAATCGGCGCCCACAGGATAATCGCACCCTTCCAGCCATACGCAATCACCACGAGGCCCATGAGGGTAATCAGGAAGGCGTACTGGGTGATGACGTAGACGGCGCTCAAATTACCCAACACAAGGAATATGAGTCCGAAAATCAGCAGCACCAGCCCACTCCAGGAGCCGCGTATGTCGGCTGCGCGAAAAGCGTCCGCTCGCAACAAGAGCAGATATGCAGCGACTACGGGTATAAGGTACCCGTGGTTATACTCGGGCTTGGCTTCCCACCAGGACACCATGAGCCCCAGCCCGTCACGGAAAAGCACCAGCATGGCTACCAAAATAAGGGCCGGCAGCAACAGCCACGACCAATTTTGTCGGGACAGATTGACTGTGTTTTGTTCGCCGTTCGCCATCAGGTCATCCTGACTGTGTTGCTAATTCCAGGTACATTCGGGTGCTACCAGACTGTGGTTCTTGTTCTTGTTTTTTTGCCGTTGGGGCTCCGTTAGTAACACCCTGGGTTAACGATCACCAGATACGAGCCGCCCCTGTTCCGGAAGTTAAGCAAATTCATCCACATTTAGTCCTTGTCTCAAACAGCCCGGCACAGGCCGCCCGACCTGCAATTATAGTGGCTTGCAGCAGCTTTGGGCCGCCAAACCCTGTAATTATGTCAATGGTTTAGCTCTGCCGGGGCCTTTTCCGGCTTGTTTGCCACCGGCGGTGCATTCAGGCATCCGTCATACGCCGGTCCAGGCGGTAACCCAGCACCAGCGGCAGCGGCCCCTCGCCGGACAACACCAGCACCGGGCCGGCAAGCCGCACACCGAAGCGCGGGCAGTAAGCCGCGCGATCAAGCCTGACAGAACAGTCTTCGGACACCGTGAGTACCGCCTGCTCTTCGCCATTAAAGATGACCGCCCATTCGTGCGGTCCACACCCGATAAGCTCCGCATCCGGATGAAAATGGATGTAGCTTTCCGCCTGGCAGGAACCGCTACCGGTTAGCGAATCGCTGACAGACAGCCCCTGCGCGATACGAGCCTCTATGGAACGGGTATGCGTGATGCGGGCCGGCAGCCGTCGATAGCCGTCATGGCTTCCGGAAAATATGATCCGGTTGGCATCAATCTGCGAAAGTTCTACGTGATGTGGGCGTGCGCGGCGGGCAACCCGGAAGGTGCTCCAGATCTCGGATTGTTCCTCGCCGTCAACCATGAGTGTATTGTGTGCCGCCGTACCACGCAGCTCGTTGCGTGCGGCATCGTCTTCGTATCCGTAAACGCCGGAGTCCACGATCAGGCGGCGGCCGTTTATACAGTATTCATAACTCAGGGTATCGCAGTGAGCATGGCCCGGTTGATAGTTTGGCCCAATGTGTCCCGCATCTATCAGCAAACTGTCATTGCCATGCCTGTAGCCGTAGTAACCGGAATCCGGTTTGCTGATCCGCACCGGCCTGGCGGCTGTCGGGGCGCGCTCGTATTCCACCAGACACTGACCATAGTCGATGAGCAAACCCGGATCAGGGGCAATGTCATGGGCGGCATCGTTAAACAAGTAGATGCAACCATCGGCTGCCAGGGTATCGTCGAGAAAACGCAGGGCCCGCAGGCTGATGTCGCGGATTCTTGCCAGTGATTGCGCTCCCGCGAGTTCCGGCAGGGCAACTAATACGTTGTATACATCCAGGCAGTCCTCCAGCGCGATATTGTGATACATAGGGCTGCGCTCGAAGTGCCCACCATCGGCAAGAAACTGCTCACCGATCTGGTTGAGAAAAATATCCAGGCCCTGCTTGAAAAAACTTTTGCCCCGCGGCCCCTTGAACCACGCGCCGGCAATTACCAGGGCCTTCGCATTTTTTAACAAGTGATTGGCAAGAATATGGTTTTCCATATTCTTACCCAGCCAGTTTACCTGGTTGATAAGGCTAAGCTGCCATTCCCGCGGGACCTTGCCCGGATATTTACTAAAATACCTGATCCAGTTAACGATACGCAGCGAGACGGTGTACGGCTCCCAGGCGCCTTCCGTCCCCATCGGGTTTGCACCGATCCAGCTCTCTATATAGGCAGATTTATCGGCTCCCGGAATAGCCTGCCACTGGAGATAATCGAAGTAATGCAGGTTGTAAAGCCATAGACGCGATACGTCGGCCGGATGCCAGTCAATCGTTGCCGGATCTGCCGGCCGGCTCACATTCAGGAAACGCAGTTCGTTTACCTGGGGCTGCGGACCTTTGACAAAAGCAACACCTGCAATCGAACTACGTGACTCTTCAAGGTCAATGGCGGCCGGGTTGATTACCGGCCGCAGCCGCCGGTATACGAACCACACTAACTGCGACAACCGCAGCCAGCGCACCGTATTCAGGTAAAGGCCAAGGCGCCTCATCGGTCCGGTCACAAAGCTAGTCGCCTGTGCCCCGGCTCACCCGGAAGCCGAAAAGCCATCAACCGCATCGAAGGTAGCGCGGCTGACTTCAAAAATTTCCTCTGCAGGGATAGGTGCGGCACTACCCTCTCTAACCGCTTTGATAAATGCGGCGACACAGGCTGCATTTCCCTTATCCTGGCGGCGCAGTTTCATCCTGGCAAAGCCGGGCCACCCGAAACCCAGCAAGCTACGGAAGTTATCGAGTTGGAGCACGGCGCCACCACAGAAAACTTCCAGCCGTTCTTTCGGGAAAGAACGGTGGCCATTTGCCAGGTAGTGCACCGTTCCAAATGATCCATCGGCAAATGCGAGGCTGATACTCGCCTTGTCATCCCTGATGTTGATGCCGGGGGCGACACCCATTTGCATGCTGCTGACACTGACGATGGGACTCGCGGCAAGAAACCTGAGCAGGTCTATAAAGTGGCAGGCTTCGCCGATAATCCTGCCGCCGCCCTGCACCGGATCCTGGACCCAGTGATCGTCCGGTACCGCTCCCGCGTTAACGGTCATGATGAAAGACTTAGGTTCTGACTTCGTATCCAGTAGCGCTTTTAGCTTTTCCGTCAACGGCGAAAAACGGCGGTTAAAACCAACCATCAGTATCGGTTGCCCGCTGGCCGTCGCATAAGCCGCTTCTATCTGGTCAAGCTCCGCGCGGTTAATAGCCAGAGGCTTTTCGACAAACACGTGCTTGCCGGATTGCAACGCAGGCACAGCGTACCGGGCATGAGTATCGTGGCGCGTCGCTACCACCACCGTGTCGACAGACTCGCTGGCCGGCACTGTATCGGCATCGGTTGTTGCGCTTTCGAACCCGAATTTTTTGCCCGAATGGACACTGCTTACGCCACCGGCACTTACGATAATCCCGAGCGTTGCCCCCGCATCGCGGAATGCCGGTATCAGGGTTCCGCTCGCGTAATTTCCCGAGCCGATCATACCGATGATGCCTTTGCCTGCCTTACGCGCCTGGCCGTCGTTGAGAACCACAACACGGTCGCTACTGGCGAGCCTGTCGGCCGAATCATCCACCGGATACTCCAACACAATGCCCAATGGCGATTCGCTTGCCAGCAAATCGTAAGCCTGCCCGGCAGCATCTATAGGGAAGCGGTGTGAGATCAGGCTGTCGACACTCAACGAGCCGGCTGCCATCAAATCGAGCACTGCCTCGAAGTTGCGCTGTTCAGTCCAGCGTACGAGGCCGAAAGGATAGTCCTGACCCTGATCTTCGTAGGCCGGGTCGTAGCGACCAGGACCATAAGAACACGAAACCTGGAAACTGATTTCTTTCTCATAAAAATCGGCGCGGGAAAGTTTTAGGCCGGTAACACCGACGAGCACTATACGGCCGCGCTTGCGGCACATTTCAGCAGCCTGGTGCACGGGTTCATCGCTCTTGGTAGACGCCGTCAGCAATACAGCATCTACGCCCCTGCCGTTGGAAAATACGGCGGCACTTTCCAGCGGGTCTTCTCCCGCCGACAAGTCCACGGCCCGGGCACCGAGCTGCGCAGCCATCGCAACACGGCCGGAGTCGGTATCTATACCCATCACATTGCAGCCATTTGCACGCAACAACTGGACGGCTACCAGGCCAATAAGCCCGAGTCCTGTAACAACAATGTTCTCGCCGAGCGAGGGATTAATCAGGCGTATACCCTGTAAAGCAATTGCGGCCAGAACTGTGAATGCCGCAGATTCTTCGCTGACTCCTTCAGGCACTTTCGCGCAAAGGTTGCGCGGCACGCAGACAATTTCCGCATGCGGGCCATTCGAAACGATCAGGTCGCCCACCGCAAGATCGGTAATATCTTCCCCAACCTCCAGGATGATTCCCACGTTGCTGTAACCAAGCGGCAGTGGCTGATCCAGTTTCGACCGGACCGCCTTTATCGTCGGCGCGAGGCCGTCGGTCTTCACCTTGTCCAGGACCATGCGAACCTTGTCCGGCTGCTGCCGGGCCTTGGCTAGCATATTCGATCGTCCAAATTCCACGAGCATTCTTTCGGTCCCCGCCGAAATCAGCGACACCGCCGAGCGCACCAGCACATGGCCAGGCCGGACAGCAGGCGCAGGCACATCGACAACGTGTGTGCCTCCGTCTTTCAGGTCCTGAAGAATTTGTTTCATCGTTTCCCTGTTCCGCCCGGCTTATTCAGGCTACGGCGACTATATAGATTAATGTGCAGGTTTGGCCGACTTTCCATCACATTTTAGCCAACCTGCGCCTCCGGAAGCCCTGCGGCGACACGGATCGCGTCCACGTAAAGCTCATATTTCTGCCGTGCCGTCGGCAGATCGGCCAGAACGCGGGCGCCCGCCTGCTGCCTGGCATCCCAGACCTCAGCACTGTCGGTGAGCCGCAGGATCGCCCGTGCTGCATCTTCTGCATCGAGCGGCGAATAGTACTCAGCAGCATCGCCACAGACAGCACGGGCAAATCCCAGGTCGGTTGTCACTATCGGGCGCCCCATGGCCATTGCCTCCGGATAAGTCGCACTGAAAGTTTCGAGCAATGACGGCATGAAACATATATGCACATCACGATAGAGTTCGATGACGCCATTAAGCGATACCCTGCCCGCATTCTTCAGCCTCTGGCGGACGCCGAGATCGGCAGCCTTTTGCAGTATCCGCACCGTTTCCTCATCGTCCTCCGGCAGTGTCAGAATAAACTCGAAGTCTCTGCCCGGCGCAATATCCGTAAGTGCGGCCGCAACCTCGGGGATAAACTCTATGTGTTTATGCGGGTAATAAGCAGATACATAAAGCAGCCTTAGCGTATCGGTGCTTCGCGGCCGGCTGACCGGATCGAGCTGCGCGCTGTTGAAAACTGCCGCGCAGGAGTTGGGGATGATGCTCACCTTTGCTGGCGGTATCCGTAACCGCCTGTGCATGCCCTGCCTGGCCGTGTCGGCCTCAACAACCCAACGGTCGGCAAAGCGCAGCCAGAAGCCCTTATAAATGCACTTGAGAAAAGTTCGTAACCGGCTCAACCCGCCGGGCAGGGTCGAATATGCGAGCCGGGTGGAATGAGTAACCCAACCGACCGCAACACCGCACAGGTGTGGCGCGGAAAAGCGCACATAGGTAGGACCAAAAACCGTGTAGACCACGTCGGGGCCTAATGTCT
>JASLMV010000005.1 GCA_030746435.1 Gammaproteobacteria bacterium | reverse complement strand
AGAATGAGTCTAAATCCCGCATTTTTTTCTATTGCTGGCAGTGGATTAGCACAGCAATCGGTAATCCCGACTACCTTAGTTGACCCGTGATTCGACCCAGCGCCCGACACCGGCCAGGGCCTGGTCGAGGGAGCCCGGATCGGAGCCACCGGCCTGGGCAAAATCGGGCCGCCCACCCCCTTTGCCGCCCACCTGGCCCGCGATAGCGCTTATTAGATCGCCTGCCTTTATACGATCGGTTGCATTCTTGGTAACACCGGCGGCCAGCCTTACTTTGCCGTCCGCAGTCGCAGCACCCAGGACGACAACCGCCGTACCGAGTTTATCTTTCATACGGTCCACCGTTTCACGCAATGCACCTGCGTCGGTGTCGTCGTCCATACGCGCCGCCAAAACCTGTATGCCGCCGATCTCACGAGCCTCGCCGGCCAGATCCTGACCCGAGGACTGCGCCTGTTTACTGCGCAGCGCTTTCAGGTCTTTTTCCAGCGCCTTGATCTTCTCGACGAGTTGCCGGACTTTGTCGCCGACATTGCTGCGACTGCCTTTAACGAGTGCGGTCAGTTCGGCAAGTGCAGTCGCATCTTCGCTAACGCTGGCCAGTGCCCGGTCGCCGGTGATGGCTTCGATACGGCGTATGCCGGACGCAATTCCCGTCTCGGACACAATCCGGAACAGGCCGATATCGCCGGTGCGCGCAACGTGGGTTCCGCCGCAGAGTTCCACCGAGAAATCACCCAACTTCAGTACCCGGACCTCGTCGCCGTACTTCTCGCCAAACAGGGCAACGGCACCGGAATCCACAGCCTCGTCGTAACTCATCAACGAGGTTTCAGCCGGCCGGTTAGCCCGTATCTGGCTGTTAACCAGTGCCTCTATTTCAGCAAGCTCGGCGTCGGTGACGGCTTCGTAGTGCGAGAAATCAAACCGCAGGCGCTCCGGTTCGACCAGCGAACCCTTCTGCGTCACGTGCGTACCGAGTACAAGTCTTAACGCCGCGTGCAATAAATGCGTGGCCGAGTGGTTGAGTACGGTCGCGCTGCGGCTCCTGGGATCCACCACCGAAGTAACATGATCACCCACTGCAAGCCGGCCGGACTCGAGCTGACCCACGTGGATATGCGCCTCGCCACTTTTTTGCGTATCGGTGACGGCAAAGCGCGAACCGGACAGGCTCAGAACGCCGGTGTCACCGACCTGGCCGCCGCTTTCCGCGTAGAAAGGAGTGATATCCAGCACGATCGCGGCCTCGGTGGCGCCCTCGATCGCTTCGACCGATTCGCCATTTTTGAAAATGGCGACGATCGTGCCCGAGCCCTCCAGCGAGCCGTAACCGCTGAACTCGGTGATTGCGTCGATCTGCAGGCCGGCATCGGCTGCCGAAAATTTGGATGCGGCCCGCGCGCGTTCGCGCTGCTTGTTCATTTCCGTTTCGAAACCCTTTGTATCGACTGACAGGCCGCGTGCACGGACGATATCGGCCGTCAGGTCGATAGGAAAACCGTAGGTATCGTACAGGGTAAACGCTACCTCACCCGGTAATTCCCTGTCATCCAGATCGGCCAGTGCTTTCTCGAGGATGACCATGCCCTGGCTCAGCGTTTCGTCGAAGCGTTCTTCCTCGCCGGCCAGCACTTTCTGAACGTGGTCCGCATTTTCAGCGAGTTCCGGGTAGGCCTCGCCCATCAGCTCGTTCAGGGTAACAGCCAGTTTATGGAAGAAGGGTTTACGCTGCCCCAGCTCGTAGCCGTGGCGCAGGGCCCGCCGGATGATCCGCCGCAGTACATAGCCGCGGCCCTCATTGCCGGGTAGTACGCCGTCGGCGATCAAGAATGCGCATGCACGAATATGATCGGCGATAACTTTCAGTGAGTTGTTCCCGAGGTCTTCGCAGCCCGTTAGCTTCGCCGCGGCCCTGATCAGCGCCTGGAACAGGTCGATGTCGTAATTGCTGTGCACGCCCTGCATAACGGCCGCGATGCGCTCCAGACCCATGCCGGTATCGACTGAAGGTTTGGGCAGGTCGTTAAGCGCACCGTCGGCGGCACGGTCGTATTGCATGAATACGAGGTTCCAGATCTCGACGTAGCGGTCGCCCTCCTCGTCTGCCGAACCCGGCGGTCCGCCCGCTACACCGGGGCCGTGGTCGTAGAAAATCTCGCTGCACGGGCCGCAGGGCCCGGTGTCGCCCATCGCCCAGAAATTATCTTTCTCGCCCATGCGCCCGAAGCGTTCGGGGTCTACACCGATTTTTTTAAGCCAGATGTCGGCTGCCTCGTCGTCGTCGTCAAAGACAGTGACCCAAAGTTTTTCGGGAGGCAGTTGGAGTTCATTGGTCAGGAACTCCCAGGCAAGCTCAATGGCTTCTTCCTTGAAATAGTCGCCGAAGCTGAAGTTCCCGAGCATCTCGAAGAAAGTATGATGCCGGGCGGTGTAGCCGACGTTCTCCAGGTCATTGTGCTTACCGCCGGCACGCACGCAACGCTGCGAACTGGCGGCAGTCGTGTAACCGCGTTTCTCACTGCCCAGAAAAACGTCCTTGAACTGGACCATGCCGGCGTTGGTGAACAGCAACGAAGGGTCGTTGCCGGGGACGAGCGGCGCACTGGCCACTACCTTGTGCCCGTGGGACTCAAAGTAATCCAGGAAACGCTGTCTTAAGCTTGCTGTGTCCATTGCCACTACAAAGCCACTACAAATCGTCGACGGCTTTACTTATCTGCTCGCCGGTGAAACCACGATATTCCAGAAAACGCATCTGCCGCGCCTTCTCTTTATATTCGAACGGTTTGGCCATACCAAATTTCTTGCGCCGTACTTCGCGGGCAAGGGTATGCCAGTCCAGTGCGGAATCGTCCACATGCAAGTGTATGGTCTCTGCAGCTACACCGCGTTTCTGAAGTTCCATGCGAATCCGCACCGGCCCCTGCCCTTTACGCATCCTCGCTGCCACGAAACTTTCGGCGAAGCGCTCATCGCTGACCAGCCCTTCGGCCACCAGGGCCTTCAGGCTAATCTCGATTTCCTGTGGGCTATAGCCACGCGCAGCCAGCTTGGTCCGCAGTTCCGCAAGCGAATGTTCGCGGCGTGCGAGCCAGTTCATCGCAACATTGCGGGGAGGAGGAGCAGAGTCGGCCAGCTCCTTCACATCAGTTTTCGCCTACAGCAGCCTCTTGTCCGGCGTCGTCATCTGCATCTGTGTCCGTAATAACGGTATCTTCCTTCGGCATTAATATCGCACGCAGCATTCCATCAAGCTGTTCCGCGGCCGCCGGGTTATCGATCAGGAACTGGCGGGCATTTTCCTTGCCCTGGCCGATGCGTTCGCCGTTATAGCTGTACCAGGATCCCGATTTCTCGACCAGGTTGTTGGCAACGCCCAGATCGATCAGTTCGCCTTCTTTCGATACGCCGTGGCCGTACAGGATCTCGAACTCGGCAATCTTGAACGGCGGCGATACCTTGTTCTTGACGACCTTGACGCGGGTCTGGTTACCGACGACTTCATCGCCCTTCTTGATCGCACCGATGCGGCGGATATCGAGCCGGACCGATGAATAAAACTTCAGCGCATTACCGCCTGTCGTAGTTTCGGGGCTACCGAACATGACGCCGATCTTCATGCGGATCTGGTTGATGAACACGACCATGCAGTTGGACCGCTTGATGTTGGCCGTCAGTTTGCGCAGGGCCTGGGACATCAACCTGGCCTGCAGGCCAACATGTGTATCGCCCATCTCGCCTTCGATCTCGGCCTTGGGCGTTAGCGCCGCGACCGAATCGATGACAACGACATCAACCGCGCCGGAACGCACCAGCATGTCGGTAATCTCAAGCGCCTGCTCACCCGTGTCGGGTTGCGAGATCAACAGGTCATCGAGGTTGACGCCGACTTTCTCGGCGTAAACCGGATCGAGCGCGTGCTCGGCGTCGACAAACGCTGCGGTACCGCCCGACTTCTGGCACTCGGCCACGACCTGCAACATCATGGTCGTCTTGCCCGAAGCTTCCGGCCCGTAAATTTCGACGACACGCCCTTTCGGCAGCCCGCCAATACCCAGCGCAACGTCGAGACCGAGGCAACCGGTCGAGATTGTTTCTATGTCCCGTAACGGTCCCGCATCGCCCAGCCGCATAACCGAACCCTTGCCAAACTGCTTTTCTATTTGCCCAAGCGCGGCCGCGAGAGCTTTCTTTCTGTTCTCATCCATAACGGTATCTATTCTTTGTAAGTGAACAACAAAACCTGGTGCGTTCGATTATTCCACAAGATCAGCGCACTAGACAGCCACGGAAAGACTTCTTCTCATCGAGAAACAGAGGGCTCGGCAGAGTGCTTTTCAGGCTTTTCGTTTAGGCTCAGTCGCCTGCAGAATACTGTTCCAGCAGGGTGTAAACCGAGCCCTCCGGCGTGGTATCCGAAGCCACCAGTGCGAAGCCCGATACCGGCCAGATCAGCGGCTCAGAGAGTTCCCCCGCCGGGCAGCCTGTTGCTTTGCGTGCCAGGCTGAGGTGCGGCCGGTAGGGAGGACGATCATCCCGGCCGATGCCGACGCCTGTAAGCTCGGTCCACAGGACGTCGACGAGCTGTACGAGTTCGTCGGGCGTCTCATCCGGGCCGAGCCAGGCGATTTTGGAGCGTGGGAAGTAACCGGTCCGCGTGAGCGCGAGCTCGAACGGACAGACCGGGACGCCGCGGGCGGCGGCCTGGATGGCTTCCAGGTCGGTAATAATCACCGGCCCCAGGAACACGAGCGTCAGGTGATAATTGGCGGGCGGCACCGGCCGTCCCCCCGCCGCTGCAACCAGGTCGGTCGTTGTCGCGGCGATGCGTTTGCGTACGTCGTCGTCCGGCCACAGCGCACAGAACAAGCGCAGATGTGATTCATCATCCGGCATTTTCTCAACTATTGTTCTTATCCATTGTTCTGGACAAACTCCAGCATACCGGTCAGCGCGGTAGTCACGGTCTGGCGACGCACCGTATCCCGGTCGCCCTCGAAGTGTTTGCACAACGTTTCTGTAACACGGTCTTCGCCGCCCCACGCGAACCAGACCGTGCCGACGGGTTTGTCGGCCGTACCACCCTCCGGACCCGCGATACCGGTCACTGCCATGCCGTAGGTGGCACCCGAACGGTCCAGCGCGCCCGCGACCATAGCTATCGCGACTTTCTCACTGACCGCACCATGCTCTTTGATGAGTTCGCTGTCGACGTTTAGCAAATCAGCCTTGGCGTTATCGCCGTAACTAACGAAACCGTACTCGAACCAGGCGGAACTGCCCGGCACGTCCGTCAGGATCTTGGCGATCCAGCCGCCCGTGCACGACTCGGCGGTCGTTACCACGGCATGACGTTCCATGAGTTCCGCGGCCATTCGCTCGACGAGTACGCTGCTGACACTCATGACCTAAACATTACTCCGAGCACTTCCCGGTAAACCTCTAGATTACCCGAGACCATGGCCTCCAACGAAAAGTGCCGGGCTACATGAGCCGGTCCCACAGCGGCCATTTGCCGCCGCCGCCCGCTATCCTTCAGCATCGCCAGAATCGCGCCGGCAAGCTCCGCCGCCTGCCCCGGTGTCACAAGCAGGCCGGACTCACCCTCGGCAACGGCTTCCGGGATGCCGCCCGCGCGGGCAGCAACCACCGGCACGCCTGCCGCCTGCGCTTCCAGCAGACAGACGCCGAGGCCTTCGTGCAATGCGGGATGCACGAGTAAATCAGCAAGCCCCAGGAACTCGTGCAGGTCTGCCCTGAAGCCGGCAAAGCGAAGAGCATGTGCTATCCCAAGCCGGTCGGCCTGTGTGCGTAAGTGTTCTTCTTCGCTTCCCTGACCGAACAGCAACAGCCGTGCGTCCGGGTACTCGCTCAACACTTCGGTCCATGCATCGAGCAGGTAGGCGTGGCCCTTGCGGGCGATGAGCTGCGCAACGCAAAAGACTGCCGTTTGACCGGGCTCCAGGTCGAAAGCATCGAGAAATTGTTCGCGCGTCCGGCCGGGCGTTTGTCCTCCAGCGCAGGCAGAGTGGACGAGGCGAAGCTTTGTGCCGGGTACGCCTGCACTGCGCAGTTCGGTGCGAATCTGATCCGAGATCGCGATCACCCGCTTATATAAGCGGTACTTTAATGAACCCACGAACGGCACATCCGGATTGTCGACGCGGCGGGTAAGCACGGCCGGCACGGCCGCACGGCGTGCGGCCAATCCGCCCCAGACATCGGCACCCCTGCGACTGTGTACGTGCAGGAGGTCCGGCCGGTGATTGCCCAGCCAGTCGTACAGGCGGGGCACGAAACCCACATCGAGGTCGCCGGCCATCGCGACCGGCACGACGGTGAGATTCGCCTGGTTCGCAGCCGAGTAGATCTCACTGTCAGGGGGACAAATAAGAGTGCAGCGCACGTCTTTCGCGGCCAGCCCGTCGAGCAGGTAAAGCACCTGCCTCGCACCTCCGTACAGCTGCCTGCCGGTTTCCAGATGTGCGATGTGCGTCATCGGGCTAGGTTAGCATCCCACCGCGATCGATGATTGACTCTGCTACCATGCCTCCACCGGCCCGCAAGCATTAAATCCGACAAGAAAGGCCCCGATGGTCTCCGCCGCCCGTGAACAATCTGCGCCGCACACCCCGATGATGCAGCAGTACCTGCGCATCAAGGCGGAACATCCGGACATGCTGGTCTTTTACCGGATGGGCGATTTCTACGAACTGTTTTACGACGACGCGAAACGCGCCGCGAAACTGATCGACATTACGCTGACCGCACGCGGTAAGTCGGCGGGCGAACCGATCCCGATGGCCGGCGTGCCCTATCATGCGGTCGAGAATTACCTGGCCAAACTCGTGCGCGCGGGCGAGTCGGTCGCGATCTGCGAACAGGTGGGCGACCCAACGACCTCGAAAGGTCCGGTCGAACGCAGGGTGATGCGCGTCATCACGCCCGGCACCCTGACCGACGAGGCACTGCTCGATTCGCGGGCACAAAACCTGATTGCCGCTGTGTTTCGCGATGAGCAAAATATCGGTCTTGCATGGCTGGAACTCAGTGCCGGCCGCTTTTGTGTAAGCGAGCCGGAATCGCTTGTGGCACTGGATGCCGAACTCGCGCGCCTCGTACCCGCCGAGTTGCTTGTAGAAGAAGGTCTGCAGGAAAGTGGTGATCTCGAATTCAGGAAGGGTACCTACAGCCTGCCACCCTGGCATTTCGAGGCGGACAGTGCGCGGCGCATCCTGTGCAGCCAGTTCGGCACCCGCGACCTGTCGGGTTTCGGCTGCGAACAACTGGATCATGCCGTCTGTGCCGCGGGGGCGCTGCTGCAATACGTGCAGGACACGCAACGGGGGCACCTGCCCCACCTGACCGGACTGACCGTCGAAAACCGTTCCGATGCGCTCCTCATGGATGCAGCAACCCGCCGCAACCTGGAGCTCGACACCAGCCTCGCCGGCCGTCCTGAGCATACGCTCGCCGGCATCCTGGACCGCTGCACGACGCCGATGGGCAGCCGCCTCCTGCACCGCTGGATTAACCGCCCGTTACGGGATCACGCAATACTCGAACAACGTTTCGAAGCGCTGAGCCAACTCGGCACTTCGATCGCGGATGAACTCCGGCCGGAGCTCAACGCCAGCGGCGACCTCGAACGCATACTCGCACGCATTGGTCTTGGCAGCGCTCGGCCCAAAGACCTGGCCCAGTTGCGGAACGCGCTGCGCCGGGTACCTGTGATTAAAACGATCCTCGGCAGGACTTCGGGTGATTTGCTGGGTGAACTCGCGGTGCAACTCGGCGATCACACGGAAACACTGGAACGGCTGGAAGCGGCGATTATCGAAGACCCGCCGATGCTAATCCGCGACGGTGGTGTCATCGCAACAGGTTACGATGCCGAACTCGACGAACTGCGCGAACTCAGCACGAATGCAAATTCGTTCCTGAGCGAGCTCGAGCAGCGCGAACGCGAACGCACGGGGCTGGCATCGCTAAAAGTCGGTTACAACCGTGTGCACGGTTATTACATCGAGATCAGCAAGGTGCAGTCGGAGAGAGCACCGGAAGAATACGTGCGGCGGCAAACGCTCAAGGGTGCCGAACGGTACATAACGCCGGAGCTGAAAACTTTCGAAGACCAGGTCTTAAGCGCGCGCGAACGCTCGCTGGCACGGGAGAAACACCTATACGAAGACCTGCTGACCTCCCACCTTGCCGTACTCGAAGGCCTGCAGGCCATGGCCGCGGCTGTCGCAGAAACCGATGTGCTGCTGAACCTCGCTGAACGGTCGCAGTCCCTCGACTACTGCCGCCCCGAGTTCATTAATGAACCGGGAATCCATATCGTTAAGGGCCGGCACCCGGTAGTCGAGCAGGTCATCGACGAACCCTTTATTGCCAATGACCTGGAAGCCGGTGCGGAACACCGCCTGCTGATCATCACGGGTCCGAACATGGGCGGCAAATCGACCTACATGCGCCAGACAGCACTGATCGCGCTGCTCGCCCACATCGGCAGTTTCGTGCCCGCACAAAGTTGCACGATCGGGCCGCTCGACCGCATCTTTACCCGCGTCGGTGCGACCGATGACCTGTCGGGCGGACGCTCGACCTTTATGGTGGAAATGACGGAAACTGCCAATATCCTCCACAACGCGACGCCGGAGAGCCTGGTACTGATGGATGAAATCGGCCGCGGCACCAGTACCTTCGACGGCCTGTCGCTCGCCTGGGCCACAGCCCATTACATAGGCGAACAGGTCGGCGCGTTCACGCTGTTCGCCACCCACTATTTCGAACTCACGGCGCTCGCGGACGAAATCCCTGCGACGGTTAACCTGCACCTGGATGCCACGGAACACAACGGCAAGCTGGTGTTCATGCACGCGGTGAAGGACGGCCCGGCCAACAAGAGTTACGGGCTGCAGGTCGCAGCACTGGCGGGCGTTCCGGGCCCCGTTATCGAGTATGCGCGCGGCTACCTTGCGGAACTGGAACAGCATGCCGATGCGGCCGCACCCGCCACCACGCCTGCGCCCTTCGAACTGACGCCGCCTGAGTCTGCTCCCGATGCTGTGCGGGCCGCACTTGAGGCGCTGAACCCCGATGAGCTGACGCCCCGGCAGGCGCTCGAGGCACTCTACCTGTTGAAGCAGAAACTCAAATAGACTTGAGCCGGTTCCAAATGCCGACTCGTGCCAGCTGCAGGTTATTCCTACCGCTTGAAAGTGCCGTGGCGCAAGAACCAGGCGCACTGTTTCGCTGCGTGTTTCGATACCACCAGCCCCGTGTGGCTGAGTGTCAGCACCATGTGGTCGGTGATCCCCGGCAGGCAGGTTTCCGCCAGCGTTACCACACCGTCGTTGGGGCGCGGCAGCCGGCCTGTCAGCTTGCCGATCCCGAAACCGCGGGTACCGGCTAACACGCCGACCGGCTGCTTGCCCTTCCATTCGACAAGGGGTTCCTCGAATATGGCTTCGGGCAGTGTCTTGCCCACCATCCTGCGCCCCGCGCCAAAACTTACGAAGCGCCTGCCCGCAACCGTATCGGTCAGGGGTGAGCCCAGGCATACAACTCTGGCGACCGGCAGATCGGGAAAGCGCTGCAGGGTTTGCAGTGCGAGCACGCCACCCAGACTATGCCCGACCAGGTGCGTCTCACCCGCGGCATGGCTGCGAATGAACTCATTGAGCTTCCCGATATTGTGTTCCAGCGGTTGCCGGACCATGGAGTAACGGAAGCGATACACGTGAAAGCCATCGGCCCGGAGCCATTTCTTCAGCATGAAGAGTTCCGCACCCGTCATCCACAGGCCATGCACCAGGATAGCCGTCGGTCCGGTCATGGGTGCAGATTCAGCTTTTGTCGGCCTTGCGCAGGCGTATGCCGGTTTCGCGCAGTTGCTGACTTGAGACCGGCCCCGGCGCGTCGGTAAGGAGACAGCTGGCCGACTGGGTTTTCGGGAAGGCAATCACATCACGGATGCTGTGTGCGCCGGCCATCAGCATGACCAGGCGATCGAGACCGAAGGCGATACCGCCGTGCGGAGGACAGCCATACTTAAGTGCTTTCAGCAGGAAGCCGAATTTGGTTTCGGCCTCCTGTTCGTCGATGCCGAGCACATCGAACACGGCCGACTGCATATCCGCGTCATGGATACGGATGGAACCCCCGCCGATTTCCGTGCCGTTCAGCACCATGTCGTAGGCACGCGACCCTGCATCGCCCGGTGCTGCGCGTAACGCATCCGGGTCCGTACCGTCGGGCGCCGTGAACGGATGATGCAGGGCATCCCAGCGCTTTTCCTGTGAGTCGAACTCGAACAACGGAAAATCAACAATCCAGAGCGGACTCCAGTCACCTTCGACCAGCCCGCGGTCTTCACCGAGCTTCACGCGGAGCGCGCCGAGCGCGTCGCAAACGATGGTCCGTTTATCTGCGCCGAAGAACACAATGTCGCCAGCCTTGAGTGCGAGCCGCTCGACCAGCCCGGCGATGGTTGCGTCCGGCAGGAACTTGAGTATCGGCGACTGCATGCCGTCGCTACCCTTCGCCGGGTCGGTTACCTTTATATAAGCAAGACCCTTCGCGCCGTAGCGGCCGACAAAATCGGTATAGCCGTCGATTTCCTTACGTGACAGTTGCGCGCCGCCCGGCAACGCGAGCGCCGCGACCCGTCCCTCGGGATCGGCGGCCGGGCCGGCGAACACCTTGAACTCGACTCCGTCCATAAGGTCTGCGACATCGACGAGTTCCAGCGGGATGCGCAGGTCGGGCCGGTCGGTGCCGAAGCGGCGCATCGCATCGCCCCAGCTCATGCGCGGGAATTCGGCCGGCAATTCGACGCCGACAGACTCTTTGAACACCTCCCGGATCAACGACTCCATGATCGACATGACATCGTCTTCATTCACGAAAGACATCTCGACATCGAGCTGCGTGAATTCGGGTTGCCTGTCTGCACGTAAATCTTCATCGCGGAAACAACGGGCGATCTGATAGTAGCGGTCCATGCCCGACATCATCAGGAGCTGCTTGAAGAGCTGCGGCGACTGCGGCAGCGCGAAGAAACTGCCCTGTTGCGTGCGGCTGGGCACAACGTAATCGCGCGCCCCTTCCGGCGTTGCGCGCGTCAGTATCGGGGTTTCTATATCCAGGAATCCGTTGGCGTCGAGGAAAGCCCGCATACTGCGCGTCACCGCGTGCCGCAAGCGGATACGGTCGGTCATTTCCTCGCGGCGCAGGTCCAGGTAACGGTACTGTAGCCGGAGGTCTTCGCTCGGGTGTTCGTCGTGGTGGAACGGCGGGGTCTCGGCCACGTTCAGAATTTCCAGGTCCGTGGCGAGCACTTCGACTTCGCCGGTTGGCATATTCGGGTTCACCGTGCCCTCCGGCCGCGGCCGCACTTTGCCCGTGATCGCCAATACGTATTCACCACGGATACGCTCTGCCACGGCAAACAATTCCGGTGTATCGGGATCGCACACCACCTGCAACAAACCTTCGCGGTCGCGCAGGTCTATAAATATCACGCCACCGTGGTCGCGCCGGCGGTGGACCCAGCCGGTGACGGAAATTTCCTGACCGTTATGCGATGCGTTGATGTCGCCGCAGTAATGTGTGCGCATGGAATTCCTGTCGTACGGGGGCGAAGGATTGCCGAAAGGCCGAGGATGTTAAGGCTGCGGCCAGTCTTTGGCAACCGCAGGCTTGGGAGGCTGGTTTTCGAGACTGGGCGGTTCGGTTTTGTCCGATACGGATCCCGGCCGCCTCGGCCATTTCGGGACTACGACGCCGAGTGAAACCACCATCTTCACGGCCTCTTCGACCTGCATATCCAGCGCGATCACATCGTTCTTCGGCACGATAATCATGACGCCCGAGGTCGGGTTCGGCGTAGTGGGCACGAACACACAAATGACATCTTCACCCGTACGCGACTGCACCTCACCCAGGCTGGTCGAGGTCTGGAAACAGATGCTGTACAAACCCTTGCGCGGATACTCGATCAGCAATACTTCTTTAAAGGAGTCGGTGTTGTTGGTCAGCACCACCTCAGCGAAACTCTTGGCCGCCGAATACACCGTGCGCACGAAAGGAATCCGCTGCATGATGGATTCCCATACACTGACCAGCCGGCGGCCGAAGAAATTGGCAGCAAATACACCCGTCAACAGCAGCACGGCAACGCTCAGCACGATACCCAGCCCCGGGATGTCGATCCCGAGCACGGTTTCGGGACGGTAGTTTACGGGCAACAGCAGAAGCGTCTGGTCCATGAAATCGACCATGACCTTCACCAGGAATACCGTGATCCCCAGCGGCACCCAGACCAGGAGTCCGGTTACGAGGTATGTGCGTAGTCGTTTCATGAAAAGCGTCGGCGCGGCGGGTTGGGATAGATAAGGCTGCTATCGTGGCTCATTGCGGGCCGGGTAACAAGTCCGGTCGCGGTGCTTAATCTCCGGAACCTTTGGGACCCTTGGTCTTACCCGATGCCCCGTCATCAGTCGTTTTTTTAGGCTTGTCGTCTGATCCCGGTTTGGCTTTGTCCGCTTGCGGCGGCTTGTCGCCGTCGCCCGCGATGTTGCGCTTGTTCTTGTCCTTGAAATCGGTCTCGTACCAGCCGCCGCCCTTGAGGCGAAAGTTGGGCGCGGAAAGGAGCTTGCGCAGTTCCGGCTTGCCGCAATCAGGGCAAGCCGTGAGCGGGTCATCGCTCATTTTCTGCAGCGCATCGAATACGTGGCCGCATTCCCTGCACTCATATTCATAGATAGGCATGTCTGCTCCATGCTCCCATGGGCGAGGTCGACACCAGGCGGCCCCTAAGGCCGGCCGTGACTGTCCGGGGCGCCTTATTTAATGAAGTACGGTGCAAAAATCAAGCGGTGGCCTGCACTCAGGCAGCTGCCGGGGTCGACTTGGCGAATGCCAGCTCACCCGCTTCGATACCTGCGCTGACCGTATCGCCGGATGCGAAGTCACCCCGTAGTATGGCCTCGGCCAGCGGGTTCTCAAGCCGCTGCTGGATCGCGCGCTTGAGCGGCCGCGCGCCGTAAACCGGGTCAAAGCCGGCCTCGGCCAGGAGATCCATCGCTTCTTCCGAAACGTTTAGCGTCAGCTCATGTTCCGCCAGCCGGCGTCGCAGGCAGACGAGTTGTATATCGACGATACGACGGATCTGCTTTTTATCCAGCGGGTGGAACACGATGACATCGTCGACACGGTTAATAAACTCCGGCCGGAAGTGCTCGCCCACGACTTCCAGAACGGCCGCTTTCATTTCCTTGTAGTTTTCTTCGCCAGCCAGGTTCTGGATTTGCTGTGAGCCGAGGTTGGACGTCATGATGATGACGGTGTTACGGAAATCGACTGTCCGGCCGTGTCCGTCAGTCAGGCGCCCGTCATCGAGCACCTGCAGCAACACGTTGAACACCTCCGGGTGCGCCTTCTCGACTTCGTCCAGCAACACGACCGAGTACGGACGCCGTCGCACCGCTTCCGTCAGGTATCCGCCTTCTTCGTAACCCACATAGCCGGGAGGCGCGCCGATTAACCGGGCAACCGAATGCTTCTCCATGAATTCGGACATATCGATGCGCACCATCGAATCCTCGGAGTCGAACAGGAACTCGGCCAATGCGCGTGTGAGTTCGGTCTTGCCGACACCGGTCGGACCCAGGAACAGGAACGATCCGTTCGGACGGTTCGGATCGGCGAGGCCTGCCCGCGAGCGGCGAATCGCATTCGCAACCGCGGTTACGGCCTCGGTCTGGCCGACCAGGCGCTGTGCGATCGCATCTTCCATGCGCAGCAACTTGTCTTTTTCGCCCTCGAGCATTTTAGCGACAGGCACGCCGGTCCAGCGTGACACGACTTCGGCGATCTCTTCTTCACTCACCTTGTTGCGCACGAGCTGGTTTTCCTGTGCCTCGAGTTTCGTCGCGTCGGCAAGTTGCTGTTCGAGTTCCGGAATGCGGCCGTACTGGAGTTCGGACATCCGCTGCAGGTCCTGCGCACGGTGCGCGCCTTCCAGCTCGACGCGGGCACGCTCAAGCTCTTCTTTAATATGCGTAGCGCCCTGCATGGCCGCTTTTTCAGACTTCCAGATTTCTTCGAGATCGGAATATTTCTTTTCGAGCTCCTGTAACTGTGACTCGAGGTCGGCAAGCCGCTTTTTCGACGCCTCATCCGACTCTTTTTTAAGGGCTTCGCGTTCGATCTTTAACTGGATAATGCGGCGGTCAAGCCGATCCATCGATTCGGGTTTCGAATCTATTTCCATGCGGATACGGGAACCTGCCTCGTCAACGAGGTCAATAGCCTTGTCGGGGAGCTGCCGATCAGTGATATAGCGGTGCGAAAGTGTCGCGGCACTGACGATGGCCGGGTCGGTAATATCGACACCGTGGTGCACTTCGTAACGTTCTTTCAACCCGCGCAGGATGGCGATTGTGTCTTCGATCGTCGGTTCGTCGATGAGCACCTTCTGGAAGCGCCGTTCGAGCGCCGCATCCTTTTCGATATTTTGCCGGTATTCGTCCAGCGTTGTCGCCCCTACACAGTGCAGTTCGCCGCGTGCGAGTGCCGGCTTCAGCATGTTGCCCGCATCCATCGAACCCTCGGCTTTGCCGGCGCCAACCATGGTATGCAGTTCGTCTATAAACAGGATGGTCTGGCCTTCCTGTTTTGAAATGTCATTCAATACCGCTTTGAGCCTTTCTTCGAAATCGCCGCGAAACTTTGTACCCGCAAGCAGCGCACCGAGGTCCAGCGACAAAATATGTTTGCCCTTGATGCCCTCGGGGACCTCGCCGTTAACGATACGCTGTGCCAGTCCCTCGACTATTGCGGTCTTACCGACGCCCGGTTCACCGATTAACACGGGGTTGTTCTTGGTACGCCGCTGCAGAATCTGGATCGTGCGACGGATTTCTTCGTCACGGCCGATAATCGGGTCGAGCTTGCCCTGCTCGGCAAGTTCGGTGATGTCCACCGTGTACTTGTCGAGTGCCTGGCGGTTATCTTCGGCGTTCGGGTCGTCGACGGCCTCACCGCCCCGCAGATCGTCGATTGCTTTTTCGATGGCGCCCGGGACCGCGCCCGCCTCGGCGAGTTGTTTGCCGAGCGCGCCCCGGTCGTCACAGGCTGCCCGTACAAAGATTTCGCTGGAGACATACTGGTCACCCTTTTCCCGGGCGAGCTTGTCGCAGATATTGAAAAGCTTGTCGAGTTCCTTCGAGATATGGACTTCGCCGCCGGTACCTTCCACCATCGGTAATTGCTCCAGCGCTTCGCCCAGCCTGGACCGCAGCAAATTGACCCGCACACCGGCTCGGGTAAGCAACGGACGCGCGGTTCCGCCCTGCTGGTCCAGCAGTGCCACGAGCACGTGGATCGGCTCGATGAACTGGTGATCCTGGCCAACGGCCAGCGACTGCGCATCGGCCAGCGCTAGCTGGAACTTGCTGGTGAGTTTATCCATTCGCATTGACAGGTCCCCGCAACGGGTTATCTGGCTTTATATATGGGTCCGCTTAGAGCGAGTTCAAGGTGCGGAAGGCTTGCCGGACAGCCAGATAATGCTTGCCTGCCGGCCGGTCGGGGCAAGGCGCCGGTGGGAAAAGAAGCGCTGGTCGCTGAAGGTGCAGTATTCCCCGCCCGTGATGTCCGTTATCCCGAAAGTGGCCAGGATTCCGCTCGCGACCTTGTACAGGTCGAGCTTCCAGCGGCCCGGACGAGACGGGCTGAAACTCCGTTCGCATTCAGGCGCATGCTTTATGAGTGCATGGTAGACCTTCGAGTCAACTTCATAGGCATCGGGCGCGATGGCCGGGCCTAACCACACCAGCAAGTCGTCCGCTTTCGTGCCTTCGGTAAGCAAACTATTGACAGTCGCTTCGATGATCCCTTCGCAAAGCCCGCGCCAACCCGCATGGGCCGCAGCGATACGGCTGCCGTCGCGGGTGCAGAAAAGCACGGGCAGGCAATCGGCGGTCATTACTGCGCATACGATCCCCGGGTTGTCCGTCCATACGGCATCGGCCTCGGCCCCTGCTGCGATTTCGTCGGCGCAGACCACCGTATTGCCGTGCACCTGAGTAAGCCAGCGTGGTTCTTCGGGGAGGTCCAGCGCCCCGCGCACCTGTTCACGATTGAGCGCCACGCGTTGCGGGTCGTCGCCGACATGGTCGGCGATATTCAGGCTCGCAAAACTGTCGGTGCTGAATCCTCCGCGCCGCGATGTCGTAAAGGCATGCACGTTGTCGGGCGCCGGCCAGTCGGCACGAATGAATTCCGGCTCACGCATTTCTGATCCTGGCCGGATTCAGGGCCATTCCATGTCCTCAAAATCGGTGCCTGTGCCACCGGCCAGCGCGTTCAGTAACCCGAGCAGATCGGCCGGCAGTTGCGCATGAAAATTCATGTCCTCGCCGGAACCGGGATGTCTGAAGCCAAGGTTACTTGCGTGCAGCGCCTGCCGCCCGAAAGATTTGAGGCTGCCCGCCAGTTGCTCGTTGGTGCCCGCCGGTATTTTCAGGCGCCCGCCATACACCGGGTCACCCACAAGCGGGTGTCCGCGCCAGGCCAGGTGCACACGAATCTGATGGGTGCGGCCGGTCTCCAGCCGCACGGCCAGGAAAGTATGGGCTGCAAAACGTTCGAGCACCCGGTAATGGGTTACGGCCGGCTTACCCCTGTTATTTACCGCCATTCGTGTGCGCTGGGTCGGATGCCGCCCTATCGGCGCATCGATGGTATCGCCGGCGGTCAGGCGATCGTTGCACACAGCGCGGTACTCGCGCTTAAGACGGCGTTTCTCGAGGTCACGCACCAGCCGGGTGTGCGCACGGATGCTGCGCGCAACGAGCAACAGGCCGCTGGTATCCTTATCGAGCCGGTGCAGTATGCCGGCACGTGGCAGCGCCTCGAGTTCGGATGCGTGGTGCAGCAGGCCGTTCATCAAAGTGCCGCTCGCATTGCCGGCGCCCGGATGCACGACCAGGCCCGCGGGCTTATTAATGACGAGCAGATCATCATCTTCGAACACGATATCCAGATCAATGGATTCGGGGGTGGCATCCGACGAAACTTCCGCCCTGGCCTCGAGGACAACTTGCTGGCCCGAACTGACCCGGAACCTGGGCGCACGCGTCTCGCCATCCAGCAAAGCCCGGCCCGCCTTAATCCAGCCCTGCAGGCGCGAACGCGAATAATCGGGGAACAGTTCCGCCAGCGCCTGGTCGAAACGCTTACCGTCCTGTCCGTCATCGATAGTCGCTGTATGCCTCATCAGTGAACGCCTGTTGCATAGCAAAGCCCCTGATGCACAATTCTAGATTACCTGCGGGCAGCGAAACAGGCGCGGCAGCCGCCGCCGTTCTTAAGTTATACTGCGCGCGGCCTGCCCGGGCTCGGTCCGCATGGCTGATGGTGCTTGTCAGTGAATGAGATAAGAATGCCGAAAAGCTGTATCAGATTGATTGTGTGTATCCTGTCGGCGGCGCTGGCGGGATGTTTTTTCGGTAAAGACGACGAGTCCGAAGTAACGCTCTCGGGTGCGCAACAATTCTATGATCGCGCCAGTACCGCGCTGAAGAGCGGCGATTACAACAACGCGATTGCCTACTACGAAGTGCTCGAGGCGCGCTACCCGTTCAGCAACCAGGCCCGGCAGGGCCAGCTCGATCTGATCTATGCCTATTACAAGGACAGGCAGCCCGAAGCGGTTATCGATGCGACCCAGCAGTTCGAACGCGAGAACCCGACCCACCCACGCGTTGACTACACACTGTATATGCGCGGCATGGCCTTGTTCAGCGGGGAAAAAGGTTATTTCCACGAATTGTTCAACGTGGATATCAGCAAGCGCCCGCCAAAGGATGCCCGCAACTCCTATGCGGCCTTCGCGGAACTCGTCAGGCGTTTCCCCAACAGCCGCTATGCACCCGATGCCCGGCAACGAATGCAGTTCCTGCGTAACAGGGTCGCCGAGCACGAAAACCACATCGCACGTTACTACCTGGCGCGAGGCGCATATGCCGCCGCACTGAGCCGAGCGAACTACACATTGCAGGTATTCGACGGCGCACCGACAACACCCGAAACCCTGCAGATCATGATCAAGTCTTACCGCAAGCTGGGCATGTATGATCTCGCCGAAGATTCGGAACGGGTTCTTGCGCAGAGTTTTCCGGAAGTCGAGGTGCTACCAGCGCCCGATCCGGAAGACGACCCCTGGTACAAGTTCTGGTAGTACCTGGACGGATTCCCCGGCAGGGGACTCGTGCCGGAGAAGGGGCGGGATCAGGAGGAACGGCCGTAGCCTGAAGTCAGCGGATAGCGCCAGTCACGGCCAAAAGCACGGCCGCTGATACGGACGCCGGGTGGCGACTGGCGGCGCTTGTACTCATTTTTGCGGACCATACCGAGGATTCGTCCGACCGTATCTTTTTCATAGCCAAGCGCCGCGATTTCCTCAACGGAGAGATCTTCGATTATCAATGCATCGAGTATGGCGTCCAGCACATCGTAGGGTGGCAAGGTATCGCTGTCTTTCTGACCGGGACGCAGTTCCGCCGACGGTTCGCGTTCGATCACCCTTTCCGGAATAGCCTCAGAAAGACTGTTCCGGTAGCGGGTAAGTTTGTAGACCAGCGTCTTCGTGCAGTCCTTTATCGGGGCGAAGCCGCCGGCCATGTCACCGTACAGGGTGGCGTAACCGACGGCCATTTCGCTCTTGTTGCCGGTAGTGAGCACCATCCTTCCCAATTTGTTCGAGATCGCCATCAGCAAAATGCCGCGACAACGCGCCTGTATATTCTCCTCGGTCGCATCTTCTGCCAGGCCTGCAAAAAGTTCTTCGAGCGTCGCCATACTCGCTTCTACCATTGCCGCAATCGGCAGTACTTTGTAGTCCACCCCGAGCAGTTTTGCCTGCGCTTCAGCATCTTCGATACTGGTCGCCGATGTATAGTGATAAGGCATCATCACCGCGTGTACGGCATCGGCACCCAACGCATCGACCGCCATGGCCATACACAATGCCGAATCGATACCGCCCGATAAGCCAAGCACAACGCCACTGAATCCGTTCTTGGTCACGTAGTCGTGTATACCGGTTACTATCGCTTCGTATATTGATTGCACTTCGTCCGGGAGCGCGGCGATATCATCAGCGACCGGCACGCAGGCACCGTTTTCGTCGAACTCAGCCACAAACAGACCTTCCTTAAACGCCGGCGCCCGCAGGCTTAGTTGTCCGTCACCGTTAACCACGCAGGAACCACCGTCGAATACCAGTTCGTCCTGACCGCCAACGAGGTTCTGGTAGACGAAGGGCACACCGGCCTCATGCGCGCGCTTGCCCAGGAGCTCTTCGCGGGCCTTCTGCTTGGTGAAATCGAAGGGCGATCCGTTAATCGAGATAATCAGTCCGGCGCCTGCATCCACGGTCGCCTTCGCCGCATCTACAGAAACCCAGATGTCCTCGCAGATCGTGACGCCTATACGCGAGCCCCGCAGATTCATTACGAGCACCTCATCGCCGGGCGTGAAATACCGGCGCTCATCGAATACACCGTAATTAGGCAGACAACGCTTGCGGTAATTACCGCGCAGCTCACCGTTTTCCAGCCATGCAGCGGAGTTATATATAACGCCGTCCACGTACTCCGGATAACCGATAAGCGCGGCAATACCGTCCGCCTCATCTTTCAGGGAATCCAGAGCGGCATTAACACGGTGGCGCATTCCGGAATGAAACAGCAGATCTTCCGGCGGATAACCCGACAACGCGAGTTCCGGAAAAACAACCAGGTCGGCCTCAGATTCGTCACGCGCGCGGCGAATGGCCTCGGCGATCCGGTTTGTGTTGCCCACCACATCGCCAACGGTAAGATTCAGTTGTGCAAGTGCTATGCGAAGCTTTTCTGCCATGCTACTTAAAACGATCCGTCGGGAGCCCCGCGGCCGGCCGTTTAGCCGCCCAAAGCCGCCAGCATCGCGCTCCCCATTTCCGTCGGCGATCGCACAGTGCCAACACCGGCCGCTTCCAGCGCCGCAAACTTGGCTTCCGCCGTCCCTTCGCCGCCCGATATGATGGCGCCCGCATGGCCCATACGCTTGCCCGGTGGCGCCGTAACCCCCGCTATGTACGAAACGACCGGTTTACTTACATGCTCCTGTATATAACGTGCGGCAGCTTCTTCATCCGTGCCGCCGATTTCGCCGACCATCAGGATGCCATCAGTGACTTCGTCCTGTTCGAAGAGTTCAAGGCAATCGATGAAATTCATGCCCCGGACCGGGTCGCCGCCTATACCTACGCAGGTAGTCTGGCCGAGGCCGTTGGTGGTCGTCTGAAATACGGCTTCATAAGTCAGGGTGCCCGACCGTGAAATAATTCCGACCCGCCCTTCTGTATGTATATTGCCGGGCATGATGCCAATCTTGGCTTCGCCCGGTGTGATAATGCCGGGACAGTTCGGGCCGATGAGCCTGCAGTCGTAATCTTTAAGGCCCGCCTTGACGCGCACCATGTCCAGAACCGGAATGCCTTCGGTGATACAGACTATAACTTTTATGCCTGCATCTGCGGCTGCGAGGATCGCATCCGCGGCAAAAGGTGCCGGCACATAAACCATACTGACGTCCGCCCCGGTTTCGATTACTGCCTCGTTGGCCGAATCGTAGACGGGTACACCAAGGTGCGTCTCACCACCACGGCCCGGCGTTACCCCGGCAACGACCTGCGTACCGTACTCGATACACTGCTGCGTATGAAAAGAGCCCTGCCGTCCGGTAATACCCTGGCAGACAATGCGGGAGTTTTTATTTACAAGAATACTCATCTGAAAGTCATTCCGTGTCAGGCCGCTGCCGCGACTACTTTCTTCGCCGCATCCGTCAGATCATCGGCCGCAAGAATATCCAGGCCGCTGTCGGCGAGGAGTTGTTTCCCCTTGTCCACGTTGGTGCCCTCGAGCCGCGCCACAACCGGCACACCCACATTTACCTCGCGTACCGCCTGGATAATGCCCTCTGCGATCAGGTCGCAACGGACGATGCCGCCGAAAATATTGACAAGTATCGCGCTAACCGACGCATTGGACAGGATTAGCTTGAAAGCTTCCGCCACACGATCCGGGGTTGCGCCGCCGCCGACGTCGAGGAAGTTGGCGGGCTCCCCGCCGTGCAACTTGATCAGGTCCATGGTCGCCATCGCGAGACCAGCACCGTTCACCATGCACGCGATGTTGCCGTCCAGGGACACATAGTTCAGGTCATGAGCGGCAGCCCGGCTTTCCATCTCGTCTTCCTGGCTCGGGTCACGCATGGATACCAGCCCCGCCTGGCGAAACAGTGCGTTGTCATCGACGTTGATCTTGCCGTCCAGCGCCACCAGGTTACCGCTACCATTCACGATGAGCGGATTGATTTCCAGCAGGCTGAGGTCACAGTCGTTAAAGAGTTTGCAGAGGTTGGCACAAAGTGACTCGAACTGTTTCATCTGCGGCGCGGTCAGCCCTAAACCATAACCGAGTTTGCGCGTCTGGTAGGGCTGCAGCCCGGCCGCCGGGTGTACCGCAACCGTGAAAATTTTCTCGGGAGTCGTTGCTGCGACTTCCTCTATATCCATGCCGCCGGCAGCCGACGCCATAAAAGTCACGCGTTCGGCGACACGGTCGACGAGCATGCTCAGGTAAAGCTCCCGTTCGATTTCGCTTCCCGCCTCTATATATACCTGGTTAATCGGCAGCCCCTCAGATCCCGTCTGCGGCGTAACGAGCCGCTGACCCAACATGGCCATGGCGACTTCCCGGACCTCGTCGAGGCTGCGCGCCAGCTTTATGCCACCGCCCTTACCGCGGCCACCCGCATGCACCTGTGCTTTGACGACCCACAGATCACCGCCCAGGGTGGCCGCAGCACTGCGGGCTGCCCTGGGTGAATCAGCAACCTCTCCGGCGGAGACCGGAATGCCGAAACGAGCGAACAACTGCTTCGCCTGATATTCATGCAAATTCATTGAAACGGTGCCTTTCTAAGCGGTTTCTCGTCAGCCAACGAGCTGTGGCCAGTGCCGGACGCGCTATTGTCCGTTAAACGTAGCCGTGTTTAAACCCGCCTGAGCACCAAATTTGCCGACAGTTGCGTAATGTGAACCCGTTGCACATTTCCGGACGTACGGGTGTTGTTACAATGGGCGCGGCTTCAAATGTCCCGGTGGCGCGCGCTTCTTGGCAAAGCAAGATTCAAGCTCGGGTAGGCAACCCGACCTGGCAGGCGGTCAGGCTGAACTGAACCGACGGGTTCTTACCCTTGTCGGCAGCTTCCGGGTGCTGGTCGCCGCCGCATTAATCGTGCTCCTGGCGATACAGGCCGATTCCCCGATCCTCGGCGGACGCTATCCGCTGCTATTCCTCGTCGTTTCCCTTGTCTACGGTCTCTGTGCGCTGGTCATCGCGCTGCTCCTGCGGCGTAAGCGCTGGAACGTAACCCATCTCGCCTGGCTGCAGTTCGTCGTCGATATCTCCTGCCTCACGCTTGCAGGCCATGCCAGCGGCGGCATTGGATCGGGGCTGGAAGGTATTCTCGTGCTGTTCGTCGTTGCAAGCAGCATGACGATGCGGGTACGCAGCGGCTACCTTGCGGCCGCGACGGCGGCGCTGATTATCCTGCTGGAACAGACACTGAGTTTTCTGGACGGTGTAACCACCGTTGCCGATTTTTTCCAGGCCGGCGTGATCGGCGCAATCATGCTCGGGATCGTCGGCGCAATTCAGCCGGTAATCCGGCGTGTCACCGAATCCGAAGAACTTGCGCACCAGCGGGGGATCGACCTCGAAAACCTCGCACAACTGAACGAGTACATTATCCAGAACCTGCGTGAGGCCATAGTGGTGGTCGACGAGACTGACCACGTACGCCTGCTCAACCAGGCGGCGGCCGAGCAGGTAGGCATTCCCGAGAATAGTTCGGGACAACACCTGGAAGACGTAGCGCCGCAGGTGCATGCCCTTCTCAAGCGCTGGCGCGCCAGCCAACTCGACGTATCGATGGAGACATCCAGCTTCCTATCCACCGACGACGCCTCTGTCATCCATGCGCATTTTGCGTCGCTGGGCAATAACAACGGCTCGTCCGCCGTGCTGATCTTTCTCGAGGATGCGAACCTGCTGGCGGAAAAAGTTCAGCAGACCAAGCTGGCAGCACTGGGCCGGCTCAGCGCGAGCATCGCGCACGAGATCCGCAACCCGGTTGGCGCGCTGAGTCACGCGGCGCAGTTACTGCGCGAATCCAGGGATGTGGACGAACAGGACAGACGCTTTATCGACATCATCCAGACGAATTCCGGCAGGGTCAGCGAAATCATCGACAATATCCTGCAACTGTCACGCCGTGAGGACGCCAGCCCTGAGCGTATGGCCCTGAAGGACTGGACAAACAATTTCGTCAACGAGTTCGTAACCACCCTTGAGCTTTATGAGGGCCAGGTAAGTATCACCAGCGATGCTGATGTTGAAGTTCGGATGGATCCCAGTCACCTGCGCCAGGTCACGTGGAACCTGTGCGAGAATGCCGTCAAATACGCCAGCGAAACAGCCGGCGCTATCGCAGTTGAGCTTGAGTTTGGACGCCTGCCTAACAATGGCCGGCCCTACCTCGAGATCAGCGACCAAGGCCCGGGCATACCCGACGATATGGTGGATTCGGTATTCGAACCCTTTGCAACCGGGACATTTGGCGGCACCGGCCTGGGTCTTTATATATGCCGTGAACTGTGCGAACGAAACAGCGCATCGCTGCGCTATCGTTCGCGCCCGGGTGGTGGCAGTATTTTCCAGATCGTTTTTGCCGACCCCAGCCGGTGGGACAAGGAAGCCGCTGTACTTTAAGTTTCAGGAATTGTATTGATGTCCAGACCGCTCGCACTCGTCGTCGACGACGAACCCGATATTTGTGAATTGCTTGCAATTACGCTGCAACGGATGGAAATCGATGTCGACACCTGTATGGATGTCGCAACGGCTAAAACAAGGCTGGGCGAACGCGAATTTCAGCTCTGCCTGACCGACATGCGCCTGCCCGACGGTGACGGCCTGGAACTCGTGCAGTGGATGCAGCAGGAAAGCCTGCCAACACCGGTCGCAGTGATCACCGCACATGGCAACGTGGAAACCGCAGTCCGTGCGCTCAAGTACGGCGCATTCGATTTCATATCGAAACCCGTGGACCTGCAGGACCTGCGCAAACTGGTCGACAACGCCATGCGGCTGGACCTGGCGGGTGAAGGCAGCGCCACGCTATTGGGTGAGTCCGAAGCCATCAACAACGTCCGCAAGATGATTGCCAAGGTCGCCCGCAGCCAGGCTCCTGTGCATATCAGCGGCGAATCGGGGACCGGCAAGGAACTGGTCGCACGGATGGTCCACGAGCAGGGTTCGCGCGCCGAGAAACCCTTCGTTCCGGTCAACTGCGGCGCGATTCCCTCCGAACTGATGGAAAGCGAGTTTTTCGGCCACCGCAAAGGCTCATTTACGGGTGCGGTCAGCGATAAGGAAGGCCTGTTCCAGACTGCCGAGGGCGGCACCCTCTTCCTCGACGAGATCGCAGACCTGCCGCTGGCTATGCAGGTAAAGCTGCTGCGAGTCATCCAGGAAAAGTCGCTCCGCCCCGTGGGCCAGACCGAAGAGGTCCCGGTCGACGTGCGCATACTCAGCGCCACACACAAGAACCTGCAGGCCCTGGTCAGCAGTGGAGAATTCCGGGAAGACCTGTATTACCGGATCAACGTTATCGACGTGCAGGTTCCGCCGCTCCGGGACCGGGGCCTGGATGTGTTCATACTGAGTGAAAACATCCTGGCACGCATCGCTGGCGAGATGCAGATGCCGGTACCCGACCTGGACCCAGGCGCACGGGAAAAACTGGCCGGCTATCGTTTCCCCGGGAACGTGCGGGAACTCGAGAATATGCTTGAGCGCGCCCTGACGCTGTGCGAAGACGATACCATCCGGCCAGGCGACATCCAGATTAAGGGTAACGACGGTGAGTCCAAAAGTGCCGACCCCGCGGACCTCGGCGATCAGCTCGAAAACGTCGAGCGCGATGCCATAGTTAAAGCCCTCGAGGAGACGCGATACAACAAGACCGCGGCCGCCAAAAAACTGGGTTTAACGCTGCGTGCCCTGCGTTATCGCATCCAGAAACTGGGAATCGATTGAAAGATTCAACATAAACAGCCCCACGTCCAATTGCACTGACAGAAATGGTCACATTCGGACATCAAGGGTCCGAATCGGACCCGGTTTCAGCCTGTTAAGGGCGGTCAGGAAACGTGCGCTGGTTCTCACCACCAATTTTTTCAATAAGTAAAACAAATAGATAGAAATGCCACCTGAAAAATTGGCACGGCTCTTGCATTTATATCTCTGCAGGCCTTTATGGCCGCAAATCTGGCTTTGATTGAAAACATCTCACGGAGATATGTAATGAAGACACTGCAAAAAGGTTTTACGCTCATCGAACTGATGATCGTAGTTGCCATCATCGGTATCCTGGCTGCCATCGCTATTCCGGCTTACCAGGGCTACACCATCCGCGCCCAGGTTTCTGAGGGCATGACGCTGGCCGCTGCTGCCAAAGCTGCTGTCGCTGAAACCTTCCTGAACACGGGTGACGCGCCTGCTAACCGTACGGAAGCCGGTATGTCTGCAAATGGCACCGATACTTTCGGTAAATACGTCAGCTCGGTTGACGTTGTTGCCGGCGCTATCACCATCACTTACGACGGTGATGACGTTAACGCTGCTATTAGCGGCAACATTGTATCGCTCACCCCTTACACCACCGATGACGACAGCGTCACATGGGCTTGTGGTGCGGCGTCTGAGCCTACTGGTTCTACACTGATGGCTAACGCTACGGCTGGTACAACCAACCTGGACAGCAAGTACCTGCCTTCCGCTTGCCGGTAGTAGGACTGCAGTCCTGAGCTGAGTACCATGTATAAAGCTCCAAAAAAGAGGGGAGGGCAGCAATGCCCTCTCTTTTTTTTGAAATATTTGCTGGGCCTTATGACAAACGGCCGGGACGCGATCTAAAATCAGGGTAAAAGGATTTAAGCAATGAAAAGCGGGATACAACAACGGGCTGGAAAACAAGGCGGGTTTACGCTCATCGAGCTCATGATCGTGGTGGCCATTATCGCCATCCTCTCGAGCACCGGGATAAGCGCATACCAGACCTATGTGGTGCGGGCACAAGTGACCGAAGGCATCAGCCTCGCCGGCAATGCCAAAGTCCCGATAGTTGATTCGTTCCTCACGACAGGACAAGCTCCGGCGGATCGAGCGGCGGCGGGACTGACGCCAGACCCGGAGGATACCTCTACTAAATATGTCGCCTCGGTTGAGGTGGTTGACGGGCGCCTGGATGTCACCTTTGGCAACGACGCTAACGCAGCTATCGAAGACACCGTCCTTACCCTGACACCCTATGAAGGCGTGGGCGGGGCCGTTATCTGGCGTTGTGCAACCCAGCCGGTGCCCACAAACGGTGCTGGCTCTGATCTGAACCCCATGGGTACAGCCGGCGGCGGTAATTCAGCAAGCTACGATCCGGGCGATGTTGATTCGCGCTACCTGCCTCGCAGCTGCCGTTAATCGTCATTTAACCCTGAACGGACACCCCGACCATACGGGCTATCCAGCCCAAAAGCGCCGGAATTACTGCCGGAAACTGTGAAACACGCCCGATTCGGCCGTGAAATAAGCCCTACTATTCAATAGATACTGTTAAACCGACACAGGATTTATGTTTCGTAGGCTGTGCCCACGTTTGGGCGCGCCCACAAGGAAGTGAGCAGGTAGCATTTATGGCTGCGACAGCACCCAGCACAGCAATATCCGGATTACCGCGCCGCCTGGTGCAGGACGGCATCGTGGATGAAGAAGCGATGCTGGAGGCCATGGACGGTGCCCTCAAGGCGGGCGCCACCGTTGTTGCTCACCTCGTCGAACAGGAATTGGCCGATTCGCTGGCCATCGCCGTCGCAGCGTCCCACGAATTCGGCGTACCGCTGTTTGACCTGGACTCGCTGGAACTGGACGTCGACGTCGTCAAGGCGGTCGACCAGAAACTCCTCTCCAAGCACCGGGTACTGCCGCTGATACTGCGCGGTAAGCGCCTGTTCCTTGCGGTATCGGACCCCACCAACCTGCAGGCAATCGACGAGATCAAGTTCCAGTCCGGTTACCGCATCGATCCGGTGGTGGTCGAACAAGACAAGCTCCAGGAATATGTGTCGAAGGCACTCGAAGCCGTCGATACATCGATGGACGATCTCGCCGACGAAGACTTCGACCTGGAAGGCCTGGAAATCTCGGGTGGCGAGCAGGAACTCGATGACGAAGACAGCGATGCCGTTGACGATGCGCCGGTCGTCAGGTTCGTGAACAAAGTGCTCCTCGACGCCATCAAGAAAGGCTGCTCGGACGTGCATTTCGAGCCCTACGAGAAGACCTACCGGGTCAGGACGCGCCTCGACGGCATCCTCCACAACGTGGCCTCGCCGCCGCAGATGCTGGCCGCCAAAGTGTGCGCCCGGTTAAAGGTTATGGCCCGGCTCGATATCGCCGAGCGGCGTGTCCCGCAGGACGGCCGCATCAAGATGAATCTGTCCAAGACCCGGGCGATCGACTTTCGTGTTAACACCTGCCCCACCCTGTTCGGCGAGAAAATCGTTTTACGAATACTCGACCCGAGCAGCGCCAAACTCGGCATCGAGGCTCTCGGCTACGAGGAAGAACAGAAACAGCTCTACCTGGATGCGCTCGACCGGCCGCACGGCATGATCCTGGTGACGGGACCGACCGGTAGCGGTAAGACGGTCTCGCTCTACACGGGTCTCAACATCCTGAACACCGAACAGCGCAACATATCGACAGCCGAGGATCCGGCCGAGATCAACCTGCCGGGTATCAACCAGGTCAACGTCAAACCGAAGATCGGGCTGACTTTCGCCAGCGCGTTGAAAGCGTTCCTCCGCCAGGATCCCGACATCATCATGGTGGGTGAGATTCGCGACCTCGAGACGGCCGAAATTGCCATCAAGGCTGCGCAGACCGGTCACCTCGTGTTGTCAACGCTGCATACGAACGATGCACCGACCACGCTGACCCGGCTCGTGGATATGGGCGTCAAGCCCTACGCGATCGCAACGTCGGTCCGGCTCATCATCGCCCAGCGGCTGGCGCGCAAACTGTGCGACAACTGCAAGGAAATACTCGACATCCCCGAAGAAGCGCTGCTGGCCGAAGGCTATACCAAGCAGGAAATAGACGAAGGCCTGCGCATTTACGGTCCGGTCGGCTGCAAGTCCTGCCAGGACGGTTACAAGGGCCGGGCAGGCATTTTCCAGGTTATTGAAGTATCGGAAACGACCCAGCGGATCATCATGAGCGGCGGAAATGCAACCGATATCGCCGACCAGGCAGACAAAGAAGGCTTCTGGGATTTACGCAGGTCTGCATTACAAAAAGTGAAAGACGGGATCACGAGTCTCGATGAAGTGAATAGGGTTACAACGGAGTAATTGGAGCTCTTCCCAAACGCCACAGGCCAGAGGCAGAGCAAGGACTAGCAAAAAAGGCGCAGAGCAATGGCAGAGAGTATCGCCGTCAACGAAACACCCTTCCAGTGGGAGGGTACTGACAGTCACGGTAAAAAAATCAAGGGCAAGAGCACTGCCGCGAGTGAGGCAGCCGTACGCGCGGAATTACGCCGGCGCGGTATCGTCGCCTCGCGTGTGCGCAAGCAGTCGAATCTTTTCAAAAAGACCGGCCGCGTCAAGGCAGAAGATATCGCGATCTTCAGCCGCCAGCTCGCCACGATGCTGACCGCCGGCATCCCGCTGGTCCAGGCCTTCAATATCATCGGTAACGGCCACGAAAACCCGGCTATGCAGAAACTTGTACTGGCCGTCAAGGTCGACGTGGAAGGCGGTACCAGCCTCGCGGAAGCGCTGGCACGCCACCCCATCCATTTTGACGACCTGTTCGTCAACCTGGTTGCAGCCGGTGAGCGGGCGGGTGCGCTTGAAAGCCTGCTGGACAAAATTGCCACGTACAAGGAAAAAACCGAGGCGATCAAAAAGAAGATCAAGAAGGCGTTGTTCTATCCCGCAGCGGTTATGGTGGTTGCCCTCATCGTGACGACGATTCTGCTTGTATTCGTTATCCCGGAGTTCGAGAACCTCTTCCAGGGTTTCGGGGCTGATTTGCCAACCTTCACACGCATGGTCATAGACCTGTCGGTATTTGTTCGGGCACAGGGAATCTGGCTTGTCCTGGGTATCGGTAGTGCCATCGGTGGTTACCTCTACATGCGGAAGCGCTCGCGGAAACTGCGCGAGATCCAGGACCGCATCGTACTCAAGCTTCCGGTGATCGGGCCGATTATGGAGAAATCCTGTATCGCCCGGTTTGCCCGTACGCTGTCCACGATGTTCGCCGCCGGTGTGCCGTTGGTGGAAGGCCTGGAATCCGTTGCCGGCGCCTGCGGCAACGTGGTGTACGAAATCGGTGTGCTCGAGATCAAGGACGAGGTCGCAACCGGTTCACGCCTGCAGCAATGTATGGAAAACACCAGCCTGTTCCCTCACATGGTGATCCAGATGATCGCGGTCGGTGAAGAATCGGGATCGCTCGACGAAATGTCGAGCAAGGTAGCCGATTTCTACGAAGACGACGTCGACAATGCCGTTGACGGCCTCAGCAGTTTGCTGGAGCCGCTGATCATGGCGATTCTCGGTGTGCTCGTCGGTGGCCTTGTTGTTGCTATGTACCTGCCAATCTTTAAGATGGGTGCCGTTATCTAGTAACACCAGGCGGACTTCTAACCATGCTGAGCATTGCCGGTGGGGTATTGCTGGGGCTGCTGGTAGGCAGCTTTCTCAATGTCGTCATATATCGCCTTCCGGTCATGCTGGAACGCGAATGGCGACGACAAAGCCTTGAGTTGCTCGCCACCGACGGTACCGAACCCGAACCCGATTCCGAACCGCTCTTCAACCTGGTGACACCCCGCTCGCGCTGCCCTTCCTGCGGGACCCAGATTACTGCGGTGCAGAATATTCCGGTTTTTAGCTGGCTCATCCTCGGGGGCAAGTGTGCGTCCTGTCAGGCGCCCATATCGGCCCGCTATCCGCTGATCGAGGCCCTGACGGGCTTGCTGTCGGGTCTGATCGTCTGGCAATTTGGCATCGGTTTTGGTTGCGCTGCGGCATTGCTGTTCCTGTGGGCGCTGATTGCGCTCACCGTAATCGACATCGATCACCAGCTGTTACCAGACAGCATCACCTACCCTCTGCTCTGGCTCGGTCTTGGGGTCAGCCTCTTTTTTGAACCGGATTCGGGGCTGCCCTTTCCGGAAATCCACGCAAGTGTCGCCGGCGCCATGGCCGGTTACTTAAGCCTCTGGTCGGTGTACTGGTTGTTTAAACTTGCGACCGGTAAAGAGGGTATGGGCTACGGCGATTTCAAATTGCTCGCAGCACTCGGCGCCTGGTTGGGCTGGCAGATGTTGCCACTCGTTATCCTGTTATCTGCAGTAGTCGGCGCTACAGTCGGTGTAGGCATGATCGTGACATTGGGCCGCGACAGGCAAATCCCAATTCCGTTCGGACCCTATCTCGCCGGTGCAGGACTGATTGCCCTGCTCTGGGGCGAGCGAATAACGAACGCGTACCTGGAACTTACGGGCCTGTAATGTCTGCCTCACTTCGCATAGGCCTGACCGGCGGCATTGCCAGTGGCAAGACCGCCGTCGCGAATATGTTTATCGAACGCGATATCACGGTGATTGACACTGACCTGCTCGCCCGCGAAGTCGTCGAACCCGGTGAGCCGGGCCTTGCAGCCGTTGTAGAAGAATTCGGTGAAGAAGTGCTGAATGCAGACGGCAGCCTCGATCGCGCCCGGCTGCGCACGATAATTTTTGCCGACCCGGATGCGAAGGAAAGACTCGAGGCTATTCTGCATCCCCTGATCCGCAAAGCGACTTTCGCCCACGCACAATCCAGTGGCGGGCCCTACCAGGTATTCGCCGTGCCCCTGATTGCCGAAACTGGATTCGACGAACTTGTCGACCGGGTGCTTGTTATCGACTGCCCGGTCGAATTGCAGCTCGAACGGCTCATGGTCCGTGACGGCGAAACCGAAACCTCGGCGCGCAACATCCTCAGCGCGCAGGCCAGCCGGGAAGAGCGGCTGGCCATCGCCGACGATGTGATTACCAACACCGGGTCGATTACCGAACTGCAGGCTGAGGTCGAGAGCCTGCACCAGAAATACCTGCGCCTCGCCGGGGAGGCCACCCACTAGCGCCGGCAAGCCGGCCGCTCCGGAGCAACGAATCGTTGCGGTCGCTAGCCTTCTCACGCAGAATAAACGGCAGGTTCTGTTCCCAATTCGGGAAGTTTCAGGCGAGCAGCATATGAGTCAGGCGGCCGAAGCCGTACCTCAGACCTCCGCGTCGGCGTCGGCGCTTCGCTACGAGCAGCCGCTGAACGAGCGGATGCGAACTTTCCTGCGCCTGGAATTTCTGTACAAGCAACTGCTTTACCACACCGAACAGAACTCATCGTGGTCCAGCCGGGGTTCAGTATCCAGTCTGCTCGATGTCATTGCGATCCTGTCGCGCGGCGATGTGCGGGGCGACGTGCTTAAAGAACTCGAGCGCCAGTTATTCATGCTGGACCGGCTGCAGAAAGCCAAGCAGATCGATGAACAACGACTGCAACAGGTAATGGCAAACCTGCAAACACTGCGCGCAGAACTAAACGCGGTTGGCCCCAAGTATCTGCAGGAACTGCGTGACAGCGAGTTTCTGAACGCGATACGACACAGAAACAGTATTCCCGGTGGCACCTGCGCATTCGATCTGCCCGATTACACTCACTGGTTGCGACAGGACTACGAACGACGGGCAGAAGATATCTCAACATGGATGGAAGTCGTCAGGCCGTTGTGCGACAGCGTAGTCGGTTTGCTTTGGCTGGTACGAAACAGTAAACAGGCGACAAGACAGATTGCCGTAGGCGGTGTTTACCAACATTCGATGAGCCGCGATAGTACCTGCACTCTGGTTAAGCTCGAGTTGCCCGCCGGTTCCGGTTTGTATCCGGAAATAAGCGGTGGTCAGCATCGCTTTACCGTGCGGCTCATGCACTGGCACGCGGGCGATACCCGGCCAGTGCAAACCGAAAACGATATCGAGTTCGAACTGACGGTCTGCTAACGGGTCTGCGAGTCGCCGGGCCGGGTCAACGCATCCACGATGACGGCATCGGCCGGCAGCAGACCAGCCTCCATCAACTCCCCAGGCCTGACCCATTTGAGCGACTGCCCTTCTGCCCCCCGGGGCTTGCCCTCCCAGGCCAGTACCCTCCATACATACAGGTGTACCAACCGGTCGGGGTAGTCATGGCTGAACCGCACCAGGTGGCGGGCGCAGTCCACCCGGACCGCCAGTTCCTCACCCAGTTCCCGGACCAGGCCCTGCAGCGGGGTCTCGCCGGCCGCAATCTTGCCGCCCGGAAATTCCCAGGCGCCGCCCATGTGGTCGCCGTCAGGACGCTGCGCAATCAGTACCTCGCCAGCATCATTCTGGAACACGCCGGCCGCAACATGCAGTTCCGGCTTACTTGCGGCAGTCATCGATTGCGGCTAACTAAGTTTGCCGTGGCAGTGTTTGAATTTCTTGCCGGACCCGCAATGGCAGGGTTCGTTACGGCCGATTTTCGGAGTCTCGCGAACGAACGGCGTCGCGGGCTCGGCCTGGGGCTGGCGCCGCCCCGCGCCCGGTAAACCTGCTGCCGCAGGTTTCGCCGCCGGCGGTTGCGCCGCAAGTGCAGATGCCTGCGCGTGCTGAAACTGCATATTACCGGTGGCCGGCCGTTGTTTTGCCACCTGCACATCTTCCTCGCCGCGAACTTTTACCCGCGTCAGGAAACCGATCAGCTCGTGTTTAACACGGTCGAGCATTGCGCCGAACATTTCGAATGCTTCACGCTTGTATTCCTGCTTGGGGTTTTTCTGCGCGTAACTGCGCAGGCCTATCCCCTGGCGCAGGTAGTCGAGTGCAGCGAGATGCTCGCGCCAGTGCATATCCAGAAACTTGAGCATGTACTCTTTCTCGATCATGCGCATGAGCTGCGGGCCAACTTCTTCGGTCTTGGTCTCATACCCGCGCTCGGCCTCACTCACTATCCGTTCACGCAGGCCGTCTTCGTCCAGTGAATTATCGCTGTCAAGCCAGCCCGCCAGGTCGAGGTGTGCGCCGAACTCCCGTTCCAGGGCTGCGGCGAGGCCAGGCACATCCCACTGTTCTTCCATGCTCTGGGGCGGTATGTATTCATCGACCAGGCCGTTGAGGACTTCATCACGGATACCGGAAATGGAATCACCGATGTCATCGGCTTCCATCAGTTCATTGCGCTGCTGATAGATCACCGAGCGCTGATCGTTGGCTACGTCGTCGTATTCGAGGAGTTGTTTGCGTGCATCGAAGTTGTGGGCCTCGACCTTGCGCTGGGCACGTTCTATCTGGCGGGTCAGCAGGCCGCTCTCGATCGCCTCACCCTCGCGCATGCCCACCCGCGACAGCAGGGTCTTGGTACGCTCGGGATCGCCAAAGATGCGCATCAGGCTGTCCTCCATCGACAGGTAGAAGCGACTGGAGCCCGCATCGCCCTGCCTGCCTGAACGGCCGCGCAACTGGTTATCGATACGCCGCGACTCGTGGCGTTCGGTACCGACTATATGCAGACCGCCGGCCTCAAGTACCGCGTTGTGACGTTCCTGCCAGTCTTTCTGATGGGCTTCCTGCTCGGACGGGTCTTCACTGGTCTCGATGCTGCCGCCCAGTACGATGTCGGTTCCGCGGCCAGCCATGTTTGTTGCAATGGTCACGGCGCCAGGCCGGCCGGCCTCGGCCACGATATGCGCCTCGCGCTCGTGCTGCTTGGCGTTCAGCACTTCGTGGGAAATCTTGTGCTTCTTTAGTTGCGAGGACAGCAGTTCGGAAGTTTCGATTGACGTGGTACCGACCAGCACCGGCTGCCCGCGTTCGACACAGTCCTCGATATCCTCAATGATCGCCCTGAACTTATCGTCTTCCGTCAGGTAGACGAGGTCCGGCTGATCGTCACGCACCATCGGCCGGTTCGTTGGGACCACAACGACTTCGAGTCCATAGATGGTCTGGAATTCATAGGCTTCCGTATCAGCGGTACCCGTCATGCCGGCCAGCGTGCCGTACATGCGGAAATAGTTCTGGAAGGTGATGGATGCGACGGTCTGGTTTTCTTCCTTGACCCGCACGCCTTCTTTCGCTTCGATGGCCTGGTGCAGGCCATCGGACCAGCGCCTGCCCGGCATGGTACGGCCCGTAAATTCATCGACTATGACGATCTCGCCATCTTTGACGAGGTATTCCACATCCTTTTTAAAGATCGAGTGCGCCCGCATCGCTGCCGTCAGGTGATGCATCAGCCGGATATTTGCCGCATCGTATAGCGTGCCGCCTGCCTCGAGTAAACCCTCTCTTGCCAGCATCGCTTCCACGCGCTCGTGGCCCTGTTCGGTCAGGAAGGCCTGCTTGCTTTTTTCATCGACTGAATAGTCACCGGACTCTTCGAAGCGGCATACCGGAACGCTGGCATTAGGCTCGGTTTCGACGAGGTCATAGCCGGCTTCAGCCGCCGCAGCCAACGCTTCGTCGACGGGCATTTTTCCGAGTTCTTTACCGGCATGATCGATCACGCTGACTTTCGCCGCGGCAATCTCGTTATTACGGGCCGCCTTGTCGCTACCCTTCTGGAGCTTGAGCTTCGGAACCAGTTTGTTGATGCGGACATAGAGTTCGGTGCTTTCTTCGGAGGGCCCCGAAATAATCAGCGGCGTGCGAGCTTCGTCGATCAGGATGGAATCGACCTCGTCGACAATCGCAAAGGCAAGGCGGCGCTGTATCTGACCCTCGGTGCTGTACTCCAGGTTATCGCGCAAATAATCGAAACCAAATTCATTGTTGGTTCCGTAGACGATGTCCGATTCGTAAGCCGCCCGTTTTTCATCCTTGGTCTGGCCGGCGGTGATAACACCGACACGCATGCCGAGGAATTCATAGACCGGACCCATCCATTCCGCGTCGCGGCTGGCGAGATAATCGTTGACCGTCACGATATGGACGCTGTCACCCGTCAGCGCATTCGCGTAAGCGGGTAGCGTAGCTACCAGCGTCTTGCCCTCACCGGTACGCATTTCGGCGATCTTGCCTTCGTGCAGTGCCAACCCGCCGAGCAATTGCTCATCGAAATGTCTGAGGCCCAGAGTACGGCGGGCGCTTTCCCGCACCGTCGCGAACGTTTCCGGCAACAGGGCATCCAGTTCCTCACCGTCCTTGAGCCGCGCGCGAAATTCCCCGGTCTTGGCCTTCAGGGCTTCGTCGGAGAGTTGTTCGTATTCATCCGCGTAACCGCCGGCCGCATCCACGACCTTGCTATAGGTACGCAACAGTCGTTCGTTGCGACTGCCAAACATCTTGGTAAGGAAATTTGCCATTCCTGTCCGTTCCCGACCCGACTGCATGCCAGATCAGTTAAAGCTTATAGATCGAGGCTGCGCCGGGATAAGGGCGCTTCCCGTACGAAAGCGCGCTATTTTACTGGCATACGGCCACAACAGGAAAGCCGCATATGCGGTATCGGTTGCCTGGGATATTCTTCGGGCCGGAAGGCGGAGGATCAGCGACGATGAACGTACCGGGTCGGGTCGACGGCCTTGCCGTTGCGCCATACCTCGAAATGCACATGGGGTCCCGTCGAACGGCCGGTGGATCCCATCAGGGCAATGGTCTGACCCTGGTCGACCTGGTCACCAATTGCAACGAGGTTCTTCTGGTTGTGGCCGTAACGCGTTACATAGCCGTTACCGTGTTTGATCTCGACCATATTGCCGTAGCCGTACCGGTCTCCCGACCAGCTCACAACTCCGTCGCCGACAGCAATGATGTCGTTGCCGAACTTGCCGGCAAAATCGATACCGCGATGCCAGGATGATTTACCCGAGATCGGATCGGACCGCTTGCCGAAATACGAAGAGAGCCAGCCCGATTTAATGGGGCGGCCGCTCGGGTTGACCCGCTCGTTCAGGCGCTGATCGAGCAACAGGCCTTCAAGCGCAGCGAGTTGCTGCTCCTGATCATCCAGCGTGGCTGCCAGTAAATCGAAGTCCTTTAGCAAGTCCGGTAACTGGCCCGCATTTGCAGCCGGGCTTTCTTCGACGAGCGCAGGACCACCGATTGCCGGCGGGTTCTGAAAATCGAACTCGCCGTCATCCAGATCAGCCATACCCGTCAGCCGGGTGCCGAGCGCATTAAGGCGAATAACATTCGCGTTCAGCTGACCCATGCGCAGGGCCAGCGCATCGATCTGCTCGTCCGCCTGGACTTTGAGATCATTGAGTATTGCCTGCTGGGCAATCAACTCAGCCTGCAACTCGACCACCTCATCGGTGGCTACGCTACCGTCGGAAATGCGTGCAAGGCCAAAGCCTGCAAACACCACCACGCCGAACACCGCAACGACCAGTCCGCCTGCAATCCAGGAACTGATCGCAGACAAGTCCACGCAGCGCGCGGCTCGCCGGCCGCGATTAAGGATAATCAGTTTCATTTCCGCCCATCTTCCTCCCGCAGCAAGCGAGCTCCGCACACGGCGGCTTCGATCACAACGGCTGAAACCACCTTTGCGCGCACAAATCGGGTGGTTGGAATATCGCTTGCTTTTGTAGTCGGTAACCCCGCTATCATAGGATTCGTCCCTTAGATCGGTGGCTTTGCGCCCCCACTTTTCAGCAGGTTTGCCCTTTTCGCGAGCGTAGAATAGGTAGAAATCAAGCCGGCAACAAGGAACTGGTCACCGAATCAGGCCAAAAAGCCAATAATTTATGTTAAGAAGCAAGCCTAAGTCATTGTCTGAACTAATCCGCACTGCAGACAGCCCGCTGCGGAACCTGGCCGAGGAAGCTCGCCGCCGGAGCGACCTGGGGGATTATCTGCGCAGGAGCCTCCCGCCCGAGGTCTCCCGGGGCCTGGTGCACTGCAATTTTCAGCCAGATAACACCCTGATTTTGCTGGCAAGTAGCCCGGAATGGGCCGCCCGGCTGCGCTTCGAAGCTGAGCGGGTACGTGAGCTATGTCGCAAAAACGGCACCCCCGTCGAGCACGTCAAGGTGCGCGTCGCTGCAGTGTAGCGATTTTCCGGTCGCGAGGGGTTTGCGGGAGGTGCTGCTAGACGGTGCTGACGGCTGTCTTGTACGAAATCGGTGCCTGTACCGGGTCGTCGAATTCAACTTCTTCCCAGGCTTTGGTGCTGGCGAGCAATTCACGCAACAACTGGTTGTTCAGTTCGTGCCCCGACTTGTACCCGGTATATTCACCCACGATGCTGCGGCCTGCCAGATAAAGGTCGCCAATCGCGTCGAGGATTTTGTGGCGCACGAACTCGTCTTCATACCTGAGTCCGTCTTCATTCAGTACCCGGAAATCATCAACCAGAACGGCGTTGTCCAGGGTGCCGCCAAGCGCGAGCCTGTTGGCACGCATGGTTTCGATGTCGCGGGCGAACCCGAAGGTACGCGCGCGGCTGACTTCACGCAAAAACGAAGTCGTCGAGAAATCGACTGACGATGACTGCAGATGTTTTTTGAAAACCGGGTGCTCAAAGTCGATGCGGAAGTTAACCTTGAAACCATCATAAGGAGTGAATTCAGCCCACTTGTCACCCTCTTCCACGCGGACCTTTTTACGTATACGGATAAACTTTTTGGCTGCCGTCTGTTCTTCTATACCGGCCGATTGCATCAGAAAAACGAAAGGTGCGGCACTGCCGTCCATGATCGGCACTTCGGGGGCGCTGATATCGACATAGGCATTGTCTATACCCAAACCCGCAAACGCGGCCATGAGGTGCTCAACCGTCGCGACTTTGGCTTCGCCGTGCACGAGCGTCGTGCCCAGGTTTGTCTCGCCAACCAGGCTGGCATCGGCAGGCACATCGGCGGGCGGTTCGAGATCGACACGCCGGAATATTATGCCGGTGTTGTCGGCCGCCGGTCGCAACGTCATAAATATTTTGCGACCGGTGTGCAGGCCTACGCCCGTGGCCCGAATCTCATTTTTAAGTGTTCGTTGTCTGAGCATGTGAGAAGACCCCGTGGGGCCGTCGTGTCCTTACGATTCCTGAACAACCGGGCGGCGTGCCCGGGACATGCATCCAGGGTACCCCAATCCGTATTCGAGTTAACTTCGCTTCCGAAGTACACTCCTCAAGTTGTTGATCGGCAAACCACCATTTTCGCCGACCCTTGCGCACAACCCGGGGTATCTGAAGGCGCGAACGCTACCACAGGCCCCGGGTTGTTGGCAAGAAAACAACAGCTTATGGCTAATCCGCCTGACGCCGCAGGAACGCAGGAATATCCAGTAAATCAAGATCTTCCTGCGGATCCAACACGTCGTGACCGGCGGCTTTTTGCTGCATCCTCTTATTGGTAGGACTGTCATAGTTCTCGTAATGCGGGTCGTCCGACACTACCTGGCGCGGCTCTGCAGCGGCCACGGATTCCACCAGTTCCGGCTTCGGAATAACCCCCATGACACCCTTGCCCAGCCCGGTTGCAACCACGGTAACCCGGATGGTATTGGTCATTTCGGGATCGATCACCGTACCGACAACCACCGTGGCATCGTCCGAGGCGAACTCTTTGACCGTGTCACCTATCTCGTTGAATTCACCGATAGAGAGATCCTCTCCCGCAGTGACATTCACGAGTATGCCGTTAGCGCCTGCCAGGTTGATATCTTCCAGCAACGGACTCGAGACAGCTGACTCGGCAGCTTCACGGGCCCGGTCCTCGCCGCCTGCTACGCCGGTGCCCATCATTGCCATGCCCATCTCGCCCATAACGGTACGCACATCGGCGAAGTCGACGTTGATGAGGCCGGGCCGGGTAATGAGTTCCGCAATACCCTGCACCGCGCCCTGCAACACTTCATTGGCCGATTTGAAGGCATCCAGCAGGGTGGTCTCCCCACCCAGTACCGACAGCAACTTCTCGTTGGGAATAGTGATCAACGAATCGACATTACGGGACAGGTCGAGCATGCCCTGATCCGCAACCCCGGACCGCTTGGCACCTTCCATTTCAAAGGGCTTGGTAACCACGGCCACCGTCAAAATACCCAGCTCTTTAGCGACCTGGGCAATAACGGGCGCGGCACCTGTGCCGGTTCCGCCGCCGAGACCGGCGGTAATAAAGAGCATGTCGGCTCCTTCAATCAGCTCCTGCAGGCGATCGCGATCTTCCATCGCAGCCTGGTAACCGATTTCAGGATTCGCACCGGCGCCCAATCCCTTGGTTATGTTGCAGCCGATCTGCAACGTGGTCTTTACATTGGCATTCAGCAAGGCCTGCCGATCGGTATTTGCGCAAATAAAATCCACGCCTTCTATACCGCTGCTGGCCATATGTTTTACGGCGTTACCGCCGCCACCACCTATGCCAATAACTTTAATAACAGCGCTTTGGCTGTATGCATCCATGAGTTCAAACATCGCCTTCACTCCTCATCCTTAAAAGCAAACTAAACATTTCCCTGAAACCAGGCCTTCATTCGCAACCACATCTCGCGTAAACCGCCCCGTACCGGCATGTCTGCACCCCGTTCCGCCTTATCCCTGGCGTATATAAGGATGCCGACACCTGTGGCATGGATCGGGTTACGTACTACCTCACCCAAACCTTTAACAAACTGCGGCAACCCTAAACGGACCGGCATATGAAAAACTTCTTCTGCCAGTTCTACCGCACCTTCCATCTTCGAACTGCCGCCGGTAAGTACCACACCGGCTGCGATAACGTCTTCGAAATTACTCCGCCTGAGCTCGTTCGCAATCAGGGCGAACAACTCCTCGTAACGGGGTTCGACTACTTCCCCGAGCGTCTGTCGCGCCAACCGGCGCGGTGGCCTGTCACCTACGCTGGGCACCTCGATCGTCTCGTCGCGGTTGGCCAGTTGCGATAACGCACAGGCGTACTTGATCTTGATTTCTTCGGCGTACTGCGTTGGTGTGCGCAGCGAAATTGCAATATCATTTGTGACCTGGTCACCCGCGATCGGGATCACAGCCGTGTGTTTGATCGCACCGTCATGGAAGACGGCGATATCGGTGGTACCGCCGCCGATATCCACGAGACAGGCGCCCAGTTCCTTTTCGTCTTCGGTGAGCACCGAGTAACTCGAAGCGAGCTGTTCGAGCACGATGTCCTCGACTTCAAGCCCGCAGCGCTGCACGCACTTGACGATGTTCTGGGCGGCACTGGCCGCGCCGGTAACCATGTGCACGCGGGCTTCCAGCCGGACGCCGCTCATGCCGATCGGATCGCGTATGCCTTCCTGGCCGTCAATGATGAATTCCTGTGGCAACACATGCAGGATCTTCTGGTCGGCAGGTATAGGTACGGCGCGCGCCGCATCGATAACCCGGTCGACATCGCCGGGACCCACTTCCCGGTCGCGGATGCCGACGATGCCGTGCGAATTGAGGCTGCGTACATGGCTGCCGGCAATGCCGGTATACACGGACTGGATGTCGCAACCGGCCATCAGCTCCGCTTCCTCGACCGCACGCTGTATCGAGTGCACGGTCGCCTCTATATTGACCACCACACCTTTCTTAAGGCCGCGCGAGGGATGGGAGCCGAAACCTATGACTTCGAGTTCACCGTCTTCCTGAATTTCACCCACGATCGCAACGATTTTCGACGTACCGATATCGAGCGCAACAATCAGTTCCTTGTCGGGCTTGCTAGACATGTGGATCGGTCTCCCCGAAGTCGGCCATCCTGATACCTTCTCCCGACTTCCAGCCAATCGCGAAACCATTTGTGTAGCGCATATCTATATATTTCACCTTGTCCGCCAGCGGCCCCAGTACCCCGTCGAACGCAGCAAAAAACCTTTCGGCGCGTTCGTCCGTCGCCGCTGCGCCGAAACGCACCTGCATCCCGTTGCTTAAGTTCAGTTGCCAGGCGCCGCGCGCATCGATCGACAGCGCAATGGCAGTCAACCCGCGTTGTTTCAGTTGCTTGTCCAGATCGAAAAAGCGCCGTGCAACCCTGAGTTCACTGCCCGCCGGTCCGCTGAGGCGTGGCAGTTCTGCAGGTATATGCGAGGTCTCGGCGACGAAAAGTTCGCCGTAAATATTGAGTAACCCGGCCTTACCCCAGCGTGCGGCAGCGCTTTCCTCCACGACGGTCACACTCAGGGTAGACGGCCAGCTGCGCCGCACGCTGGCGCGCTCGACCCAGGGCAGCTCGGTAATCGCCTGCTGCACCAGTGTCAGGTTCGTGCTTAGGAAACCACCCTTGAGGAACGGCGACATCGCGCTCTCGATCTGCATGGACGAAACGCGTTCGAAGCGGCCGACGATTCGCACCGCGTTGATGGGCTGATCCATGACCCACGCTGTACCTGAATAAGCGCACACGAGGACCGTGAGCAACAGCAGGGTGTTGCCGATGTGGTTCCAGTTAATCGCCGGTAACCGAATTGCGGGTTTAGCGCGCTTCGGTGCTTTCTTGCGACGATTGGCTTTTTTAGGCGGCATCGTCGTCCTCCCTGCTGTCGACCGGATCGACGGCAAAGCCCCGTTCGACGAAACTGGTTTCGAGTATCTTCCAGGCGAGTTCGGCAAAATCGAGGCCGGCCTCGGCGGCCGCCATCGGTACAAGGCTGTGGCTCGTCATGCCCGGTACCGTATTGACCTCGAGAACCAAAGCGTTGCCTGCTTCGTCACACATGAAATCGACGCGACCCCAGCCCGATGCCCCCACGGCACGAAATGCCTGCAGTGAGAGCTCTCCGTATTCGCGCTCCTTGTCTTCGGGCAGACCGCTGGGACACTCATAGCCGGTCTCGTCGCTGAAGTATTTCGCCTGGTAATCATAGAACGTGTTCTGCGCCGTTACGCGTATCAGCGGCAGCACTTCATTGTGCAGAATGCTTGCCGTGTACTCGGAACCAGTCACCCAGCTTTCCGCTAAAACTTCCGATCCGTAGCGCGATGCCTCCCGCCAGGCGCCGGCAAGGTCTTTGGGGCGATCCACCTTCGTCATGCCGATGCTCGAGCCTTCGAGCGCCGGTTTCACGATCATCGGACAACCGAGCTCAGCGGCAACCTCGCGACAGTGTTCTTCCGATTCGATCAGCGCCCATTTTGGCGTCGCAATGCCTACGCCGTCGAACAGCCGTTTCGTACGCAGCTTGTCCATGCCGAGCGCCGAACCCAGCACACCGCTACCGGTATACGGGATACCCAGCGATTCCAGCAGGCCCTGAATCGTGCCGTCCTCGCCGCCCCGCCCGTGCAGTGCAATCCAGACACGGTCGTAGCCATCGTCTATCAGGGCATTGGCGTAATCGCCGGTCGCGTCGACCGCGTGCGCATCGACGCCACGCTCTACCAGCGCCGCATGCACGGCCTGTCCGGTTATCAGCGAAATTTCACGTTCCGCCGAGGTGCCGCCCATGAGCACGACCACCCGACCGAAGGTTGCTGTATCACTCACTTGCCTGAAGTCCGTTTCAGTCATGTCCGATCTAGCGGGCCGGCTCTCCTATGATGTGCACCTCGAGCACGAGTTCGACCCCGTGCTTTGTCTTCACCTCTGCCTGGATATGTTCGATCAGCGTCTCGATATCCGCCGCGGTCGCATCGTCGCGATTGATAATAAAGTTGGCATGCTTCTCCGAAACGACCGCGCCGCCGATGGAGAACCCCTTCAGGCCGGCCGCTTCGATAAGCCGGGCAGCATGATCGTCCGGCGGGTTTCTGAATACCGAACCGCAACTCGGTAAACCGAGTGGCTGCCTTTCGCGACGTTCGTTCACCAGTGTTTTTACCTTGTCCATGCTGGTGTCATAGTTTTCGGTAAATGCAAACCGTGCCCCCAGAAACCACTCATTTGCAGGCCCGTCGACCTGGCGATAAGCAATCGTGTACTCGGCAGGTGTACGCGTATGCACTTTACCTTCCTCGTCGATAACGTCGACCGACTCGACCTGGTCCCAGGTCTCGCCACCGAATGCGCCCGCATTCATGGCCAGTGCACCGCCGATAGTCCCCGGTATACCGGCAAAAAACTCGGCGGGTCCAAGGCCACGCCGCACGCAGTGCCGTGCAAACACCGTGCAGGCCACGCCGGAACCCGCAGCAACCCGCCGCTCGTCAATGTCTTCAATAGTCGCAAGCGCGTTCTGCACGGCAATAACTACGCCACGTAACCCGCCGTCACGGACCAGCAGGTTGCTACCCAGACCAACCCAGTGCAGCGGCGTGCCGGGCTCGACTGTTTGCATAAACTCGATGAGGTCTGCGCGCGTCGCGGGACAAAACCAGGTATCCGCCTGACCGCCTGTGCGCCAGGACGTATGCCGGGCCATCGGCTCGTTGAAACGCATCTGTTCGCCGAAGCGTTCGCTGTTAAGCGCCGCCATCACGACTCCACCACCTTCAGCGTGCGTAACTTCTGCGGCAGTTCCTGCGCTACCGTACCGATGCTGCCGGCGCCCAGGGTCAGCACGAGATCACCGTCCCGGAGCACGGCCGCGAGGTCATTCGCCAGCTTGTCCAGGTCGGCGACAAACACCGGTTCGACGTGGCTGCGGCTGCGCACTGCACGGCAAATGGACCGGCCGTCGGCACTGGCTATAGGGTCTTCGCCGGCCGCATACACTTCGGTAATAAACAGTCGATCGACCTTGGCGAGTACTTCCGCAAAGTCATCCATCAGGTCACGCGTACGCGAATAACGGTGTGGCTGAAACACTACGACATGCCGGCGGTCGGGCCAGGCCTGGCGCACTGCATCCAGCGTCGCGGCAATCTCCGTCGGGTGATGGCCGTAGTCATCCACGAACAACACGCTTCCCGCGCGCGTCTTTTCTTCGCCGATAATCTGCAGCCGCCGGTCAATACCTTCGAATTCCGCGAGTGCGCTTTGCAGGGCCGTGTCGTCTATGTCGAGTTCGAAGGCCACAGCAACGGCGGCCAGTGCGTTCAGTACATTGTGATGCCCCGGCAAACTCAGACTGATTTCCAGTATTTCTTCTGTTTCCGGCCGCGCTACGCGTACAAAGGAACGTATGCCGTCACTGCCGATTTCGGCGGCACGGATGTCCGCATCGGGGTGCGTGCCATAGGTCAGTGTCGTGCGTTTGAGCCGCGGCAAGATTTCACGCACACCGGGGTCGTCCAGGCATACAACTGCCAGCCCATAGAATGGGAGGTTGTGCAGGAAATCTATAAAACTGTCATGCAGGCGGCGCATATCTCCGTCGTAGGTCGCGAGGTGATCGTTATCGATATTGGTTACGACCGCGAGCATGGGCTGTAACTGCGTGAACGACGCGTCGCTCTCATCGGCCTCGGCTACCAGGTAACGGCCGGCACCCAGGCGTGCATTCGAATCCGCGCTGACCAGCCGCCCGCCGATCACAAAGGTGGGGTCCTCGCCGGCCTCGGCCAGCACGCTGGCGATCAGGCTGGTGGTCGTGGTCTTGCCGTGCGTTCCCGATACGGCGATCCCGTACCGAAAGCGCATCAGTTCTGCCAGCATTTCCGCACGGCGCACCACCGGTATACGTTGGTCGCGGGCCGTATCGGTCTCGGGGTTGCCGCCATCTATAGCGCTGGAAACGACCACCACGTCGGCACCGTCAATGTTCCCGGCCTGGTGGCCGATAAATATTTGTGCGCCCTGTTTCGCCAGCCTGCGGGTGACCCGCGACTCCTTCAGGTCGGAACCCTGCACCTTGTAACCGAGGTTCAGGAGCACCTCGGCTATGCCGCCCATACCTACGCCGCCTATACCGACGAGGTGTATACAGGTGATTTTTCTCATCTGGTCGATCATGCGGCCTCCTGGGCAAGACATGCGGCGACGAGGTCATCGGTCGCCGCAGGCCGCGATAATTCGCGTGCCCTGCTGGCACGCTCCAGCACCAGACCCCGGTCCCTGGCACAGGCTTCCAGTTCCGCTGCCAGCCTTTCAGGCGTTAACTGAGACTGCGGTATCAACACCGCCGCGCCCGCGTCGACGAGGTATCTTGCATTCAAAGTCTGGTGATCGTCTACGGCAGCCGGATAGGGAACCAGCACCGCACCCAGTCCGGCCGCCGCAAGTTCACATACCGTCAGCGCGCCGGACCGGCAGACCACCATATCGGCCCAGGCATAGGCCTCATCCATGTCCGAGATAAATGCATCCACCCGCGCTTCTACACCGCTGTTCTGATACGCATCTAACGCTGCATCCAGCGTGGCCGGTCCCGCCTGGTGCCAGACATCGACGTCGACACCGTCCGGCAACAGTGCAACTGCTATCGGTACCGTGTTGTTGAGTGCGAGCGCGCCCTGGCTGCCGCCCAGGACGAGCACCCGCAGCGGTCCGGCGCGTCTTGCCAGGCGTTCTTCCGGTTTAGCCAGCATGAAAATTTCCCTGCGCACCGGGTTACCTATGGTGTGCGTAGCCTGCGACCGGGAAAAACTGCCCGGGAAGGCTTCCAGCACTTCCCGGGCAAGACCAGCCAGAAGTCTGTTGGTAAGGCCGGCGGCCGCGTTCTGCTCATGAATTACGAGCGGGCGGCGCAACAACCACGCGGCCAGACCGCCGGGCCCCGATACAAAACCGCCCATGCCGAGTACTACGCCGGGCTTACGCCGCCGGAGCACACGCAGCGCATCCCAGATCGCAACAACCAGTTTGAACGGTGCCAGCAACCAGCTGAGCGCACCCTTGCGGCGCAGGCCGGCGACGCGAATGTAATCGAGCGGTATTCCCTCACCGGGGACGAGGCGGTTTTCGAGTCCGGCCCGCGTGCCGAGCCACACGACGCGCCTGTCCTGCTTCATCAGCGCATGCGCAACTGCGAGCGCAGGAAACACATGCCCCCCGGTGCCGCCCGCCATGATCATGATCGGTGGCCCGGTCAGTTCCGGGTTGTTTTCAAGGCTCATTTCCTGCGCCCTGGTGTGCGCTTACGGGTTTTCCTGCCAACGGCGACGACACCACGATTTTCCATGTCGATCCGTAGCAGGAGTGCAAGCGCAATAATCGTAATGACCAGGTTGCTGCGGCCGTAACTGACGAGCGGCAGCGTCAGGCCCTTGGTGGGCAAAATGCCCATGTTGACGCCGATGTTTATAAACACCTGGGTGCCCTGCCAGATTGCAATACCAAAGGCGAGGTAAGCCTGGTAATAACGGTTACGTTCCGCTGCATCCATAGCAATTGTCAGCGCACGCCAGACGAGCAGTGAAAAAAGTGCGACCAGTACAACGGTACCAAGCAGGCCGAACTCTTCGGCGATGACCGCAAACACGAAATCGGTGTGGGCTTCGGGTAAATAGAATAGTTTTTGTACGCTGTTGCCGAGGCCGACACCGAACCATTCGCCGCTGCCGATGGCGATCAATGACTGGGTCAGTTGGAAACCGGTGCCGAACGGATCTTCCCAGGGATCGGTGAACCCGGTCAGGCGCGCGAGGCGGTAAGGCTCCAGCACTGCCAGCGCGCCGAGCAGCGCGACCACGCCTACCGTTAATACTGCGAAGTACCTGAGCGGTGCGCCGCCGACGAACAACACTGCCATGCAGATCAGCAGCATGACAACGGTTGCGCCGAAGTCGGGTTCCGCGAGCAGCAGCCCGCAGACAATCATTACCAGGACCATCGGCCGCAGGAAATCCCTGAAACTGGCACCGAGGTCGTCCTTGTGCCGCACGACGTAACCGGAGATGTACATCAGCACCAGCAGCCTCGCGGGCTCTGAGACCTGCAGGTTGAGACCGGCGATGCTGATCCAGCGCACACTGCCGTTGACCTCATGGCCGACGGAAGGAATCAGGACCGATACCAGCAGTAAAACCGCAAGTATCAGCAACAGGGGTGCAACACGCATCCAGATATCGGTCGGTGTATTCAACACGAATAACGCCGCAATCAGTCCGGCACCGACCGCAACCAGTTGCTGCGACAGGTAGAAGAACGGCTGACCCGTGGAATTCTCGGCGACCGACATGGAAGCCGAGGTCAGCATCACGAGACCGATACCCATTAATAAGAGGATGAGCGACACGAGCCCCCAGTCCATATCCGGCAGATTGCTGGTTACGCGAGCCGTCATTGCAGTCTTCCCACGGCTTCTGCGAATCGGTCGCCCCGCTCCGCAAAGTTTGCGTACATATCGAGGCTTGAGCATGCCGGCGCCAGCAACACGGTTGTGCCTGCACCGGCTACGCTTGCAGCGAGTTTGACGGCGGCGTCCATATCGCTAACCGCATGCACGTCGCAGTCGCCCTGTAGCTGATCGAGAAAAAGTTGGGCGTCCTTGCCCAGCACGATGACAAAGGCATCACGCTCTTTCAGCTTCCCTGCAAGTTCCCTGAGTTCACCACCTTTCGCATCACCACCAGCAATAAGAATGAGCCGGCCTTCGACCGAATCGATGCTGGCCAGCGCTGCGGCCTCGTTCGTGGCCTTGGAATCGTCTATCCATGTGATTCCGTCCTCGCTCGCGACTACCTGCATCCGATGCGGCAGGCCAGGGAACAACTGCGCACCCACGACAAGCCCGTCCAGCGGCACGTCCAGCGTGTCGGCCAGTGCAAACGCGGCCAACACGTTCAGGAGGTTGTGCCGGCCGGCAATCTGCAGATTGCTGACCGGCATCACCGCAATAGATCCCCGGGCAATCCATTGCCCGTCATCACGATCGATGACCCCCCAGTCCTTGGGAGAAGGAATACCCAGTCCGAATCCGACTTCGCTCGCACCCGCTCGCGGTGCCGGACCCTGTGAATCTCTGTTGACCACCGCGGTATCCGCTTGCGCATAGATCCGCGCCTTCGCTCGCCGATAGCTTTCCAGGTCGCCGTGCTGGTCAAGGTGATCGGGCGACACATTAAGGACGACGGCCGCATGCAACGGCAGTTCGCCGCTACGTTCAAGTTGGAAACTCGACAGCTCGAGGACCGCGATGTCGGCGTCTTCAGAAAGGAGATCGAGCGCGGCCATACCCAGGTTGCCGCCGGCTACCGCTTTTAACCCGGCAGCCTGCAACATCTGCGCGACCAGGCTGGTCACCGTGCTCTTGCCGTTCGACCCGGTAATACCCAGGACTTTGGCAGCACAAATACCAACGAACAGATCGATATCGCTACGCACAGGGATATCCCGCGCAAAGGCATCCTGCAGTACAGGTATGTCGAGCGGGAGTCCCGGCGATACCAGCACCTCGTCGATACCGTCGGGAACACGTTCCGGTAACGCACCACAATGCACGTCCGTTTCCGGGAACATGGCCCGCACCCTGTCGAGGCCCGGCGGCTCAAGTCTGCTGTCTGCGAATACTGCGGAACGGTTTTGTGCAGCCAGCCAGCCGGCGATGGAAACGCCGGTGATACCCATGCCGAGCACCAGTGCTTTGCTGTCTGTCGAGGTCTCACCCATTTCAGGATTCATCTGCCACGCTGTACTTGCTGCTTTCACCTTTAACGAATCTTCAGACTTGCCAGTCCGACCAGCACGAGGATCACCGTAATAATCCAGAAGCGCACGATCACCTTGGGCTCGGCCCAGCCTTTGAGCTCGTAGTGATGGTGCAGAGGGGCCATTTTGAAAACACGCTTGCCCGTTAGCTTGAAAGACATCACCTGGATCATGACCGACACGGTTTCGATCACGAACAGGCCGCCCATGATGAACAGGATCAGTTCCTGCCGGACGATGACGGCGACCGTGCCCAGCGCGGCACCCAATGCCAGTGCGCCGATGTCCCCCATGAATACCTGCGCGGGATAGGTGTTGAACCAGAGAAACCCGAGGCTGGCCCCGCTGAGGGCTGCACAAAAGACCATCATCTCGCCGGCATCCGCGACATAGGGGATGCCCAGGTATTCCGCAAACACCTTGTTGCCGGCCGCATACGCGAAGATGCCGAGCGCGCCGCCCACGAGCACCGAGGGCATAACGGCCAGACCGTCCAGACCGTCCGTCAGGTTGACCGCATTGCTGCTGCCCACGATTACCAGGTAGGTGAACACGATGTAAACGCCGCCGAGCGGAATCGCCAGGTCTTTAAAGTAGGGGATCAGCAACGCGGTTTCCGCCGGCGCGTCCGCGATGGCGTAAAGGGCAACCGCTGCGATCAGGCCGACCAGCGTCTGCGACAGGAACTTCCAGCGCGCAGCCAGGCCTTCCGGATCCTGCAGGATCAGCTTGCGGTAGTCATCGACGAAACCGATGATGCCGAACGCCAGGGTTACGCCAAGTACCACGAGGATATAGCGGCTGTTCAAATCGGCCCACAGCAGGGTACTGAAAATAATCGCGAGCAGTATCAGCGCACCGCCCATGGTCGGCGTACCGGCTTTGGGCAGATGACTCTCGGGACCGTCCGTCCGGATGGTCTGCCCGATCTGGCGGTTGACGAGACGGCGGATGAGCGCGGGCCCGAGTACGAAAGACATGATCAGCGCCGTGAGCGCACCCATAATTGCGCGCAGCGTTATATAAGTGAACGCGTTAAAGCCGGAATATATCTGGGTCAGGTAATCCGCAACAAAAAGTAACATGAGCTATGCCCCTTCCCTGCTCTCTGCCGGTTCGATGCGGTCCACGATCCGGTCCAGCCCCATGAAGCGCGATCCCTTGATCAGAATATTTCGGCCGGCGGACAACTCGGGCTGCAACGCCTGATCGAGCTCGTCGATTGATCCGAACCACCGCGCGCCGTTACCGAATCCTTCGGCCGCTTCGCGGGACAGTTCGCCCACGCAAAACAGGCCGCGGATGCCGGCATCACGGGCAAGCTCGCCCATGCCCCGGTGCAGGGATGCCGCATCGGGCCCGAGTTCGCCCATATCGCCCAGCACCAGCCACGGCTCACCATCGAGGTCTTCGAGAAAGGCGATCGCGGCCGTCACCGAATCCGGGTTGGCGTTGTAACTGTCGTCATAAATCATCGCGCCCGCGCGCGCGCGGAAAGCGCGCAGACGCCCCGGCACGTTGTCGCTGGCGGCAAGACCGGCGCGAACATCCTCCAGGGTCGCCCCTGCGCTGACAGCCGCCGCCGCTGCCGCGAGCGCATTCTCTACGTTGTGACGGCCGGCCAGCGGCAACACCATTTCCAGTTCGCCGACCGGGGCAACCAGTTTGAATTCGAAAGCCGGCTGGCCGTCCAACTCGATCAGGTTGATGTCGGTGGCAGAAAAATCAGCTTCCGGCACAAGGCCGAAACTTTGCAGGCGCGCGTCACCGATCCGCGCTGCCCATTCATCGAAAAATACATCGTCACGATTCAGTACGGCGGTATCGTTTGCTCCCAGCGAATCGAGCAACTCGCCCTTGGTGCGGGCAACTTCCTCGATGGTGCCGAAACCTTCGAGGTGCGCGCGAGCCGCATTGGTGATCACCGCGATATTGGCGGCGGCAATGTCGGCAAGTACCGCAATCTCGCCCGGGTGGTTGGCGCCCATCTCGATAACTGCAGCCTGGTGATAGTCACGCAGACCGAGTAGCGTTAACGGCATACCGATGTCGTTATTCAGGTTGCCGCGTGTCGCATGCACGACATCGTTGCCATACTCTTGCAGCGCCTCGCGCATACTTGCCGCAGTCAGCGCCCGGACGGTAGTCTTGCCGTTGCTACCGGTAATACCGATGACCGGGATATCGAAATGTTGCCGCCATTTGCGCGCAAGCGCACCGAGTGCCAGCCGCGAGTCACCAACTTCGACCTGTGACAGATCGATTTCGGCAATGCGTTCTACAACAGCGCCGGCGGCACCGCGACCCGCCGCATCGGCCACGAATTCACCGGCGTCAAAGCGTTCACCCCGCAGGGCAAAGAACAGCTGGCCCGGGCCTATAGTCCGGGTGTCCGTACTGACCGAGTCGAAAGTGCGGTCCGGCCCCTTGAGCCGTCCGCCGACGTCCGCCGCCACGCCTGAAAGTGTCCCCATACTCATGCTGCCACTCCCAGCACTTCGGCCGCGACGGCAGCATCGCAAAATGGTTTCCTGCGGCCCGCGACCAACTGGAAGTTCTCGGCACCCTTGCCTGCAATCAGGACGGCATCGTCAGCGCTTGCCGCTTCTATCGCCCGCTGGATAGCAGCCGCACGATCGTGCACGACCTCGACAGGTGTCGCGCCCGTCACACCCGCAACCACTGCCGCAGAAATGTCGGCAGGATGCTCATCACGCGGATTGTCGTCGGTTACGATGACCCGGTCGGCGTGTGTTGCCGCCGCCGCTCCCATTTCAGCGCGCTTACCTTCGTCGCGGTTACCGCCGCAACCGAAGACGACGCCAACCTTACCTTTGCAATGCTCGCGCAGGGCGCCCAGCGCTTTCACCATTGCATCGGGGGTGTGGGCGAAATCGACAACGACCAGGGGAGAAGCCGCTGGTCCGCGCACGACTTGCATACGTCCGGGGGGCGCCTGGCAGTTTTCCAGCGCCTGTGCCGCTGCCTGCAGGTCATAATCGCTTGCCAGCAATATGCCGACGGCGACCAGCAGGTTCTCGACGTTGAATGTGCCCCACAGGGGGCTGTGCATTTCCGCGCTGCCGAATTCACCGCTGAAGCCAATGCGCATACCATCCGCATCAGTGTCCAGAAGTTCGGCAATTAAACAGGCCTGGTGCCCGTCGACAGACGCTTCTGCAAGGGCCACGGAAATAACTTTAAGCGGCTTGGGTTGTTTACCCACGAGTTCGGCTCCAAAAGGATCACCGATATTAATGACGGCCGTCTCGAGGCCCGCAACTTCGAACAACCGTGCCTTCGCAGCTTTGTAAGCTTCGAGACTCCCGTGGTAGTCGAGGTGGTCGCGGCTCAGGTTCGTAAATGCCGCGGTCCGGAGTTTGACCCCGTCTATACGACCCTGGTCCAGGCCGTGCGAAGAAACCTCCATGGCCACAGCCGTTGCGCCGAAGTCGGCAAGTTTGCGTAACCGCCGGTGTACCGCAATGCATCCGGGTGTGGTCAGCGCGCTGGACTCCAGGTTCTGGCCGATACCGAAACCAAGCGTTCCCATGTAGCCCGCCTGCACGCCCGTCCCGAGTAACGCGTTGGTCACCAGCCATGCAGTCGTGGTCTTGCCGTTCGTGCCCGTGATGCCGGTAACGGCCAGTTCGGCAGAAGGTGTACCAAAGAAACGGTCCGCGATAATCCCGACCCGGTCGCCCAGCTGCGGCACACAGAGTCCCGCCACACCGGCCGGCAGTTGCGGTTCAGCAAACCCCTCTTCCGGCTCCCATGCAACTGCACCAACGCCGACATCCAGCGCCTCATCCAGAAACTCCAGGCCGTGCCGGCTGAAACCCCTGCAGGCGAGGAACAGCCCGCCCGCCTCCACCAGGCCGCTGTTCGCACTTATGTCGGTAACTGAAATATCCGGCACCTCGCTTCCAGCTCGAAACTCAATTCCCGCGAACAGCTCACGCAAACTGATACCTTCTGCCGACGCGTGGCCGCTCATTGGCCTGCTGCCACGGCTAATATGGTGTTGCCCGTGTCCTCGATATCGTCCGGCGGTATCGCCAGAATCCTGACGGCGTCGCCGACTATTCGGGAGAACACGGGAGCGGCCACGTCACCGCCGTAATACTTCCCCGCCGCCGGCTCGTCGATCACGACCACAACGGCAAGGCGTGGATTTGATACCGGCGCAATACCTGCAAAAATTGCGGTGTAACGATCATCGGAATAACCACCGGTACTGAACTTGCGGGTGGTGCCGGTCTTGCCGGCCACCCGGTAACCGGGTACGGCTGCGCGACTGCCGGTGCCCCCGGTAACGACCTGCTCCATCATCCCCAGTACGGCGGCAGCCGTTTGCTCGGAAATTATCCGCCGGGGAATAGCCGGCTGATTGACCCGCAACAACGAAACCGGTCGCTGCAACCCTCGGGCACCAATAACCGAATAGGCCTGGGCGAGTTGCAATGGGGTGATAGAGAGACCGTAACCGTATGCAAGCGTTGCCTGGCTGATGGGCCGCCAGTTGTCGTAATGGCTCAGCAGCCCGGCTGACTCGCCCGGAAAACCGCTGGCACTCGGCCTGCCGAGTCCGAAACCGTTCAGGACCTTCCAGAGGTCCGCAGGTTCGAGCGACATTGCAATTAACGTTGCGCCGACGTTGCTGGATTTGGACAGGACGGTTTGCAAGTCAATACGTCCCAGGTTCTTGCTGTCCTTGATGATCTTCGAACCCACCTGTACGTAACCCGGGCTGGTATCCACATGGCTCGCCGGTTTGTATGCACCGGACTCTATGGCAGCCGACACGACCAGCGGCTTGATGCTGGAGCCCGGCTCAAAAATATCGGTAATCGCCCGGTTACGGTAACGGCTCGCTTTTAGCTGGGAGCGGTCGTTCGGGTTGTAGGTGGGCTGGTTAACCATGGCGAGTACTTCGCCGGTCAATATGTCGACAACGACTGCCGAACCCGAACTGGCCCGGTTGGCCTGAATCGCCTTTTTCAGTTCACGGTAAGCGAGGTACTGAATACGCAGGTCGATACTGGTCGCAATATCCTGGCCGGGCTCGGACGCCCCTATGCGCTCGATATCCTCGACAATCTGACCGAGCCGGTCTTTCAGCACCAGCTTCGAACCGGGCGTGCCCTTCAACCGGTGGTCGAATGCCAGCTCCAGCCCTTCCTGGCCCGCGTCGTCGACGTTAGCAAAACCGATCAGGTGGCCGGCCACTTCGGCGGCCGGATAGTAGCGACGGTACTCGCGTTGCAGATACACCCCCGGCATATTCTCGCGTGTGATGCGAGCCGCATCCGACGGGTTCATGTGCCGTTTCAGGAATAGAAAATCGCGGGACGAGTTACGTGTCAGCCTGGCCGTAAGCGATTCGCGATCCTGGGCCAGGAGTCGCGCCAGCACCGGTATATGCTGCGGCGAACTCAGCAGGTCGCCCGGGTCTACCCAAACGCTGTCGACCGGCGTACTTACGGCCAGCGGTTCACTGTTACGGTCGGTGATGCTGCCGCGATGGGCGGACAGTGTCGCGCGGCGGACCTGCCGGGCATCGGCCTGGTTATTCAGGAAAGCCTGATCGACAACCTGCAAATGGACCGCACGCCCCAGCAACAAAAATACTCCGGAGACGAGGCAGCAACCTGCGAACAGGCAGCGGCTGCGAAAACTCCTGCGCCGGTCACGGGCATTCAGCCTGCGCTGCTTCATTGATGCACCACCACGATTTCCTCGGGACTCGGGTTGCGCATACGCATCTTTCTGCGCGCGAGGCGTTCCACTCGCGAATGCGTCGACCAGGTACTCTGTTCGATTTGCAGCCGTCCCCAGTCAACTTCAAGCGCGTCACGCTGCACGATAAGTTGCTGCAGAAGACTGAATTGTTTGCGTGACTCGTGTCGCGCGTAGACGCAGGTGATAGCTGTTGCTATGACCGCAAACGCCAGACAAATGCAGAGCCCAATAGCTTTGGAATCAGCCATCATCGCACCCGTTCCCCCGAGCGGAGCACCGCACTTCGTGATCGGGCGTTGCGTTCTATCTCGACCTCGCCGGCTCGCAAGGCAGCTCCCCGCAAGCGCATCGTGGGCTGGGCTTCCGGCGGCACAACCGGGACCTTGGCGAGTGCCGGATCTACACGCGAGTGATCGCGCAGGAAGCGCTTAACCAACCGGTCCTCCAATGAATGAAAGCTGATGACACACAGCCTTCCGCCAACGGACAGGACTTCCAGAACAGCTTCCAGGAATGACTGCAATTCGCCGAGCTCGTTATTAATGTGTATCCGGATGGCCTGAAAAGTTTTGGTCGCCGGATGTTTTCCCTTCCCCCGCCGCGGCAGCACACCCTCAATCAGTTCTGCAAGTTGCCGCGTTCGGCATATCTTTTGCTGCTTTCGTTCGTCGCCGATGGCGCGCGCGATACGCCGCGCTGACCGTTCTTCTCCGTAACGGCCTATCACCTGTGCCATCTCTTGTTCCGTCGCGCTGTTAAGCCACTCCTCCGCGGAATATGGCGCATCTGTATCCATGCGCATGTCGAGCGGCCCGTCTCGCATAAAACTGAAGCCGCGTTCCGGATCATCGAGCTGGGGCGAGGACACGCCGAGGTCGAGGACGATCCCGTCAACCTCTCCAAGGACTCCCTGAGCCACAGCAATTTGTTCAATGTCTCCGAAACTCCCCCGGATGACCGTTACCCGCTCGTCGCGCCGGGCCAGTTCTTTGGCCGCAACTATGGCGCGCGGATCCCTGTCGATTACCAGTAACTTTCCTGCCGGTCCCAGCCGTTCAAGAATTGCCCGGCTGTGCCCACCACGACCGAAGGTCCCATCCACGTAAGTACCGTCGGTACGCACATCCAGCCTGTCCAGAACCTCATCGCGCAGTACCGGAACATGCTGGTCTTCGCTGGCGCTCATCACCCACTCAAAAGCGTCATGCGCCCTGAAATCCCCTGCCGGGCCTCAGGCCCGGCGCCTACAGCGGCAGTGATTCAAGTTCGGGTGGCAAATCCAACCCGTCACCGGAGCTGCTCTGATCCATCCACTCGGCCCAGCGGCCTTCATCCCAAAGTTCAAACTTGTTGCCCTGGCCAATCAGCATGGCCTGCTTGTCCAGCCCGGCGATATCCCGCAACTCACGCGGAATAAGTACCCGGCCATGGCTATCCATATCGAGTTCGGCTGCGTGCCCGACAATGCGGCGCTGGAATGCGCGGATCGCCGGTTTGTTACCGGAGAGACGCATGAGCCGGCGTTCCATCTCTTCCCAGTCAGGTAGCGGGTAAATAAGCAGGCAGGGGTCCCGGTCGATCGTCGCGACGAGCTTGCCGTTCGAACGGGCGATAATCCCGTCTCGATAGCGTGTCGGAATCGACATCCTCCCTTTGTTATCAAGGGTGATTTTTGAGGGGCCGCGAAACATGCTGAACAGGCGTTAATGCCCATTTCCTCCCACTTTTTTCCACTTTTTACTACTTCGCGACACTATAGGGAGCGACGCGCCCCGGTGTCAACCGAAACGGTAAATTAATTCTTTAGCGACAGTGACTTAGAGGTGGTTTGTAAGCCCGAAACGGGGCTTATCCGGCAGTTAAATCAGGCGTTTATGGGCAGTTGTTTCGGTGTATTTGAGATATCTGCGCTGAACACACGCCTGCAATATTCCGCGGTGGCTTGCGCTTTGCAAAAAAAAGCGCCGGGCGTTGCCCGGCAGCAAAAAAATGAGGAGCCGGCCTGTAAGCCGGGTTCTGTCGAGAGCAATCATTCATCTGGGACCGCTGTCACCAGCGGCCTCGAGCAACCTACCCGGAAGCGCCCGCGGGCGGGGCACATGCTTCCCTATTTGGTCTTGCTCCGGATGGGGTTTACCGTGCCGCGGCGTGTTACCACCCGCGCGGTGCGCTCTTACCGCACCTTTTCACCCTTACCTCTATAAATAAAGGCGGTATATTTTCTGTGGCACTTTCCGTGGGCTCACGCCCCCCAGGCGTTACCTGGCATCCCGCCCGCAGGAGCCCGGACTTTCCTCCCGGTGCAAGCACCGCGCGATTGCCCGGCCGACTCCGCGCGCAACCATAGTGGCTGAGCACTACCGTGGCAAGGGCATTATGGGGATTCGACCGCCAGTCTATTCCTTGTCGCCGGATTCGCGCAGCTTGAGTGCGCGCTCGTAAGCCTCGTTGCGCCGCACATCCAGAATTTTTGCGGTAGCTTCCGCCGCCTCGCGCACGCTGAGATAGCCGAGCAGCACCCGAAGCGTCCGGTCCAGCCCGGCGCTGTCTGAATCGGCTGCCGGGCTCCCGGCGCCTGCACCTGCTATTACCAGCGTGTACTCACCTTTGGCCCCGCCGGGATCCGCTGCAATTTGTTCCGCGACCTGCGCCACCGTGCCCCGGTACACGGTTTCATGCAGCTTGGTCAGTTCGCGGGCCGCGACCATTTGTCTTGAATCGCCCAGTGCACCGGCAATGTCATCCAGCGTCGCGCCGATGCGATGGACCGATTCGTACAGGATCAACGTGGCCGGGTAAGCGGCCAGTTCCTGCAAACGAGCCCGCCTTTTTGCCGCTGATGACGGCAGGAAACCCGCAAAACTAAAGCTGTCGGTAGGCAATCCGGCGATAGACAGCGCTGCTATCGCGGCACTGCAGCCGGGTACCGGGCTCACGCACAACCCCGCGTCCGCCGCCGCGCGCACGATCTGGAAACCGGGGTCACTCAGGAGCGGCGTACCTGCATTGCTGACAAGTGCAACATCGCCTCCCGCACTTATCTGTTCGAGAATCTGCGCACTGCGCCTGGCTTCGTTGTGTTCGTGACAGGAAATCATGCGGGTCTTAATGCCGAGATGCTTTAGCAGCCGGCCCGTGTGCCGGGTATCTTCGGCGGCAACTAAATCAACCCCGGCAAGCACGGTACGGGCACGCGGGCTGATATCATCGATATTGCCTATGGGCGTAGCAACTATATAAAGGGTACCGGTACTCACGTGGATTGATTCCTGAGCTATTGATTGACCGGCATTGCTACCGGTACGCTCAGTTTCCGTTACTGCACATATAACGACAAGCCTGTGGCCCGGGACGGGCGCTATTTCGGACAGCGGTGGATGTATAAAACGAATTCAGACAGGCAACACGTATTAATCGTCAGGAACTGTGGTCATGCACTGCTCTGCATACTCCTGCTGCTGGTTGCCGCCGGCTGTACTCCGTTGCGGGCCCCGGGCGACAGCGACGCAAGTCCGCGTTCGGCCCGCTCCAAAGCCTTGCAGGGAGATCATGCGGCGGCCAGCCGCGATTATCTCGACCTGGCTGTCGCATCGACCGGGGCACAACGCGAGCGTTACCTGATTTTTGCCGCGGGCGAACTCTACCTTGCTAATGACCTCGACAGCGCACGGCGAATACTTGCCGATATCGGCACCGAACCGGACCCCAACAATCTGGATATATGGGCGGAAGTAACCGCGCTTATGAAACTGAGCGAGGGCGATGCACAGGGCGCCCTCAGCGTACTCAACCGCGTCAGCGAAACGACCGACGGCAATACTGCCAGGCGCATACTCAGGCTGCGGGCCGATGCGCTGTTTCGGCTTGGCCGGCCGGAAGCGGCCGTCGCAACACTTATACAGCGGGAGGCGCTGCTGAATCGCAGGCAGGAGATTGCCGACAACCACCGGCTGATCTGGTCCGGCCTGCAGGAAAGCGGCTCGAATATTTCCCGGGATACAGCAGGGCGCGGCGATGCGGTCCTCGAAGGCTGGCTTGAACTCGGCTACATCGGTTACAGCAAGCGCGGTTCCCTGTCCAACCTGCGTACCGGACTTGAGGAATGGCGGCAGCAAAATGGCAGCCATCCTGCCAACGCCGATCTTCTGGACGAAATACTCGAAAGCCTCGGTGCATTCTCCAGTTACCCGAACAGCGTCGCCATGCTGTTACCGCTGTCCGGCAGGCAGCAACGTATCGGTGAGGCTATCCGCGACGGCTACCTTGCGGCGCACTTCTCACTGGGTCAGGAAGCCGACCGCCCGACCATTCATTTCTTTGACACGGCGCGCAACGGCGCACCGGCCGCTTATCAACAGGCCATCATCAGCGGTGCCGAGTTCGTAGTCGGGCCGCTGCTCAAAAATGAAATAAGCGATGTTGCGGGTCTGGCAGACAGCAGCAATACCACCACGCTGGCGCTTAATTACGCAGCGGATGAATTTGACGCGCCGGCAGGTTTCTACCAGTTTGCGCTGGCGCCCGAAGACGAGGCGCGCGGTGTCGTGATACGGGCAACGGGCGAAGGGCTGTTCAATGCGGTCGTACTGGTTCCCGACACCGACTGGGGCCAGCGTGTCCTGCTGGCTTTCCAGGATGAACTCGACGACCGGGGTGGCAAATTGCTCGCCGCGCGCGCCTATCCGACCGACACGCCGGACTTTTCGGTTGCCATCAGGGAAATACTGCTGTTAAACGAAAGTTATGCACGTCGCGAACGCCTGGCTGCAAATATAGGTAAACGCCTCGAATTTGAACCGCGCCGGCGACAGGACGTGGACTTTATATTTGTCGCTGCGAACGCGGCAACCGCAAAATTGATTCGCCCGCAGTTGCGTTTTCACTATGCCGGTGACATCCCTACTTTTGCAACGTCGAATGTTTATCAGCCGGGATCCAAGAACAATGCGGACATTAACGGGATTGTGTTCCCGGATATCCCCTGGCTACTGGAGCCGAACCAATCGGTAGCGGACGATCAGGCTGTACTGACCCGCCACTGGGGAACCGGCATTCAACGCCGGGCGCGGTTTTATGCGATGGGCTACGACACCTATCACCTGACCGCCATCCTCAACGGCAGAACCAATACCGGCCTGCTCGCGATGAATGGTATGACCGGAAGGATTTACATGGACCGCACCGGCCGCCTGCACCGGGAATTGCGCTGGGCGCGGATGGAACGCGGGCGGCCGCGCACGCTGCCCGACACAGTGCAGGGCCTGAGCCAGGATGCCGTAATGGTGATCGGCCGGTAGCAGGCATGGCGGCATGAGTGCCGCGCATCTCCGCAGGGGCCGGCAGGCCGAAAAAGTTGCCCGGCGCTGGCTGGTAAGGCGCGGCCTGAAGCATATCCAGTCTAATTTCCGCTGCCGCTACGGCGAGCTCGACCTCATCATGCGCGACGGTTCGAGTCTCGTGGTTGTCGAAGTCCGCTACCGGAACACCCGGATGTACGGCGGTGCTATCGGCTCAGTGACGCGATCCAAGATACTACGCGTCGGCCGGGCTACCGAACTTTTCCTGCGGCAGCACACCGAGTACCGGCACCTGGCGTTGCGCTTCGATGTGCTGGCCATTTCGGGCACCGGCCGTGCACGGGATATTGACTGGCGCAGGAGCGCCTTCGGTTTCGACGCTGACCTGCCGGGGTGCGACTGACGCCACGCCTTCTGGACTGCAGCCGGGCAGTGTATATTCGCACAGGTGAACACCAGCGACCGGATCATTGCCCACTTCGACGAGAGCCTCGCGACCAAGCAGGCGGCGCTCGACAGCATCGTGCCGGCCATCGAAGCAGGCGGCCTGCTCATTACGGACTGCCTGCGTGGGGGCAACAAGGTACTGAGTTGCGGTAACGGCGGATCGGCAGGCGACTCGCAGCATTTTTCCTCCGAACTCCTGAACCGTTTCGAGATGGAACGCCCGGCATTACCGGCCATCGCCCTTACAACCGATAGCTCCACGCTGACATCAATCGCGAACGACTATGCCTACCAGGACATTTTCTCCAAACAGGTGATGGCACTCGGCAATGCGGGCGACGTATTGCTGGCCATATCGACGTCAGGCAAATCGGCAAATGTCATTCGTGCTATGGATGCGGCCCATCAACGCGGGATGAAGGTCGTGGCGCTGACCGGTTGCAATGGCGGCGACATGGTGCAGGCGCTCGACAATGAGGATGTGGAAATCCGGGTTCCGTCAGAGCGGACTGCGCGGATTCAGGAAGTTCACCTGCTGGTGATTCACTGCCTCTGCGATCTTATCGACCAGAGTATATTTGCCGCCGGCTAGTCCGGGCAGTTATTTCACGACCCGCAGAACGGGCCCCTTGGGCGGCGGATTGTTATCATCGTCATCGCCTTCGCCGGACTGATCGACCCCGGCCATATCGGCAACAGGGGCGGTAGCTGAACCCTCGCCGGAACCCGGTTCGTTCTGGAACAGCATGCCCTGCCCCGACTCCCGCGCGTAAATCCCCTGCACCGCCGCCAGCGGAAAACTCACAGGTTGCGAAACGCCGTCAAAACGTGCGTCGAAACTAACCTGGTCGTTCTCCATTACGAGGTTGCGGGTTGCGGCCCAGTCTATGTTCAACACGATACGACCGTCCTTAATGCCCGATTCGGGCACACTGACGCCGGCCACGTTGACGTCGACAACAACCAGGGGGGTCTGACCGTTGTCGGTCATCCACTCATGCATCGCACGCAGCAGATAGGGTCGCGTTGAGGTCAGCTCGTCCTGCACGGCTCTTGCCTATTCAGGGCCTCAGGGGCGCATTTCCTGTTCGAGTTCCGTCAGGCTTTCCTGGAAAGACGACCGGCTGAAAACCATATCCATATATTTTTCGATGGGCTTTGAGTTGCCGTCCAGTTCGATGCCATACACAGGCATGCGCCACAGGATCGGCGCGATACTGCAGTCGACGAGCGAAAACTCGTCACTCAGAAAATACTGCTTCATTGCAAATACCTCGGCGCTCGCAATGATGCTCTCGCTGAGGATTTTGCGTGCCCTGGTTGCCTGCCGCTTGTCGATCGCATCTTCGATCTGCTGGGCCTGCGTGTACCAGTCTTTTTCTATGCGGAACAGTGCCAGCCGGAACTGGGCCCGGGTAACCGGGTCTACCGGCATCAGGGGCGGGTGAGGAAAACGTTCGTCGAGGTACTCGATGATGACCCGCGAGTCATACAGGACAAGGTCACGGTCAACCAGTGTCGGCACACTGTGGTAGGGATTCAGGTCGAGCAGGTCTTCCGGCAGATCGACTCCATCCACATCAATAATTTCGATATTGATGCTTTTCTCCGCCATGACGAGCCGGGCACGATGACTGTAGAAACAGGTCGGATTTGAAAACAGTGTCATTGGTTGTTACCTGTACCCCGCACTCACGAGCGGCTTTTTGGATTTGTTGGTCTGAATCTGGAAACGTGCCGCCGCGCAGGTGTCAGGACTTACCGGAGGCGGCGAATTATACACACGCAATATCGCTGTTGCCTACCGAAATCAAGCCTGTCAAGGGTTTCAGCTCAGGGCAATCGCCGGATTTGCGCACCAAGCTGCCGAAACTTCTCCTCGATGCACTCGTAGCCGCGGTCGATGTGATAGATACGGTCCACCACGGTTTCTCCTGCTGCTACCAGGCCGGCAATAACCAGGCTGGCGGATGCACGCAAATCGGTGGCCATGACCGGGGCCGAGCGGAGCCGCTCGACACCCCGAATAATTGCTGTGTTGCCCTGCAGACTGATATCCGCACCCATGCGCTGCAGTTCGGGTACGTGCATGAAGCGATTTTCGAACACCGTCTCGGTCACGGCCGCGGTACCGGTTGCCACGCAATTCAGCGTCATGAACTGCGCCTGCATGTCCGTGGGAAAACCAGGATAGGGGTCCGTGCTGAAATCGACGCTCCTGAGTTCGCGGCTGCACATATCGAGGCTGATCCAGTCATCGCCCGTTTCTATTTCAGCGCCCGCTTCACGTAATTTCGACAGAACCGCCTCCATGTGCGATGGCTGGACATGCCGCAGCCGGACGCGGCCACCGGTCGCTGCAGCCGCGACGAGGAAGGTACCTGCCTCGATACGATCGGGCTGCACTTTATAAGTCGCGCCTTTAAGGCCACTCACACCCTGTACGACGATCCGGTTGGTGCCGGCTCCTTCGATCTGTGCGCCCATCGCGATAAGAAAATTAGCGAGATCTTCGACCTCTGGTTCACGTGCAGCGTTCTCAAGCACAGTCTCGCCGTCCGCAAGCACCGCGGCCATCAGAATATTTTCTGTGCCTGTTACCGATACTGTGTCAAAAAATACCTGGCCGCCCCGGAGACCGCTGCAACGCGCACGTATATAACCATCGTTGATGCTCACCTCCGCGCCGAGGGCACGAAGTCCTTTTACGTGCAGATCGACCGGCCGCGCGCCGATGGCGCAACCGCCCGGCAACGAGACATCGGCTTGACCGTACTTGCCAAGCAATGGGCCCAGTACAAGAACCGATGCGCGCATCGTCTTGACGAGGTCATAGGGCGCACTGAACTGGTCAACCGTCACGGCGTTGACCTCGACATCCATGGATTCGTGCAGGGTGACATCGGCGCCCATGCGGCCCAGCAGTTCTATAGTCGTGGTGATGTCACGCAGGTGCGGTACATTGCCGATGCGCACGGTCTCGTCGGCCAGCAGGGATCCCGCCAGTATTGGCAACGCGGCATTTTTCGCACCCGATATCGTGATTTCCCCGTCGAGACGAGTACCGCCCGTAATGGCAAGCTTTTCCATCGGGGCTTAGCTGCCCTGCTCTTCCGGCGTCAGCGCGGTAATCGACAGTGCGTGTATTTCGCCAGCCATCCTGTCGCCGAGCACGCGGTACACCATCTGGTGCCGCTGCAAAGGGCGCTTGCCGGCAAACTCTGCACACACGACCAGCGCTTCGAAATGCGTGTTGTCATCGCTGCGGACTGCCGCGGTACTTCCCGGCATACCTTCGGTAATCAGTGTTTCTATCTCGGCTGGTGTCATCGGTGGGGCTCCCCGGAAAACGGGCGACAATTCTAGCGGAAAGACCGGCGGCCCGGACACTTTATATAAGCGTGCTTTAGCCGCGGCCAGGCACTGTGTGTATGATGCGGCGGGTCACACGGTTGGATTATTGAATGCTGCTGTACCTCGTTAGCACTATTGGCGGATTTGCACTGATCGTCTGGGGCGCCGACCGTTTCGTATCGGCAGCCGCGGGCCTCGCAGCGCTGCTCGGAGTCACGCCGCTGGTCATCGGCGTCACAATCGTCGGTTTCGGCACATCCGCGCCCGAACTCATGGTGTCCGCATCGGCCGCAGCGCAGGGGCTGACCGCGATGGCCGTCGGCAACGCGCTGGGTTCGAACATTGCGAATGTGGGCCTGGTGCTGGGTGCGACGGCATTAGTACGCCCTATAACGGCAGAACTAACGGGCACTGTAAAGGCGGAGGTCCGGCTCCTTATCATCCTGACCGCGCTGGCCGCACTCGTGTTCGTTGACTCGTATCTGGGCAAGCTCGATGCGCTGCTGCTGCTTGCGGCGTTCCTCGGCTTCATGGTCTGGATCATCCGCAGCGGCAAACGTAAACCCGAGATCACGCAGGACGCGGGCGACGAAGAAGTAATTCCGCACGGCATGACCCTGACCAGCGCCGGCCTGTGGCTTGCGGTGGGGCTTGTCGTGCTGCTGGCCGGGTCGAACGCGCTGGTCTGGGGCGCGGAACACCTGGCCCTGGAACTGGGTTTCAGCGAACTGGTGGTCGGGCTTACGATTGTCGCGATCGGCACCAGCCTCCCCGAGCTTGCAGTTTCGTTGGTCAGCGCCGTTAAGGGCAGGGCCGGAATCGCGATCGGCAACATCATCGGCTCCAATCTCTTCAACCTGCTGGCGGTGGTCGGTATCGCGGGGCTAATTCATCCAGCCGCTCTGGACGGCTCGGTACTGAAGCTGCACTACCCGGTCATGGCCGGCTTTACGCTGGCACTGCTGCTCATAGCGTACAATCCCCTTGGCAAACCGGGTTTTGGCCGCGGTATGGGGACTGTTCTCCTGGCCGCATTCATTGCCTACCAGGTCGTCTTATTGACGCCTTAATCAAGACCAAGCCGCAGCGGAGTTCCAGCGCATGGCGAAATCGCCTGCAAAAACCGATCCGGGCGCGACAGCCCGCCGCGTACTCGAAATCGAGGCACGCGCCATCGAAAGCCTTGCACCGCGCATAGGCAAGAGCTTCGCGGCCGCCTGTCAGCTTTGCCTGGAATGCGAAGGCCGGGTCGTGGTTACCGGCATGGGCAAGTCGGGTCACATTGCCGGCAAGATTGCGGCGACACTCGCCAGCACCGGCACGCCCGCTTTTTTCGTACATCCGGCTGAAGCCAGCCACGGCGATGTGGGCATGGTGACCCGCAAGGATATCGTCATCGCGTTGTCGAACTCGGGCGAAACGGCAGAGGTCATCACGCTGCTGCCGTTACTTAAAAGGGTCGGCGTCAACCTGATCGCGCTGACAGGTAATACCAGGTCCACAATTGCGGAAGCTGCCAGCATCGTGCTCGATATTGGTGTCGAAGAGGAAGCCTGCCCGCTGAACCTTGCACCTACCGCAAGCACCAGCGCCGCGCTTGCGATGGGCGATGCACTCGCCGTCGCACTGCTCGAAAGCCGCGGTTTTACGCAGGAAGATTTTGCACTTTCGCATCCGGGCGGTGCATTGGGCAGAAAACTGCTCCTGCGGGTCGAAGACCTGATGCGCACAGGCGACGAGATCCCGATAGTCGGTGAAGCCACGCCGGTCGCCGACGGTCTTTTAGAGATGAGCGGCAAAGGGCTGGGTATGACGGCGATCACCGGTGCCGGCGGCGAGATACTGGGCATATTCACGGACGGCGACCTGCGCCGGCGGCTCGATGAGGGCATTGATGTGCGCAAGGCAACGATGGACGAAGTCATGACCAGGGGCTGCAAGACGGTCACCCCCGACATGCTTGCTGCCGAGGCCGTGCATTTGCTTGAGCAACACAAGATTAATGCCCTGATCGTGGTCGATGATTCCGACAGGCCGGTCGGTGCTCTCAACGTTCACGATCTGTTTCGCGCGGGGGTAATGTAAGCGTGGTCTATAAGAAAGTTGACCTGGACAAGGTCCGCAAACAGGCTGCCGGCGTTGAACTGCTGGTACTCGATGTAGACGGCGTGCTCACCGATGGCCGGTTGCATTTCGATGCGAAAGGAAATGAGTTCAAGGTTTTTCATGCGCGCGACGGTTACGGCATTCGACGTTTGCTGGAAGCCGGCGTGCAAATCGCAATTATTTCCGGACGCAAGTCTGTGGCCGTAGAAAAACGCGCGGCTGAACTGGCAATTCCGCATGTGCACCTCGGGGCGCAAAACAAACTCGCGGTAATGAATAAACTCGTTGAGCGTTTAAGCCTCAATACAGGTGCGACCGCCTGTGTCGGCGACGATATTCCGGACCTGGCCTGTATGGAACAGGCCGGGCTCGCGATCGCGGTGGCGGACGCGCATCCCGATCTGGACGCGGTAGCCGACTGGCACACCCACAACGGTGGCGGGCAGGGAGCTGTTCGTGAAGTCTGCGACCTGCTGCTGGCCGCACGACTGGGTGCGGGAAACTGAAGTGAGAACCCCGGAGCCCCGCCTCTTGCTTGCCTTCGCCCTGCTGCTGGCCGGGGCAATTATCAGTAGCTTCGTCGCAATGGGGACACGCAGCGACAAGGCGAAAGATGCCCGACCCGAACTAAGCCTGGCCTTTTACCTGGACCGGGCGGAAATAACCGGGACCGGTGAAGACGGCGAACTGCGGTACCAGGTCTGGACGGAGAAAGCATCGCAGGCAACTTCCGAATCCAGCGTCGATCTGACCCGTATACGGATGCGCTACGGCGATTCGGAGGGATCATGGGAGCTGAAGGCCAATGCAGCCAGGATCCCCCCCGAATCAAATATGATTATGCTGCGCGGGAACGTTATCGCCGCTTCGACAGATGATGAAAACAATACGACTGTCATCAGGACGCAGCAGCTCAATATAGATACCGACGCACAGGAAGCCAATACCCCACGTAAAGTCGTATTGGAATTCAATGGTAACAAGCTGAATGCCACGGGCATGTATGCCGACTTTGAAAACAATCAGCTGAAATTATTGTCGAATGTAAATGGAAAGTTCTTACCCTGATCTGACAAAGCTGAGGCACATCCGGTCAACCGGAATACCAGCCCTGTTGCTCCTCATCACCGGCCTGTCGGCGGTGCAGGCTGTCTGTGCGCAGGAAGATTCCAAGCGTGACAACTCAGATGAGCCAATAACGATCGATGCCGATTCTTCCGAGTTCGATTACGAATCCGATAAACTGCTATTTCGCGGTTTGCGGCTGGATCAGGGAACCCTGGGAATACAGGCCGACCTTGCAGAGGCTGCCAAACTGGACTTCGAAGAGGGCAGTTGGACTTTCAGTGGCAATGTTGTTGTCGAATCCGACGAGGCGACCCTGTATTGCGACTATGCCAGGTTCCTCGTTGCCGACAATGAGTTGGTCGAGGCGGAGTTAACCGGCTCGCCGGCCCGTTTCGAACAGTTTATAAAAGAGTCAGGCAAGCTAAACAGCGGCGAGGCGAAAAGGATTATCTATCGCCTGGATACAGACACCCTGCAACTGAGCGATGATGCCCGCTTTACCGACGGCACCAACGAAATATCGAGCGACCTGATTACTTACGATTTAGAGGAAAAGCACCTTACCGCGGACTCGGGCGATACCGGCCCTGTTAAAATACTTATAGAGCCGCCCGACAAGGAATCGGATACGAAAGAAACCCCGTGAGCATCCTAAGCGCTGAAAATATCAGCAAAAAATTCAAGTTCAAGGAAGTTGTCAACAACATTTCTTTCGAGATCAACAGCGGTGAAGTCGTTGGGTTGCTTGGTCCCAACGGGGCGGGTAAAACCACTGCTTTCTACATGGTCGTGGGGCTTATCCAGGCTGACAAAGGCAGGGTAATACTGGATGGCCATGATCTGACTGCCCTGCCCATGCACAAGCGCGCGAAGCTTGGTCTCGGCTACCTGCCGCAGGAGGCTTCGATCTTCCGGAAGCTGACTGTTGCAAAAAATATAATGGCAATACTCCAGACCCGCGACGAACTGGCCCGCGCGGATCGCGAGCGGATACTCGAGGAACTGCTGGAAGAACTCCATATAAGCCACGTGCGCAACAGCCAGGGGCTGAGCCTTTCGGGCGGCGAGCGCCGCCGGGTAGAGATCGCACGGGCACTTGCCGTTGAACCGCGCTTTATCCTGCTTGATGAACCCTTCGCCGGGGTAGACCCCATTTCAATTCTTGATATTCAGCGGATAATCAAGCACCTGTCGGAAAGGGGTATCGGGGTGCTGATTACCGACCATAATGTGCGGGAGACACTTGGAATTTGCCGCAGGGCCTATATTGTCAATCAGGGTGCCGTAATAGCCTCGGGCACCCCGGATGAAATCCTCGGCAATCAGCACGTCAGAGAAGTTTACCTGGGAGAGAGTTTCGAATTGTAGTTAGGGCTATAACATTGGGTCGGCACAGGAGTGCCATAAAGACCTTCAGGCACATGAGCGGATAGCGGTCAGGACGACCGCAGCAGATATGGCAAAACTATCGCTGCAGCTAAAACTTGGTCAGCAACTGACCATGACGCCTCAGCTGCAGCAGGCTATACGCCTGCTGCAGATGCCGGTCCTTGAGCTGAACACGCAACTCCTCGAAGCGCTCGAAACCAATGTCATGCTTGAGCAGGAGGAGCCGGGCGAGGCAACCCCGGGGGGTGATGAAGCGCAGGTTGTCGCCGGCGAAGAAGTTGACCAGGGCGAGTGGGCCGACATTTACGGGTCGGGACGCCGCAGTGAAAACTGGTCGGGCACGGATTACCCGCAGGTCGATGTACCGGACACCAGCGGGGACAGCCTCCAGGACCATCTGCTCTGGCAACTCGAAATCGATGACATCACACCGCGGGAAGCGGTGACAGGTCAGGCAATCGTCGACAGCATCAACGACGATGGCTACCTGGCCGAGGACCTCGACACCATTCTTGCTACCCTGCCGCCGGAAGCCAGTTTTACCCTGTCCGAAGTAGAAGCCGTACTCGAACGAATCCAGCAACTCGATCCCGCAGGCGTGGGCGCCCGGGACCTCGCCGAATGCATCGGCATCCAGCTCGGCCAGCTCGACCCGTCAGAACCCGGCCGTGAACTGGCACTGAAAATTGCCGGCAGCGAGCTGGATATGGTCGCGGACCACGAATTTGCAATGTTGCGCCGCCGGCTGAGCGTGTCCGACGCCGAACTGGACATCGCGATTGCGTTGATCCGCTCGTGCCACCCCAAACCCGGATCGACGATCCAGTCCGCAGCGGCCGAGTACGTCATACCCGATGTTTATGTGCGCAAGCAGGACGGCCGCTGGGTCGTAGATGTCAACCGCAGCATCGCACCGCGCCTGCGGGTCAACCAGGCTTACGCAGACCTGCTCCGCGGCAACGGCGAACACAGCACGCTGCGCACCCAGTTGCAGGAAGCCCGCTGGCTCGTACGCAGCCTGGAAATCCGCCACGATACGCTGTTGCGGGTCGCCATCTCGATAGTCGAACGGCAAGTAAATTTTTTCGAACACGGCGAAGAAGCAATGAAGCCGATGATCCTCAAGGACATTGCCGAAACCCTGCAGATGCACGAGTCCACGATCTCACGCGTGACAACGAACAAGTTTATGCATACGCCCCGGGGGGTCTTCGAATTCCGGTACTTCTTTTCGAGCCAGCTGGGTTCCGATGACGGCAGCGAACAGTCGTCTACGGCAATCAGGGCGCGGATCAAGCGGCTGGTCGGCAAGGAAAACCCTGCCAAGCCCCTGAGTGACAGCAAGATTACGAAACTGCTGGAAGACGAGGGGATCAAGGTTGCCAGACGCACCGTCGCAAAATACCGTGAGGCGATGAATATCGCGCCGTCAAACGAACGGCGGGAACGTGTCGCACGGCGTTGAACGACGACCGGGGAGGTACGAGTGTTTATGTAAACCATAACAGGCTAAAACCGACCTAAACGGCTCGAGGCCCACTGATAGCGGCAGATTGGCCGCCCCGCTGATTTCATTTGACGGGCCGGGCAGCGAGCGAGAGGATAGTCCTATAACAGGAAGGAGTAATAGGGATATGCAAATAAATCTGACCGGTCATCATGTAGAAATCACCCCGTCACTCAGAGATTATTTAACTGAAAAGCTTGAACGCATAGAACGCCATTTCGAAAATGCCACCGATATACATTGCATCCTGACCGTCGAAAAGCTTGAACACAAAGCAGAAGCAACCCTCAACGTAAGCGGCAGCACCCTGCATGCACATTCAGTCGAAGGAGACATGTACGCCGCAATTGATTCCCTGACAGATAAACTCGACCGCCAGGTCCGCAAATACAAGGAAAAACTGACCGACCACCATGCCAGGGAAAGTGGCAAGAGGACATTCCTTTAATGCGATTGATTATCGTCAGTGGCCTTTCAGGTTCAGGCAAGTCCGTTGCACTCGACGCACTCGAAGATATGGGCTTTTACTGCATCGATAATATTCCCGCCGCCCTGCTCGGCGGCCTCATCACCCAAACGCTCGAAGCCCGGGACGCGCTGTACGACAACATGGCGGTGGGCGTGGACGCGCGTAACCGTGCCGCTGACCTGAAATCGCTGCCCGAACTGTTGCGCTCGCTGAAAGAACAGGGTGTGCGCTGTGAAATCGTTTTCCTGCATGCCGATGACCAGGTGCTGCTAACACGCTACCGGGAGACCCGGCGACGCCATCCGCTGCGCACCAGGGACATGAGCCTGCAGGACGCTATCCTGAAGGAGCGTGACCTGCTCGGGCCGATTACGTATTCAGCCGACCTGGTTATCGATACGACCCACACGAGCATTTACGAACTGCGCGACTCGCTAAACCAGCGTGTCGCACAAAGCGGTGAAGAAGGCCTGTCCATACAGATCGAGTCATTCGGTTTCAAACACGGCGTCCCCTTCGACGCCGATTTTGTATTCGACGTCCGCTGCCTCCCCAACCCCTACTGGGACCCTGCATTACGGCGCCTGGACGGCCGCGACCCCAAAGTTATCGAGTTCCTCGAAAACCACGATATTACGCGGTCGATGCTGAACGATATCCTGAAATTCCTGCGCAACCGGATCCCGGAATACAGGGAACACAATCGCAATTACCTGACGATCGCACTCGGCTGCACAGGAGGCCAGCACCGCTCGATATACCTCGCCGACAAGATTGTCAGCGCGCTACAGAAAGAACATCAGAATGTTCTTATTCGACACAGCGAACTCCCTGCGTCATCCGGTTCGCACACGGCAGAACCCGTCACTGCGTGACCTGAACCCGGTTCCCGGCTAAACTCGCCATGCCCGAACCCTGACACCCGCCCGCCGGGCGGTATCTGTACAGCCGCGTCACAGCCGAGGGGTCCGCGATGGAACTCGAAGCAAATAACAAAACCGATCTCGGCGTGCTCAGTGAAGCACTGGAGCGCGGCATGATGCAGCGGGCGACGGGCCTGATCGCGGACCTGAACCCGGCCGAAATTGCCCGGCTGATTGAGTCCCTGCCGCCTGCCAAGCGCAATATCGTCTGGAACCTGGTCGATAAAGAAGACGACGGTGAAGTACTTGCCGCGCTCAACGACGAAGTTCGCACGCGCCTGATGGAAGGCATGGACCTGGCAGAACTCCTGGTTGCGACCGAGGACATGGATCTCGATGACCTCGCCGACGTGGTCGCCGACCTGCCCGAGTCGATAACCCGGGAGGTTGTGCGTTCGCTGAACCAGCGCGACCGCGAACGCCTCGAGGCCGTGTTGTCGTACCCGGAAGACAGTGCCGGCGGACTGATGAACCCCGACACGATTGCCGTACGGCCGAATGTCACGCTCGAGGTGGTGCAGCGTTACCTGCGGGCGCTCGGAAACTTTCCGGACAATACCTATGCCGTGTTCGTGGTCGACCGCAATGATCACTATGTAGGAAAACTGCGGTTGTCCCGCATCGTGTCCAGCGGTCCGCAGGATCTGGTCCGCGACGTGATGGATGCGAGTGCCGAAACCTTCACCGCCGAATTGCCGGCCACGGATGTGGCGCGTGAATTCCGGAACCTCGACCTCGTTTCTGCGCCCGTCGTCGACAAAGACGGCCGGCTGCTTGGACAAATCACGATTGACGACGTCGTCGACGTGATCCAGGAACAGGCGGATCACGACATACTCAGCATGGCCGGCCTCGATGAAGAAGACGATATTTTCGCGCCCGTGGTAGCAAGTGCCGGGCGGCGCGCCATCTGGCTCGGCGTCAACCTTGCCACCGCATTCCTGGCGGCGGCAGTCGTCGGGATGTTCGAAGAAACGCTGGCACAGGTCGTGACACTGGCGGTACTGATGCCGGTCGTTGCCAGCATGGGCGGCATCGCCGGCACCCAGACCCTGACGCTGATGATTCGCGGCATGGCGCTCGGTCGGGTCGAGGATTCGAATGCGCGCTGGTTGCTGACCAAGGAAGTTGCGGTCGGAATCCTGAACGGCTTTGCGTGGGCCGCGGTCGTCATACTGATCACGATCACTTTCTTCAGCGGCTGGGGTGTGGGCCTGGTTATCGGCGCAGCGGTTGCAATCAACCTGATCGTGGCCGCGCTGGCCGGTTTTATCGTGCCGCTGGTACTGCAACGAATGAATATCGACCCGGCACTCGCGGGGGGGGTCGTGCTGACAACCGTTACCGATGTTGTCGGCTTTATGACTTTCCTTGGGCTCGGGACTTTATTCCTGATCTGAAAGCTTCAGGATTTTGTGGCGGGCCGTGTATTCCTGGCTAAGGTCACGCCAGCCGATTATTCCGCCCGGCGCATGCAGGGGCTCACCGCGCATAAAGGATTCGAGCTCTTCCTTCCGGTGCATGGCGTCCCGGTATCCCAGCCGGATTAATTCCCGCGTGTACCCGGACTCGAACAACAAATAACTGGCGAGCTGCATGCCGCCCTTGTTCATTGCACCCAGACCTTTCAGGAGTATGCGGACCGAGCGCGGCATTTCGTGTACATGGCGCTCAGCTATCTCACGTATATCCTCGCTCGGCAACATGACGAATGCCTCGATGGTGCGCAGGTCGCCCTCGTCACCTTCGACGGTTTTTTCGCCAAGCTGGTCGAGGATCAGGTTAATACGCGTCAGCCGCTCGAGGTCCGCGGACAGGCCGTCCATGAACAGCGCGTCCAGCATGTACCCCGCCACCCGGCCAAGGCTGGGGTATTGAGCGTTACCTTCGACAACGGGTTCGGGATCGGGAACCTCGTTGCGCGCGCCGATCACAAGAATACGGTCGGCTCCCAGGTGCACCGCCGGCGACAACGGTGTTGCCTGACGCATTGCGCCGTCACCGAAATACTCCTGGCCTATAAGCACCGGCGGAAACACGATGGGGACGGCGATGCTGCCCATCAGGTGATTGACATTGATCTTCTCTTCCCGCCCGCTGCGCCTGACACGACGCCATGGGTGTACCGGCCCGCTACCCTGGTAAAACGATACCGAGCGGGCCGAGGAATACCCTGCCGCAGTAACGGAAACTGCGTCGATGAAACCCCTGTCGATAGACCGCTGGATCGACTCGAAGTTGATGCGCTTTTTCAGCAGGTCTCTGAGCGGTGAATTATCGAGCAAAGCGGTCGGGTTGCTACGGCCCAGTCCGCCGGTAGCGACCGCAAGCATCCAGTGCGTCCCGTTGCGGAGCATTGTCCACGTATCCGCGCGGAACACCTGGGTAGATTTGAAATTGCGCCACACGTGTTCGAGTTCCGCCACGCCCACATGGAACAACTGCGCCCGGCTCGCCAGCACGACCGAATTAATTGCACCGGCCGAGGTGCCGCTGATTACCGAAAAGGGGTTGGCCGAGCGCCGGGGGAACATTTCTGCCAACGCTTTAAGTACGCCCACCTGGTAGGCACCTCGCGCTCCGCCGCCGGGCAACACGAGCCCTATGCTGTGGTCTGCCGATACAGAATTTTGTTGCTGGTATTTAGACATTCGAGCGCCGTTCAGCTTGTCCTGAGGCCATATTAAACACACGTTTCGAGTGTCCACAAGGAACTGGTATGCGTGCTAAGCTCGACGCACAACACCAGCGGAGGAAAGGTCTTGCACAGCTTTATGCGCACATGCCTGACGCTGATCGGCATATCGCTCTCAGCCGGCACACTTGCCGCCGGGCTGGTGGGGAACCCCGCCCCGGATTTCCGCCTGCAGGATCAGAACGGCGCCTGGCATAGCCTCGAACAGTATCGTGGCCGGTGGGTCGCGCTGTATTTTTACCCGAAGGACGACACGCCGGGTTGCACGAAAGAAGCCTGCGCGTTTCGCGACAATATATTCGCTTTTGATAAGCTGAACGCCGTCGTGCTTGGGGTAAGCCTCGACAACGTAGAGTCGCATGCCGAATTTGCAGAAAAATACAGCCTGCCCTTTTCCATCCTTGCTGATACCGAAAAACAGGCGGCATCCGCCTATGGTGTGGTCATGAAAATCGGCCCGATGGAGCTGGCCAGCCGGCAATCATTCCTGATCGATCCCTCGGGCAAAGTGGTGAAACATTACTCGAAGGTCAACGCGGAAAAACATTCCGAGGAAGTGCTGGCCGACCTCAGCAAACTCATCGGTAACACCGGGGAAACGGAAAGCTGACATTTCTTAGCCCGTCTGTTCAATCGGGCCGGTTTTCTGAACGTCGTGATCGTCGCCCTGGCGATTGAACATGCCACCCAGGTATGTGCCAATCATCGCCCATACCGCCGCCAGCCCCGCACCTATAGCCATCATTGCGGCAAGGCCGAAACCCAGTCCGTCACTCAGGTAGGCATAAACGTTTCCCCAGACGGCATCACCACCACGGTACAGCGCTACGTCAATAACCGGTTTCGCCTTGAATCGAGTCTCACGATCGAGTGCCGTAAACAACATTTCGCGTGCGGGCCTCGTAATACCGTAGTTGCCGGCGCGGCGCACAACCTGGAGCGCGAGCGCAACGATCATGATTGGTGCAAATGCCACGATAAGCATGCCGGCCACAATAATTATCGGGACCAGTGCCAGCGTTACCGACATGCCGAACCGGGTAACGATCCGGCTGGTCGCAAACATGCCGATAACAAAAGTCAGCACGTTCACCGTCAGGTCCACCCTGGCCAGGTACTTCTGGCGCACAACCTCTTCGAACGGCCGCAAAACATCGGTTTGAGCCATATAGGCAAACGAACCCAGCGCGGTATAGAACAACAGGAAGGCACCTATACCCAGCAGGTAAGGGTTTGTGAAAAACATCTTGAAGCCGGCAAGTGGATTGCCGCCGATTTGAATCTTGGACAAATCGACATGCACGGCTTCATTGTGCAAATCAGTAACCTTGAGCCGCTCAAGATAGAAAGACAAAATAATGGGAACCACAAGCAACGAGGCCGCGATCAGCAATAATGTATCCGTTCCCAGGGACTCCGCGAAGAAACTGGGAATAGACGGACCCACCAGGGCGCCTGCGCTCGATCCGGCAGCAATAAATGCGAACAGCCGATTGGATTGTTCCTTCGTGTAGAGGTCTGCCATGAAGGTCCAGAATACGGACACGTGGTACAGGCTGAACACGCTGACCCACAGATAAAATGCCTTGTCTGTCGTCAGGTACAGCTCGTAGTTAAATGCATCGACCTTGAGATCAAGGAGAAGGGTATCTCCTGCGCCGCTCGTGGCCAGGTAAAAAATAACGAAGGTCGTTGCGAAGAACGCATACACACCGGGCACCAGGTATTTAAACTTGACCCTTGTAACGAACAAACCGTAGATCGCGACGACCGCCAGGCAGAGGAAAAAATTTATATTCCAGAGCTGGGAAATCTCGGTGCGGGTCCAGTCGCTGGCCATCGCATCACGTACAGGGCGCAGGATGTAGTACCCAGCCATCAGCGTAAACACGAAAATAAAAGAGGTAATTACCGAACGTAGCTCGTTCGGTTCGATTGTCGAGGCTGACTTCATGATACGTGCCAGTAAATTTGGTTTCTGTTCATTCATCTTTCTGTCCGTATCAGACCAAGCCGGGAGCCTGTGCGCCCGGCAATCAGCGGAGCAGTATCCGGATGGACCTCAGTAGCTCAGTCTGCCTCCAGTGCGCCAAATAATGACGGCCAGTTATTCTCACCTTCGACGTCGCTGCTAAATGTTTCGAAGGTTTTATTCAGTGCCGCTGGATTTTGTAGGGCGGCAATACAAATTAATGCGACATCTTCGCGGCTAATTATGCCCGTCGTCGTATCGCCCTGGGCAAAAACCACCGTAAACTCTCCGCCGGGCCTGTTTACCAACCCGCCAGGACGGACCACTGTATAGGGCACTCCGCTCGCACGCAGTGCCTCCTCGCCTTTGAATTTCCAGATCAGGACATTATCGAAAGCCTTGTTGAGGAAATGATCTTCCTGGGTGGCCCCCGAAGACGAAACCAGCACCATCTGTTTCACGCCTGTGCCGGCTGCGGCATCGGCAAGGTTCTTTGTGCCACCGTAGTCGACCGCCTCGGGGTTATTCGACTTGTCGGACGGGCTGGATCCGATCGCAGAAATAATGTAGTCGACGTCATCGAGTGCGGCGCTTATCGAATCGATCTCACGGACATCGCCCACCGCGTAACCTATGTCATCGCCGAGGACTACGCGGGCCTTTTTCTCATCGCGGACAAAGGCCCGTACCTGGTAACCCTGGTCACCCAGCCCTTTAACCAATGCCCTTCCGGTTCCGCCGGTGGCGCCGGCAACCAGCACCAGCCCCTTCCCGGCGCCCGTGGTGGATGTGCCGACACTGCAACCGGTCAGCAACGCAATGCACAATGCCGCTGCGGCGGTGCACAGCCATCTGCTCAAGTTCGCTGTTTTCATCTTGTACAAACTCATCACTGTGATTTCCCAAGGGTGCAGAAGTATACGCAGCAATCCGCAGGGGCTAATCCGGGGACAACGCCTACATTCACTGGCTGGTCATACGGAGCACGGTCATGGCGTTGGTACCACCGGCCACACCGCGCATATCACCTTTTGTGAAGATCAGCAGATCGCCCTCCTCGGCCTGGCCGAGGCTGAGCAGCCGGTCGAAGATATCCCGGTAGAGGCTGTCGGTGCTGGTGTGAGTGACGTCGAATAACACCGGGTAGACCCCCCGGTAGAGACTGACACGCCGCAAGGTAGCCTTGTGCCGACTGAACGCATAGATCGGGATATCCGAACGGATACGTGACATCCAAAGTGCCGTCGAGCCCGACTCGGTCAGCGCGATAATGGCATGCACATCCATATGGTTGGCGGTATACATGACAGCCATCGCGATAGCCTGGTCGACGTATTCAAAATGTTCTTCGTGGCGCCGCGGGCTGCTGATGAGCCGGTATTCTTCCGCCCCCACGCATACCTCCGCCATGGTTTCCACGGCCCGCACCGGATGCTCACCGACGGCAGTCTCTGCCGACAGCATCACTGCATCGGTACCATCCATTACGGCGTTGGCGACATCGGACACTTCCGCACGCGTCGGCACCTGGCTGCGGATCATCGACTCCATCATCTGTGTTGCGGTGATCGAAATTTTGTGCCGGTGACGAGCGTTGCGAATGATCTGCTTTTGCAGGCCGGTAAGTCCGGCATAACCGCATTCGACGCCGAGGTCGCCGCGGGCAACCATAACCGCATCGCTCGCATCGATAATCGACTCCAGACTTTCGATCGCCTCCGAGCGTTCGATTTTTGCAACGACGTGGCCCGTACCGCCTGCGTCACGCAACAACTGGCGTGCTTCGTTTACATCGTCGGCGCCGCGCACGAAAGAGACCGCAATCCAGTCAACATCCACACCGGCGGCCAACTTGATATCTTCGCGGTCCTTGTCCGTCAGCGCCGCCGCTGACAGTCCGCCGCCTTGGCGGTTGATACCCTTACGGTCGCTCAGCTCACCGCCGACGACCACCTTGCAGATGATCCGCGGGCCCTTCACCTTTTCCACGAGCAGGTTCAGGTGACCGTCGTCGAGCAACAGCGTATCGCCCTTCTCCACGTCACCGCTCAAGCCCTCGTAGGCAACGGCCACTGCCTTCGACGTGCCCGCATCTCCGGCCAATGTTGAATCCAGGATGAATTCCTGTCCTTCTTCAAGTATGACGGGCGATTTTTTGAACCGGCGTATCCGTATTTTCGGACCCTGCAGGTCGCCGAGTACCGACACATACCGGCCCAGTTCCGCCGCCGACTCCCGGACTGCGTTGATGCGCCTTTCCTGTTCGCTCCAGTCACCGTGCGAAAAATTGATCCGCACGGTATCCGTGCCGGCCTCGAGCAATTGACGCAGGACCTTGGGGTCGTCGGTTGCGGGGCCGAGGGTTGCGATGATCTTGGTTCGACGCATAGGGGGCTTATCGATTAGCGCGGGACAACAGCAAAATAACGCGTGACCGGATTATCACACATTGGCGCGAAAAGCTTCGGTATGCCTGCGGGTATCACCCGGCCCGGGATTCCAGCACCTCGATGGCGGGAAGTTTTTTGCCCTCGAGCAGTTCCAGGAACGCACCGCCGCCGGTAGAGATATAGGACATCTGCTCGCCCAGTCCGTATTTTTCCAGTGCGGCGAGCGTGTCGCCGCCGCCGGCAATCGAGAAGGCCGGACTATCGGCAATGGCCCGGGCCACCCGTTCGGTGCCCCCGCCGAACTGGTCGATCTCGAAGACCCCGACCGGACCGTTCCAGACGATGGTGCCGGCCGACTGCAGCATTCCGGCATAAGCCTCGGCCGTATCAGGGCCGATATCGAGGATCATCTCGTTCCCCCGGATATCACCTACAGGACGCGTCACGGCTTCGGCTTCGGCGCTGAACTCATTTGCAACGACGACATCGGTCGGCATCGGTATGGATGCCTGTTCCAGCAACGCGCGCGCCTGATCGAGCATCCCGCTCTCGCACAACGAGTTGCCCACCGGGTTTCCGGCAGCCGCGATAAAGGTATTCGCGATCCCTCCGCCCACGATGAGCTGGTCGACCTGTTTCGACAGCGCATCGAGCACGGTGAGCTTCGTCGATACTTTCGACCCCCCGACAATCGCTACCATCGGCCGTGCCGGATTCTCGAGTGCCTTGCCGAGCGCTTCCAGTTCCTCGACCAGCAGGGGGCCGGCGCAGGCCACGGGCGCATATTGCGCGACGCCGTAAGTGCTGGCCTGCGCGCGGTGCGCGGTACCGAACGCATCCATGACAAACACGTCGCAGAGCGCGGCCATCTGCCTGGCGAGTGCGTCGTCGTTGGCTTTTTCACCTTTGTTAAAGCGCACGTTCTCACACAGCACGGCCTGGCCGTTATCGACATCGATACCGTCGAGCCAGTTTTCGACGAGGCGGACTTCCTGGCCCAGCAGAACGCTAAGGTGATGCGCGACGGGCGCCAGCGAAAACTGATCTTCGAATTCGCCTTCGGTCGGGCGGCCCAGGTGCGACAGCAGGATAACCGCGGCATCCGCATCCAGCGCACGCCGGATCGTCGGTAACGCCGCCTGGATACGCGTGTCGCTGGTGACCTTGCCGTCTTCGAGCGGGACGTTGAAATCGAAGCGGATCATGACCCGCTTGCCCGCGAGGCCCAGATCCGTCATTCGCAGTACGTTCATCTTGGCGAACAGCTACCCTCAGCCAGTACTTGCCAGAGCCAGGGTGGTGTCGAGCATCCGGTTCGAAAACCCCCACTCGTTGTCGTACCACGAACAGACCTTGACCAGGTTGCCGCCCATGACCTTGGTCAGTGTCGCATCGTAGGTCGACGAGGCCGGGTCGTGGTTAAAATCGATCGAAACCAGCGGCCCGTCGTTGTAGGCGAGTACACCTTTAAGCGGTCCTTCACTCGCCGCTTTCAGCAACGAATTGATTTCATCGACCGTCGTATCGCGCGCAGCGCAGAAAGTCAGATCGACCATCGAAACATTAATCGTGGGCACGCGCACGGCGAAGCCGTCGAGCCGCCCGTCCAGTTCCGGCAGGACCAGTCCTACCGCGGCAGCGGCACCTGTCTTGGTCGGGATCATCGACTGTGTGGCAGACCGCGCCCGCCGCAGATCCTTGTGGTATACGTCGGTCAGGACCTGGTCGTTCGTATAAGCATGGATGGTCGTCATGATGCCGTGCTCCAGGCCGATAGCATCGTGGAGCGGCTTGACGAGCGGAGCCAGGCAGTTGGTTGTGCAGGATGCATTCGAAACAACTGTATCGTTGGCGGTCAGCACATCCTGATTCACACCGTACACAATCGTGGCATCAACGTCCTTACCCGCGGGGGCTGAAATCAGTACTTTCTTCGCACCTGCATCCAGGTGCGGTTGCGCCTTTTCCTTGGATGCGAACAGGCCTGTGCATTCGTGCACTACATCGACACCCAGTTCTGCCCAGGGTAATTCGGCCGGGTTGCGTTCAGCGAGCACCCGGATGCGGTCGCCGGCAACGATCAGGGCGTCGCCGTCAACTTCCACCTCGAACGGGAAGGGACCGTGGGCACTGTCATGCCGGGTCAGGTAGGCATTGCTCTCCGCATCGCCGAGGTCGTTGATCGCTACGATCTCAATCTCACCCGTGCGCCCGCCTTCATACAGGGAACGCAAAATATTCCGGCCGATGCGGCCATAGCCGTTAATCGCAACTTTTACTGCCATGCCTTAACTCCTCTCGCTTGCCGTTCACGACGAACGGCCTTTACTGATGCGGCGCGGTTCTTCAGTCCGCTGCCAGCAGTTCTTTGACTGTTGCGGTGATCCGCTTAATCGTGAAACCAAACTTGTCGAATAAGTCAGGGGCCGGGGCTGATTCTCCGTAACCCTCCATAGCAATTATGGCGCCATCCGAACCCACATATTTTTCCCACCCGTCACCCACGCCGGCTTCGATTGCAACGCGAGCTGTAACCGATGCCGGCAGTACCGCGTCCCGGTAGCCGGCATCCTGCTCTGCGAATAGCGACACACACGGCATGGACACGACGCGCACACGCAGGTTTTGTGACTGCAGTTCCTTCGCCGCATCGACAGCGAGCGCAACCTCCGAACCCGTCGCGATCAATATCGCCTGCGGCTCATCATCGCCATACAGAATGTAGCCGCCGCGATTAATCGCGTTGACCTGATCGTCGGTGCGGTCCTGCCGCGGCAGGGTCTGGCGGCTGAGCACCAGGCTGGTCGGACCGTTCCTGCGCTCGATGGCCTGCCGCCAGGCGACAGCCGTCTCCGCACCGTCGCAGGGCCGCCAGACCATCATGTTCGGCATGATGCGCAGACTTGCAACGTGTTCGACCGGCTGATGAGTCGGGCCATCTTCGCCCAAACCAATGGAATCGTGGGTGAACACCAGGATGCACCGGATCTTCATCAGCGCCGCCATGCGCAGGGCATTGCGTGCGTAGTCGGAGAAGGTCAGGAAGGTGCCGCCGTAAGGAATAAATCCGCCGTGCAGTGATACGCCGTTCATGACGGCAGCCATCGCAAATTCGCGCACGCCGTAATAAATGTAGTTGCCCGCCGCGTTATCGGGAGTTACCGCTACCGACTCATCGTGCATCGTCAGGTTGGAACCCGTCAGGTCAGCCGAACCGCCCAACATTTCCGGCAGGTGAGGTACAAACGCATTGATGGCCACCTGCGAGTCCTTGCGCGTAGCCAGCGCCTTGTCACTCGCGGCAATTGCGTGAATCACCGCATCGGCATCCGACTCCCAGCCCGCGGGCAGTTCGCCCGCCAGGCGACGCTCGAGTTCGGCCGCAAGGTCCGGGTGCTTGCTCCGGTAGTCCGCCAGTTTGTCCCGCCATTCCTGTTCGAGCAGCAACCCGGCATCCCGGGCATCCCATTCACCCCTGATGGCTTCCGGCACTTCGAACGGTGCGTAGCTCCAGCCCAGGTTTTCGCGCGCAGCCGCAACTTCTTCATCGCCAAGAGGTGCGCCGTGGGTCGCTTCGGTGCCCTGTTTGTTGGGTGCGCCAAAGCCAATCACGGTCTTGCAGCAAATCAGGGTGGGCTGCTCGTTGTTCGCGGTCGCTTCTTCTATAGCCTCGTGTATTGCTGCCGGATCGTGGCCGTCAACATCTTCAATTACCTGCCAGCCATAGGCCCGGAAGCGCTCTGGCGTGTTGTCACGAAACCAGCCCTGCACTTCGCCATCGATCGAGATGCCGTTGTCATCGTAGATACAAATCAGTTTACCCAGGCCCAGTGTGCCGGCCAGCGAACACGCCTCGTGCGAGATGCCTTCCATAAGGCAACCATCGCCGAGGAACACCCAGGTACGGTGATTGATAATGTCCAGACCAGGCTGGTTGTAACGGGCCGCCAGCATTTTTTCTGCGAGCGCCATTCCAACGGCATTCGTTACGCCCTGACCCAAAGGTCCGGTCGTCGTCTCGATGCCCAGTTCCGGTTCGTACTCGGGATGACCCGCAGTGCGCGAACCCAGTTGCCGGAAGTTGCGGATCTCGTCTATGCCTAACGGGTAACCGCTGAGGTGCAGTAAGGAGTAAAGCAGCATCGAGCCATGGCCGTTCGACAATACAAAGCGGTCGCGATTGACCCATTGCGGGTTGCCCGGGTTGTGTTTGAGGAAATCGTTCCAGAGGACTTCGGCAATATCGGCCATGCCCATCGGCGCACCGGGGTGGCCCGAATTGGCGGCCTGCACTGCATCCATGGAAAGCGCGCGAATCGTGTTCGCTAAATCGCGTCGAGAAGGCTGTCCGACAGCCGTTTCCGGTGTTGAGGCCATTTTATTCTAGCTATTGTCGAGCCGCGGACCCGCAGCAAAGGCGCGCATTGTCGCTTACTCCCCGTAGAGTCGCAAATACCGGACTACCCGTGCCGACCGCGCGCACCCGAAAAGGAGATGCGGAACGAAAGCGGCAAAGCTGCCGGTCCCCGGGCTGACAACGAATAGCGTAAGAATGTACCCCGTGCAGCCCGCCCCGGAATTTGCGGATAATGACAAAAAGGGGGTCGAAATTTGTCCCGTTTTGGTATACAGTTCCGCCGAATATATAAAGATATCTTTATATATTATGTCTCTACTGGGATATTTTTAACTTAAGTTACTGTTTTTCAATACCTTTTGCCAAGGCTCGACAAAGCGATCTGAGGCCAAAAGACACACAAAAACCATCAATCGCAGGTTGTTCAAATGACAAAACGCTACCAGTTCACCTCCGAGTCGGTCTCGGAAGGCCACCCCGACAAGATGTGCGACCAGATCTCGGACGCCATCCTCGACGCCCTGATTGCACAGCACGGCAACTCCAGGGTCGCAGTAGAAACCATGGTCAAGACGGGCTTCGTCGTCGTCGCGGGCGAGGTGACCTCGAATGCTTCCATCGAGGCGGAGGAAATCATTCGCGAAGTCGTTCTGGACATCGGTTACAACAGTTCGGACATGGGATTCGACGGTGCTTCCTGTGCCGTGCTGAATGCCATCGGCAAGCAGTCCCGGAATATCGCCATGGGTGTGGACCGGGGTGACCCCCGCCTGCAGGGTGCCGGCGACCAGGGACTCATGTTCGGCTATGCCAGTAACGAAACGGACGTTCTGATGCCGGCCGCGATTCAGCTGTCACACCGGCTGGTCGAGCAGCAGGCAAGAATCCGCAAGGCGGGTGAACTGACCTGGCTGCGCCCGGATGCCAAGAGCCAGGTCACGCTGGTTTACGAAGACGACAAGCCGATCGCAATCGACGCCGTGGTTCTGTCGACCCAGCACGATCCTGGTGTCAGCAACGAAGATCTTCGTGAAGGTGTCATGGAATTGATTATCAAGCCAATTCTGCCCGCCAACTGGTTGACCAAAGACACCAAGTACCACATCAACCCAACCGGCAGTTTCGTTATCGGCGGTCCTGTCGGTGACTGCGGCCTGACCGGGCGCAAGATTATTGTCGATACCTACGGCGGCATGGCGCGCCACGGTGGCGGCGCATTCTCGGGCAAGGACCCGTCGAAGGTCGACCGCTCGGCGGCCTATGCCGCGCGTTACGTGGCCAAGAACATCGTCGCGGCCGGACTTGCGGAACGCTGCGAGGTACAGGTCTCTTACGCCATCGGCATCGCCGAACCGACTTCGATCACCGTCGAAACCTTCGGTACGGGCACGATAACCGAGGACAAGCTCACCGCGCTGGTGCGGCAGCATTTCGACCTGACGCCTTACGGCATCATGGAAATGCTCGACCTGATCAAGCCCATCTACCGCTCGACTGCAGCCTACGGCCACTTCGGCCGTGAGAACGAGGGCTTCGGCTGGGAAAATACGGATAAAGCCGAACAACTGAAGGTGGAAGCCGCGGCATAAATCATGCCGATGCAACCACCGGAGACACCTTTTGACCCGGAGCAGTACAAAAGCTCTAAAAATACAAGCGGAGAAAAGAATATGAGCACGGAACCTGCCGTCGCTATGCAGGAAGATTTCAAAGTGGCCGATCTGTCACAGGCAGACTTCGGTCGCCGCGAGATTGCGATTGCCGAAACTGAAATGCCGGGCCTGATGGCTGTGCGCGAGGAATATGCGGGTAAAAAGCCGCTCGAAGGCGCACGCATCATGGGCTCGCTGCACATGACCATCCAGACGGCTGTGCTGATTGACACACTGGTTGAACTCGGTGCCGAAGTGCGGTGGGTGTCCTGCAATATTTTCTCTACCCAGGACCACGCGGCCGCAGCGATAGCAGCTTCCGGCGTACCGGTATTTGCCTACAAGGGCGAATCGCTGGACGAATACTGGGAGTACACGCACCGCGCGATGGAATGGGCCGACGGCGGTGTCCCCAACCGCATCCTGGATGACGGCGGCGACGCAACCCTGTTGGTCATCCTCGGGTCTAAAGCGGAACAGGATCCATCCATCCTGGATAACCCGGGCAGCGAGGAAGAAATAGCGCTGTTCAAATCAATCAAGAAGCGCCTGGACAACGAACCGGGCTGGTACAGTACGCGCCGCGACGCAATCGGCGGCGTTACCGAGGAAACCACGACCGGTGTGCAGCGGCTTTACACGATGCAGGCCGACGGCGACCTGCCCTTCCCGGCTATCAACGTGAACGACTCGGTGACCAAATCGAAGTTCGACAACCTGTACGGCTGCCGTGAGTCACTCGTGGACGGCATCAAGCGCGCTACCGACGTGATGGTGGCGGGAAAAATAGCCCTTGTGTGCGGTTACGGCGATGTTGGTAAAGGCTGCGCGCAGTCTTTACGTGGCCTTGGCGCAACGGTCTGGATAACCGAGATCGATCCTATCTGCGCGCTGCAGGCAGCTATGGAAGGCTTCCGGATCGTGACGATGGAAGAAGCGGCACCGCAGGCAAATATCTTCGTGACCACGACGGGTAACTTCAACGTCATCACGCACGATCATATGGCTGCGATGAAAAACCAGGCGATTGTCTGCAACATCGGCCACTTCGATAATGAAATCGATGTCGCTTCCCTGCAAAAATACGAGTGGGAAAACATCAAGCCGCAGGTCGACCACGTGATCTTCCCCGACGGCAAGCGGATTATCCTGCTGGCCGAAGGCCGTCTCGTTAACCTGGGCTGTGCAACCGGTCACCCGAGTTTCGTGATGTCGAATTCATTCACCAACCAGGTGATGGCGCAGATAGAGCTGTGGCAGAAACCGGACGACTACAAGAATGAAGTCTACGTGCTACCCAAGCATCTCGATGAAAAAGTCGCCCGCCTCCACCTCGGACAACTGGGCGTAAAGCTGACGACCCTGACCCAGGAACAGGCAGATTACATCGGGGTAAAAGTGGAAGGACCGTATAAGTCAGATCATTACCGTTATTGATTGCTTTGCCATAGCAACAACAATAAAGGCGCCTTGCGGCGCCTTTATTGTTTGCCAAACTTCAACGATATGCTGCAGGAGTCTGCTTTAAATGACGAGCAGCTTTCAGGACTCGCGCAGCAAGTCATGAAAGATCTTCTCAGAATTTATGTCGCCAATGCACTGCATTGGGCGACTTCTTTTGTATACACATATGCTTTCTATTTATGGCTGGTTCGCGGCTATCTACGAATCCCTCAGATTCTCCGAAATAGATTCCAACTTTTAGCCTTCCAGGCGTTTTTCTGCCGCCCGGAAGCCTGTCGTCATTTAAAGCCGCCCCTACAGCCGCACCTGAAACTTAATACAACCGTTCTGTTGCCCGCTTCGCCCCCTCAACCAGCGACTTGAGTTTCTCCCAGGTGATGTCCGGGTACACGGTGGGCAGACCCCTGAAGGTCGAGAAACCGCAGTCTGAGCCGGCCATGACCCGGTCGCGGCCGACGATATCCGCATAATTGCAAATCCGCTGCGCCACCAGATCGGGGTGTTCGATGTAATTCGAGGTCGAGTCGATCACGCCCGGCACCAACACCTTGTCTTCCGGCAGCTCGATCGCGCCGAACAGGTCGTACTCGTGCGCGTGCCTCGGGTTGGCACCTTCGAGGAGCAGGTAGCGAGGCCTGGCCTCCAGTACTGCCGGCAGAATTTTTGTGAGCGGAATATCGTGGTGATGAGGTCCCGGGTAGTTGCCCCAGCAAACGTGCATGCGCAACCTGTCGGAAGGAATGTTCCGGGTTGCTTCGTTCAGGGCCGCAACATTGCGCCGGACAACCACCAGAAATTCATCGTCGCTCATGTCCGCGCACGCCAGGTGCCGCCCCATCGCGAGATCCGGGCTGTCTAGTTGCAATGCGAAGCCCGCAGTGACAATCGCCTCATACTCCGACCGCAGCGCTTCAGCCACCGCCTCGATATACGCATCCTCGGACGGGTAATACTCGTTCTTCTGAAACACGGCGACGACACCGGGTGATGCCGAATTCATAAACGCATCCTTATGGCCTGACTTGCCAAGTGCGGCCGCAAAATTGGCAAGGTCGGCCTCGAGGGCTGTGGTATCCCGAACGGCGACCGGTCCTATACAGCACGGGCCGCCGCCGGTCGGAATAACAAGTCCGGTCTTTACCAGGTGTATCGCAAGGTTGCGGTAATCACGCAGGTCCTGGGCGATATGCCCTTCCCATGAACTGCCGAACCCTTCCAGCCGCTCATTCACATAGGAAACGTAGCCGGGTTTGCTCATTTCCCCATCGCTGACGATATCGACGCCGATCTCGACCTGCTTCGCCACAACATCGGCGACCGCGGTCCGCAGCTCGTTAGCAAGCCGGGATTCATCCACTGCTTCGCCATCGTCGCGCGCCTGCATCAGTTTCAGCAGTATTTCGGGCCGCGGCAGGCTCCCTACGTGTGTTGTCAGAACTTTTTTCATATCACCGGACTCCCGATACCGGCTAGACTAACCCAACGCGGAATTACAGGCAGCCATGAGCAAAACCGACCCCCACTTGCCGGATTCGCCCGTCGAAGGGCTGATACCGACGCTGAACAATACCGGCTGGATGACGGAGAAAATGGATGCTTATTCGGCCGACTTTGCCGAGTATGCGGGGACCGTGCGGGGCGAAGTGCTGGACATCGGCTGCGCCTACGGTATCGCCACGCTGGCCGCACTGGAGAACGGGGCACGGGTGCTCGCCTGTGATATGGACCCACGGCACCTGGAAGTTTTGGACGCGCGCGTACCCGAGCGGTTGCGGGAACGCTACCGCAGCCAGGCGGCTGTGATGCCCGACGTCGATTTCCCGCCGGAATCGTTTGCCGCAATCCTGGCGGCCCGGGTCCTGCACTTCCTGAACGGAGCGGACATCGAACTCACGGTTCGCAAAATGAAAGACTGGCTCAGCCCCGGCGGGCGCCTGTACCTGGTTGCCGATTCCCCCTATACGGGACCGTGGGCACCACGATCGGGTGAGTACGAGCGGCGCAAAAGCGAGGGCGATCCCTGGCCCGGCTATGTCGCTGACTACGCTTCCTTCCTGCCCGACCACGTTAATCCGGCGGAACATCCGGATTTCATCAACCCGCTTGACCCCGACATACTCGCACGAGTGTGTCTCGATGCGGGTCTCGAGGTGCTTTCGGCCAGCTTCCTGTCGAGCTCGACAAAGCATGCAAACGGGCGGGACCACGCGGGAGTCATCGCTATGAAGAGTGATGGCTAGTCGCCCGAGTGTGAACCACGTCCTTCCGGCAGTTTACCCCGCAGTTATATTTCAGCTTTAACCGGCCCTTCGGACTCATACAGTGGCGCACCAACCTGTTCGGTTACTGCACATCACGGACCCGCACCTCCATGCGCACCGGGATGCGATGATGCGCGGACTGAATACCTATGATTCCTTCAAGTCCATCGTCGAACTGATAGAGGCAGATAACCGCACGCCGCATGCCGTTATCGCTACCGGCGACCTGGTACAGGACGAAACCCGGCAGGGCTACGAGCGGTTCCGGAAGCTGATCGGCGAACTCGGGGTACCCGTGCACTGCATACCGGGCAACCACGATTCTCCCCGCATCATGGCGGAACTGCTGAGCCTCCCCCCGTTCCAGTTCTGCGGCTCGGCTACCTACAGCAACTGGGTACTGATCATGCTCAACACCGCGATACGCTGGGATGCGGGCGGGCGCCTGGAAGCAGCGCAACTCGAAATACTCGACCGCACCCTGGGTGCACATACGGCACACCATGCACTGGTCTGCATGCATCATCATCCGGTCCCGATGGGTAGCCCGTGGCTCGACGGTATCAACCTGCGCAACAGTGACGAGTTCTTCAAAATCATCGACCGGTATCCGCACGTGCGCGGCATAGTCTGGGGACACGTGCACCAATGCTCTGACCGGGAGCGTAACGGCGTGCGGCTGATCAGCACGCCCTCGACCGGCGCGCAGTTTCTTCCGGAAACGGAAGCATTCATGCTGGATACCCTGCCGCCCGGGTACCGCTGGATAGGACTGATGCCCGACGGCTCAATCGATACGGAGGTCGTATGGCTGTAACGAATCTCAGGGCAACTTTAGTCGCACTGCTTGCCACGAGCCCGGCCCTTGCCGACCCCCTGCCCCTCTGGGAACTGGAAACCGACGGCAACCGGGTGCTGATCATGGGTTCCGTGCATTTTCTGCGTGCCAGCGATTACCCGCTGCCCGACGGGATGATGGAAGCCTACGACCAGGCAGACACGCTGGTCATGGAAATCGACCTGGATAACCTGGACCCGATGGCAACGCTGACCACGATGACCACCATGGGCACGGACCGATCGGGCAGAACGCTGAAGGATATGATTGGCGCACCCGCCTACAACGATGCCTCTGCGAAAGCCAAAGAACTGGGTGTGCCGCTGGATCTCTTCAGTCAGTTCGAGCCGTGGTTCGCCGCGCTGTCTATTACCCAGATGCGCATGATGCAACTGGGTTTCGATCCTGCGTGGGGTATAGAAACCCGGCTGATGCAAAAGGCTGCCACGGACGGCAAATCCATCCTGGGCCTGGAGACGCTGGAGGAACAGCTCGGTTTTATGGACCGCCTCGATGCCGGTTCCCAGCGCGCTTTTCTGTTGCAGTCACTCGACGACGCGGCGAGCGTACAGGAGGAAGTTGACACGATAGTCAGTTCCTGGCGCGGGGGCGATACAGACACCCTGGAAACGCTCCTGATTGCCGGCATTGCGTCGGCGCCCGCACTCTACGACGCCATCCTGGTGAAACGCAACCGGAGCTGGGTCGAGCCGATCCGCGATCTCACGCGGCAATCCGATAATTACCTCGTCATCGTCGGCGCTATGCACCTGGTCGGGAAAAACAGTGTGCTGGAAATGCTTGAGGATGCGGGGATCGAGTCGCGACAACTTTCCAATTAGCCGTAGCGAGATGCTGCTACCGCTTCTTTCTTGAGCCAGCACATTCGAATTAACACCCCGTAGGAGTCGGCTTTAGCCGCGAAACGACCTGTGTTGGAATTCTTCAGAGATGGCCTCGTGTCGCTGCGCGACTATTAAATCTGCGTGTCCGAATACACGCAAATTCGGTTCGCGGCTGAAGCCGCTCCTACATATTCAATCCTGCCGTAGCTGAAACTTTGGTCGCGGCTATCTCGGAATCCTATGGATTCCTCGAAATAGATTCCGCCTCAAATATTTCCACGCGTGGTTTCTACCACGTGGAAATATGGCGTCATTTAAAGCTGCTCCTACAGATTCGATCCCACTATTGCTAAAACTTATGGTTGTGGCTAAACGCGCTCCTACAACAATGTTTTGATGTTCGAAGCCGGATCAAACCTCCGCCATATCGAATTCTTCCTTGCCGGCGCCGCAGTCGGGACAACGGTACGACAGCGGCACGTCTTCCCATTTCGTTCCCGGAGGAACCCCGTTATCCGGATCTCCGGCAGCTTCGTCGTATACATGTCCGCAGATAAGGCACATCCAGGTTTTCATAATCAATTCTTCGCTAACAGTTGCTTGTAAATTTCCAGACTTTCATTGTTATAGCAGCAAAATACTACGCGTTCGATAGTCGCGCGACCCGTGAGCCAGTTTTCCACCGCGGCAACGGCAACTTCGGCCGCCCCCCGCGGCGGATAACCGTAGATGCCCGTGCTGATCGCAGGAAATGCAATCGACCGCACATCGTGGCCGGCCGCCAGCGTCAATGAAGTGTGGTAACACGAGGCCAGCAGTTCGGCTTCCTGCCGGATCCCGCCGCGCCAGACCGGACCGACTGTATGAATAACGTAGCGGGCAGCCAGTTCGTATCCGGCGGTGATGCGTGCCTCGCCCGTCGGACATCCGCCCAGAGTCCTGCATTCAGCAAGCAGCCCGGGACCTGCAGCCGCATGGATCGCGCCATCCACGCCGCCGCCGCCCAGCAGGGATTCGTTCGCCGCGTTTACAATCGCATCGACTTCGAGTCCGGTGATATCGGCCTGCACCGATTCGAGACGGTCTGCCGGTTGGCTCATCAATGCTCCCGTTACTGGGTTTGTTCTTCCCTGATCGCACGCAGGAAAGGCCGCAGGAATTCCAGCCGTGCGAGCGGATCTTCCATCTCAAGGCAGTATTGTTTGCGCTGCAGGTCGAGCGGCAGAATTTCCGCAAAGCGGAACCCGACCCAACTCATATCGTCGTAATGTTTCTCGACCGTCTCGTACAGACGGCCAAGGTCTTCGATGACTCCCCGGAGCAGGTCCGACATCAGGGCATATTTATCCGGCAGCGGCGTATAGGCTTCCGGCTCGATCAATTCCACCTCACCTATGCTCAGGCCGTCATCCTGGCGCGTCATGGACAGCAAGCGGAAGCGGTCTCCGCCGAGTGCGGTGATGCCGAGCAGCCCGTCAGTACCCTGGTACCAGTCGCATATGGTTGCCAGCGTACCGACCGCCTGCGTATGCATGATGGCTGCCTTGCCCCCCACTTCCGGACCCTCGGCGACCAGCAACACGCCGAAGGGCTCGCTGTCTTTCATGCAACGGCTGACCATATCGAGATAACGGGGTTCGAATACGCGCAGCGGCAGCGGACCGCCGGGGAACAAAACGGTTTGCAGGGGAAACAGCGGGATTGCTTTGGTGTTCACAACGGCTGCATGTTTAATCGGACATTCGGGCTCCAGGCCCTTGTTCATCATGCGCGGGGCGGCGTTAGCCGTCAACGGCGGGCGCTCACTCCTCCAGGCGGCGACACAACCGGCCATGGATGCCACCAAAACCACCGTTACTCATGATGACCACATCGTCGTCCGGTTGTGCTTCGCCTGCGATACCGTCCACCAGCGCATCGAGGTCGCTGTCGACGCTCAGGTTTTGCATACCACCGAGCGCGTCCGCAACACTCCACTTAAGCTCCGGTGGCTGATACACCCAGACCCGGTCTGCCGGCGCAAGCGAATCCTGCAACCCCTCCTTGTGGGCGCCGAGCTTCATGCTGTTGGAACGCGGCTCAAGTACTGCCAGCACACGACCTTTGGACATTTCCTGCAACGCTTCCAGCGTGCGGCGTATTGCGGTCGGATGATGTGCAAAATCATCGTAGATCCGCACGCCTTTATAAGTACCGAGGTGTTCCAGCCGCCGCTTGACGCCACGGAATTCTGTCAGTGCCTGCAGCGATTCCTGCGGATCGATCCCGGCATGCCGTGCGGCCAGCACGGCAGCCACGGCATTTTCGAGGTTATGCGTACCGGGTAGCGACAGTTGCCCGGTGCTCAAATCGATTTTCCCATCCGACAGGGAAAAACCGCCCGAATCCGTGCGTTGCAATTGCCAGTCCGCCGCGACGTCCGGTGAACTGCTGTAACGTTCTAACGGTGTCCAGCAGCCCATCTCAAAGAGTCGCCTGATCTCGGGCTCAGCGGCGTTGGCGATCACCTGGCCGCTGCCGGGCAGGATCCGTAACAACTGGTGGAACTGCCAGAGTATCGCGTCCATATCCTTGTAAATATCGGCATGGTCGAACTCGAGGTTATTAATAATCAGCGTGCGCGGACCGTAATGCATGAACTTGGCGCGCTTGTCGAAAAACGCCGTGTCGTATTCGTCTGCCTCGATTACGAAAAACTCACCCAGCCCCAGGCGCGCCGTTGTCTCGAAATTGGCGGGCACGCCGCCGATAAGAAAGCCGGGCTCCAGCCCTGCAGCTTCCAGTAGCCAGGCGGTCATGCTGGCAGTCGTGGTCTTGCCGTGGGTGCCGGCAGCGGCAATAACCCAGCGGTCCTGCAGGACATACTCGGCCAGCCAGGCCGGCCCGGATGTATAGGGCATGCCCCTGTTCAGGAGTTCCTCGACGATGGGCATACCCCGGCTCATGACGTTGCCGACGACAACCAGGTCGGGTTTCAGGTCGAGCTGATCCGGTTCGAAGCCGTCAATCAGTTCGATGCCGAGATCGCGTAACTGATCGCTCATGGGCGGATAGACCTCTGCATCACTGCCGGTCACCTCGTAACCGGCCGCGCGGGCTATCGCAGCGATGCCGCCCATGAATGTTCCGCAAATGCCGAGTATGTGTATATGCATTTAGTCTGCCGGAATCATTCGACCCACAAGTTCGAAAACAAGTATGAAATAGACCACCGCAAAAGCAACACCCACGCCAAATGATTTCGACAGCGCCCGGGCGATGATGTGACCATTGACGGCCACGGACCACAGCAGCATCAGAATCAGCGGCAGCGTGCTGACGGTTTGCGGCAGCAGACTAAACGGAAAACTCAGCAACTGGATTAATGCCCCTGCGCCCAGCAGCGCGGTCAGCGTACGTCGTGCGCGCGCCAGCAAACTGAAGAGGAACAGAACACCGGTTGTCCAGACACCCAGCAACAGCAGATCGACAAGCAACAGCGGCAGATAGAGCTGTGGCGGATACAGCGTGACAATAACGATCATGTTCGCGGCAACGTAAGCCAGCGCCGCAAGCGCCAGCAGGAACCGCGAGTCGGGCAGATTTTCGGGGCCCTGCCGCAATAATGCTATTTGCCAGAATGCACCCAGTATGGCCTGCATAGAACGTCACTTATATATAGGACTGGCCGACATGATCCTCTACACTCGCGCCTTATGCCAGCCCCAGCAAAGCTCCCCCTGCTAATCGATAACCAACCCGACCTCGACCGGGTCTGCAATGTGCTGGCTGACTGTGCGGAACTCTGCGTGGATACGGAATTTGTCCGCACTAAAACCTACGCGCCTCACTTAGGGCTACTCCAACTCAAAGCGGGAGAGCTGACCGCCTGCATCGATCCGCTGGCAGGCCTGGACCTGCAGGAATTCTGGTCACAGTTATTCGACGGGGAGCGCATGTGTATCCTGCACGCTGCCAAGCAGGACATGGAAGTGCTGTGGTACGAACAGCAACAGGTCATCAGCAATCTGCTGGACACGCAGACCTGTGCGGCACTACTGGGCCATCCGGCGCAAATCGGCTACGCAGGCCTCGTGAAAGAACTGCTCGGCAAAGAACTTGCCAAAACGCAGACCCGGACGGACTGGTCACGCAGGCCGCTGTCATCCGAGCAACTCGCCTATGCCGAGGAAGACGTCGCCTACCTGCCAGAGATCAAGGAATTACTCATCCGGCAACTGGAAGAACTCGGTCGCCTGGCCTGGGCCCTGGAAGACAGCAGGCAGCTCGGCGATATCGGCCTGTACCAGCCAGACCCTGACAACGCATGGCAACGCATAAAGAGCATTCCGTTCCTGCCGCCCGGCGAGCAGGCACGCGCCCGCGCGCTGGCCCGGTGGCGGGAAAATCGCGCCGTGAAGGCCGATAAGCCGCGCCAGTGGATCCTGAGCGATAAAGCGCTCTTGCAACTCGCTGCCGCTAACCCGTCTTCCGTAAATGCACTGGGCCCTATAGAAGACCTGCCGCCACAGGTAGCGCGTAAACAAGGCAGCAAGTTAATTGCCGTCATGGGCGCTGCTAACGAGGCTTTGGAAAAAGGCGAACTGCAACTTACTCAGCAGACTGTTGAACGTGGCACCGAAAACACCCTGAGCAAAAAACTGATGAAACTGGTGCGCGTCCGTGCCGAAGAACTGGGCATCGCCGCGGAAGTGCTCGCGAGCAAACGCGATATCAGCGCACTGATCCGCAACGAACCTGCCTTACGGGTTAACAGCGGCTGGCGTCAGTCGGTAATCGGCGCGGAGCTGCTGGCAGCCCTGTAGGAAAAGGGAGTCACGCAGCTAACCGAGACCAAGAGTCTCCCTGAGTCGCGTATAAATCTCTTCAATCTCGCCTTCGCCTGCAACGGTTTTGAGCAACCCGGCCTCGCGGTAGTAATCAACCAGCGGTTCTGTTTGTTCGCGATAAACCGATAAACGATTTGAGATTGTTTCCTCGTTGTCGTCGGCACGCTGAATCAGCTCACCACCCGCGGCCGTGACCGCGTCGAGTTTTTCCTGCGGGGAAAAATAGATATTTAAGAGCTTGCCGGTTTTGGAGCAGGTACGGCGACCCGTCAGCCGCTTCATCAGGATGTCCATATCCACGTCGAGCAATACCGCCGCATCGAGACTTTGCCCGATTTCCGCCAGCACCGGTTCCAGGTCTTTGGCCTGCTGCAGGTTGCGAGGATAACCGTCGAGGATGAAACCGTCAGAGCAGTCGTCCTGCGACAGTCGTTCCGCAATGATCCCGAGCACGATGTCGTCGGTAACCAGTTCCCCGGCATCCATCGCGACCTTGGCACGCTTGCCGAGTTCTGTTTTGTCGGCAACTGCTGCACGCAACAGGTCACCGGTCGATACCTGCGGCAGATTGAAATCTGCCATCAGGCGCTGTGCCTGGGTCCCCTTCCCGGAACCCGGTGCACCCAGAAAAACGATTCGCATGCCTTTTCTCGCTTATGTCTTGTGGTTCGAATCCGGCGACAGACTTATGCATGGCCCGGAAAGCAATGATGCCGCGTAAGCTAACTTGTCGCCCCGGAATGGTCAATCGGGATAGCTTGCTGTTGAGGCGTCTATTGGGGCAGTATGCTGCGGCTCCAGCACCGAGGTTTCACAAATGCCAGCCAGGAAAAAAGCTTTTTACGCCCAGTCCGGTGGGGTCACCGCAGTCATTAACGCCAGCGCTTGCGGCGTAATCGAAACTGCGCGCAAGCATAAGCACCAGATGGGCAAAGTGTATGCCGGCAGGAATGGCATTATCGGGGCGCTTACGGAAGACATGATCGATACCAGCCGCGAGTCGGCCAAGACAATTGCCATGCTCAGGCATACGCCCGGCGGCGCCTTCGGCTCGGCACGCTACAAACTGAAAAGCCTCGAGGAAAACCGTGCGGAGTACGAACGCCTTATAGAGGTGTTCCGGGCGCACAATATCGGCTATTTCTTTTATAACGGCGGCGGCGACTCCGCAGACACCTGTTACAAGGTCTCCCAGCTATCGAAGAAGATGGGTTTCCCCGTGCAGGCCATACACGTGCCGAAAACCGTCGACAACGACCTGCCCGTGACGGACACCTGCCCCGGTTTTGGTTCGGTGGCCAAGTACATAGCGGTGTCGACAAGGGAAGCGGCGCTGGACGTCGCATCGATGGCGCGCACATCGACCAGGGTATTCGTACTCGAAGTCATGGGCCGGCACGCGGGCTGGATCGCGGCGGCCGGAGGTCTGGCAGGCAAAGGTCCGGCCGATGCACCGCATATCATCCTGTTCCCCGAAGTGCCCTTTAACAAGCGTACCTTCCTGAAACGGGTGAAGGACTGCGTGCGCGACTATGAGTATTGTGTCGTTGTGGTCAGCGAAGGCGCCGCCTACAAGGACGGTACGTTCCTCGCCGATGCCGGAACGACCGACGCCTTCGGACACAAACAACTCGGTGGCGTGGCGCAGGTCGTGGCACAGATGGTGAAAGACGCAACCGGCTTCAAGTACCACTATGCAATTGCCGATTACCTGCAACGCTCAGCTCGACACATCGCATCGAAGACCGATGCCGACCAGGCTTATGCCGTCGGCAAGGCGGCCGTGGAGATGGCCCTGGCCGGCGAAAACTCGGTCATGCCGGCGATCGTCAGGAAGTCGGACAAGCCCTACCGCTGGACCATCGGCAAGGCACCGCTAAGCAAGGTCGCAAACCGCGAGAAAATGATGCCGAAACGCTTTATTTCGAAGGATGGTTTCGGCATCACCGCGGCCTGCCGGCGCTACCTGGAACCCCTTATAAAGGGCGAGGATTACCCGCCCTACAAGGATGGCATGCCGATTTATGTCGAACTGAAGAACGTGCCGGTAAAACGGAAGCTGGACAAGGATTTTAAGCTAAGGTAGCGTGCCTTGGTTTTGCGGGGGCGCTACCCGCCCTCGCGGGCCTCCCGGCAGGCCCGAAAACAGGCTCCGGCCTTCGAATAAACCCAGTAGGAACGGGACGTTCCGACTGTTTTTTGAACTCCTTGGGAGATACCAAATGCTTAGCAATATGGCTTTGCCAATCAGTGTAGGCGCCGCAATTATTGCGCTGATCTATGGCGCCTTGTCGGTTAAATGGATACTCGGCAAGTCGGCCGGTAACGAACGCATGGTCGAAATTGCCGGCGCCATCCAGGAAGGCGCGAGTGCTTACCTCAACAAGCAGTACACGGCTATCGGTATCGTAGGTGTCGTGCTTACGGTGGTTCTATGGAAAGCCATCGGCACAACGACCGCAATCGGTTTTATCATCGGCGCGGTATTTTCCGGTGCCGCCGGCTACATCGGCATGAATATCTCGGTACGCGCTAATGTGCGTACGGCCCAGGCCGCCCATGAGGGTATGGCCGCAGCACTGGCTGTAGCGTTCCGTGGCGGCGCGATCACCGGCATGCTGGTGGTCGGTCTCGGACTCCTTGCCGTAGCCGGTTACTACTGGTTGCTAACCGGTCTCGGTAACTCGCTCGATGACACGCTGCACGCACTGATCGGCGTGGCCTTTGGCGGCTCGCTGATTTCGATCTTCGCGCGACTCGGCGGCGGCATCTTTACCAAGGGCGCGGACGTTGGTGCCGACCTCGTCGGTAAAGTCGAGGCGGGTATTCCGGAAGACGACCCGCGTAACCCGGGCGTTATTGCCGATAACGTCGGCGACAACGTGGGTGACTGCGCAGGTATGGCGGCCGACCTGTTTGAAACTTACGGCGTTACCATTATTGCCACAATGTTGCTCGGAGGCCTGCTGCTGGGTGAAAACGCAGAAGCCGGTGCACTGTATCCACTCGTGCTCGGTGCCGTATCCATCGTAGCTTCTATCATCGGTACCTTCTTCGTAAAAACGAAGGAAGGCGGTAGCGTGATGGGCGCGCTTTATAAAGGTGTCATCATCTCGGGCGTGCTTGCTGCAATCGCCTTCTATCCCGTCACGACGGGCATGATGGAAGGTGTCAGCGACAAATTCACCACGACGGATCTCTACCTGGCTTCATTAATAGGACTGGCGCTCACCGCGTTCCTGATGTGGGTCACCGAGTACTACACCGGTACAGAATACAAACCGGTGCAGGACATCGCCAACGCATCGATTACCGGTGACGCAACGAACATCATTGCCGGCCTGGGCGTATCGATGAAGGCAACAGCCGGACCGGTTATTGCAGTCTGTCTCAGCATCTGGGGCGCACATGAACTGGCGGGACTGTACGGCATCGCGATTGCTGCGACCGCCATGCTTTCGATGACCGGCATGATCGTGGCACTGGATGCATTCGGGCCTATTACGGACAACGCAGGCGGTATTGCCGAGATGGCGGAACTGGACGAAAAGATTCGTAATATCACGGACCCGCTGGACGCAGTTGGCAATACAACCAAAGCGGTTACCAAGGGTTACGCAATTGGATCGGCCGGCCTGGCAGCGCTGGTACTGTTTGCCGACTACACCGCCAACCTGGAAAACCTTGGCAAGGACCTCGTATTCGACCTGAGCAATCCGGCAGTCATTGTTGGCCTGTTCATCGGCGGCATGGTGCCCTACCTCTTCGGCGCAATGGCAATGGAAGCTGTCGGTCGTGCCGGCGGCAAAGTAGTGGAAGAAGTACGCCGTCAGTTCAGGGAGATTCCCGGCATCATGGAAGGTACCGGCAAGCCCGATTACTCGCGCTGTGTCGGCCTGCTGACTACCGAAGCCATCAAGGAAATGATCGTGCCGTCATTACTCCCCGTGCTGGTGCCAATAGTACTGGTGCTTGCGGCCAACCTGGCCTTCGGCGAAAACGGCGGCGCGCTGGCGCTCGGCGGCATGCTGATCGGTACGATCGTTACTGGTATTTTCGTTGCGATCTCGATGACCGTCGGCGGCGGTGCATGGGACAACGCCAAGAAATACATCGAAGACGGCAACTGCGGCGGCAAGGGCACCGATGCCCACAAGGCTGCGGTTACGGGTGATACGGTCGGCGATCCCTACAAGGATACGGCGGGTCCGGCTATTAACCCGCTCATCAAGATCATCAATATTGTGGCGTTGTTGATGGTGCCGTTGTTGTAAATTTTAATTGCTGTATATCAAACAAGAAAAGCCCCGCATTGCGGGGCTTTTTTGTGGCTTCAGGCTCGGCCTACGGTTGCGTTCGCTCTCTTAGGCCTCCGTCATGCGTTCGCGAACGCAACCGTAGGCCATCACCAAAAATTACTGGGCACCGGTACTCATGGAGAAAATGCGCGCCAAAAATGCAGGCGGACACGCCGCTGATTTTTGGCGTGCGGTGGGTGCTTTGGGTTAGTGGCCGCCGAGCGCGTGGGGTTTTTCCACATAGTTGCCCTGGATAAAGTTCACGCCGAGGTCACGAAGCCCGTCAAAGCTCGGCTGGTCCTCCACCTGTTCGGCCACGACTTTAAAGCCGACCGCGCGTGACAGCCGGGTCACGGCCGACACTACTTCCTGGTTTACGCTGTTGATATCGATGTCATGAGTATAAACGCCGTCGAGTTTCAGGAAGTCGATCTCCAGTCCCTGCAGGCTGGCAAGTGAACCGACGTCGCTGCCGAAATCGTCGAGGCTGAAGGAACAGCCGATCCCGTGCAGCACGCCGATGAAGCGTCGCGACTGTTCGATGTCCCTGAGTACGGCCTGCTCGGTTACTTCGAAACAGATCTGTCCGGGGTTCACCTGGCTGTGGTCCAGGGTGGTCACTACAAAGTCAAGAAATCCCTCATCGGCCATCGTCTGCCCGGAAATATTAATGGCCACACTGCGCTCGTCGGGTAAACGTATCGTGCCACTCGCGACCGCTGCGAGCGTCGCTTCCACGACCCAGCGATCGAGGGTGCCCATGAGCTGGTAACGTTCCGCGGCGCCGATGAATTCGTTCGGCATGACCAGCCCGTCCTCCGGGTCATGCATACGCAGTAATACTTCCACCGCGGGTCCGCTCGGGATACGGCCGGCCACCGAGATGATTGGCTGCACGTAGAGTTCGAATTGTTCATCGTGTATAGCGGCCTGCAGTTTGCGCAGCCAGACAATCTCGCCGCGCTGGGTCGCCGCCACCTCGTCGCGCGCCGAGTATACATGCACCTGCCCGCGGCCCTGCTGCTTGGCCACGTAACAGGCCGAGTCGGCGGCGTTCAGAACTTCTTCCGGCGAACCGCTCTTGTCGCTCATCTCGACCAGCCCGATGCTGATGCCAACATCAAAAATCCGGTCCTGCCATGCAAAGCGGTAACCCCGCACCGCCGCACAGACGTCGTCGGCAATCTGGCGCGCCTTGTCGAGCGGACAACCCACGAGCAGCATGCCGAACTCGTCGCCGCCGAGCCGCGCGACGACATCCGAATCGCGCACGTGCTCGCGCAGCAGTCCTGCGACTTCGCGCAGCATGTTGTCGCCGGCCTGGTGACCGCAGGTGTCGTTAACGACCTTGAAGCGATCGAGGTCCATGTAACACAGCACATGCTGCGAGCCCTCCGCCCTGGCCGCTTCCAGCCCCGCGTTGACCTGTCGCTCGAACTCCCGCCGGTTGGCAAGGCCCGTCAGCGGGTCGTGCGAGGCCTGGTAGCTCATTTCGCGGGTCAGGCCACGTAACTCGCTCACGTCACGCATGATAATGACCGCGCCGGCCAGTTCCTCGTCGGGACTCATAATGGGCGATGCGGTTGCCTCGATGGAGATTTCGCCATTGCCGTTCGACGGCATCAACAGGGCTCGGCGGCCCATGCTTATACGGCGGCGTTTCTGCAAACAACGGCTGACGGGATCGCCGAGGTCGCGCCGGTCGTCTTCACGAACCAGTTTTACGATATCGCCGAAGGGCTGCCCTAACGCTTCGTCGCGCTGGGTGCCGGTGAGTTTTTCGGCCGCGGCGTTCATGTAGTCGATATTGCCGTCCGTGTCGGCGGTGATGACGCTCTCGCCCAGCGATTCGAGCGTGATCTGCGCCTGCTGCCGGCCGCGGCCGAGTGTCGCTTCGACACTCTTGCGGTAACTGATATCGCGCGCGACGGTCAGGATTGCGGGCTGGCCACGGTAACGCATGCACATTGCCGTTGCTTCCGCCCAACGGGTGCGTTCTTCGCCGTCGATCAACTGCAACTCGTAACGCACGCCGTTGCGTTTGCCCGCCAGTTGCTGCTCGATTACGTTAGCCACAAGGCTGCGATAAGCGGGCCGAACCATGTCGGTAACGTCCCGGCCGATCAGTTGATCGGGCGGGATCCCGAGCAGCGCACCGGCTTCGCGATTGGCGTAAATGACTTTGTCCGTGTGCACCAGCGCAACTTCGGGCAGCGTGTTCGCGAGGTTCCGGAATAATGCCTCGCGCTGCTGCACCTGCTTTTCTTTCGCCTGGAGGGCATCCAGCAACTGGTTAATACTTTCACCCAGTTCGTTGAACTCGGTCTCGCCGGTAATGGACTCGACCCGGCGACCGAAACTGCTTGCTGCGGCCGCTTCCTGCAGTTCGTCATGGAGTGTGCGTATGCGCTTGCGGTAGACGCGGCGGGCACGCCACATCAGGAGGCAGATCAACCCCAGGACCAGTGCCACGGCCACCAGTCCGAGCAGCGGCTGTACCCCGTTCACAGCAAACTCCGCTCTCGGGTAGCGTTCAGCTTATCGACCTGCTGAGTAAGGACTCGTGTTTCTGGTAACTGAGGCATCCCGGCACTGCTGTTATGATTTTGTGTGACACAGGGGTGCAAAATCCCTTAGTCACGAGATAGTTGGCGCTGCTTCCTGTAGCACCATTAAAGGATAACGCATGGACTTCACGGACTCAGGGATCATTCACCATAATCCGGGCTGCCGCAGGCCCCGGTAGACACATCAGGCGCTTTGTATGGCGGAGCCTCGCGACAGCGGGACTACGGGCGGCTTATACGGTAGTGGTGCCCCGCTTTGAATTCGCCACGCAGCTCGGTTATGCCGCCGGTCGACCAGGAAATTTCTACGCGGTCTACCGCTTCGCTGGCACCCAGACCGAAATGAGCCATCGGCGCATCGAACGACGAGAAACCACCACTTGCCTGTATTTCCCGTACCTGCGCTGCGTCACCATAATGGATCGTGACTTTCGAACCGATGCCTGAGCGATTACCGACTGCATCATCGAGGCTGATCTCAATCGAGTTGCCGGCATTATTGTTGTTGCGGTAAATCCAGACCGGCCCCAGCACTTCCCGTGTAATGACGTCCAGGTCGCCATCGTTATCGAAATCGATGTAGGTATAAGCGGCCGATTCCGCGAACATTTGCATATCGGCTGCGTCGGTGACATCGACGAACCCCTGGCCGGCATTATTGCGGAACAGGTGGTTCGACTCGCGGGCCGGCTGCGTGGTTTCGTTGAAGTAACCGTTGACGATGTAAATGTCCTGATATTCGTCGTGATCGAGGTCGGCAAATTTCGCGTTCCACACCCAGCCCGCCTCGCGCAGGTTCAGCTCCAGCGCCTGGTCAACGAACTTGCCGTCTGCGCCCGGTACGAGCAGTACATTGGCACGGCGGGCACCCTGCGGGATCAGCGGTATAAAGGCACCCTTGACCGGCTGCAGCTCCTCCCGGAAGTATTCCTCACAGATATCGCTCAATGCGGGAAACTTACCCTGCAACATATGACATGAAGCAGGATCGTTCTTCCACCAGGACTTCAGGTTCAGGTGCATACCGATACACTGCTCCGCCAATTCCGCGTCACCGAAATCGACGCACATGAGCGGATCGTTACCGCTCAGACTGGTGTTCATCAGTTCCTGGTTGGCACGCACTTCCAGGCACTGCTCGTGGATGGTCGTACCCTCGGTATCGACACACATATCGGGAATGCGTGACATCGTCGAGTGATCGGTACCGCTGACATTGCCGATGTATATCTCGGGCTTGAGATCGTTATTGATATCTGCAGTCGTGGCACTCATGGTCAACAGTGCCGTGACCGGGATGATTTCATCGTCCGCCTGAACCAGCTGCATGTTGCCGGCGCCGTCACCGAGATAATAAAGATCGGGAACGGCGAAATCGTTGCCGACGATCAGGTCCAGGTGGCCGTCGCCGTTCCAGTCGGACAGCAACACGGTCAGCGTCTCACCGTCAGGGCCCGGCAACTCCCTGGCTTCAAAACCCGTGCTGCGGTTCAGGAGCACCACGTTACGCGACGTATCGCGGCCCAGGAATTTGCGGCTGAGTGCGGAACCCAGTGTCCAGTTGCCGAGTACGATATCCAGCCGGCCGTCTTCGTCGATATCGCCGAAGCCCATAGCGGCGCTTACCCAGGCCTGCTCATGGTTCGGCAGCCGCACCCGGTTCTCATCTCTGAAAGCACCCCGGTCGTTGTAAACCAGGTAAGTCCCGTTGCGGTAGGTCGAATAGAAGAGATCGAGCCAGCCGTCGTTATCGATATCGACCAGCGCCGCATTGGCGACGAACTCGTCGTGCAGCCCGGGGATATCGAGTTCCTGCTGTACGAACTGGCCGCCGGTATTCGCATACAGGTACGCACCGCTTTGCGAGGTTACTACGACGTCGACCCAGCCGTCGTTGTGCACATCTCCCGAGGCTATACCACCGAACTCACTAAACGGCTGCGACCAGCGCAACAAGGAAAACTGGTAGGGCTGCTCAATACCCAGTTCGACACCGGCCATACGCCGGAACATCTTGCCGTCTCCGGCTGCGGGGGGAGCGAGTGGCGTTAGCGCGACGTCTATACCGCTCGCGGCAATCGCGTTAGCCGGCTCCGGTACCAGCGCATCAGCCTGCAGACCTGGCAGCATAGCGGCAGCGGCTTCACCAGCGGGCGCCAGCGGGGCACGATATTCCACCAAACTATCCAGTTTGGCCCATGACTCGAGCAGGAAGGTGTTCTGCATCGCCGTCAGGCGCTGATCGTACTCGCGTGCAATCAGGCCGGTAACCACACCTAATGCAGCGATCGCCAGCCAGATGGTGACACCGACCTTCCGCGATATGGCCTGGGCCACGATCATGTAGGAATAGACACTGTAGATACCCAGCGTAAACAGCAGCGTCATCGCATACATCACCGGCATCCCGGTCGCCATGAGCACCGATACGATAATGACGTCGAATGTAATCGGCACCGGCATAAAGACGCCGATGAGCGACGCGATAGCCAGGCCCGCCAGGATCATCAATATCGAGCCGGAGGGAAACAGGCTGGCCAGCGTATCCATAGGCACGACGGTGACGGCCAGCGAACCGAGGAAACCGGCCAGTACCATTAACGGCAACGTGGTCCTGATGATGAACCAGAGGTTGCGCGGAAAGGCTTTAAGGGTCCAGATAAAGGCTTTGGGCCAGGTTGCGATTTCCTCGTCTTCGGGCACCGGCGCATCGAGCGCCATGAACTTCGGGTCCTCGTTACCGGACGCCCCGGCGATAGCCCGCTGCGCCGTCAACGAAACCTCTTCCTTGAAGAGATACTTCGACATCAGGGGAATCAGCAACAGCAGGAACACCAGCGTGGCGCCCACCTTCATCGCAGCCATGTAAAACGGAAACAGCGAAAAAACCATCGCCAGTACGATCACGTTCAGGGTCGGTGAACTGATCATGGCCGCCAGGGTCGTTTCGAGCCTTAAGCCCGATGAGTGCAGGCCCTTCGCAATGGGCGCCGCGCAGTTGACACAGACCCCGAGCGGAGTACCGATCAGCACGCCCAGCGCGCTGTTGGCTATGGAGCCTTCGAAACTCTTACGCTTGAACAGCGAAATCATGGTCAGCAGGGCAGCGGCGAACAGGATGCCGAAGGTCATGCCCCGCTGGTTGGTCTTGCCCCAGTTTACGGTGCCCTTAAGCACCCGCATGTAAGTCGGATCGTCGTCCGTGATAACGAGCACGGTATCGAAACCGAGCGGCTCCAGGCCCGCGGTACCCGCCATCATCGCCTTTTGATCGAGCGCCGGATAACGGGAACCGGTCCAGAACTCGAAAGCCAGTCCGACGACGATCAATAGTGACAGGAGAAAAGCCTTGTTACGCAGCAAACTGGTCATTAATTATTGTTGTTCCGATGTTCGAAAGAGCTTTGGTTGCACCATGCCGGTTTTTGCCATACCCGCATAAGTAGCCGCATAAACTTAAGCGTACCCTGCAGGTCTCCGGCCGTCCGGCCACGTGACCTGCCTGAAAGTTCAGCGAAGCGCAGGATTTTACACGAGGCACCCTGCTGGAGCGTAGCAGTCAACCTTCGATAAAGCAGGTCAAAGGTGCCGCTGGTGCATAGGTACATACCACAGCTAACATAAGCTGCCTGTTCGATACGCTTGTATGCGCGCAGCTTTGGTGTAATCTTGCCCGCCCATGGAGCCGCAGGGGTTCCCGAATCCGTACGGCTACAGGCTCGAAAATATGCACACAGAATCCGCCCGCCACCAGATGATCTACCACCAGGTACGTCCGTGGGACGTATCGGACGACCGGGTGCTCGAAGCGCTCGGCGACGTGCCGCGCGAGCGGTTCGTGCCCGACGCTTACCGCGAACTGGCCTTCGCGGATACGGCAATCCCCCTGCCCTGCGGCCAGCACATGCTCAAACCCGTGCAGGAAGGCCGCCTGCTGCAGGCCCTCGCGGCGAACCCGGGTAACCGTGCACTCGTCGTCGGCACCGGCAGCGGTTTCGTATCCGCTGTACTCGCCCGGCTCGTCGACCACGTTACGAGTGTCGATATACACGCCGAACTGATCGACACCGCGTCGGTCAAACTGGCGGATGAAAAAATTCCTAACGTCGAACTGAGGCTCGCCGACTTTAACGAACTGGAACCCGGCACAAAATTTGACCGGATACTGGTTAGCGGCTCGATGCCGCTGTTCGACCCGCGCCTGCCCGAATGGCTCAAACCGGACGGCCGGCTGGTCGCGATCATCGGCAGCGAGCCGACTATGCATGTCGAACGGGTAGCCCGCACCGGCAGCAGCTACACGCGTACCCGGCTGTTTGAAACGGTGGTCCAGCGACTGGAAAATGTACCCCTCCCCGAAGCATTTGAGTTCTAGAGGGGTCGCAGACAGGGCCGGTCCGGGGACCCGTCAATCGTTACGATATAGCTGCCGCTACTGGGCTGCCACGGGCGGATACAATTTGTTACGCGGTAAGGCCCGCAACATCTAGTATCATTCCCAAGCCCCAACGCATCAGGATGCCCGCATGATAACAACCCGAATCACGGCCCTCGGCCTTGCACTGTTTCTGACCACCGCCGCCCAGGGCCAGACCCTGATGGAAATCTACAACCAGGCGCTGCGCAGCGACCCGGCCCTGCGCGAGGCCGAAGCCAACATGCAGGCACAGATGCAGGCCAAGCCACAGGCGTGGGCCGCGTTGCTGCCGCAGCTCGATTTATCGGCCGACTGGACGAGGGACTACGTCGATGGTGATTCGAACATTATCGACACCAGTCCCGGGGCGCCAATCGGCGCTACGGTCATCAGAGCCTCCGAATCGGACATCGATACCAAGAGCTGGTCCGTGAATCTTCGCCAGACACTCTTCAATACCGAGCAGTGGTTCCGCCTTAAAAAGTCGGGCAAGGAAGTCGCGCAGGCCCAGGTCGATTACCAGGCCGCGCAGCAGGACCTGATGATCCGGGTGTCCGAAGCTTATTTTAATGTGCTAGCCGCACAGGACACGCTCGTTTCCGAGCAGGCATCGAAGGAAGCCATCGGCCGGCAGCTCGAACAGGCCGAGCGGCGTTTCGAGGTCGGGCTGATCGCGATTACCGACGTCAAGGAAGCGCAGGCCGCTTACGACGACGCCGTCGCGCTGGAGATCGAGGCCAGGCGTGCGTTAGCAAATGCGAAGGAAGTATTGCGCGAGATCACCGGCGAGTACCCGCAGACGCTGGCCTCCCCGGGCGAGGAGTTCCCGCTTATACCGCCGGATCCCCAGGTCGAACAGGACTGGGTGGACGTCTCGTTGCAACAGAACTTTGCGCTGGAGTCGGCGCGCATCGGCACCGAAATCTCCCGCGACAATGTCCGCATCGCCCGCACTGGTCACGCACCCACGCTGGACTTTTCCGCGTCCAGGGGCAACAACAACCGGTACAGGGGTGAACAGGATACATTCGATGAGGCTAGTGGCACTTCAGCCACAAGCCCCCGAACCTCGGATACGAATTCGAGCCGCGTCGGCATAAGTCTGAACGTACCTATTTATTCCGGCGGCGGCGTTTCGTCCCAGGTACAGGAGCAGGTTTACCTGCACCGCGCCTCGCGTGAGAACTTCGAGAAGGTTGCGCGCGAGACCGAACGCGAAACGCGCGACGCCTACCTGGGCGTCATCGCCGAAATCGCCCGTGTGCAGGCGCTGGCGCGTTCGGAAGAATCAAACATGATCGCGCTGGAGGCCACCGAGGCCGGCTACGAGGTCGGTACGCGTACTGCCGTCGACGTGCTGGACGCCAGGCGCAGCCTGTTCCTCGCCCAGACCCAGTACGCACGTGCCAAATACGATTACCTGATCAATGTGATCAAGCTGAAAGAAGCTGCCGGGACGCTGGCGCCGGACGACCTCAGCGAACTCGACAGCTGGCTGGTTACCAAAGAAGAATTGCAGGCCATCCCCGGACGCGGCGGACAGCCGGACGCCAGCATGCCGGATACGACCGTAACCGAACCGGTGCCGCCCGAGCTCGAGTCAGCGCAATAGCGGCGTAACCAGTTCCAGCAACCGGCCGAGCGCTCCCCGGCTGTCCTCGATGAGCGCCCTGGCCTCCTCGCCCTGGCGCGACCGCTCGGCCGGGTCTTCGAGCAACGCGACCACTCCCGCAGCCAGCGAGTATGCATCCTCGACAATCGTGATGACCCCTGCAGCCAGGAACTGATCGGCAATTTCCTGCGCATTGAAATTGTTCGGGCCCGTAATCACCGGCAAATTCAGGGCCGCCGGTTCCAGCAGGTTGTGACCGCCGATGTTGACCAGGCTGCCGCCGACGAAGGCCACGTCGGACGCCGCATAAAACATCGTTAGCTCACCCATCGTGTCGCCGAGTATGACGGTGCTGTGTTCGTCACAGGTACCTCCGCTGCTGCGGCGTATATACCCGATGTGTTGCCGGTCCAGCAGGCTTGCGACCGTATCAAAACGCTCGGGATGCCGCGGCACGAGTATCAGCAGCGCTTCGGGAATCCGCTCGCACACTTTAAGGTGCGCCGCCACGACTTTTTCTTCCTCGTCGGCATGGGTGCTCGCCGCAATCCACACCGGGCGATCCACCGCCTGCAGCGAGCGAAACTCCTGACCGCGCTGCTGCACACCCTCCGGCAATTCGAAGTCGAACTTTATGTTGCCGGTCACATGCGTGCGCGCCGCACTGGCGCCAAGCGCGAGGAAGCTGTCGGCATCCCTCTGCGATTGCGCGGCGATCACGATTCCGTGCGACAGGGTCTTCTTGAACAGACTGACCAGCAAACGATAGCGGTTAAGTGACTTCGGCGAAACGCGGGCGCTGGCCAGCACCAGCGGTATCTCGCGGTTGCCGCATTCGTGGTAGAGATTCGGCCAGATCTCGGTCTCGAGGATGATCGCCAGCCGGGGCTGACACCAGTCAAAGAACCGTTTGATGGACCCGGGCACGTCAAAGGGAACGTAGCAGTGCACGACCTGGTCACCGAACAGGGCTTTAACGCGGTCCGAACCGGTGGGTGTCGTCGTGGTCAGCAGAACGGGGTGGTTCGGATAACGTTCCAACAGCGCCTTGACGAGCGTCTCCGCCGCCTGGACTTCGCCAACCGACACCGCGTGTACCCAGATTGCGCCGCGCGGCGCAGGTTCGGGCAAAAAACCGAAACGCTCCCCCACGCGTTGCCGGTACGCCGGGTTACCGAAACCCTTGCGAAACAAAACCAGCAGAAATATCGGGACCAGCAGGTAGCAAAAACAAATATAGAAAAATCGCAGGAGTATATGCATGCGTGCCGCCGGGTGCGTTCGCGACGGTTTTAGCCGGCCTTCTTGCTGCCGGACCCACGAATGGTGTCAACAATAGTGCTCGTTGACCGTCCTTCATGAAAACGCAGTACTTCTACCGTACCGCCGTTCTCGAGTACCGCTTTGCCGCCGGCGATGGAATCGGGTTCGTAGTCACCGCCTTTAACGAGCACATCCGGCAGGATGCCACTGATAATTTCTTCCGGCGTGTCTTCGCCGAACGGTACCACCCAGTCGACGGCGGCCAGCCCGGCGAGCACGGCCATGCGGTCCTCCAGGGGATTGATCGGCCGGTCCGGGCCCTTAAGTTTCGCGACTGACTCATCGCTGTTTACGGCTACCATCAACCGGTCACCGCGCGACTTGGCTTCCTGCAGGTAAGCCACATGGCCCTGGTGCAGGATGTCGAAACAGCCGTTGGTCATGACGAGTTTTTCGCCGCGTGCGCGGGCCTCATTGGCGACGACAAGCGCCTGTTCCCGGGTCAGCAGGCCACGGCCGCCCTCGCCCTGCTCGTGCAGCGCCAGGTTGAGTTCCGCCGGTGTAACTGATGCGGCGCCGATCTTGCGCACCACCAGGCCGGCGGCGAGGTTGGCAAGCGTGGCTGCGTCTTCGATGGTCAGGCCCGAGCCGATGCCCGCGGCGAGTGCTGCGATAACCGTGTCGCCCGCGCCGGTTACATCGAAGACCTGGCGGGCACGCGCAGGCAACAAGGTATCGCTGTCGGTGCTGACGACCAGCATGCCGCGCGCGCTCAAGGTAACGACAACGGCGGTCAGATCGAGGTCCGCGCACAAAGAACGCGCCCGCTGCACGAGGTCCGCGTCATCGAGCGCTTTACCCGCGACCGATTCGAACTCGGCAAGGTTCGGCGTAAGCACGGTTGCACCTTTGTAGCGCGCGAAATCCTTTCCCTTGGGATCGACGAGCACCGGAACGGATTGTTCGCGGCAGGCCGCGATCAGTTTACCAACCTGCCCGAGACTGCCCTTGGCGTAATCGGACAGAATACAAACATGGGTACCGGCAAGCTCTTTCGCGGCCACTTCCACAACCTCGGCCGCATCCTTTTCGCTGTATACCTGTTCGGTATCGAGCCGGATTAACTGCTGGTTACGGCTTAAGACCCTGAGCTTTGTAATCGTCGGATGCTTCGATGAATGCGCCAGTGCCGTCGCGATGCCCTCGACTTCCAAAAGGCCCTGCAGGTCCTTGCCGGTGCCGTCATCGCCTACAACCCCGGAACACGTCGTCTGTACCCCGAGGCTAACGAGGTTCATCGCAACGTTGGCCGCGCCGCCGCCCCGTGCCTCGGAACGCGTGACCTGCACGACCGGCACAGGAGCTTCCGGTGAAATCCGGGAGGTCGGCCCGAACCAGTACTGGTCGAGCATCAGGTCGCCGACTACGAGTATTTTCAGCGCGGAAAAATCCGGAATTGAGAGACTCATAAACCTGTTCCCATGTGGCGCCTGGTCTTCTAATCGTCTGTGAAAGACGCCGCGATGGTAGCACAGCGGGAACTGTTGCTTGTTTCGCCCCCCTGTACCTGTAGGAGCCGCTTTAAATGACGACAGGCTTCCAGGCGGCAGAAAAACGCCTGGAAGGCTAAAAGTCGAAATTTATTTCGCAGAATCCAACGGATTCGGAGATAGCGGCGAACCCACCAAAACCTGACCAACAGCTGCCAGATTTGGAAACTCAGTCCGGTTCGGCGCTTTCCACATTCTGTACCCGCAGAAAGCAACATTGGTTCGCGGCTAAAGCCGCTCCTACAGGTGCTGAAGGTGAAACCAGTGATGCAACCCGCTAAAGCCGCTCCTACTGGAGATAGAGGTCGGTAAAGCTGTGCTTTACCGACATAAGTTCCGCCATCTAGCATTCGAGCGCTGGCTGCACGAGCGCTCGAATCCTGGCGTCACTTAAAAACGGGCCCCGCAGGGCCCGTTTCGATTCATGCTTGCCAGACTCAGGCAGCTTCGCCACGCGGCGGAGCGGGTTCCTGCGTCCGGGCGTATATCTCCAGGCTGGAATGACTCGGACCGTAGTCCTCGGTCGGCGCCGACAGGAACTCGGGATAATGTTCCTTCGCATAGGCAAGTGCCTGCGGTGAGATGATGTCGGTGGTCGGGCCACCGGTCATCGAACCGTTGTACAGCACGTGGCCCTCTTCCTGACCCATCAGCATCCAGGGCAGCCACGGGGTGACGCGCACCCAGGTTCCGGTATACGGCACGGTCGTCAGGTCCGGGTTTTGCAGGTCGGCTCGGCTGACGTTGTACCTCATCATTTCGGTTACCTGCACCATCGGGCCCGAAGACTCGCGTACGAACTTTTTCGGGTCCAGCGAATTCGGATAATAAAGATGCATATCCGTAGACAGGCTTAGCAAGTTGTCGCCAAACTCGTACCACGGGAAAATCAGCGGGAACTTGCGTGGCTTGGATTTCTCCGGGTCGGAGCTTTTGAAATCTTCCGGCGCAAGAATCAGCCACTCGCTGATCGTGTAGTTAAACGGATCGTTTGCCACCTGCACGACATTCACTTCTTCGCCGGTCCAGGGGTTTGTCCAGTTTTCGATGATCTCGCCGGTGCGCGGGTTGGTGTAGAAAATTACCTCGCGGTTCAGGCGGCGAATCGTGCCATCGTCCTGCGGCACCAGCCGGGTCGCGAGGAAGGCCTCGAAACCGCACAACTCTTTGGCAGCCTCGCCGGGCTTTACGCCCAGGATAACCCCCCGTACATCCCCGAACTTCTGGTTCTCGGGATTGAGGTCGCCCTGGATCCGGGACCATGCATCCCTGTTCCAGACGGGATTCATGAAATCTATGTTTGTTTCGAATTCGATAGACATGAGTTTTTTCCTGTTTGTTATAACGGCTGTTGCCGGGGAGCTTCTGAACCCGCGACTGGCAATAAGCTGCGGGTCGGGCGGACCGTGATGATGACCGGGTTGACCGGGATCACGATACTAGCTGAAAGCGCTGGCAAGCGCACCGCCCTTTGCGGGCCGGGATTCATCTGGTGGAGAGCCGGATGCGGGGGCAGGAATCGCGGCCTGCGACGATGCTGCCATACAGGCAGCCTGCGGGTACCATGTTGGTACCATCCTGCGAAGCGCTTATATGTAAATACTTCGCGTCGCTGCAATCGCGCACGTCGTCGGTCGCGGCGACGCAGAAAAATGCTGCCACCTAACAGCTCATTGAAAATATCTCAGGTGAGTGCGAAACAAGGCAAGGATCGGCGAATAAGCAGAGTGTACACTCCAGTACATGAGCATTGTGAGCCGATGCTTAACGCCGGATCGCGCCAGCTGAGACATTTTCATAAAGATTATGGAAACTTCCTGCCAGACAAAGTACCTATAGAAGCAAACTAGGTGTATTCCCTGACGCACGCCCCGATACGCCAAATAGCATTCCTGTACAATGACCCGGCCTTCAGCCGATAATACTTTTTACAATGACGCTCCAATCCCAGACCAGTTCAGTCAGTACCGCCCAGCCGGTCGAGCTCAGCGAACTCGAAAAGAAATACCGGATGCTGAAGGAAGACTTCGCAAGTCCGGACGAATGCCGCCGGCTTATCGAACTGCTCGAAGAGCACGGTGAGATCGGAGAAGGTTACGGCGGCAACCCTCATCCGCATACACCCAACGAAACCTTTGGCGGTTATTCCTTCAACATGGGTAAAGGCTACCCTGGCACGCCGGGCCACGAACTCGGTCTTGAGCTGATCCAGCGCGCGCGCCGGCAGTTACAGGCTCATTTCAGCCTGCCCTGGCTGTGGCTTGACTATTCGCAGCTCGTGTTTCGGGAAGCAACCGGCGCGGGCGATGAACACGAGGCGGAAGAACTCAGTCACCCCTGGCATTTCGATAACCAGTCCGAGGGTGTGAAATACCGGACGCATGCCGCGATCCTGTACGTGAACGACGGATTCGAAGGTGGTGAGACCTGCTTCAGGGAAACCGAATTCGGTCCGTACCGCGAAATCCCGCCCAAACCCGGCAAGTTAGCCGGGTTCAGTGTGGTCGACAACGACCACGCGGTAGCAAAGCTTAGAAGCGGCAGGCGCTATGTCCTGAATATGTGGTTTTCTACGAGCTGGATGAAATTCCGCAAACACCGGTAGATAATGGGGAAGCGCTAGATAACTGATAAATCACGATCTGAAGCTCAGCGCGGTTTACCGCCACCTTGCGCCGCCGAATCCGATCGAAGGTTGAAGCACCATGAACACAAGCGAGTCTGCCTTATCCGGTAACGCCGCAGCCCAGAATCTTGAGCTGAGTCCCAGCGAGCTGGAGTACCGGCTGCTCATGGATAACTTCATCACGCCGGAGGAGTGCCGGGAACTCATAGCCCTGGCGGACAAGTACGGGACGGTAGGTGGTGGCTATGGTGAAAAAGTCGGCCAGTCCAACTCCGACAATGAGGTCTACATCGGCTATTTTCTCAAGGAAAGCCAACCTACCGAAGAATTCCGGAAAGAGCACGAGGTAGCCCTGCGTATTCTCAACCGCGTCCGGAAACAACTCATGAAACATTTCGGGCTGCCGTTCCTGTGGATAGACCATGCGGAAATTCTTTCGCGCGAGCCCACCCAACCCCAGGAAGGCGCGCCTCCGGAAGACTTAAGCATGGATTGGCATATGGACAACCACGGCCCCCTGATCTGGCGCCGCACGCACACGGGCATTCTTTATTTAAACGACGACTACGAAGGCGGCCACACCTGCATGAAAGAGGCCGACTGGGGCCCCTTTCGCGAACTGCCCCCGGCGACGGGCCGCCTGATCGGCTTCAATGCGGTGGAAACACCTCATGCCGTGACCAAAGTGACCTCCGGCAAACGCTACACGATGATCATGTGGTTCTCTAACCACTGGACTAACGTGCGCCGGCATATAAAAGTCTTCAACCCGAAGCTTGCGAACGCGCTCGGTGCGCTGAAGAGACCGGCGGGTAGGTGACGAGGAAGTAATTTACCCAGCGGTAAACAGTTGAAGGATCACGATCTGTGACTTACCGCTGTTCGACTCCGGTTTTTATTACCTATTCGGCTATCTCCTAGGCACATCCAAAGTAAGCACATCGTCCAGCCCGCCCACCAACAGAATTCTTTTTTTCTGGTGAAGATTAAGAAACAGGTTATAGTCATCGAAAAGCTCATACAATTCTTCCGCAAAAGCTACTTCTGTTGTATCTGTTTTTATCCACTCATTGCCAAGATGCTCCTTAGCTTCTTCAGCGTCTATAACAAAACCGTGATGCTTATACTCCCTGACGAGCTCCCTAGCAATTTCTGCTGAGCTATCTTTAAGATTCTGCTTATTGGAAAGTAGTCGCACAGCATATTGTTCTGCCGATTCCGATATTCTTTCACAATAACCGATTTGCTCAGTAGTTAATGTCGAATGTAAATACATCGAGAACATTTTTGCACTGCCAGGATGTTCCTCGGTTAGTGATGCAATAGTCTTAAGCGCCTTCACTACACCTAGAGCCGGCAAACCATCAAGTTGCGGGTCGATAGGTCCTAGGTGACCCAGGGGTCCCATATGAATCTCATCTGCCCCGATCGATATAAGAGTTGCTGCAGATTTTGCATTTCGTGGAACAGCAACAACAAATTTTCTTTTGATTTGGCACGGCAAAGCTTACTAAGTTGATAAGCAGATTCTATGCTTCCGCCACGGCTTACGATAACCAACAGCACGTTTTTGTCTGCATTCGGGTTTTGGGTATTTAGTGCAGAAAAAATTCTATTTAGATCATACTCACCAATGAACGTATAACTATCCATGAGCACAACAACGGTATAAGCTTCAAGAAGCTGGCTATAGCGGTCAGTTATTTCGACAGCATCAGCATAAAAACGCCTATTAACCTGGCCTCGTTCAGCGGTTTCCAAGAATACTGGGAGAGGTATTACTTCAGGCTGGTCTGGTACAGCTTCTTCAGTGCTTTCGGATAGATCTGGCTGCTCCTCATTATCTGGAGCTGCTTCCTCCGGCTCTACGTTTGCCGCAAAATTAACTAGCTTGTTATCTGCCATAGCAATTCTCAATACTTAACAGTTTTCAAAATACACCCAGTAAATATGTTTGAGCCGCGAGATTGGTCGACTGACGCGGCGCAGGCCTTCGCGAGTACCGGAGCATACAAACCAGTATGTGAGGAAGCTCGCGGAGGGCTGCAACAAAGTCAGGCGGGCAAGATCGTGCTCAAACCTAGCTACACTTGCTGTCGCCGCAGGCAAGACACGTCATACACCCATCAAGCATGATGACCGCGACAGTACTGCACTTCCCGCACATCTTGGACCCTTCCGGGTACTCGCTTTTCGCGAACGCGTCCTGCTGTCTTTTCGACTCTTCGTACTCCTGGCGCTTCTGCTCTATTAACTTGCGCTGGTTTTCGTCCAGAGTGTCCTTGGGCAGCATGCCGATATACTGCAGGTGCTTTTCTACGATGTGCCCCAGCTCCGCAATGATCGAGGGCATGTACTTGCCGCCCGGCTGCCAGTAGCCGCCCCGCGGATCGAATACCGCCTTCAGCTCCTCGACTATGAAAGCCACGTCGCCGCCCTTGCGGAACACCGCCGACATGATGCGCGTCAGTGCCACGATCCACTGGTAGTGATCGAGGTTCTTCGAGTTCACGAAAATCTCGAAGGGCCGCTGACTCTCATATTCGGTACCCTCGTTCAGCACGACGTCGTTGATCGTGACGTACATCGCGTGGTCGTCCACCGGCGTTTTCACCTTGTAGGTGGAACCGCGCAGCATTTCCGGGCGGTCGAGCTTTTCGTGCATGTGCACGACCTTGCCATCGGAACTGGTCGCCAGGTCCGCAACTTTTACTTCCGCGGGCACTTCTTCGCGCGGCTGGTCGATTTTGTAGTCAACGATTTTCTTTTCGATTTTCATTACTTACTTTCCTCAGAATTCTGTGCCGGCTCGTTCAGCCTCAGCTCGCTATTTCTGCTGAGGGCCATTCAGGCACGGCCAGAACGCGAAAGGGACGGACGAAAAAAGTGGAGTGTACAAAGGAGTACATGAGCATTTTTGAGTCCGTTCCTGACAAAGTTATGGCCCGCATGGGTGGTCCTCAGAACTTGCCGTAGTAGCCTTCTTTAAGTGCATCGAACAAGTTTGCGGCGGTATGCATCTCGCCGTCGTATTCCACCTCTTCGTCGCCTGCTAATGTCACCTCAGAACCGTCCTCGAGCACGAAGGTGTACTTGGTGTTCTGCAGGTCCTTTTCTTTAACCAGCACGCCCTGGAAAGCCTCGGGGTTGAAGCGGAAGGTCGTGCAACCTTTCAGGCCTTTCTCGTACGCGTAGAGGTAAATATCCTTGAAATCATCGTACGGGAAATCCGTCGGGACATTGGCCGTCTTGGAAATGGAGGAATCCACCCACTTCTGTGCGGCCGCCTGGATATCGACGTGCTCGGTCGGCGTCACGTCTTCGGCCGAGGTGAAATACTCCGGCAATGCGCTGCCTTCTTCTTCCGAAAAGGGCATCGCATTCGCGTTGATCAGTTGCCGGTATGCCAGCAGCTCGTAGGAAAAGACATCGACCTTTTCCTTGGTCTTGCGGCCCTCGCGTATAACGTTTCTGAAATAGTGATGCGCGAAGCTCGGCTCGATGCCGTTGCTTACGTTGTTGGCCAGCGACAGCGAGATCGTGCCCGTCGGCGCAATGGAACTGTGGTGGGTAAAGCGTGCGCCCTCTTCGGTGAGTTGCCCGACCAGTTCCGGCTCGACCTCGGCCAGGCGCTGCATGTAACGGCTGTAACGGCCGTGCAGTTCGCGACCCGTGATCCGGTCGCCCAGCTTCCAGCCGTCAGCCTCCATTTCCGGGCGCAGGCGGAGCATCTTTGCCGTCACCTCGAACTCTTCCGACATAATCGGCGCCGGGCCTTTCTCGCGGGCCAGCTCGAGTGCGGTCTGCCAGCCGGCAACCGCCAGTTCGCGCGCGACCATCTCGGTAAATTCGACCGATGCTTCCGAACCGTACTTCCGGCGCAGCATCGTAAGCGTCGAGCCCAGGCCGAGGAAACCCATGCCATGACGCCGCTTGCGCAGTATCTCGGTACGCTGGCCGTCGAGCGGCAGCCCGTTGATCTCGACTACGTTGTCGAGCATCCGGGTAAAGATACGCACGACTTCGCGGAACTCTTCCCAGTCGAAATGCGCCTTGTCCGTGAACGGCTCGCGCACGAAACGCGTCAGGTTAACCGAACCAAGCAGGCACGAACCGTAAGGCGGCAGCGGTTGCTCGCCGCAGGGATTCGTGGCACGGATGTTTTCGTCGAACCAGTTGTTGTTCATGTCGTTAACGTGGTCGATCAACACGAAACCCGGTTCGGCGAAATCATAGGTGGAGGCCATGATCATGTCCCACACGCGGCGCGCCGGCAGGGTCTTGTAGACCTTGCACGCGACCTGGCCCGTATCGTCGGTGACGTAACCTTCGGTCACGGGCCAGTCACGCCAGACGACCTCGGAAGAATCATTAAGGTCGACGTCCTCCTGCTGTAACTGTTTTTCGTCGAGCGGGAACGCCAGCGTCCAGTCCCGGTCCCTTTGCACCGCCTGCATGAAATCGTTGGTGATCAGCAGCGAAAGGTTGAACTGCCGCAGCCGGCCGTCTTCGCGTTTGGCCCGGACAAAATCGATGATGTCGGGATGACCGATATCGAAGGTGCCCATCTGTGCGCCGCGCCTGCCGCCTGCCGATGACACGGTGAAACACATCTTGTCGTAGATATCCATGAACGACAGCGGGCCGGATGTATAAGCGCCCGCGCCGGACACGTAGGCACCCTTGGGACGCAGGGTGGAAAACTCGTAGCCGATACCGCAACCGGCTTTCAGCGTCAGGCCGGCTTCATGCACCTTGTCGAGTATGTCGTGCATCGAGTCGCGGATACTGCCTGACACGGTGCAGTTAATCGTGGAGGTTGCGGGTTTGTGTTCCTGCGCACCGGCATTGGAAATAATTCGCCCGGCCGGAATGGCGCCCCTGCGCAACGCCCACAGAAATGCTTCAAACCGTTGTTCGCGATCGGCTTCCTGTTCTACGTCTGCCAGCGCCTGCGCAACACGCCGGTAGGTATCGTCCATTGTTTCGTCAATGGTCTGACCGTTTTTTGACTTGAGGCGATACTTCTTGTCCCAGATATCTATAGATGCTTCCTGATACTCGATCGCCGGTCCTGCGGCAGGTTCCCTTTGCACTGCAGTTTTCATGGTGTGCTTCCACTCCCCTGGTTAAGCACCAACCCAATAATCCGGGGCCCCGAAAAACCCCTTGAGTCGGTTAGGAACTACGGCCCCTGAGAGTACATTTACCCTTTCAACACGGGCCAATAATGCACTCTCTACCGTAAATATTCCCCGACGACCATAAATGGCCGATTTGCCCAAAAATGCGACTATCCCGCCCAAAATGCCAACACTAGATGTTGTGTTGACTGCGGATCAGAATATGCCTGCCTTCGGGTGCTGTCAAGTGCTTTTTTTGTTGGTTATTTTTTATACAAAGAATTATAAAACAATGACTTATATCATATTTGTCAAATCACTAAAGAAGGCATATGATGCTTGGCCAACAGCGCGTTTCGCAATGCAAAAACACAATATCTTGTGTTTGGCTTTCCCCAGCTTCTAAGCCATATATCCACAGTTTTTCCACAAAATCAGTCCGATTTTGCCCCCCCCGAATCTTGAATTTGCTGTGCGCAACCCCATTTTCCTGCCATGTGGACAACTAATCATTGCAGGAGAACGTTATGAACATTATGCGTTATGAGCCGCGTTACCGGCCGCTCGGTTTGCTCGGACGCCTGCTCCAGGACCCTGAGCTGGACCGGCTGGTCAACTCTGAAGCCGACAGCGTATCGGACTGGTTGCCGGCCGTAGACATCCGCGAGGAAAAAGACCGCTATTTGCTGCGGGCCGATCTTCCCGGTGTCGATCCAAACGATATAGACGTCACCATGGAGAATGGTGTGCTGACTATCCAGGGACGGCGTGAGCAGGGATTGGACGAGAGCGAGGAAGGCTTTCGCCGCTTCGAGCGGGTCACGGGAAGCTTCCTGAGGCGCTTTACGCTGCCCGATACGGCAGACGGCGACTCGATCAAGGCCAGGACCAACCACGGTGTGCTCGAAGTCAGCATCGACAAGCAGGCCAAAAGCCGGCCCCGGAAGGTCGAGGTAAAGGCGGCCTGACCCGGCACCGAAACGGCAGATAGTTACCGGCGCGCTGAAACTTTGGCCCGCCGGTATTGTCGTTACTCACTCAATACTGCTCGAATGAAGGGCTAAAGCCCTTTACCCGGGCGGGTTATACTGCCCCCCAGTTTTTACTTAAGGACCGACCCTGATGACGCACGTGCGAACCGGACTATTGGGTGCTGCTGTTGCACTCTTCTTTTCAACAACGCTGGCCCATGCAGCCCTGCCCGGCAGCCTTAACGGCACTGAAATGCCGAGCCTCGCGCCGCTCGTCGACAAGACCTCGCCGGCGGTCGTCAATATCCGTACCAAGGCGACCGTGTCCGCCCCTAACAACCCGCTGATGCAGGATCCTTTTTTCCGGCGCTTTTTCGGCGTGCCGGAAGGCCGCCAGCGGCAGCGTGAAGTCAGCGCGGCCGGCTCTGGTGTCATCGTAGACGCGGAGCAAGGTTACATACTGACTAACCACCACGTCATCAGTAAAGCTGACGAAATCGAAATATTCCTGAACGACGACCGCACGCTCGAGGCGACCGTTATCGGTTCGGACCAAGGCACGGACATCGCCGTTATCCAGGTGAAGAACCCTGCCGGCCTTACCGAAATGCGGCTGGGCAACTCCGACAAATTACGCGTCGGCGATTTCGTGCTCGCGATCGGCAACCCCTTCGGCCTGGAGCACACGGTAACGTCCGGAATCGTCAGCGCACTCGGCCGGCGCGGTATCCAGCGCGGCGGCTACGAAGATTTCATCCAGACCGATGCATCGATCAACCCCGGCAACTCCGGCGGCGCACTCATCAACCTGAACGGCGAACTGATCGGCATCAACTCCGCCATTTACAGTTCCAACGGTGGCAACATCGGCATCGGCTTCGCTATACCCGTAAATATCGCCGAATCGATCATGGCGCAGATCCTCGAATTCGGTGAAGTCAAACGCGGGCTGCTGGGTGTAAGCATCCGGGACTTCAGCGCCGACACCGCCGAAGCGCTGGGCATCGAGACCGACAACTACCAGGGTGCACTGGTCGAGGAAGTATTCCCCGACTCACCTGCAGAAAAGGCAGGCATCGAAGTCGGTGACGTGATTACCTCGGTCGACGGCAAGACCATCAGCGGCGCCGGTGATTTGCGCACGACCATCGGCCTCAAGCGTAGCGGCGATAAAGTGCGGGTCACCGTCCAGCGGGGAGACGGACGAATACGGCTCAACGCCACGCTCGGTCAGCTGGAAACGGAACCGGAACTGGTCGCGGGCGAAATACACCCCGGCCTGGCCGGCGCCACCTTCTCGACTTACGACGGGGCATCGCAGCCCTATGAAGGCAAGGGAGTGATCATCGATTCGGTTGCCGAGGGCAGTCCGGCCGAGTTCCGCGGTCTGCAGGCCGGCGACGTGATCGTCCTGATCAATCAGCAGCCGGTCACCTCGGTCAGCGACCTGCAGACACTGGCGAATGATCAGAACCTGCTGGTATTGAAAGTTTACCGCGGCCGGCGCACGCTGTTAAGGACCATACGGTAAACGAACCAGGGACGACCAGATAAACGGATCAGGGGCTTTTGCGGGCCGCAGCCACCAGTTCTGCTATGCGCGCCTCACGCGTGTCCGCATCGAGGTCTCCCAGGTCCGCCGCACGTTCGTAAAAACAGTCCAGTTCGCCCGCGCATTGTTCGAGCAGTTGTTCGAATGCAGGCACGTAGTCTGCATAGGTCGCGACGGCGCCAAGCGATGCATTGTTCAACTCCATGGCGAACAGGCCGGAGTATGGCCGGCGCTCTAAGCCGTCGCGTGCCCAGCTCTCGCTGAGCGCGATGAACTCGAGTTTAAGTTCCGCGAACAGAAGCTGTTTGCGCGCCCGTTTCTGCTCCTGATCAATCTCGCTTGCGTACAGTTCTTCGAGCTTCGCACGCGTGCCGTCAATGAGCGCCATCACCTGTCGCTTCTGCGTCATAAATTCAGCGGTGCGCGCTGCAACCGTTACCCCGCGCGCCTGCTGCCAGCGGCGCTGCCCCTCGGCTTCGACCGCAGTCGCAAAACCCTCGTTGAAGGCGCTGTCGTCCTGAATATAGAGCTGCTGATGTGCCAGTTCATGGAACAGGAGGCCCGCGAAATCCGCTTCACTCATCTGCAGCATGGTGTTTAACAGCGGATCGCGAAACCGTCCGAGCGTGGAATAGGCGGCGACACCGCTGACATAAACGTCCGCACCTTTTGCGGCCAGTTTGTCTGAGTAGCTGCGCGCCTTTGCTTCGCTGAAATAACCCCGGTACGAGATGCACCCCACGACCAGGTAACACCAGGTCCGTGGTTCCAGGGAAAACTCCGGTGCCGCGAACACATTCCACACGATGTACAGGTCGCCCGTATCGTAATAGTTGGTATAGCTCCCGTTGTCCGGCAACAGCATTTCGCCGTGTGCAAACTCAAGCGCGGCCTGCGACACCTCGAGCCGCTCACGTAACCCGGTGGAAAGATCGTCGCGCGTAAGGAGTTCGGCTACCGGTTCACGACCCTGCACGATGCGCATCTGACCCCGCGCTGCCTGCCAGTAATAAGGGATGGAACATCCGGACAGCAGCGTTATGGTCAGCACGGCTATCAGCAGTTTTTTCGACAGGCAGGGGATCATTTGAAACCACACGATACGGGTACAATGCCGCAATGGAAATCTACCTCGTTGGCGGCGCGGTTCGCGATAAGTTACTCAATCGCCCGGTCGGCGAAAAGGACTGGGTCGTGGTCGGTGGCAGCCCTGCCGAACTGGAGGCCGACGGCTACAAGCAGGTCGGCAAGGATTTCCCGGTTTTTCTGCACCCCGAAACCGGCGAAGAATACGCACTGGCACGCACGGAGACCAAGACCGGGCCCGGCCACCGCGGCTTTGAAGTGTATGCGGAGAGCGACGTCAGCCTGGAAGACGACCTGCTCAGGCGCGACCTGACCATCAATGCCATTGCCGAAAGCAGCGACGGCACACTGACCGACCCTTACGGAGGCCGGGCCGACATCGAGGCGAAGTTGCTGCGCCATGTGTCCGATGCCTTCCGCGAGGATCCGCTGCGTGTATTACGGGTAGCACGCTTTGCCGCGCGTTTTCACAAACTCGGTTTCAGCGTGGCAACCGATACGCTTGAGCTTATGAAAGAAATGGCGGCAGGAGGCGAACTGGACACGCTGGTTGCCGAACGGGTCTGGAAGGAGACGGCTATTGCGCTGGGCGAAAGCAGGCCCGACATATTTATAGAGACGCTCCGCAACTGCGGCGCGCTGGAGATTGTCTTCCCCGAGATCGATCGCCTGTTCGGCGTACCGCAACCGCCAAAGTGGCACCCGGAGATCGATACCGGCATCCATGTGCTGCTGGTCATGCAGCAGGCGGCCGCTTTATCCGATTCGTTACCGGTACGCTTCGCCGCAATGGTCCACGACCTCGGCAAAGGCACCACGGATAAACGCTGGTGGCCGAGCCACAGGGGCCACGAGCAACGCAGCGTGGAACTGATTAATGAACTCTGCGACCGCCTGGGCGCGCCGAACCACTGCCGCGACATAGCGCTGCACGTCGGGCTGTATCACGGTCACAGCCATCGCGCCCTGCAACTCAGGCCGGATACCGTCCTGAAACTGATCGAAAACACCGACGCCTTCCGGCGGCCGGAACGTTTCGAGGAGTTTTTGCTTGCATGCGAAGCGGATGCGCGCGGCCGGACCGGGATGGAAGAGCGCCCTTATCATCAGGCCACTATTCTGCGCGCGGCCCTGGCGGCGGCGGTCGATATCAGCAGCGAAGCTCTGCAGGAACAGGGACTGGAGGGGCCTGAATTCGGTGCGGCCCTCCGGCAAGCAAGACTCGAAGCGGTGACTGCAGCACTGGCGGGAGTCCGCGGGGGCTGATGGAAACCACCTACATACTCTGGGCCATCGCAGCGATATTTGTTTTAACCGGTGTCGTAGGCCTGGCGTTGCCGGCCATGCCCGGCGCGCCGTTGCTATTCTGCGGGTTGGTGATAGCGGCCTGGTCCGAAGACTTCGAATACGTGGGTCTGGGCTCAATAATTGTGCTGGCTCTGCTGGCTTTGCTGACCTATATCGTCGATCTGCTGGCGGGCGCTTTGGGCGCCAAAAAATTCGGGGCATCGAAACAGGCCATAGTGGGCGCAGCGCTCGGTGCCCTGCTCGGCATTTTTGTGGGCCCGCTCGGGATCATCTTCGGCCCGTTCGTCGGCGCGGTAAGCGGCGAACTCTTACTGCACAAGGAACTTCGCAGGGCCGGCTGGGCCGGCATAGGTGCGACTATAGGATTTCTACTCGGCGCCGTCGCCAAGCTGGCCATCGCGTTCTCGATGATTGGCCTGTTCGCATGGCTGCGTTTCGGCTGAACCGGATCGGCGGTCAGCCCGCGAATATCACAACCAGGACAACGGCGAGCACCACCCGGTAAATCGCGAACGGCAGCATGCTTACGCGCGCCAGCATATTCACGAAAACCTTGATGCACAGGTAGGCCGACAGGCAGGAAACCGTCGTACCGGCAATTATGATGAGCCAGGGTACCGGGCCTTCTGTCTGGATCAGCGTCCAGATCTCCAGGAGCGAGGCGAGCGTAATAACCGGAATCGCCATCAGGAAAGAAAAGCGTGCGGCAGCCTGCCGCGACAGTCCGAGCGCCAGCCCCGCGGTGATCGTAATGCCCGACCGCGAAGTGCCCGGGACAAACGCCAGCGCCTGTGCGCAACCGATCAGGAGTGCAGTCCGGAAATTCAGCGTGTGCTCATCGGCACCTGCACCGCCACGCCTGTCCACCAGCCACAACACGACGCCGAAGACGCCGGTGGTCGCGGCGATGACCAGCGGATCGCGCAGATGCAGGTTGATAAGGTCACGGAAAAACAGGCCGACCAGCCCGGCCGGGATCGTGGCTGCACAGATGTACCAGCCAAACATGGCTTCGGCATCGGGTTTGGTATGCCTGCTAAGCGATGCGTACCACGACTGGCAGATCGCAACTATTTCGTCACGAAAATACAGGCAGACCGCGAGCAGGCTGCCGAGATGGACTGCAACGTCGAAAGCCAGGCCCTGGTCTTCCCAGTCGAGCAGTGCAGGCACCAGGATAAGGTGTGCCGAACTCGATATCGGCAAAAACTCCGTAATACCCTGCACGAGGGCAAGCAAAACCGCTTCCAGGTATCCCACAAATATTCCTTGTGCACTTTAAAGACTGGAACGCATATCGCGTCCCGTCATTCCTTCCGGCACTGTTACGTCACCCTTGCCGAGCGCCAATACCTTGATCGACTCGCCCATTTCGCCCGGCATAATCAACTGACGTATCCCGTGCGCAATTTCCGTCCGCAACTGTTGCGTCTCAACCACGTGCCGGCCAACCCGCTCGTCAAGCCCGGCGGCAAGCAGAAAGTGCGCCTGCGTCGAGTAACCCAGGACATCCAGTTGTGCGTCCCTGGCCGTTTCCGCGAGCAGGGTGAAATCGACCCAGGCGGTAATGTCCTGCAATCCCGGCCAGAACAACGGGTCGTTGTGCGCACGATGCCTGTAGTAGCAACGCAGGGTACCTGAGCTGCGCTCCGGCAAATAGTACTCAGGTCGCGAAAACCCGTAATCAAACAATAGCGCCACACCCTCCTCCAGCCAGGCCGAAACGGTCAGCAGCCACGCCGGAAGCCGGAGCGATATTTCCGACTGGAAGGGGGCGTTGCCGGCCAGGCCGGGCAGCGCACGGACCGGTTCCAGGGCCTGTACGAGTTCAGGTCCCGCCGGCCGGGCCTCGAGCCGCAACTTGTCGTTGCGCAGCGCGACGCCGATTTCGCTGGAATCGGGACCTTCGAGCACAAAACGGTTCACCGGGATTGCATCCGCAACCTCGTTGGCGACCAGCACGCCCCGGATGGGTTCTGCCGGAGCGGTGTCGAGCCACCGCACGCAATCCGCGAGCGACCCCGCCCGTTCGCGGATGTTTGTTTCCTGCCGTGCGCGCAAGTCGGCCGAAGGTTCGAGTACGAGGTAATGTCCGGGCAGGCAGTCGAGACGTTCCAGTTCGAGCAACATCTCGGCCGCCATGGCGCCGCTACCGGCGCCCAGCTCCAGGATATCGCCGCCCCCCGCCTCCCCGAGCACCTGTGCACATTGTCCCGCCACACACTGCGAAAACAGCGGGGAGATTTCCGGGGCAGTGACGAAATCCCCGGCCTCGCCGAACTTTGCCGCACCGGCACTGTAGTAACCGAGGCCCGGGGCATACAACGCCATATCCATGTAATCGGCAAAGCTGATCCAGCCGCCCGCGGATTCGATGCGCTCCTGTACATGCCTGCGCAGTTTTTCACTGTGCACACGGGCTTCCGCATCCGGTTCCGGTAAATCAGTGAGCATAGGCAAAGGGATAGCTTATTTAAGAAGGAAAAGCCTGTGCATGTACTATTCAATCGTTGGTGAATAGTACGTGCTGATGTAATCTTACACGCCTTCCGGACAACCCCGGCTGGTGAGTAGTCAGAAGTGAACGCAGCAACGACAGACAATTCGACCGCACTGGACGGTCAGTGGGCATTGATTACCGGCGCCGCCCGGCGCATCGGTGCGGCCATTGCGCATGCGCTGCACGCGCACGGTGCGAACATAGCCGTTCACTACCGGGGTTCCGCTGATGATGCGAACAAGCTTGCCGACGCCCTGAATGCCGAGCGTGCAGACTCCGCGCTGACCGTGCAGGCGGACCTGCTCGACAGCGGCGGGCTTGCGCAAGTGGTTACAGGCCTGGTGGAACAAAGCGGACGTCTCGATGTGCTGGTCAACAATGCGTCGACGTTCTATGCAACCCCACTTGAGGAAGTCACGGAGAAAGACTGGGACGACCTGCTCGGTACCAACCTGAAGGCGCCCCTGTTCCTTGCCAAGGCCGCCACGCCGCATTTGCGCGCGACGGGCGGTTGCATCGTCAATATCGTCGACATCCATGCGCACCGACCGCTGCGGAATCACCCGGTGTACGGACCGGCCAAGGCAGGCCTCGCCATGCTGACGCGTTCACTCGCGAAAGACCTCGCCCCCGAGGTGCGCGTGAACGGCGTGTCGCCCGGTGCAATCCTGTGGCCCGAAGATGGCCTGCCGGAAAAAGTTGAGCAAAGCATCATCAAACAGATCCCGATGGGACACACGGGCGAGCCGGACGACATAGCACGCGCTGTGCTGTTCCTCGTCAAGGATGCGCCTTATATTACGGGCCAGATCATAGCCGTCGATGGCGGCCGCTCGATTGGGTGGTAGTTTAAAAGCACTCGGCGTCGCGGCTATCTCGGAATCCTGTGGATTCCTCGAAATATATTCGGCCTCAGATATTTCCACGCGTTTTCTTCGCCGCGAGGAAATATGGTCTCATTTAAAGCCGCTCCTACAGCGAACGGATCGTGCCGGCTGAGAGTTTTTCAGTTAGTTCAGGCCGATGTCGACGCGGGTCATGGGATGTTCTTCCTGATCAAAATCGTCCCAGATTGCCTGCATGGTAACGCCGCTCACCGGATGGCGGAGTTCGGGCGCTACCTCGGCCAGCGGCCCGAGCACGAAACTGTACTTTTCTATGTCTTCGCGCGGCAGCTTCGGGCGGCGGCGCACCGCATCACCGTACAGCAGCAGGTCGAGGTCGAGGGTCCGCGAACTGAAGGGATCGCTTTTCCTGACCCGGCCGGCTTTCCTGTGCAGGCGCTCGATGCGGGCCACTATGCGCTCCGGTTCTTCGGAGGTTGCGAATCCCACGACCATGTTCAGGAAGTTATCGCCCGAAAAACCCACCGGTGAGTTTTCGTACACCGACGACAACTCCAGGTCGCCGTAACTGCTCGCCAGTTCGTTGCAGGCCATTTGCAAATATTTCTCGGGGGCAATGTTGCTCCCGAGGCTCAGGTAAACGCCAACTGCTGCACTACTGCCATCAGCCATGACTACCTCGCTCTACGATGACTCCAACCGACTTCGAGCGGGTCACCGCGTGGGGTTTCTGAAACGATACGCGTATCCATGGGACCGAAAATTCTTCCATCACCATGTTCGCAACCGCATCCGCCGCCTTCTCTACCAGCCTGAACTCCTGTTCCTTGACGAAATCTTCGACCCGTTTCGATACCGCCTTGTAATCCAGCGCATCCTCCAGGTCTTCGCTCGCCACAGCCGCGGACATATCCCAGCCCATCTCAAGATCTATATTGACAATCTGCGGGAGCTGCCGTTCCCAGTCCCAGATACCGATAATGGTCTTGAAACGGAGATCCCGTACTAAAACGATGTCCATCCGCGTCCCCTGGTTCAGCTGGTTTGCATAGGCTGAAGTTCGTCCAGTTCCCACCTCGGCCTTGCAAGTACTTCGCCGGTGGATCGATGCCCGGCTGCAAGTCGCAGTAATCCTGCGTGGGCAACCATCGCTCCGTTGTCCGTGCACAACTCAGGACTCGGATAGTAAACCTCGCCACCTGTTTTCTTCAGCGCTGCACGCAGTTCTGTCCGCAGACTGCGATTAGCACCTACACCGCCGGCTATAACAAGGCTCGAATAACCTGTGGCCTCAATTGCCCTGACCGACTTTGCGACCAGCGTATCGACTATCGCTTCCTCAAAGGATTTCGCTATATCGGCTTTGTCGGATTCACCGAGGGGGCCGTTGGCTTCAAATTCACGCACGGTAAGCATCACGGCCGTCTTCAGGCCACTGAAACTGAACTCCAGGCCGGGTTTTTTAAGCATGGGCCGGGGCAGGTTAAACCGGCCCGGCTTGCCGCGGGTGGCCAGTTCGGCCAGTGCGGGGCCACCCGGATACGGTAGTCCGAGCAGCTTCGCCGTCTTGTCGAAGGCTTCTCCGGCTGCGTCGTCCAGGGTCTGCCCGAGTACGCGGTACTCGCCGGGACCCGATACGTCCACCAGCATACTGTGGCCGCCGGACACGAGCAGCGCGACGAAGGGAAAAGCAGGCGCCGGGTCTTCGAGTAGCGCAGCGAGGAGGTGCGCTTCCATATGGTGCACGGGGACCGCCGGGATGCCCCAGCCAAGTGCCAGGCCCTCCGCCACCGTGCCCCCCACGAGCAGCGCCCCGATCAGGCCCGGCCCCGCGGTGTAGGCGACTCCGTCCAGATCGCCGGTCGTCGTCTGCGCGTCACGAAACACCTGATCGATCAGCGGCAGGAGCTTGCGTATATGGTCGCGGGACGCAAGCTCGGGCACCACGCCCCCATAGTCCCGGTGGAGCTCCACCTGGCTGTATAGCTCGTGCGCAAGCAGGCCGCGCTCCGAGTCGAATACGGCCACGCCTGTCTCGTCGCAACTGGTTTCTATGCCGAGAACCTGCAAATCGCCCCCCGCGTGCGGTGACCGCTAATCATGCCTGAAACCGCCGGAATCCGCGCCCTGCCTTTGCATTTCGCGGTTTCCGGCGGTATATTTGCCCGCCTTCCGGCAGCAGTGCCGGTTTTTTTCGCTCCGTTTCTTAACGAGTCAGAGTGATAAACGGAGAAGGATTAAAGTTTTGCCAAGCGTACGAGTCAGAGAAAACGAGCATTTCGACGCAGCCCTGCGGCGCTTCAAGCGTGCCTGCGAGAAAGCCGGCATCCTGTCGGAACTCCGCAGACGCGAGTATTACGAGAAGCCCACGCAGGAACGGAAGCGCAAGAAAGCCGCGGCCGTAAAGCGCCAGATGAAAAAGACGGCGCGCGATGTAAACCGCCGCCAGCGGCTTTATTAATTCGCGGCTATCTCGGCATCCTGTGGATCCCTCGAAATATATTCTCCCTAAGATATTTCCGTGCGTACTTTTTGCCGCACGGAAATATGGCATCATTTAAAGCCGCTCCTACAGGCAAACCCGACTATCAGCTGCCACACCAGGCCCCGCCAATATTCAGGCGTCTACTAATGGCCACGTTGAAAGCACAAATCCAGTCCGATATGAAGCAGGCTTTGAAGGCCGGCGAGAAAGAACGGCTGAGCGTCATCCGGATGCTGCTCGCGGCCATCCAGTCACGCGAAATCGAGGACCGGCAGGATCTCGACGACAACACCATCCTGCAGGTAACCGAAAAGCTGATTAAACAGCGCAAGGACTCGGCGCAACAGTATGCCGATGCCGGGCGTGCCGACCGCGAGGCGCAGGAACTCGCCGAGGCGGAAATCCTCAAGGCCTACATGCCCGAGCAACTCGGTGAGGCCGAACTCGCAGCCCTGGTCAGCGAAGTGATCGAAGCGACCAATGCCGCGAGTATGCAGGACATGGGCAAGGTCATGGGGATGATCAAGGAAAAGGCACAGGGCCGCGCCGACATGGGCGCGTTGAGCACGCTCGTCAAAAGCCGCCTGGCAGGCTAGGCGAGTTACAAACCGTGCACCCGTTGGACTCACCGGGCCGGCGGGCTTATGCTGATCCGTCAATCCCTAACGACAACAACAGCTGCACGAGACCCGTTGCCAACCATGCCAGGCCGAATTCCCCAGGATTTTATTAACGACCTCATCGATCGCTCGGATATCGTCGAGGTCATCAGCAGCCGGATTCAGATTAAAAAGGCCGGCCGGGAATACAAAGCCTGTTGCCCCTTCCACGGGGAAAAAACCGCATCGTTTACGGTCAGCCCGGAAAAAGGTTTCTATCACTGCTTCGGTTGCGGCGCGCACGGCACCGTCGTCGGTTTCCTGATGGAGCACGACCGGCTGGAATTCGTTGAAGCCATCGAAGAACTTGCCGCCCTGAACGGTGTGGACGTGCCGCGCGAAGAAGGTAAAGCCCCCGGCACACCGACGACGCCGCTTTTCGATCTGCTCGAGAAAGCAGCCAACCTGTATTGCGAGCAGCTGCGTGACAACCCGGCGGCAATTGAATACCTGAAATCCCGTGGACTCGACGGCAATACCACGAACCATTTCCGAATCGGCTTTGCGCCGGCGGGCTGGGATTTCCTGCTGAAGCGCTTCGGCAGCGATGAGGCGGGCCGCGACCGGCTGCTAAAGACCGGCCTGGTGCTGCGTAACGAAGAAGGTCGCGTGTACGATCGCTTCCGTGATCGAATCATGTTCCCAATTCGCGACAGCCGCGGCCGGACCGTCGGTTTCGGCGGACGCGTAATGGACAACACCGAGCCGAAGTACCTGAACTCACCCGAAACACCGGTATTCCACAAGGGCCGCGAACTGTACGGCCTGTTCGAAGCACGCCGCGCCAATCGCAATCTGGACAGGCTGCTCGTGGTCGAAGGTTATATGGACGTGGTTGCCCTCGCCCGCCATGGCATCACGACGGCGGTGGCAACCCTCGGCACCGCGACCACACCGGACCACCTGCAACGGTTGTTCCGCGCCAGTAATGAAATCGTATTTTGTTTCGACGGTGACCGCGCGGGCAGCGAGGCGGCATGGCGCGCCCTGCAGGTAACGTTACCCGAACTGCGCGAAGGCAGGCAGGTGCGCTTTCTGTTCCTGGCCGACGGGCAGGACCCGGACTCGATGGTCAACGAAATCGGGCCGGAAGCATTTTTAAGGCTGGTCGAGGACAGTCAGCCTTTGTCCGATTACCTGCTTGAACACCTGAAGGCCGAAACCGACCTCGCCAGCATCGACGGGCAGGCCCGCCTTGCGGAACTGGCCCGGCCGCTCGTGAACCGTATACCCGAAGGGGTGTATCGAGAGTTGTTGCTGGAACGGCTGGCGGCGGAAGTAGGCTTAAGCGCAGAACGGCTGGCACGGTTGCTGAGCGATCCGGGGGCTGCCCCGGCCGAACGGCCACAAACGCGGATACGCGCGTCGCAGCGGGTAAGCTATGGCCGTCCCGGCCCGGTACGCCAGGCTATAACGCTGGCTCTTCATCAGCCGGCAACGGCGAGCGTGATCCGGGTACCGGAAGGCTTCGATGAACTGGATCAGCCTGGCCTGCAACTGCTAAGGGATTTGCTGGCCACGGCCGAGGACAACCCGGATATCAAGCCGGCCCGGCTGGCCGAACAGTTAAGCGAGCATCCCGACGGGGGCAGCCACTTAACAAAGCTCCTGACCCAGGAACTGCCGCTCGACGAAGAGTCAGACTGGGCGGCGCAGCTCCAGGACACGTTGGACAGCATCCTGCACGACGACCTGGAACGCCGCTTTGCCGAACTGACAGACAAGGCCAACCACGGACTGACGGACGCCGAAAAGGCCGAGTTCCGGGAACTTCAGGCGCAGATCGCGGGTCCACGTTCCAAGGCGAGTTAGGGCGCCTGCACCGGTTCGGGGCACCAGCGCCCCGGGGCAACCCGCCCCCGGCGTCCTGAATCCAGCCAATCCGGGGCCTTTGGCCGGGCCAGAAATATCTACAGAATCTGGTCAGGAATCCGCTGCTTTGTTAAAATTAATCGTTTACGTTCCCCACCCGAGGCTCATCGAGTGAAAGACCAGCCCGACTCCCCCAAGCCGCCTGTGACCCCTCCCCGATCCGGTTCACCGAATTCGCAGTTGAAGTTGCTCATTGCCCGTGGCAAGGAACAAGGCTACCTGACGTACGCGGAAGTTAACGATCACCTGCCCAACGACATCGTCGACCCGGAGCAGATCGAAGACATCGTTAACATGATTAACGATATGGGGATCACCGTTTACGAGAAGGCCCCCGAAGTCGACTCGCTGGTTTTATCCGACGCAGCCGTCACCGGCGACGACGAACAGGAAGAAGCGGCCGAAGCGATTGCGACTGTCGATGCCGAGTTCGGCCGCACAACCGATCCGGTACGCATGTACATGCGCGAGATGGGTACGGTCGAACTGCTTACCCGCGAAGGCGAGATTCGTATCGCGAAGCGAATCGAAGAAGGCCTGAACCAGGTCAAGGCAGCGCTCTCGCTGTTCCCACCCGTGATCGCACAACTCGAGGAAACCTATGCCCCGGTTAAGGCTGGCGAAGGCAGGCTTACGGACATCCTGACGGGCTTTATCGACCCGAACGCGCCCGACGTCATTGCGCAGCCCGGCGCCAAACCGGCAGAAAAAACCGACGAAGAAAAGGAAGAAGACACGGGGCCCGATCCTGTTGAGGCCAGCAAGCGCCTGAAATCAATCTTCAGGCGGCAGAAGCGGCTGCTGAAACTCTTCGAGAAAGAGGGTACACAGACAAAGAAAGTGCTGACCGCACGCGAAAAACTGACGGCGGAACTGGCGGAAATCCTGCTGGCGCCCAAGTTATTCGAAGCCCTGTGCAACAACATACGCAGCACCGTTCAGAGCATCCGTGACCTCGAGAAACAGATCATGCTGATCTGCGTGCGCCAGGCTGGCATGCAACGCAAGGACTTCATCGCCAGCTTCCCGCAGAACGAAACCAACCTGAAGTGGATCGACAAGCACATCCGTGCGAAGCGCAAGTACTCGTCGATCCTGTCGAAGATGAAACCGGAAATTCAGCGCGCGCAGAGGAAGCTGATCCTGATCGAAGAGATTACTTACCTGAGCATCGCCGAGATCAAGGACATTAACCGCAAGATGGCGGTCGGCGAGGCCAAGGCACGGCGCGCGAAGAAAGAAATGGTCGAGGCCAACCTGAGGTTGGTTATCTCGATTGCGAAGAAATACACGAACCGCGGCCTGCAGTTCCTCGACCTGATCCAGGAAGGCAACATCGGCCTGATGAAGGCCGTGGACAAGTTCGAATACCGCCGCGGTTACAAGTTCTCGACCTATGCGACCTGGTGGATCCGCCAGGCCATTACCCGCTCGATCGCCGACCAGGCGCGCACTATCCGTATTCCGGTGCACATGATCGAGACCATTAACAAGCTCAACCGTATTTCGCGCCAGATGCTGCAGGAGATGGGTCGCGAGCCCACGCCCGAAGAACTGGCCGAGCGCATGGAGATGTCGGAAGACAAGGTGCGCAAGGTACTGAAGATCGCCAAAGAACCGATCTCGATGGAGACGCCTATTGGCGACGACGAGGATTCACACCTCGGCGATTTCATCGAGGATACGACCGTCTCCTCGCCGGTGGATTCGGCCACGGGTTCGGGGCTCAAGGAAACCACCAGCAACGTACTGGCCGGCCTCACCCCACGTGAAGCAAAAGTGCTACGCATGCGCTTTGGTATCGAGATGAACACGGACCACACGCTGGAAGAAGTCGGCAAGCAGTTCGACGTCACGCGTGAGCGCATCCGGCAGATAGAGGCGAAGGCGCTCAGAAAGCTCCGGCACCCGTCGCGCAGCGATCAGTTGCGCAGTTTCCTGCTGGAAGACTAGCAGCCTCGTCGCATTCATCTGTTAACGAAACTATCGGCAAACCAGCGGTTTGCCGATGTAAATTCCACTACTGGCATTCCGCGCATGTTTCTGCCGCACGGAATGCCGTGTCATTTAAAGCTCCGGCACCCGTCGCGCAGTGATCAGTTGCGTAGTTTCCTG